>ONDP01000053.1 GCA_900316645.1 uncultured Prevotellaceae bacterium
GCTTGACCTCTATAAGGACAGGATTGGTGACAAGGGCGATGACAAAGAACGCTCCCTCTATCCACATAATGACTATTCTGGTCTTAACTCGCTTCGTGCTCGACTGAACAACAAGGGATGGGACGGTAATCCTGAAACGATGCCTAAAGCGATGAAAAAACGTATGGACGCGATGGATGAGGATGGCAGCAATGGAGCTGAAGGAATTGACCCTCTCTTTGCAGACAGTTCCTCCGACAGTTATCTTTCGGCCATGATAAATGGTTCGGAATATATCGGCGCACCCATCTACTTCTTCTTCCGACTCGGAACGGATGAACTTACAGAGGTCTCTCAGCTGCTCAACATTGATGAGATTGCACTCGGCCACCGGCAACGAGCAAATCAACAATAGCCTGTCACGAAAACGTGCCGACTACATCAAGACGCTCATGGTGCAGCGTGGTATCGATGAGTCGTTTGTCACGACCTCTTATGAAGGCGGCATCAACGAGTATTCTCCAGTCCAGGCTAACCGTCAGACCTGTGTGACACTTTCATTCTGAATGGAGTAAAAACGCTATAGTTATTTATGTTTTTTTTCTTTGTTTGGCATATTATTAAAGAGGGAACCCGCTCGTGATGAGTAGGTTCCCTCAATCTTTTCCATTTCGACAACTTCATTGATTCGTGGCAAGGAGGATCATAAGGATTTAGAATCTAAGAATATAACCATCCCCATCCTTGAAGGCATTACATTCTTCAAGATATTTACGAGTTGCGTCAAAATCAACACCAGTGATGTTGGCACTGAATTGACGAACTCTGGACAAAGCCCGGATAATCACGCTTGGATCTCCCCTTCGTGTCAATCTCCGTAAGGCATTGAGATAATCCTCGCGGAAGACAGTTGGAATGATAATCTTTGACTGGTCTGCCGCAACCAGTTCTGCGTTCATCATAACACGAGATATTCTACCATTGCCGTCGTTGAATGGGTGAACCTCACTCACCATGAAAAGCATGAAAAGTGACCGGGCAAAAGGATGCTCAAGTGCCTGGTAAAATTCATATCCCTTTCGTAAAGTACCTCTGACGAGGGTACAATCAACAAAATGCGTGTCACCGGCATGGTTATTTTGCATTTTAAACATTCCTGGCTCTCTGTCTGGACGAGCGGCCATCAGGATGCGGTGACGATCTTGCAGCAATTCTATCAATTCATCAGAGGAAGATGGTGTGCGCCGCATTTCCCTTCTGCTGGCCACCAATTGGAAGGTGCCTAGAACATCGTGTGAATCTGCATTTCGTGCTGGCATGGGTTGCCCTGTCTCTATGATTTGTCTGGCATCCTCTATCTCAAACTCCGTACCCTCAATATAATTGGAAAAGTAACTTTCAAAGAAAGCGAAATTGCGGAACGCTGCATTTTCTACGTTCGGTTCATCTATATAGGGGAACTGCTCCCCGTGGAGAGCTTCAAACAATGTCCCAAACAACTTCACCCTTCCATCATCAAAAGGCTCGCCTTTAGCTCTTGCTATTGCACTTGCAGATGAGAGTACGCCTGATGGTTTGGTAGAAAGCAAGGCTCCAATAATGGAATTGAGAGCGTCAAACTCTGCCTCCATACCTAATTCAGTGGCGATATTTCTTGCTTTGTCACGGAACATGTTTAAGCCAGCCTCTCCATTCACCTGAAGCATACGCTCCAACTTTTCTTCTATAGAAGTTCGTGGCAGACATTTGGACACGCTGCTGCGGGCACGGCCTTTCTGAAGGTTTTCCAGTGCTCTACGCTCGGCACTGGAAATATAAAGATTTTCAATGAAAGGCATATCATGTGACGTTCCCATTGGTCCCTGCATCAAGTGGACGGTGACACCTGGCAAAGAAACATTCTTGGTGTATGTATAGGTCAGAAATATATCTCCTTCAGCAGTCGGCTTCAGCTCATAGGCTGAACGATGGCTGATGACCGCATGTGGATATAATTGCCCCAGCACATAAAACAGATTCCTCTTTATGATGACCTCCGGGGCTTCATCCATAGTAGTCGTATATACCTTGGGGGCAATCTTTCGGAGTGTCCCTACTTTTAACATTGCCGTTCTTCGTGCCGACTCGTTTTTGTCCGAGGTCGCCATTACGATTTCCTGTACGTTCTGTAGCGAAGTGTTCTTTGCCATTTTTTCGATTAAAATATAAATTACGGTGCAAAGATACGATATTTTTTCGATTAAGAGATAAGAAAACAAGAAATTTTGTCGATTAAGGGTCATTTATTACCTTTTTGGCTTTTGTTTCTATTCTAATTCAAATGTGTGTTTTACTTTTGAGGTGATTTTTTAGATTAAAATAAGCTAATTCTACAAGACTTAGCATTTTTGTCGAATAACAAGTAGAAAACTTGGTAATTTTGTCAATTACTGAAGCATCCTTGGTTTTGAATACAGTTAAGTAAGGTCGTACACCAAAGAAGAGAGAGAGTCATGCTTTTGATGAACAGACTCTCTCTGATTTAAGAATGGACAAAGAAATGTTGCTAACGTCCCCGATGGAAGTAGACTTCTTCCTGTTCCTCCTCTTTGGGAGGTGTCTTGGCTGCTATCTGTTCCTTGGTGTTGTCAGCGACCGTTTCATAGGAATAGCCATCATCCTTTTTGTCAGACACGTTTTCCATATAGCCAGGTTCACTGAACTTGACGGAAACGGTATCGACGGCAAGATAAGGTGACTCGCCTCGGTCGGTCAGGGCATTCTCGTTCCTTTCACCGAAAGCCGGATAACGGTTGAGTTCCTTGTCTTGTCCTTCCTCGACTTCCGGGATAAACCCGTCAGGGAAGTTCTTTTCAAGGAACTTGTCAACCAGTTCCTGCTCCTGGTCGCTGATGCCGCTGGCATCACCATTGATAATGTAAGGCAATGCCCACTTGGGAATGTCATAGCTGCCATAGTTGGCAGTCACCTGATTGGCTGTTTCCTGCTTCACATCCTGGGCTTTATCCAACTCCAACTGAACCTTGTCGATGTGCTGGTTGATCATTCCTGAAGCTTTCTTCACATCCTGAAGAACGGTCTTGATGAAGGCAGGCTCTTCTTTGAGGGAGTCGAGCCAGTTCTTCAGATAAGGCAAGCTG
>ONDP01000021.1 GCA_900316645.1 uncultured Prevotellaceae bacterium
ACTTGCGATTAACCAGACTGTCAATCAGAACTTTCCAGGCGCACGAAGCGCAACATTTCTTAATGCGAATCCCTGCGGGATTTCTCACAAAGGCGAAGTTAGAGCCGTCGGGAGAATTTCTCCGTTTACCGAAGAGATTATCTCTCCATACGGCAGAGAATTTCTCCGCCCTATCCGACTTGAGCCTTTCCTGCTTCCCCGCCATCCGTAGCGGATGATCTCGATTCTTTCCTTGTTTCATACTTTTGAACATTTTAATTAATAACTTTTTGTGATCACGTCGGCAAAAGTAGGCATAAAAAAAACGCCCCAGCACCGCTGGAACGTTTTGGGAAAAATTTGGGAATGTTTGGGAACGTTTGGGAAAAAATTGGGAAAATATGGGAAAAACTGTCCTATTCGTATTCTCCATTTAGTCTGAAGTCCAATTCATTGACAACAGCCTTACACCCATAGAACAATTTCTTCTCATCCTCCTTGGGTTGGTAGTCATCCCAAGTGTCTACACCCTCTTTGACAAACCTTAGAAAACCAAACTTACGGATATTGTCATATTTACATTCTATATCCAGTTTCATATCACCATACGGAAGATGATTTATCTTGTTGCAACACATCTCCAAGTTGCGTGAATAGTTACATCGCCCCATCAGGTAACAGCAAGCCCCCAACCATAGCTGATAGTTGCTCAACACTTTGTCCTTCCCATTGATGGCAATAAGCGCCTGCGCTATCTGCTCGTCTGAATAAGTAGGAGTCTTGGTAGAGTCTCGTTCCTCATAGTATTTTTCACTTCCGTTATTGGTAATACTTCCATTAAAAGCACAATTTCGTAGATTAGCCCCTTCAAGATTATATACCGTTCCTTGGGATTTTTTCACAGCTTGCAGAATGAATTGCTCCATTCTCTTTTCAAACGATTCGAGAATTCGCTGTGCCATCTTCTCGAATCCTACCAGCTGACCTGGCTCTTCTTTTTCTGTCATAATAGTTAAATTAAAATTGTTATTGTGTCACGTTCGTCGTAACAGGGCACAAAGGTAAACAATCAGGTGGCTCAAAACGTAGGCCACCTCTTTTAAATAATCATAACGAAAAGCAAAAAAATCATAAAAACCACTTTTTGCTTCCTACTCTTGTCTTTAGCTTGAAGAGAACGTCAGCAAAACTGACGTGGACCGTAACTCCCCCCACCACCGTCTTAAGCGGTTCAGCCGCTTGGCAAGCACGCCATCTGCCGCTTGGCAAGCACGCCATTTCTATCCGTTATCAGCAATCCTTTCCGCCATCGCATTCAGGTGGAGGCACTGCTCCCTTGTAATCACCCGTCTCTCGTAATGAAATTCCCAAGGGCTTATCTGCAACAGCACCCCCTTGGCACAGGCATCAAAAGCCTCACCTGAGGGCTTGTACAGCTTCGGGAAGCCATTCTCCCTAAGCAGGATGATGTTGTATCCTCGGTTCATCGCCATTTTCCTCATCCGTGTAGCGCCTGTGAACAATGACAGCTACCTTGTCGGGAATGTTCAGCAGGAATCTGTTACCTACTACCTGGCATTGCTCACCTGCCACCTCCATGCCTGTTAGTACGGAGAACAGTTCCGGGTTCTGACGTTTCATCATCAATCGACGAGGATTATCATCAAGATAGTGTTTCCAATTGTCCAACTGTCCTTCGTGCATGAGAATCTTGTCGCAATAGCCTTTCTCAAACAAACCTTGTCTGGGCGGCTGGTTCATATTGAACAATCTCCAATATACATTATTGCATCCCGATTTGAATCCGGCCACAACTTTCCCCAGATGCTCATTCTCTCCCATGTGCTCTTTGATTCTTACAATCATGTGCAGGTGGTCTGGCATCATGCACAGTTTCCACACCTCCACCAAAGGGTAAGATTGATTTATCTTCTGCTGCTCTTCCTGAACAATCGCATTTCCGAGGGCAGAGAGCTCCACATAAGGCATCACCTCGCCCTCCAGACATCCCCTCAGCGTGCCCAATATCGGCATGCGTTCCCTCACCACAAGGGTCAGCATATATGTTCCCTTGCGGCTATAGTCATGCCATGGGGTGCGCCTCTTCATCGAGTGCTGTATCTCGTGCACCTCCATGCCTGCAGCTATGGCTTCTTCCCGATTCATGCCTCTTCATCTATTGCTACGATAAAGAGCCGTTAAACTAACGGCTCTTCATTTGTTACATTCCCAATTCCCTGAGGAGGGTATTCATGTCGTCGTTGCCCTGTAAGAGGTCGGTTTCGTCGAAGAACTGCGAACCGGCAATTCCTCCGCCACCATCCACAGGAACAAGGTTCGATGTGGTCAGGAGCGAATCAGCGGACTGAATGTAATAGGTCTCCATCTGTGGAGCGATATATTGTTTTTTCATTGTCATGTCCTCCATTTATTTAATGATTACCTTTTTACCATTCAAGATATAGAGTCCCTTCTTGGGATAGAGCACTCTCCTACCCTGCAGGTCGTAGAAGCCAACGTTCCCCTCGCCTATAGAAGAGGGGTTAGGGGTGAGGTTTCCTATTCCCGTAGCTCCACCTTCGCCGAAGTTGAGATCGAGAACGCGAGCAAGCGATTCGGATGCAGGCAATTTCATATAAGCACGGAACGGGTTGACATCAACAGCATCAGTAATCTTGACGAACTTGCCTGCCTGCGGACCGTCTTGCATGAAGCAATAATACACGAAGTCGGCTGTAGAATTGAGAGCCGGTATCTTCTGATAAGTACCCAGGAACGACAGCGAGCTGACTGTGGTACGCACGGGGTCGGCTTTTTTCACGTCAACCATTTCGGCACTAAACGTTTCCTTTGCAGGTTTGAACATATAGGCTTTATTGGCTTCTGTGGCATCAACGCTCTCCATCGTGATGGTGTTACCAGAATGAGCACTCAGGGTGTAGAATGTACCTAACTCAGCAGCCTGTGTGTCGTCAAGAGCGAAGGGAACGCAGACGGTGCAGTTCTTTCCAAGGTCGCTGGTGAAGTTGCGACTAAGCGAAGCCTTGACAGCAGTGAAGTCGGAAGGAATCTCGAAATCTACAGCATCATTCAGCTGCAGATCGTTGCAGACGCCAGCAATCACGATGTTCTTCGCTAAATTATCATCATTGCTTGCCGGCAGGAAAACGGTGGCACTGGCTGGCAACTCTTTGCGGTCGATAATTTTGCCCGTGATGGAAGTGGCGCTGAGGTCAACATAGGTAATGCCGGTCTGACCATCGAAGGCGTCGGCAGCATAATCAGTCACATCAGTATCGGTAATAGTGATATGGTTGCCACTCTTTGCAGCAGCAACATCATCCTTTGTCAACACTTTTGGCATGAGCACTGGCGGTGGTGTTGCAGCAACCGAGCGTGCAGAAACCTTCACACTCTTCAGCGTGGTGGTATTCGCCATCTTACGGCCTGGGGCGCGGTGACGGGAAGATGAAACTACAGGTGCTACACTATATAGGAACACATAAGACTCCTCTGTCAATGCATAAGGAACGCGTCTTTCCTCAAAGCCCGTCGTACCAGAGATGACAACGGGATCGTTGTTGCCCACCTTCACATGCAGTTCTCCAGATTGGTTTGTATTGACATCGAGGATGATATCACCACTACCGGCAGGCAACAAGAATGTCATTCCGTGGAAGACTTGGGCAAAGTCTGGCGTACCAGGAAGGAGAGATCCATCTATGACAGCTGCCATAATCGTATTAGCATCAGCGTCTGTCATCGAAGAGTTTATCGCAACGAGTTTCTTGCTGTCTTCCAACAAGTAACCGTCATCAACATCTGGCAGTGTATACAGAATCTTATTCACCAAGATACCGGCTTGCAATTCTGCCGTATTTCTACTCTCAATATCCTGACCTATTCCTTGACCGTTAGCACCTATATTTTCCGCCTCATAATATTCTTTCGTTACAATCGGAGTCATTACAACGGCGATATTAATCTTATGGCCTGTTGTATTCTGGTTTTCTGACAGATTATTATTGTAAGTGACAGAAGAGAAGTTATCATAGATATGCATCACTTCCGGATGTTCTGCCTCTTGCACATAATAACTACATTCTAAAGTACCTGGTTGCAATGCTGCTGTTGATCCATCACCTGTTGCATAAGTAAGAGGTAAGTTAGGATCGCCACTATATATAATACCATTATTATCATTATTATTGATTTTGTTAGTACCTTTCAGATAGATGACTAACTCTTGGAGTTCATGCTGATTAGCAATATTTATGCTCTGAAGTTCAGCACTGTTCAGAATCAGTGTCTTAATACCATCGAACTGAACAGACTCTTCACCTTCAGAATTATTCAACACATTCTTGCGGTTCACACTGGTAATGGGATAAGAGCCTGCGGCGTTAGTTATGGTGATACCGTAGCTTACACCGATGGTAGCCGAATTATCGTTGCCGGTATTATTTTCCAAACTACCATAAATAACAGACAAAGGAGCATTGATGGTCAAATGCACATTGTCATCAACGAAATCACTTATTCTATTACGCATACTAAAACTACCCTTAGCCAAAGCAGAAGATGTAATAGTCATATTGACTGCACTGCCTGCTTGGAGCGAGTGAGAATCATCTGAGTAAATTGAATTATTGCCAACAAGGTCGATTGTCAAATTGGGTAATGATGATCTGATGATACCAGAAAGACTGGCATTGGTCAAAGTCAATGTGCTAGTCTCCTTATTAAAACTTACCATTCCACTACCTCTCTCATCTCCATCACCTATTCCTTCACCTATTACATCTGCAGCATTATCTGCACAAATCTGCATGGAGCCTACAGTAACACCATATGAAGTAGATAATATTGCCTCTTTGGTACTTCCGTCCGTGAACAAATATTGATTAGAATAGGTATAACCATCCTTCTTTAAAACCAAGGCAAGCTTGTCAGTGATAGTGAAACTTCCTTCATTATATTCTCCAACACTGTTAACGCCATCGGTTCCCTTCAGTGTCAGGTTGCTATCCTTAGTACTAGTTGATGTGAAGGTCACTGCCGGTGTAGTATTCTCCATCTTCTGAATACACCTTTCCTCCGTAGTAATGCTGTTGGTACCCTGAATATCAATGGTCAGGTTAGTCAATCCTACCTTAATAGGCTGTGTGAGTGTTACTCCTTTTAACGTCAGTGTATAGGTTGGCACCTGACCTTCAATAACAGTAAACGATACCTTACCGTCACCAAGCACATCGTCTTTATTTAAGTCGGTAACCGTTGTTCCTGCTATACTGATGTCATAGAATTCATTATAATTGGCAATACTAACAGTTGTTACATTAAGTATATCACTCATCGAAGCGGGAGAAGTCAATCGTAATGGGTCTGAAATAGTGATGTTGTCAAGAGCGAAGCCTTCAATGGCTTTGGTAGATACATTGTTGGCATAGGACGTCAATGTGAGAGAAGACAGATCTGCATCTGCATCCTTAACGAAAGTCAGCGTACCTCCTCCACTACCATTATAGGAAATGGCGGCGCCCGACTCAGAATAAATCGTATTTACCCCACTAACTTTGATGGTCAGAGCATCCAACCCACTCTTAATGCCAAATGGTAACTCTCCGACATTGTTGACGGTCAGTATGTTATTCACAGCATCGAACGACATCGAACCCTCATGGACAGAACCAAGGATAGAACCAAGGATATCATCAGCATTTAAACTCGTCACGGCTATATCACCAACAGTGATGTCATACGAGGTATATGAAGTGATAGTGGCGGAAGTAACTGGAAGAGTTGATTGTGATTGAGAGTCATAATAACTTAATCCATATTCATTTTCATAGCTTGGATAATCCACGCCGTCAACAACCAAAGCGAGATTAGTGTATGTTGGGGTGCTGAAGTAGGTCGAAATGACCGTTACGTCTGTAGAATTCAGCTGTAAAGAACAATCGCCAGTACCCTCTTTGATGAATTCGAGGTCTATGATGTTTGGCTCTGTGATTGCCTGAATAGCCGAAGATGGACCAGCATTGATCACGTTTTCGCCTTTCACTTTAATCTTCAGGGCTGTACCCCCCGTAGCAACAATATTGCCTGTAATGGTGGCATTATCAAGTATCAGTGCACCCTGTGCAGCGTCATACGTCACAGATCCATGAATACCTTCACCTGTAACGCCACCGGCATTCTGACTAGTTACATCAACACCAGCAACTCTAATCGCATAGTCATCTTGTCCCCACGCACCTATCGGCATGAGCAACGAGAGGAGCACGAAGGAAAGGCCTCGCCGGATGATTGATTGAATAATGTTTTGTTTCATAAGATTTATAGTTTTGATTATTTAATGATTACTTTGTTTCCGTTCAGGATGTAGAGACCCTTCTTGGGATAGAGCACACGACGACCCTGCAAGTCGTAATATACAGGAGCACCATCGACTCCACCACCATGAACCATATCGATGCCAGATGTAATGAATGCGATGGTGAGTGGCGTGACTGTTGCACCAGGTGCCTTGATGTATGCCTGGAAAGCATTCAACGTGGTGGCTGTAGTGACAAGCTCGAACTGGCCCTCCTTATATATATATGCATCGGAACTGAGCGTGGTGGGATTGTGTGATGTGTAAATATTTATCATTCAAATAAGGTTTTTATGGTTTTAAAAAATAAAAATTGGAAGAGACAGTATTTGGATTACCGCCTCTTCCAATCATCATTACATAGGCAAGGTGAGCACAAAGCGGGCTCCCTTTTCCGTATTCGTTGTGTCGAGCACAAGGTCACCACCCAGACGACAGACGACGGGCAATACTGCGAGCGAAGGTGAGTCCAAGGCCCTGTCCGTCGAAATAGCTGTTGAGCTTGACATTAGGCTCGAAGATGTGCTCAGCCTCAGCAGCTGGAACACCCATACCGGTGTCGGCAACGGTGTAGCTGACTTGAGAAGCCTGAAGATCGGCATCAACAGTCAGCGTGACTGAACCGTCGGTAGTAAACTTCTTGGCATTGTCGAGCACGAGAGCCAGCGCATGAGCTGCACGCTTCTCGTCGGTCTGCAACATGGAAGCTGCCTGAGGTGTGACGGTAAACTGGAACGTGAAGTACTGGCACTGGTCGATGGCAGACTCAGCAATGGCACGCTTAGCTACCTGCTCGGCAACAATATTGTCGTTGCGCTCGATGGGAGCATCACTACCCAGTTCGGTGGCGTCCTGCATCTTATAGACATAGCCGGCAACGGGACCGGAAACGGCTGGGTCGAGATTTTCGACAGCCTTTTCTAAATCCTGTATCAGCTGTGTGAAGAATTCCTGGTGCTGACGCAGTTCTTCGGAGTGTGCATTATTAGCGGTCTGAAGTTCCTTGTTCTGATCCTCAAGGAACTTATTGCGCTCTTCCAGTTTGCGGCTGTTCTCCTCCATCTTATCGTAGAGTTCGAGCGCCTGCTCGTAACCTTCACCCACATTGTCGAAGTTCTTCTGCAGACTGCGATAGTCCTCCAACAACTGCTGTTGCTCGTCAACACGACGCTGATAGTCGCGGAGCAGTGCTTCCTGCTCGCCAGCCTGATCGTGAGAACCCTTCACTTGGAAATAAAGGGCAACACACAGGACGGCAACGAGTAATGCCAATACGATAATTACCCAAATCATAGAGCCTTAATCTTTACGTTGTTCTACTTTCATAAACTTGGTGAAGCCCGTCATATTCAACACCTTATAGATTTCGGGGCTTACATTGGTCATCTTAAACTGACCCTTCTGCTGCATCACAGTACGCATAGTCTTCTGAATCACACGCAGACCAGAGCTGGCCATGTAGTTCAGTTCGGTGCAATCCATTTCAAGGTCAACACCTCCATCAGCCAATGCTGGCTCAATTTCGCGTTCAAACTCACCGGCATTCATAGTGTCAATACGCTGTCCGGTCTTAATGATGGTCTTACCACCTTCTTTAATAATCTGTGTCATAGCTGTAATTATTTAAATGTTATTTAATTCTCAATTGTCAATTATCAATTCTCAATTATTCAAAATGTCTTTTTTCATTGTCAGCAGGTTCTTACCTTCGAGTCGCTGGTAGGTCACCTCGTTCATGATATTCTTGACGATAAAGATGCCCATACCGCCCAAGTCACGCTCAGCAGGGTTGACATCCATATCGGCACTCACACTCAGAGTAGGATCGAACTCACGACCCTGATCGGTCAAGATAAACGTGAGCTCTTTGCCATCCGATTCAGCCTTCAGTTCAATGTCGGCTTCTTTGCCTTCGGGATAAGCATAGGAGATGACGTTGACTACCATCTCCTCAATCACAAGGTTGAGGTTCATCAGGAGTTCCATATCAAGTCCCAGTTCTTCCCCGATTTCTTCAACAAACTGATTGACTCGCATCAGTTCGTCCATTCGGTTTTTAATACAGATTTCTTTCTCCATATTCTTAGTTAATTAATTTGGTAAATTTCCCTTTACTTTGACGCAGAGCATCGTCAGGTCGTCGCTCTGTTCGGCACCATTGGCGTGGCGCACCACATCGGCCTTCATCATCTCGACAGTTTCCTGAGAACTGATGAATGGATGTTTCTCGATCATTTCGAGCAACAGGTCGTCGCCATACTGTTCATTCTTGTCGTCCATGGCCTCGTTGAGTCCGTCGCTATAGACGAAGAACGGACAGCCGCTGATATCTTCGATAAACTCGCCCTCGTAAGGCAGTCCTGCCCAAAGACCAAGCGGAGCATTGGCCTGCATCTCGATGAAGTGGGCAGAGCCGTCTGCCATCTTGATGACGGGAGGATTATGACCGGCATTACAGAAGTCGAGACGTCCCGTAGTGAGGTCGATGATACCTATGAACATAGTGACAAACATGCCACTGTCATTGTCTTCCGACAAGGCATTGTTCATCTTATCGGCTATATCGGCAGGAGGAAGTCCTTGCTGCGAAACGACACGGAACAGATTGCGGGCTACAGCCATGAACAACGAGGCTGGTACACCCTTACCGCTCACATCGCCCAAACAGAAGTAAAGCTTATCGCCGAGCAGGATGAAATCGTAGAGGTCGCCACCGACAGCTTTGGCAGGAGTCATGGAGGCAAAGAGGTCGATATCGGTACGCTCGGGAAACGGTGGGAACTTCTGCGGAATCATGCTCTGCTGAATATCACGGGCAATACGCAGGTCGCTCTCAATGCGCTCCTTGGCGGTAGTTGTCTCTTCCAACTGGTCGTAGGCAGTCAACAGCTTGTCGTGCGTCTGTTGCAGTTCCTCGTGGGCTCTCTTGAGACGACGTGCAGAAATGATGCGGAAGACGGTGAACACCACAAGGGCAAGCACGATAACACCTACGATAATCATGGTCAGGCGAAACTGTTCCCGTTCGCGCTTCATATTGAGTTCGTAGAGTTCGCGCTCCTGAGCCATCTTTAATTCATCGACCTTGAAGAGCGTATTCATTTCGTTGAGCTGTGACTTCGTATCCTGTACGTTGATAGAGTCGGTCAGCTGGTAAAGGCGCTGGAAGAACTGGGTTGACTCCTTATAGCGTCCCAAGCGTTGGAATATCTCGGCACGCTGCTTGACAACATCGACTAACGCCGGTGCATCATCCATCTGGGACGACAGACTGTAACGGCGATTGTTGAATTCGAGTGCCTCCATGTAGCGGCCCTGCTGATAACGCAGTTTTGCCATATTGAGCAACCAGGAAAGGTGAGTGAAGTCGGTATCGGCATTCAGATTGTCCTTGGCTTTCTTCATCTGCTCGTCGGCCTGCTCAAGTTTTCCGAGTCCCATAGACGCTTGCGCACAAGCAATGAAATAATTACAATAGAACGTGTTGACGGTCTCCTGGTCGAACCGTCCTTCCGTCAGATACTTTTGAAGGAAATCATTCCACTGCTTGGTGACTTTCTCTAAAGTATGATAATCCTGCTTCATATTCAATACGTCGCAGTAGTAAGAGTAAAGTTCTGCCAAATTGGAGGGATAAGGACGGATGGTAGAAAGGATATCCAAGCCCTTCTGATAGTTATTGATACTCTCGTCAAGTACGTTGAGCGTGGTATAGATGCTACCCATCGTATAGTACGAAAGACCCATTCCCAACTGGTTGTCACGGTTCTTGGCATCCTCGAACATAGCCTGGGCTTCGCGAAGTGCCAGATTGGGTTTGCCGGAATATAGATAGCTGTTAGCCAGATACGTCCACAGTTCGTAATAGCGCTTCCAATTCTTATACTGCTCTAAGACCTTCAGATCCTGAGGAGCATATTTGGCTAAGGAATCGTCTAATGAACGATTGTAAAAGTAAACAACACGGGTGCTGATAGCATCTGCCTCACGTTTGGGCTGATTGGACTCATGGCAGTACTTAATGATATCGTTAAGACATTTGACGTGCAACGGTACATCATCCTTCTCAAGCGCCTCGGTATAGATGTCCACTAACTTCGCATATTTCTGAGCTTCAGGAGAGTTGTCGTCTTCTGAACTCAAGAGCTTTGCTTTATCAGCACCAGCATGCGCTGAAGTGGCGAAGGCTGCTAAGGATAGGAAAAGGATTATGTATTGTTTTAATTTCACATCAAAGCGTCATATCTTCAGTTCTTTCATGATTTCACTCATTCGTTGCAAAGTAGAGATACGCGTCGGCACTAATGGCAGACGGAGCACATTCTGGATATAACCCATCTCGTGAAGCATGGCCTTGACACCTGCAGGATTGCCATCGACAAAGAGCAGTGAGAAAAGGTCGGTGAAACGATGGTGAATCTTGCGGGCACCATCATACTCGCCCTTCATCTGCAGACGGATCATCTTGGAGAATTCGCGAGGCAAGGCATTACCAATGACGCTGATGACACCGACGGCACCACAGCTGACCATAGGGAAGGTCAAGGCGTCGTCGCCGGAAATGACATCAAAGTCCTTGGGTTTGTTCTTGATGATTTCGTCAACCTGTTCAAGATTGCCACTGGCCTCTTTGATAGCCACGATATTATGACAGTCGCGAGCCAGACGGACAGTGGTCTCTGCCTTCATGTTCACACCAGTACGGCCTGGAACGTTATAGAGGACAACTGGCAACTGAGTGGCAGAGGCAATCGTTTTGAAATGCTGATAGAGTCCTTCCTGTGAGGGCTTGTTGTAATAAGGGCACACACTGAGTATGCCGTCCACGCCCTTGAAGTCGCGAGTCTGAAGTTCCTGAACAATCTCTGCGGTATTGTAACCACCACACCCCATGAGGATGGGCACTCTGCCACCGACTAAGTCAACTACCAAATCCTTGATTTTCTGTTTTTCGTCAGCAGTCAACGTAGGAGTCTCGCCTGTTGTAGCGAGAATACAAAAGAAGTCGGCTCCGTTATCGAGCTGATATTCTACTAGTCGGATCAGTGCTTTGTAATCAACTGACCCGTCTTCCAAAAAAGGGGTTATAAGTGCAATACCTAATCCTTTGAAGATATTATGTACCATAATAAGAAATATATTTCTGTTTGCAAAAGTACATAAAAATATCGAAAAACATTACTATATTATGGAAAAATTTATAGATTTCCACCTTTTTGATATAAAACAAGTGACCATACCGAACTTAACATCAGTATGGTCACCATCATAATCAGCATTTACGGCTGTCGGGAAACGGTATTACATTTTCCGAAGAACGACAGCCGAACGAGCTGGGATGTAGAGCTTGAGCCACTCCTTATGATCCTGCACATAGAGGGGATCGTAATTGGTGATGTGGGTCACGCTATCGTCAGCAAAGCCATTGCCTCCAAACTCCTTGGCATCCGTATTGAGCACTACCTCGTAGCTGCCTGTAGGAACCAGGAATCCATAGTCGGTATAACTGCGTGTGGGTGAGAAATTGAAGACGAAGACGAGGTCGCCACGCATGTAGCACAGTACCTGGTCGCCATCATCGTGCCATATCTCGGTAACCGGTGTGGCTTGGAAATTCTTCTGACTCTTGATAACCTCCAACATCTTCCGGTCGAAATCGCCAAGCCAGTGGTAGCACAGTTCCTTGTTATCCACCAGATTCCACTGACGACGGGCATACTTATAGCTCCATCCATTGCCCTCGCGAGGGAAGTCAATCCATTCGGGATGACCGAACTCATTACCCATGAAGTTCAGGTAGCCACCGTTGATAGCACCTGCCGTCACCAGTCGGATCATCTTATGCAGGGCAATGCCGCGACGTACCATATCGTTCTCGTCACCCTTCTTGAAGTGCCAATACATATCGGCATCAATCAGACGGAAGATAATCGTCTTGTCGCCCACCAGTGCCTGGTCGTGACTCTCGCAGTAAGAGATGGTCTTCTCGTCGGGACGGCGGTTCTTAACCTCCCAGAAGATAGAGCATACATTGATGTCCTCATCGCGCACCTCCTTGATAGTCTTAATCCAATAGTCGGGGATGTTCATGGCCATACGATAGTCGAAACCATAGCCGCCATCCTCGAACTTAGCTGCGAGTCCCGGCATTCCCGATACTTCCTCGGCAATGGTAATAGCCTGTGGATTGACCTCATGAATCAGGCAGTTGGCCAGTGTGAGGTAGCAGATGGCATTATCATCCTCATGTCCGTTGAAGTAGTCGCCATAACCACCGAAGGCCTCACCCAAACCGTGAGAATAGTAAAGCATCGAGGTGACACCGTCGAAACGGAAACCGTCGAAGTGGAACTCCTCCAGCCAATACTTACAGTTAGAGAGCAGGAAGTGGAGCACGTCGTCCTTACCATAGTCAAAGCAGAGAGAATCCCATGCCGGATGCTCATGACGATCACCGGGATAGAAGAACTGGTTGGGATCGCCTGCAAGATTTCCGAGTCCCTCGATTTCATTCTTCACAGCATGTGAATGAACGATATCCATGATGACGGCAATACCCATCTTGTGAGCAGTGTCAATCATCTCTTTCAAATCCTCAGGAGTTCCGAAACGACTGGAGGGAGCGAAGAACGATGATACGTGATAGCCGAACGAACCATAATACGGATGCTCCTGGATAGCCATCACCTGAATGGCATTATAGCCGTCTTTCTTCACACGTGGCAGAATGTTCTGGGTGAATTCCTTATAGGTTCCCACCTTCTCGGCATCCTGTCCCATACCCACATGGCACTCGTAGATAAGCAGCGGAGACTTGTTGGGCTTAAAGGTTTTCTTCTTGAAGACATAGGGCTTCTCGGGATTCCATACCTGAGCTGAGAAAATCTTCGTCTGGTCGTCCTGTACTACGCGACGGCACCAGGCAGGTATGCGCTCTCCTTCTCCCCCATTCCACTTCACCTTCATCTTATAAAGGTCGCCATGCTTAATGGCTTTCTCAGAGAGTTTCAGTTCCCAGTTACCCGTTCCTTCAATACGCTTACAACGGTATTTCTCGTTTTCTGTCCAGTTATTGAAATCACCTACCAGATAGATATCGGTTGCATTAGGTGCCCACTCACGGAACACCCAACCCTTAGCCAGTTTGTGAAGTCCAAAATAGAGATGTCCGGAAGCAAAGTCGGAAAGTTTGATTTTTCCGTTCCTTGTCAACTGACCTATCTTCCAGAGTGCATGATCATGACGACCACGGATAGCGTCCTCAAACGGTTCGAGCCAAGAATCGTCACGAACCAGTCCAATGTGCTGATTCTGCGGTTCTACCTTCTTGACTGTTTTCTTTACAGCAGGTTTCTTGGCTGCTGGTTTCTTTGCAGCAGGTTTCTTAGCAGCGGTTTCCTTGGCTGCTGTTTTCTTTGTCGTTGCCATATATTATGCTTTTACTTTAAATATTGCTTTTTTAATTTCGGGAGCACCGGTAATGCAGGGAGCATGACCATCCTGTGGGAAGAAGATGGCCATCATACCTGGCTGGCAGGTGATGTAGCTCTCAGCTGCCAGGTCGGGAATCTTGGTGATATCCTTCTCTGCATTGTATGCTGCAGCTGGCAGATTCTCACGAGGAGTATAGCCGAAGGTCTCGGCATCAGAGATGGGAATCTGGATATCAATCATCTTATCGTGGGTTTCAAGAACTGCCTGATCGGGCGTCTTTCCCTTAGCCACCGTCAAATTGAGGAAGAGGTCTTTTCCTTCGATTTCATACTTACCCGGTTCCATCGCCTTCAGGTCGTTGTTCTTCAGGAATTCAATCACTTTAGCGAACAATGGGTTCACTGACTCATAGTTCTTTAGGTTTTTCAAATCGTCAATAATCATATCTGTAATATTTAAGTAGTTATATATAAGCTTTTATTTGTCTGCCTGACGCCTGCCACGGACATAGGTTCCGGTAGCCGTGATATTGCCGTTGGCATCTTTCTCTATAAAGGGTCCGTCACGTCGGTCGTCAACATAGGAACCCTCGAAACGTTTGCCGTCCTTGTCCTGTTCAATGGCCTTTCCGTTACGGAGTCCTTTCTTGAACTGTCCCTTGAACTTTGAACCGTCTGCATAGCGGACTACACCCTCACCGTCGATGGTACCGTCCTTGAACTGACCTTCGAAGACATCACCGTTTTTCATCGTCAATTTGCCCTTGCCATTGGGCTTGTCCTTGTTCCACTCGCCTTGGTATATATTACCGTTTTTCCAGACAAGCATACCTTCTCCCTGTTTGTCGCCATTGAAGAAGCCACCCGTGTACTTATCACCATTGGCATAGCGGAACACGCCCTGACCGGTGCGTTCACCCTGCTGATAGTCGCCTTCATAGACGTCACCGCTTTGGAACTTATAGATACCTTTGCCATTGGGGGCGTCGTCTTTCCACTGACCTACATAGAGGTCTCCGTTGGAATATTTGAACACACCCTTGCCATTACGGAGGTTGTTGGAATACTGACCGTCATACGAGGAGCCGTCGGGCCAGTAGAAAATGCCCTTGCCGCTCTTCATGTCGTCCTTCCACTGACCTTCATAATAGGCTCCACCTTTATAAGTATATTTTCCCGTTCCATTACGCTTGTCACTCTTCCACGTACCGTCATAGACGTCGCCGTTGAAGTAGTACATCACGCCATGACCCTGTTGCTCGTCGGCATACCAGAGTCCTACATATTTATTATTATTCTGGAAATAGAACGTTCCCTGTCCGTGCTGATGGTCCTGAAACCACTCTCCTTCGTATTTCTCGCCGTCAGAGAAGGTATAGGTGCCCTGCCCCTGTCGCTTGCCTTTCACATATTCTCCGTCGTACCAGTCACCGTTTTTATAGGTGGCGCGACCTTTGCCGTGCGGCTTACCTGAAGCCATTTCTCCTTTATAGTCGCCTCCGTCGGCTGTTGTACAGGAGCCCAATGTGATTTTCTGGGCAGAAAGTGATATCGAAAAAGTGATCAGAAATACTGATATAATATTGCGTAGTTTCATCTTATAATTCTATTTTAACTTGACAAAATTAGAAAAAAAAGTGCTATGCTCAAAATTAATTAGGGTATATTAACGCAAGATTCAGATATTTTTGTATCTTTGGCATTGCCGAAGCTACTTTCGCTCGAAAAAGAAAAGAAAAAATTGATTTTTCTTTTGCTCTTTGCTCGCTTATTCGTATCTTTGCACAAAAATCTACGATTATTATGATGAAGTTTATAGGTATTATACCAGCCCGCTATGCTTCTACGCGATTTCCTGGCAAACCGCTGGCTGTCTTAGGCAACCGCCCTGTCATACAACACGTTTACGAAAAAGCCGTCAAAGCATTAGGTGAGGCTTATGTCGCTACCGATGACGAGCGCATCTTTGATGCCGTCAAGGCGTTTGGCGGTGAGGCGGTTATGACACGCACCGACCATAAAAGTGGGACCGACCGCATTGAGGAAGCCTGTGAAAAGATAGGCACCAATGCCGATGTCATCATCAACATACAGGGCGACGAGCCCTTTGTGGCTACCAGTCAGATAGAGACACTTAAAGCGCTCTTCGACCATCCTCAGACACAGATAGGAACACTGGGTAAGCGCTTCGAATCGATGGAAGCTGCCATGAACCCCAATTCCCCTAAGATTGTCACCGACCGTCAGGGGTTTGCCCTCTATTTCAGTCGTTCCGTCATTCCCTTTGTCAGAGGCAAGGAACAAACTGAATGGCTCCGTCATTTCCCCTATCTGAAACATCTGGGCATTTATGCCTATCGCCGCGAGATATTACAAGAGGTCACCCAATTGCCCCAGTCTCCATTGGAATTAGCAGAGAGCCTGGAACAGTTGCGATGGTTGGAGAACGGCTATCGCATACGTGTGGGGATTACTGATGTGGAAACCGTTGGTATTGACACTCCTGAGGATTTGCAGCGTGCCGAGGAATTCTTAAAGACGATTCAAAAGTTGCAGGCATGAGATATTTCGTATTCTGTCAAAGCGACCTTGTTCTTGAAAAGACGGCTGACGGTTATCGGATACCTGCCGAGATACCTGTTGAACCCAAGCCCTGGACTACTGTAATGAACGTAGATGGCGAAAAGGCTTTCCGCATTGACCAACCATTGCTCGACAACGAACACTATGAGATGTGCGGACTGCGACAGAGCTATTACCGACTTACTGCGGAAGAATACCGGAAGGCTGGTAAATGCCACGAACTGCTCTATTGGGATCAAAACACCAAATACTGCGGTGTCTGTGGCGGTCTGATGCATTTCGACACGGATATCTCGAAGAAATGCGAGCACTGCGGCAAGGAGATATGGCCCCAACTGGCTACTGCCATCATCGTACTGATCCGCAAAGACGATGAGGTGCTGCTGGTACATGCCAATAGTTTCCGCGACGACCACTATGGACTGGTTGCAGGTTTCGTAGAAACAGGAGAAACGCTGGAGGAAGCCGTTTATCGTGAGGTAATGGAGGAAACAGGACTCCACATCACCAATCTGCGTTACTTCGGCAGTCAACCCTGGCCCTACCCCTGCGGACTGATGGTGGGGTTCTCTGCCGACTACGACAGTGGGAAGATTCATCTGCAGCGCTCGGAACTGTCCAAGGGTTCTTGGTTCGACAAGGATCATCTGCCACATATCCCTGAAAAATTGTCGATAGCCAGACAACTGCTTGACCACTGGCTGGAAGAAATGAACAAGAAAAACTCATAAGCAGTGAAACGCCAAACAACCATAGCCGATATCTTCCTGATAGTTCTGCTGGGAGCTATCCTTCCCTTTTCGCCCCTGATTCATCCAAAACAACCCCGGCAGATAGGAAAGAAAATCATCGTCAACATCCACCAACGACCTACTGACGACTCCCTCCACAACTCCATCCGACTGATTGATGCAGAACTGGAGGAGATGAACTACTACTTCCGTGTACATCATGTGACGGATGAGGGCTATAACCAGATAGCGGCTTATCACACCCAACTGCAACAACGCTGTCGTCAGCAGCAGGCTTTGTTGGCGACAGAACGCAGACGATACATCACATACGACACCCTGCAACCACACGAGCGGACGCTGGTGGCTGTCAAGACGAATGGCGGCTATTGGAAAGCGGGACATTTTCATATCGGTCAGAAATTACAAGGCAGAGGTATCGTGGCAGATGAAAAAGGACGCGTCGTAAGAGCCTTGTGGGATAGTGACACCATCCTCGTGGCTCGCCGTACCGACTCGCTGGGCGTTTACGAAGGCCAGATGAACATGCTGTTGCAGGCCTCAGGGCAAGGGACTTATCGTTCCAAGAGTGGAAGTTTTTACGATGGTCACTGGCTCAATGACAAACGACAGGGCTTTGGATATGAGTCGTCAGCCCATCACCAACTGCGTGTCGGCGAATGGAAGAAAGGACGTTTTATGGGCGAGCGGTTGAAATATACCAGTGAACGCATCTATGGCATCGACATCTCGCGACATCAGCACGAGAAAGGGCGCAAGCGATATGCTATCACATGGCGCCATCTGCGCATTCTGTCACTGGGGAAGAACCATCCTACCGACGGACAGACATTCCCTATATCCTTTATATATATTAAGGCTACACAAAGTACCACCATCGTGAACCGTTATTTCCGTCAGGACTACACGCAGGCCAGGAAACACGGTATGCACGTCGGTGCCTATCATTTCTTCTCACTCTCCACCACCCCACAGGCTCAGGCCGCCTATTTCCTGAAACACTCCATCGTTGCCAAAGGCGATTTCCCACCTGTGCTCGACGTAGAACCGTCGGAATCACAAATAGCCAGTATAGGGGGCGACAAGGAACTGATGCGCCGCATCCGCATCTGGATGCAGATAGTGGAGCATCGGACTGGAAAGAAGCCAATACTCTACGTCAACCAGAACTTTATCTTCAACCACATGAAAGATGCTGCCGACATCAAACAAAAATACAATGTATGGATTGCCCGTTACGGTGCCTATAAGCCCGATGTCAAACTGGCATACTGGCAACTCTCGTCAACTGGACGGGTACAGGGCATCATGGGCGATGTCGATATCAATGTTTTCAATGGATATCAAGGACAGTTCAGCGAGTTTGTCCACACGGGATTTCACAGATAGAAATCCTTCGTCAGCGCATTGTATTCTTCATCACCCAGTGTAATGATCATGCTCTGACGCTCTACTGGATGTTTGACAAATGACAGGAAATAACGCTTGGCTGGCTTTTGGGCAACCGTCCGCAAACCTAATATGCGCTGGGGAAAGAATCCAACAAAGGTAGCCTCGTCTTCCATCCGTTTCTTATAGTCAAAAGGAACAACCACCGACAACACCCCATCCTCATCAAGCAAGCGATAGGCAGCCTGCATCAGTTCCGCATAACTGAGGGTATCGGTATGACGGGCTATATTGCGCTGGGCATCCGGAGCAGGCAGAGAGTCGCTGAAGAAAGGGGGATTGCACACAATGGCATCATAGCATCCCTCATGTTGCTGAACGGCTTCGTGCCTAACCTCTATCTGATGACGGAAATACGAATTCTCCACATTTTTAGTGGCCTGACGAACGGCACCTTCATCGATATCTATGGCTGTCACCAATGAATCAAGATTCCGTTGCGCCATCATCAGGGCTATGAGTCCTGTGCCGGTTCCTATGTCTAAAATACGCTTACCACCCTGAGCCCAAGCTCCAAGCATCACACCATCCATGCCAACTTTCATGGCACAGAGATCTTGATAAATGGCAAATCTTTTGAATCTAAACATGCCGCAAATTTACAAACAAAAGCAAAGAATACCAAATTTGTTGATGTTAATTTTAAAGAATGTATTATCTTTGCATACGAATTCAAGAGTAAAGTACATTTCATGGACGGATATAAAATTATCAACGACCCTGTGTTTGGGTTTATCAAGATTAGGATAGGACTGATCTACGACATCGTGCAGCACCCGCTCTTCCAACGCCTGAATCGCATCAATCAGTTAGGACTGGCTTCCGTCGTTTATCCAGGAGCCCGCCATACCCGTTTCCAACACTCCCTCGGTGCCCTCTACCTGATGTCGGAGGCAGTGAAGTCGCTCAAAGAGAAAGGTGTCTATATCTTCGACTCTGAAGAAGAAGCTGTCAAGATAGCCATTCTGCTGCACGACATCGGACACGGTCCTTTCTCCCACGTTTTGGAGCACACACTCATGCACGGAATCTCCCACGAAGACATCTCGTTGCTGATGATGGAACAAATTAACCGTGAAAAACACGGCGAACTGAATCTGGCCATCAGTATCTTTAAGGACGAATACCCCAACAAGATTTTCCACCAACTCATTTCCAGTCAACTCGACATGGACCGTTTGGACTATCTGCGTCGTGACTCTTTCTTTACAGGAGTCACTGAAGGAAACATCGGTTCGGCACGCATTATCAAAATGCTGAATGTCAAGGATGACCGCCTGGTAATTGAGTCAAAAGGCATCTATTCTATCGAGAATTTTTTGACGACCAGACGACTGATGTATTGGCAGGTCTATCTGCACAGGACAGCTGTTGGATACGAGAAAATATTGGTCAATACATTATTGAGAGCCAAGGATTTAGTTCGTTCTGGTAAAGAAATTTTTGCGGCTCCTGCCCTCGCCTATTTCTTGGGTAACGAAGTGAATGCAGAATGGTTTGCTACCCACGATGATGCCCTGCAGATGTATGCCGACCTTGACGACTCCGATATATGGAGTGCACTGAAGGTATGGAAAAATTCTGACGATATTATCCTCTCAACTTTAGCTACCGACATGCTCGACCGTCACCTCTTTACGGTGGAAGTGAGCGAAGAGCCTCCCGCAGAGGAATATCTCCAGAGTATCCGCGACCACATCGCCCTGCAGATGGGTATTCCTGTCGAGGATACCCGCTATCTAATGACACTCACAGAAATAGGCAAAGATATGTACAACCCTGAGGACGACAGCATCGGAATACTTTACAAAGACGGCACCGTAAAAGACATTGCAGAAGCCTCTGAAATTCTTAACGTACAACTACTTTCTAAAAAAATCCGTAAATATTACCTCTGTTATCATCGTTTTTAAGAAAAAAGTTGTATCTTTGCAAGGATTTACAAAACATAACTAAAAAGAATGGAATTTACAGCCAAACAAATTGCCGACGTTATCGGTGGTCGTGTGGAGGGTGACGAGAATGCTAAAGTCCACACTTTTGCGAAGATAGAAGAAGGTAAAGAGGGAACCATCACGTTTCTGTCTAATCCGAAATATACTCATTTCATTTACGAGACGAAAGCCTCGATAGTGCTAATCAACAACGATGTAGAGTTGGAGCATCCTGTCAGTGCCACATTGATTCGCGTCCCCAATGCTTACGAGTGTGTAGCAAAACTGATGCAGATGTATGCTGCATCGCTGCCAAAGAAGAAGGGAATCGACCCGTTGGCATTCGTTTCCAAGACAGCAGAGATTGGCAAAGATGTCTATATCGGTCCCTTCACTTATGTAGGCGAAGGCGTCAAGATTGGCGACGGCTGCCTGATATATCCTCATGTAACGATTTACGACGGTTGTCAGATTGGCAACAATGTCACCATACATGCCGGTGCTGTGATTGGTGCCGATGGTTTCGGCTTTGCCCCCAACCAAGAGGGTTATGACAAGATTCCACAGATGGGTATCGTCGTCATTGAAGACAATGTGGAGATTGGTGCCAATACGTGTGTTGACCGCTCGACGATGGGCCAGACGGTGTTGCATAAGGGTGTTAAGCTCGACAACCTTATCCAAGTGGCTCACAACTGCGAGATTGGCGAGAACACTGTGATGTCAGCCCAAGCCGGTATGGCTGGTTCTACCAAGATTGGTGCATGGTGTATGGTTGGTGGACAGGCTGGTTTCTCCGGTCACATCACCATTGCCGACAAGACGTTTGTCGGTGCACAGAGCGGTGTCATCAGCAATACCAAGGGCAATGGCGAACAGCTCATCGGAGCACCTGCCATTAATCCGAAGGTTTTCTTCAAGGCCAGAGCTCTGGATGCCAAGTTGCCCGACATGTATCGTCAGATAGCTCAGTTGCAGCGTGAACTCGACGAACTGAAAAAGATAGTTGAAATTGAAAAATGATAACTAAATAAATATGAAGCAAAAAACACTCAAAGGCAGTTTCTCTCTCTTCGGAAAAGGACTGCATACGGGATTGAATCTTACAGTAACATTTAATCCTGCGCCAGAGAACACTGGTTACAAGATTAAACGAATCGATTTAGAAGGCGAACCCGTTATCGATGCAATTGCCGAAAATGTGATTGACACCCAGCGTGGCACTGTATTGGGCAAGGGCGATGTCCGCATCTCTACGGTAGAACACGGCTTGGCTGCTCTTTATGCAATGGGCATCGACAATTGTTCCATCCAAGTCAACGGTCCAGAGTTTCCAATCCTCGACGGTTCTGCTTTCCAGTATGTCGAGAAAATCAAGGAGGTGGGTATCGAGGAGCAAAACGCCCCTAAGGACTGGTATATCATCCGCAAGAAGATAGAGGTGAAGGACGAACAAACAGGTTCGTGCATCACTATTCTGCCCGACGAGCAGTTCTCACTGACAGCCATGTGCTCCTTTGAGTCGAAATTCATTAACTCGCAGTTTGCTACGCTCGAAACCATTGAAGACTTCGAGACGGAGATTGCTGCTGCACGCACATTCGTCTTCGTTCGCGATATCGAGCCACTGTTGCAGGCAAACCTTATCAAGGGCGGCGATATGGATAATGCCATCGTCATCTACGAGCGCCAGACCACTCAGGAACGTCTCGACATGCTGGCAGACATGCTGCATGTGGAGCACCGCGACGCCAACGAGTTGGGTTATATCCAGCACAAGCCTTTGGTTTGGGAAAACGAATGTACACGTCATAAGTTGCTTGATATCATCGGCGATATGGCGCTGATTGGCAAACCTATCAAGGGCCGCATTATTGCCACTCGTCCGGGCCATACCATCAACAACAAGTTTGCCCGCCAGATGCGTAAGGAGATTCGCAAGCACGAGATTCAGGCTCCCATCTACGATCCCAATGAGGAGCCACTCATGGATGTCAACAAGATTCGTGAACTGCTGCCCCACCGCTACCCCATGCAGTTGGTTGATAAGGTGATTTCTCTCGGTGCCAACACCATTGTGGGCATCAAGAATGTCACCGCTAACGAACCTTTCTTCCAGGGACACTTCCCTGAAGAGCCCGTTATGCCCGGCGTGCTGCAGATTGAAGCTATGGCACAATGCGGCGGCCTGTTGGTACTTAACACGCTGGAGGAGCCCGAGCGTTGGTCCACCTATTTTATGAAGATTGACGACGTGAAGTTCCGCCAGAAAGTAGTTCCTGGTGATACGCTGCTCTTTAAGGTCGATCTATTGGCTCCTGTACGCCACGGAATCTCTTCGATGAAAGGTTACATCTTTGTCGGCGACCATGTAGTAGCCGAAGCTACATTCACTGCTCAAATCGTAAAGAACAAATAATCAAATATGGCAAATCAAATTCATCCAATGGCGGTGGTTGACCCTGAGGCTCAACTGGGCGACGGCAACATCATCGGACCATTTTGTGTCATCGACAAGAACGTTGTCATTGGCAACAACAATAAGTTCCTGAATAATGTCACCATCCACTATGGTGCTCGCATCGGAAACGGCAACGAGTTCTTCCCGGGAGCCAGCATCTCTACAAAACCTCAGGATTTGAAGTTTCAAGGCGAGGATACCATTTGCGAGATAGGAGACAACAACTCTATCCGCGAGAATGTCACCATCAGTCGCGGAACAGCCTCTAAAGGCAAGACCGTGGTGGGTAATGGAAATTTGCTGATGGAGAATATGCACGTGGCTCACGACTGTGTGATAGGCAACGGCTGCATCATCGGCAACTCGACAAAGTTTGCCGGTGAGGTGGAGGTTGAAGACTATGCCATCATCTCAGCCACCTGCCTGTTCCACCAGTTCTGCAAAGTGGGCAGCTACATCATGTTCCAAGGCGGATCACGCACTTCGCAGGATATCCCTCCCTACGTCATTGCCGGCAAGGAACCCGTGCGCTATGCCGGTGTCAATCTCATCGGACTGCGCCGTCGTGGTTTTTCAACCGAGACCATCGAGGCTATCCATGATGCCTACCGCATCATCTATTCCAAGGGTGTCCTGAAGGATGGCATTGCCGAGGCACGCGCTATCTACCCCAATTCGAAAGAGGTGGAGTATATCTGTTCGTTTATTGAGAACTCCAAGCGCGGAGTGATACGATAGGTTAATGGTCAATGGTCAATGGTCAATGGTTAATGGTTAATGGTTAAGGGGTGGCTACTCTTGTTGTCATAACAGGACCGACGGCTGTCGGAAAGACGGCGCTCTGCATTAAACTGGCAAAGCACTACGGTATTCCGATTATCAATGCCGACTCGCGGCAGATATACCGTGAACTGCGCATCGGTACGGCAAGTCCCTCTGACGAGCAACTTCGTGAGGTGAAACATTATTTTGTGGGAAGTATCGGTATCGACGATTACTATAACGCCTCGCTCTACGAACAGGATGTGCTACGAGTGCTTGACGAACAGTTCTGTCATTCGCCCATCCAACTGCTGACCGGTGGCAGCATGATGTACATCGACGCTGTCTGCAATGGTATCGACGACATTCCGACCATCCGCGACGACATCCGCAACGAGATGAAGCGACGCTACGCCGAAGAAGGACTTGAAGCCCTTTGTGCCGATTTGCAGCGACTCGACCCTGAGCACTATGCTGTAGTGGACCGTAAGAACTACCGCCGCGTCATCCATGCACTGGAGATTTGTTACCAGACAGGCCAGACGTACACGTCGTTTCGTAAGCAGGAACGCAAGCAACGGCCATTTCGCATCGTCAGAATTGGACTCAATCGCGAACGCGACGAACTCTATCAGCGCATCAACAGCCGTGTTGACCAGATGATGACCGACGGACTGCTCGACGAGGCACGATCGCTCTACGATAAGCGGTCGAACAATGCGCTCAACACAGTGGGATATAAAGAGATGTTTGTTTATCTCGACGGCACATGGACGCTTGACGAGGCCATAGAGCGCATGAAGGGCAATACCCGTCGCTATGCCCGCAAACAACTTACGTGGTTCCGGCGCGACACCGAGATGCAATGGTTCCACCCCAAACAACAGAAAGATATCTTGAACTACATATCTAAATATGAATAAATACATCAAAATGATATGCCAGTCAGCTAAGCGCTTCTGGCAGTGGTATAAGGGATTGTATAAGGGACGCCGGTGGTACACTAAGACGGGCGTCGGGCTGGTCTCGTTCATTGTGGCCTTCATGCTCTACCTTTTCATGGTTGACATTAATTTCCTGTGGCTCTTCGGCAAGTCGCCGTCGCTGACCACCATCATGAATCCAAAGAATCCCCAGGCTTCTGAGCTATACAGTGCCGACAACGTGCTGATTGGTAAATACTTCAGTGAAAACCGCACACCCGTCAGTTACGAAGAGGTGAACCCCATGTTCTGGCGTGCACTGATTGACACTGAGGACGAACGTTTCTATCAGCATTTCGGTATTGATTTCCAAGCCGTCTTCGCAGCACTGAAAGACTATGTAGTACACCATGATGCCCGTGGCGCTTCGACAATCACTCAGCAGTTGGTCAAGAATATGTTCCGTGTCCGCACAGAGTACTCTACCGGTCTATTGGGCTATATCCCAGGTGTTAAGATGCTCATCATGAAGAGCAAGGAGTGGATTACTGCCGTCAAGATTGAGATGTTCTTCAATAAAAAGGAGATACTGACGATGTATGCTAATACCGTTGATTTCGGTTCTAATGCCTTCGGAATCAAGACGGCTGCCAAGACCTATTTCGGCACCACACCCAGTCACCTCACCACCGACCAGTGTGCCATTCTTGTGGGACTGCTCAAGGCTACCACTTATTATAATCCTCGCATCAACCCGAAGAATTCCTTTGATCGCCGTAATGTGGTGCTCAACAATATGTTGCTCCATAAGGACATCAATCGTCAGGCTTACGACACACTGACGCAGAAGCCTATCGACCTCGATTACAGTGTCGAGAACAACTATGACGGACAGGCACTTTACTTCCGCGAGGCTGTTAAATCGGAATTGCAACAGTGGTGCCAGGAAAATGATATCGACCTCTATCGCGATGGTCTGAAAATCTATACCACCGTCGATACCCGAATGCAGCGCTATGCTGAGGAGGCAGTCATCAAGCAGATGAAGATTATCCAGAAGAGCTTCGACAACCACTGGCTCGGACAGAACCCCTGGCGCGACGAACGCGGACAGGAGATTCCCAACTTCATTGAGAATATTGCCAAGCGCCTACCTTATTATAAATATCTCTCGCAGATATTTGACGGCAATCAGGACTCTATCAACTACCACTTGAATTTGCCCCACCCCGTCAAACTTTTCGATTACGAACAGGGATTCATTGAACGTGAGATGTCAACACTCGACTCCATTCGCTACATGGAGCATTTCATGCACTGCGGATTCGTGGCAATGGAGCCACAGACCGGTCATGTAAAGGCATGGGTGGGCGACCTCGATTTCAAAACGTGGAAATATGATAAGGTGACGGCCATGCGACAGCCAGGCTCCACCTTCAAGCTATTCGTCTATGCCGAAGCCATGAACCAGGGCATCACCCCTTGCGACACCCGTCAGGACTCCTATTTCTCCATGAAGGTTCAAGACCACGGTAAAGAGGTGACATGGGCTCCACATAATGCCGACGGCCGTTTCTCTAACGCAAATATCACACTGAAGCAGGCCTTTGCTATGAGTATCAACTCCGTGGCTGTCAAACTCGGACAGGAGGTGGGCATCCCTCAAATCGTGAAGACTGCCCACGCCATGGGTATCAAGAGCAAACTCGACGCCACACCGGCACTGGCCCTCGGCTCCAGCGATGTCAATCTGTTGGAACTGGTGAATGCCTATTGCACGCCCGTCAACAACGGTAAGGCACATGCTCCTGTATTGGTGAGCCGCATTCTCGATCGCGACGGCAACGAAATCTATAATGCCGACAAACAGGAAGAACAGCAGGCATTGCCCGAAAAGAGTGCCTTCTTCGTCACTCAGCTGTTACAGGGCGGTATGCATGGCACCAGTTCAGCGCTTTATCGTTTCGTAAGCCGATTCCTTGGCGATACTGATTTCGGTGGCAAGACTGGAACCTCCAACAATCACAGCGATGCCTGGTTCGTAGGCACTACCCCGCGCCTCGTCGTCGGAGCCTGGGTAGGTGGTGAATATCGCAGCATCCACTTCCGCACCGGAGCCCTCGGTCAGGGCAATCGCACTGCCCTCCCCGTCTGTGGCAATTTCCTTGAGCTCGTTCTTGGCGACCCTGCCTTCAAGCAATATCATGCCAAATTCCAGGTGCCTAAGAGTCTCGATGCCTCGATGGCTACCTATAGTTGTGGTGGATATTTCAAGATTCCGAGTGATAGCGACAGCTTGTCGGTTGACAGTCTCTCTCATGAGTCCATCCCTGTTATCGATGGTCAGCCCACAGCAGAGCCCACCCCCAGTGCACCTGCTGAGGCTGCTCCGACACCCACTCCAAAAGAACCCGCAGAAGCCACCAAGGAGGAATAGTTTCTACATATCATTTCTAAAAGCGCCCAGACTTCATGGATGGGTCGTGGAGATAGGTCCCGTCAGCTCTTACTTAAACTGATTGAGCAGATGGATAATGAACTCGACTTGGTCATCGGTCATAGCAGGATGACAGGGGATGCTGAGTTCTTGATTGGAGATTAGTGTTGACAAAGGATAATCGCTGGCGGAGAAAGAATAGGCTGACAGAGCCCGCTGACGGTGTGGGGGAATGGGATAATGAATCTGGGTCTCTACCTCACTCTCACGAAGATAATGCTGAAGGGCATCACGCTTTTCGCAAAGGACGGGGAAAATATGCCACACGCAGTCACGATCGGACTGGGGGATGCGAATAAGCGGATTCTGAACCTCACTGATATAGCGAGAGGCTATCTGTTTGCGACGTTCGTTGTCGACATCAAGATATCGCAACTTGACATCAAGAATGGCTGCCTGCAGTTCATCAATACGAGAATTACAACCTGCATAATCATGAACATATTTCTGATGACTACCATAATTACCCAAGGCGCGGATGACGTCGGCCAACTGTGCGTCATTGGTGGTGACGGCTCCTGCATCGCCCAAGGCTCCCAGGTTCTTGCCCGGATAGAACGAATGGCCTGCAGCGTCTCCTATTGAGCCGGTTCTTTGAATTGACAATGGACAATGGATAATTGACAATTGAGATTGGCAACCATGAGCCTGGGCATTGTCTTCGATGAGTTTCAGACCATGACGACGACAGATATCCCCTATCCTATCGGTATAGGCGCAACGACCGTAGAGATGGACTATCATCACGGCACGGGTGCGTGGGGTAATGGCTTGTTCGATAAGGGTATCGTCAATCTGGAAAGTGTTGATGTCGGGCTCAACCAAAACAGGAGTGAGGCGGTTTTCGGTGATAGCGAGAATGGAGGCGATATAGGTGTTGGCTGGTACGATAACCTCGTCGCCATCAGCTATGATGCCCATCTCTTTATATGCTCGGAAGATGAGCGTCAGTGCATCAAGCCCATTGCCACAGCCGATGCAGTAGTGCGTACCGATATACTGGGCATAGTGCGCCTCAAACTGGCGCGTGGCCTCACCACGCAAGTACCACCCGCTGTCCATCACACGGCTGACAGCCTGGTGTATTTCTTCATCATAGCGGCTGTTAACAGCTTTCAAGTCCAGATACTTTATCATAACTGTAGCTAACTTTCACTTAAACCTCCCATTCGTATGTATCATAACAGATGCCGCGACCTCCGAATCCCTCTTTCTGATATATGAGAGGCTCCACTAAGATACGCCCATCCTCCTCATTGGAGGTGCCGAAATCGAAATACGGCCTATTCCACTGACGATGATGCAACAGCTCGTCAAACAAGAGATCGATGGCCCGCAAGCGTTTCCCCTCCTCACTGGCCGAAATATACTGGGTGTGCACTACCTGTTGGGTGATATAAAGCACCGTGCCGCCAAGCAACTGTTCATCCTTCGAAACTGTGAACAAACGGATATATTGAGGGAAACGGGCATGAAGGAGCATTATTTCTTCTAAGGTATGAACAGGACGTGCGCCATATTTATGTTGCAGATTACAACTGAGCACCTGCCAGAAACCTGCCCAATCGTCGCTTTCCTGTACAATGATGCCATCTGCAAAAGCTTTGTTTGCGCCATACCTGCGATCGCGACGCCACTGCAGAGGCGACGTCAGAAAAATGGCTGACGACAAACTTCGATCAGAAAGTTTGGCTCCACAGACGCTCGTCAGCGCAAAGACGTCTTCTTCGGAAGGAATGCGATGGAAGATGTGCGGCACTTGCTTATAGACCACCTTTCGGAAACCTTCGGCACGCAGGAAGTCATTCAGTTCGCGAAACAACTGCTGCACACGAGCCGCTGTGACCTTCTCGCTCATAATGACGCCCCCATAGGTCAGTCCTTGATGAGACCATAACACCCCCCCCTCCTCATTGGCAGGTAGAAGAGCGAAAAGCACTCCATCACGATAGAACATCAGAGAATGGTCGCGGAACCTGTCGATATGGTAATCCATATAGTCGCGAAAGAAGAGAAACGTGCCATTCTTCGACTGCCTCACGAACTGACTCCATTCTGATGCCTTATCCGCAGTATATCTGATAATTTCAAACATAATTAAGATTGCCTAACTATTTATTATTAACGACTAATCATACATAATATTATATCGGGGTTCGCGTTATTTTAAGTATGAAAGAAAAGATATTGTTGCCTTTGCGGCGTTTTCCTTGTTTCGTCCTGTTCATGTATCTACTGGGACTTATCTGCCTAATGATTGTCCATCAGGGAGGAAGACATGTGTCCGTATTCGAGTTGTTGGTTGATGTTTATGTTTTAACTTTATTTCTCTCGCTCCTCCCTAAAAAAATAGCCTTATGGACGAAAAGAGTCTTCTACGTCATCGCCTACAGCCTTGCCCTCGTGGATATGTTCTGCTATTGTCGTTTGGGGGCGCCCATCAGTGCCGCCCTATTACGAATCTGCCTGAGACCAACCAGCGGGAAGCCACAGAGGCCCTGTCCTCCTATTTGACGCTTTCCGCCATATCCTTCCCTGTCATTCTGATTCTCCTGTTGATGGTGTCGCATATATACGTATCATGGAGAAAAGTCAATATCCGCATCAGTACCTTCGGGTGGGCTGGTATTTGCGTCCTCATGTTCTCCGCCATTGACTGTGCAAAAAACAAGGTCTTTATCATTCGTAACCTGACAGAACCAAAGACTAGTTTGGAGTATGAATATGCCTCCGAGATACCTCACAGCGGCGGATTCTACCTGCCTTTCTACCGACTGCTCTACGCCTGGAAAGGAGTATCTTTGGAACGCGACACTTACCGAAAATTGGAGCGACAAACAGAAAATGTCAGTATTGATAGCTGCACTTTCCGCAGTCCAGACATCGTCCTTATCATTGGTGAAGCCTATAGCAAACACCACTGCCAACTTTATGGGTATGGAAAGGCGACAACCCCTCGGCAGATGCAGATGAAACAGGACGGCTCACTTGTTGCCTTTACAGATGTAGTATCCCCTTTTCACCAAACAAGCATGGTCTTCCGACTTGCATTCTCACTTTATGCTTATGGTCAACAAGGTGATTGGATGGACTATCCACTGTTTCCTCAACTATTCCGAAAGGCTGGCTACCAAGTAACATTCCTCACCAACCAATTTGTCCCTTCGCCCACCCTTGACATCTTTGATTTCTGCGGAAGTGCGTTTGTAAACGCCCCTAAACTGAGTGAGTCGATGTTCAACCATCGCAACCAGCATTCTCACACCTATGACCTCGGACTTTTGGAAGAATATGACTCTCTCTCTGCTTATCGTCAAGAGCATAATCTGACCATCTTCCACTTGTTGGGTCAACACACAGGATATGCTGACAGGCATCCAGAGTCACTTAACAGATTCCAACCGTCTGACTACCATCGACCAGAGCTATCCAATGACGACCTTTATGAGTTGGCGCATTACGACAATGCATGTTTGTACAATGACCAAGTAGTGACGGAGATTGTCAATCGCTACCAAGACAAAGAGGCTATCATCATCTATATGCCAGATCATGGTGAGATGTGTTTTGACGGAAGTCTAACATTTGGACGAACCCTTAGCGTGAACACGCCCAATGAGGTGTATCAGCAGTTCGAGATTCCTTTCTGGATATGGACCTCACCTGATTTCCGAAAGAATCATCCAGATATTGTCAAACAGGTCATCAAGGCAAAAGACCGCCCATTTATGACAGATGACATCCCCCAGCTATTGCTCTACCTAGCAGGCATCTCAACTCCTTTTTATCTGGAGGAAGCCAATATCATCAGTCCTAACTACCATTGCACGCGCAAACGAATGCTGATGGGAACTATAGATTACGACAAAATCATAAAGACAATGAAACAAATTGAGAAATAGAACTACTTCACGAAATGAGTAAACTCCTCATAATCATAAATATACTCATCCTCGTCGAAAAGTTCAGATGCTAGAACCAAACACACAGCACCACTGGAAAAGTCCTCTAGTGTTCGCCAAACGCCAGTACCAATATACAAGCCCTGATAAGGATGGTTCAAATGATAAGTCTCTTTTTCTCCCTTTCCGTTGTCAAGCATCACATCGAAGGAGCCACTGACAGCAATAACAATTTCCTGGCAGCTGCGATGGGCATGTCCGCCACGACGGCCTCCGCCTGGGATATCGTAAGTCCAATAGACACGCGCGATATCGAACGGTATCTGTCGCATCTGCTCGACTACCGTCAAGTTGCCGCGCGTATCTATTATCTTAGGTAAATCTATCAGCTGACCTATCATTTCTTCATATATGGGTCGGTACCCAGAACGGTTTTGGCAAGACGCTTCGCCTTGTCACGCAGGGCATTAACATCGTCACCTACCTCGCCGTAGCAAAGAACGACACCCATGCGGCGTCCGAAATGAGCCTCGGGCTTTCCGAAGATGCGGATGCGGGTACGGTCTTCCTTCAGAGCATCTACCAAGTTGTAATTCATCGACTGAGTCGATGAACACTCTTCGGGTGAGAGGATAACGGCAGAAGCACCTGCGTGCTCCAGATGAATACCAGCAATAGGCAGACCCATAACGGCACGGAAATGGAGTTCGAACTCTGAGAGATTGGTGGTGTGACCCAGCGTAACCATACCAGTATCGTGTGGACGTGGAGACAATTCTGAGAAGATCACCTCGCCCTGACGGGTCAGGAAGAACTCGACACCCCAGATGCCATAACCCGTGAGGGCCTTGGTCACCTGATCAGCCATATTCTGAGCTTGCTTCAGAGCCTCGTCACTGATCTTGTAAGGCTGCCAAGACTCACGATAGTCACCACCCTTCTGAACATGTCCGATGGGAGGACAGAAGATGGTAGGAGCATTCTTCTGGGTAACTGTCAGCAGCGTGAACTCCGACTCGAAATCGATGAATTCCTCGATAATCACTTCCTTCACATCTCCTCGACTGCCTTCCATAGCCTCCTTGAAAGCCTGTTCCAGTTCGTCGTCGTTATGCACATAACTCTGTCCGTGACCAGACGAAGACATCAATGGTTTAACAACACAGGGGAACCCTATCTCGTCGGCAGCCTTTTTGAACTCGTCGAACGTCTTGGCATAGAAATACTTTGCTGTACGCAAGCCGAGGTCACGAGAGGCGAGATCGCGGATGGCACGACGGTTCATCGTGAAATTGACGGCACGGGCGGAGGGCACCACCTGAATGCCTTCTTTCTCGAAGTCGAAAAGGCGCTCAGTACGGATAGCCTCAATCTCAGGAACGATGATGTCAGGCTGGTGTTTCTTGACAGCAGCAGTCAGGGCATCACCATCGAGCATTGAGAACACCTCACGCTCGTCAGCCACCTGCATTGCCGGTGCATCGTTATAACGGTCGCATGCTACGACATACGCACCTGCACGCTTGGCGGCTATTACGAATTCCTTACCTAACTCACCACTTCCCAATAATAAAATCTTTTTCATAAATCAGTATTTGTTTTGTTTATCTGTTTGCATACATATTATCATAATACTTCTGATAATCGCCCGAAGTGACATTATCGAGCCACTCCTGATTGTCGAGATACCAGCGGACGGTTTTCTCAATACCCTCCTCAAACTGGAGTGAGGGTTCCCAACCGAGTTCCTTCTGGAGTTTCGACGAATCAATGGCATAGCGCAGATCATGACCTGCACGGTCGGTAACAAAGGTGATGAGGTCTTCATCCTCGCCCTCCTTGCGTCCCAACAGACGGTCAACGGTTTTGATGAGTACCTTGATGATGTCAATGTTCTTCCATTCGTTGAAGCCACCGATATTATAAGTATCAGCTATTTTACCCTCATGGAAGATGAGGTCGATAGCACGTGCATGGTCCTCCACGAAAAGCCAGTCGCGCACATTCTCACCCTTGCCATAGACAGGCAATGGCTTACGGTGACGAATATTGTTGATGAACAGCGGAATCAACTTCTCGGGGAACTGATAGGGTCCGTAGTTGTTCGAGCAGTTAGTCACAACAACAGGCATACCGTAAGTGTCGTGGAAAGCACGCACGAAATGGTCGCTCGAAGCCTTCGACGCACTATAGGGAGAATGCGGATTATATTTTGTGGTTTCCAAGAAGAACTTATCACCGTATGCCAGATGATGCTCTGCCGAAGAGGCTGTTGTGGTGAATGGCGGTTCTATGCCATCAGGATGAGTCAGTTCCAATGCGCCATATACCTCGTCGGTTGAAATATGGTAGAATCTTTTGCCCTCATATTTCTCAGGCAGACTCTCCCAATAGAGTTTGGCAGCCTGAAGCAGTGAAAGCGTTCCCATCACATTAGTCTGGGCAAAGGTGAAGGGGTCCTTGATACTTCTGTCCACATGGCTCTCAGCAGCCAGATGGATGATACCGTCCACTTTCTTCTCCTGCATCAACTTATAGAAAGCGTCGAAGTCGCAGATATCCATCTTTACAAACTCGTAGTTGGGTTTGTTCTCAACATCCTTCAGGTTTGCCAAATTACCTGCATAGGTCAACTTGTCGAGATTAATGATGTGGTAATCAGGATACTTGTTAACGAAGAGGCGCACCACGTGGCTTCCGATAAAGCCTGCACCACCAGTGATTACAATTGTACGTTTCATTGTTTTTTCCTTATTTCTATGTTTCGTTATTTTCTAATTATTTACCAAGTGTGATAACTTCACAGTCCTTAAATTCCTTTCCGTCAATGGTGAGACGAACGAGTGTCCTCTCCTTGTGCCATCCCTGCAAGCCAGCGGCTCCCGGGTTGATGTGCAGCAGGTTGAGTGTCTTGTCGAACTTCACCTTCAGGATATGTGAGTGACCTGCGATGAAGAGCTGAGGCGGCGAGGCATATATCTGACCACGTATCGAATAGTCGTAGTTGCCGGGATAGCCTCCGATATGCTTCATCAGCACATCGACATCCTCACACTTCCAACGCAGCACTTCGGGGTACATCAGCCTCAGGTCGCCTCCGTCGCAGTTGCCGCAGACGGCACGCAATGTACGGAATTCTGCCAGTCGTTCGGCTACCTCAGTAGAACCGATATCCCCAGCATGCCATATCTCGTCGCAAGGTTCGAAGTAGTGCAGATACTTATCGTCCCAATAGCTATGGGTATCGCTGATAATGCCTATCTTCTTCATTACATCTTGAATCTCTTACGGATAAACTCGGCAACCATCTTTGCCGAATCGTCCATGCCCAATACACTGGTATTGATACATAGATCATACGACTCGGCGTGGCCCCATTTCTTACCCGTATAGTAATTATAGTAGGCGGCACGCTTGGCTTCTGCCTGCTGTATCTGGTGCTTGGCCTCCGAGGGGTCCATATTCTGCTTGTTCAGAATCTGCTCCACACGGTCGTGCATAGATGCCGTCACGAAGATGTTCACCACATTTTCGAAATCGCGCAACACATAGTCGGCACAACGGCCTACGAAGACGCACGACCCTTTGGCTGCAGCCTTGCGAATAGCGTCGCTTTGAAACTTGAACAGATTCTCCTGCGAGAAGCCTGACTCATAGACACCACCTACATGGGGAGCTGCCATATTATACAGTCCACGGATAAAACCTTTCTTCTCGTCATTCTGTTCGAAGATTTTCTCACTGAAACCACTCTCCTTGGCGGCAAGGTTGAGGATTTCCTTGTCGTACAACTTAGCATTGAATTCAGAGGCGAGCATACGGGCTATCACATGTCCGCCACTGCCTAACTGACGACCTACATTGATAATGATGTGTTTATTTTCCATAAGCTTTGAGTTTTCTGATATACCATATCAACAGGGGTATTGTCATTGAGAAAGAGCCGAAGTCGCTGGCTGCCATTGAATACCACACACCGTCCAGCCCCAGGAACAGGGGGAAGATGTAGGCCATAGGCAACAACAGGATCAACTGGCGCGAGAGGGAGAGGAAGATGCTGACCTTCACCTTTCCTATGCATTGGAAGAAATTGGTGATAACGGCCTGCGAACCTACCACGAAGAACACTAACATATTAAGTCTGATACCGCGTGCCGACATTTGGATGAGTGTCGGGTCGGTAGTGAATATTCGGGCTATTTGATACGGGAAAAGCATAGAGACCGACCATCCTGCCAACAGGATAGCCGTTGCCCAGGCTATGGTTAACCACAGGCAGCGGAACATACGGTCGAAATGCTCTGCGCCGTAGTTGTAACCTACAATGGGCTGCATTCCCTGGTTCATACCCATTACAAACATAAAGAGCATCATCACCACCGAGTTGGCAATGGAATAGGCTCCTACTGCCATATCGCCTCCATAACGCACAAACTGGTTGTTCATGAAGATGACAATGACACACGAAGTGGTCTGCATCAGGAACGGAGATATACCAATGGAGATGATGTTCTTCACTAAGTCTGTCTTCAACTTATAGATTCCTTTGCGCAGATGCAGCAACTCTTTCTTGTCTGAGAGTATCCACATCTGCCAACAGAGCGCCATCGTCTGGGAAGAAATGGTAGCCAAAGCTGCCCCTCGGATGCCCCAACGGAACCACCACACAAAGGCTATCACCAACAGGATGTTCATACCTACGGTGAACAGGGTGGCATACATTGCGTGACGGGGCTTTCCTGCAGCACGTAGCACCGCATTCATTCCGAAATACATGTGGGTTACCACATTACCCAACAGTATCACTACCATGAATTCACGGGCATAGGGCAGCGTCACGTCACTGGCACCGAAGAAGCGCAAGATGGGATCGAGAAACAAAAGACATACTATCATGAAGAGTACACCCACAATGAGATTGAGGGTCACCGTATTTCCCAACAGATACTGGGCAGTCTTGTAGTCGCGCTGTCCTAACTTCACGGAGATACACGTCGAAGCACCCACACCCACTGCAGCACCGAAGGCAGCACTCAGGTTCATAAAGGGGAAGGTAATGCCTAAACCCGCTATGGCCTCAGGACCTACCAACTGTCCGATAAACGCACGGTCGATGATATTGTAAAGGCTCGAAGCCGTCATTGCCACAATAGCAGGCAGGGCATACTGCATCAGTAGTTGCCCCACGGGCTTAGTGCCCAATGCCAATGTCGCTCCTTGATTCTCCATATTATGCTGCAAAGATAGTGCAAATCGAGCGAAATACCAAATTTATTTGAGTATTTCTGAGATGCAGCCTATCTTCGACCGTCAGGTCAAAATTACGAATAAGTGAGCAGAAAACCAAATAATTATTTGGATTTTCTCGAACGTGAGTAATTTCGACGTAGTCAAAGATAGTGCAAATCGAGCGAAATACCAAATAATATTTGACTAATTATAAATTATTTCGTACCTTTGCACATAGATTTATGAAAACGAAAGAACTGTTGCTGATCCTCATGATGCTGACTCTGGGCAGGATGTCCAACGATTGTTGGGCACAGGACAGGGCTATGAGGGTGCGCAACAAAGAGTGCCCCTCCTACATTTTCAGAGTCTGTCTTCGCGACAAACAGGGCTCCCCCTACTCGCTCGAGCGTCCTTCGCGCTATCTCTCACGCCGCTCCGTTGAACGGCGCAGTCGACAGGGATTGGTGTTGGATTCCACCGACTTACCCGTTACACCCCGTTATGTTCACGAGATAGAACGCAAAGCCAGAATTCTCGGCACCAGCAAATGGAACAATACGGTGTTGGTGCAGATGAAGGACACCGCCGCAGTAAGCCAAATCCGGGCATTACCTTTCGTCGTTAGCTGCAAGAAGGTGTGGCAGGCTCCCGATTCCATACAGCCTACGGCACTGAAAACGAAATATGAAGAGGAGTTCCATGAATGGGACTCCGTAGGGACCACACCTTACGGACGCGCAGACGAACAGATCAAGTCTGTTCAAGGACACAAGCTCCACCATATCGACATGATGGGTAGGGGTATGATGATTGCTGTATTGGACGGAGGCTTTAAGAATGTTGACAAGATTCCTGCCTTTTCCAAAGTCGATATCAGAGGCACTCGCGACTTTGTCTATCCTGCCTCACCATCTATCTTCTACGAACTGGACCACGGCACGAAAGTGCTGTCGGTAATGACCATCCGCAAGCCACATTATTATATAGGTACTGCTCCAGAAGCCAGTTACTGGCTGCTGAGATGCGAAGACCCTTACTCGGAACAGGAGGTGGAGGAAGACTACTGGGCGCTGGCAGCTGAGTTTGCCGACTCGGTGGGGTGCGACCTCGTCAACTCCTCGTTGGGGTATCACGATTTCGACAAGGGATTTGGTTCTCATCAGCTGTGGCAACTCGACGGACACTCGACGCTTATCAGTCACACCGCCTCTATGATGGCACAGAAAGGTATGATTCTTGTCAACTCGGCTGGTAATACGGGGATGGGACCTTGGAAGAAACTCACCTTCCCTGCTGATGCCGAGGACTGTCTCACTGTGGGTGCCGTCACTGATTTGCTGACCAATGCCCCCTTCTCGTCAGTAGGTCCCACGCAGGACGGACGAGTGAAACCCGACGTGGTGGCAATAGGTAGTCCGGCTACTGTTGTCACGGGGCGTGGTTCTATCGCTCAGGATATGGGCACATCATTTGCCACCCCTGTCATTTGCGGACTGGCAGCCTGTCTGTGGCAGGCACTTCCCAATATGACGGCTTGCGAACTGATGGAGCTCATCCGTCAGACCAGTAATAACCAGGAACACCCCGACAACATATATGGTTACGGATTGCCTAACTTCTGGAAGGCATATATGGTGGGGATGGTTAAGGGAAGAGTGAAAAGTGAAAAGTGAAAAGTGAAAAGGGAAGAGTGAAAAGTGAAGAGTGAAAGATATACACTGCATACGCTGAATGCACTCGTAAGAGAGGCCATAGAAGCGGGACTACCTGATGAATATTGGGTAGAGGCTGAGTTGTCGGAATGCCGTGAGAGCCGAGGCCACTGCTATATGGAACTGGTGGAGAAAGACGAGACGTCGAACACACCTGTTGCCAAGGCTTCTGCCAAATGCTGGAAACAGACTTGGTCGATGGTGCAACCCTATTTTATGCGCACCACAGGACAGATGCTCCGTGCCGGCATGAAGGTGTTGCTGAAAGTCTATCCGCAGTTTCACGAGGCTTACGGCTTTTCATGGATTGTGACGGATATCGACCCCACATTTACCTTGGGTGATATGGCTCAGCGCCGACAGCAGATTATCCAGAAACTGAAGGAAGAGGGCGTCTTCGACCTCCAGCGCGAACTCGTCATTCCCCTGTTCTGTCAGCGCATTGCCGTTGTATCGGCAGAGACAGCTGCAGGCTATGGCGACTTCTGCCGACAACTGATGGACAACGACTACGGACTACAGTTCTATCCCACCCTGTTTCCTGCCATTATGCAGGGCGAACAGGTGGAGCAGAGTGTGATAGCTGCCCTGAACAGCATCAACCAGCGCATAGACGATTTCGACGTGGTGGTGATTATCCGTGGAGGTGGTTCTACCAGTGACATGAGTGGATTCGACACACTGGCTTTGGCTGAAAACGTAGCCAATTTCCCCCTGCCTATCATCACGGGTATCGGACACGACAGAGACGAGTGTGTATTGGATATGGTGTCACACACCCGTGTGAAAACACCTACTGCAGCAGCTGCCTTCCTCATCACTCACCTGGCTGACACCCTGCAGCACGTCATGGACATCCAGCAGCGCCTCAGTTTTATGGTTACCATGTTGAAGACCAACTTAGAACATCAGCTGGATCAGCGTTACGAACGCATCTGTTACGCCATCCAACAGCGCATGGTCAATGCCAGACACCATCTGGAAATGGCAGAGCAGCGCACGGTGCTACTCGACCCTACCCTGCTGTTGAAACGAGGCTACAGTATTACCCTACACAACGGCAAAGCTGTGCGCGACCCACTGGATTTGAAATCAGGCGACGTGATTGAAACAAGAGTGGAGAAAGGAAGCTTTAAGTCAAGAATTGAGAATTGACAATTGAAGGATTGAATGAAATAATTATGAAATACGAAGAAGCATTACGGGAATTGGATGAGATTGTGCAGAAAATGGAGCGCAACGAGTATGGTATTGACGAACTGGCTACACAACTGAAAAAAGCCAAGGAACTCATCAAAATATGCAAAAATCAGTTGACAAAAACTGACGAAGACATCAAAAAGATACTCGAAGATGATAAATAATGCACATTTCATTTGCAAGTGTGCGACAAAATATGTACTTTTGCAGACAATTTAAAAGTAAAAGGACTAAAATTATTACGATATGAAAGATTTAGACTGGGGAAACCTATCGTTCGGTTATATGAAGACCGACTACAACGTACGCTGTTACTATCGTGACGGCAAGTGGGGCGAGATTGAAGTTTGCTCCGACGAGTATCTGAAAATGCACATGGCAGCTACCTGTCTGCACTACGGACAGGAGGCTTTCGAAGGTCTGAAGGCCTACCGCTGCAAGGATGGTAAGGTGCGCATTTTCCGTGTAGAGGAGAATGCTGCTCGTCTGCAGTCAACCTGTCGCGGCATCCTGATGCCCGAACTGCCTACCGACCTGTTTGTGGAAATGGTGAAGAAGGTGGTACGCCTCAACCAGGAGTGGATTCCTACCTACGAGAGCGGTGCCACACTGTATATCCGTCCGCTGCTCATCGGAACGAGTGCCCAGGTGGGTGTTCATCCCTCTAAGGAATACTGCTTCCTGATTTTCGTTACTCCCGTAGGTCCATACTTCAAGGGTGGATTCTCAAGCAACCCCTACGTCATTGTACGCGACTACGACCGTTCGGCTCCCCTCGGCACAGGTAAGTATAAGGTGGGTGGCAACTATGCCGCTTCGCTCTTTGCCAACAACCTGGCTCACGAGAAGGGTTATGCCTGCGAGTTCTACCTCGACGCCAAGGAGAAGAAATACATCGACGAGTGTGGTGCTGCCAACTTCTTCGGTATCAAGAACAACACCTATGTCACTCCGAAGTCAACCTCTATCCTACCCTCCATCACCAACAAGAGTCTGATGCAGGTGGCAGAGGACTTAGGTCTGAAGGTTGAGCGCCGTCCTATTCCCGAGGAGGAACTGGAGACCTTCGAAGAGGCTGGTGCTTGCGGAACAGCCGCTGTTATCTCGCCTATCTCCTACATCGACGACCTGGAGACGGGCAAGCGTTACGACTTCGGTGAGAAGCCAGGTCCTATCTCCAAGAAACTCTTCGACACCCTGCGTGGCATCCAGTATGGTGAGATTGAAGACAAGCACGGATGGACCACCGTTGTTATTGAGTAATATCCAACTTCAAAAAACTTACGAATATGGGAAATAATCAATCTTACAAGAATCGCGCCCTTGCTTCTTTGGAAGGCAAGTGGACGAATGGTATCATTGCTGCCGTTATCTATCTGTTGATTACAGGTTGTGTGGGACAAGCAGGCTCCATCATGTTCGACGGCATTACCGGCTATGGTGTGTCTGGTTTCTGGTGGTTGCTCTGCATGCCTCTGGAATGGGGTTTCACGGTATATTTCCTGAACCTCATCCGCAACGAGGACATTGCCTACGAGCGCGTGTTCGACGGTTATAAGGATTTCATCCGCGTGGGTCTTGCTGAATTCCTAATCTGCGTATGTGTGATTATCGGCTGTATCCTGCTGATTATTCCTGGCATCATCCTCTCTTTGATGTTTTCACAGACTGAATACATCATGAAGGACGACCCACAGATCAGTGCTGCCGACGCTATGAAGAAGAGTGCCGAAATGATGCAGGGACATAAGATGGAACTGTTCTGGCTGTTGCTGAGCTTTATCGGTTGGGGCATCCTGTGCGTGTTAACCTTCGGTTTCGGTTTCATCTTCCTGCTTCCTTACATGAGCAGTGCTCTGTCTCACTTCTATGAGGACTTGAAAGCCGAGAACGCATGAGTAAAGGCAAGCTGGCGAAATTCGCCGACATGGAAACTTACGAGAACGTGTTCCAGTACCCCTTTTCGGTGGTGGAACACGTTCCGTTTGAGATGCAAGGCCACTGGCACGAACAGTATTTCCACAACGACCATCCTATCGTACTGGAGTTAGGTTGTGGCAAGGGAGAATATACCGTTGGACTGGCGAAGCGCTATCCCGACATGAACTTCATCGGTGTGGACATCAAAGGTGCCCGCATGTGGACGGGTGCTACACAGGCTATCCAAGAGGGATTGAAGAACGTGGCATTTCTACGTACGAACATTGAGGTGATAGACCGTTTCTTCTCGCCTGGTGAGGTACAGGAGATTTGGTTGACATTCAGCGACCCCCAGATGAAGAATCCACGTAAGCGACTGACTTCTACGTACTTCATGAACCGCTATCGCCATTTCCTCATTGACGGAGGCATCATCCATCTGAAGACGGACTCCAACTTCCTCTTCACCTATACTACTTATATGGTAGAGAAGAACCACCTGCCCCTAGACTTCCGCACCGAGAATCTGTATGGCAGTACGCACAGCGATCCCGTCGCTGCCAAAGCTGCCTCTATTCAAACGTACTATGAACAGATGTGGATAGACAGAGGACTCGATATCCGTTATATGCTATTCCATCTGCCCCATGAAGGTGAATTGGTAGAGCCGGATATAGAAATCCCCCTTGACGACTACCGCTCTTACCGTCGTGATAAGCGCAGCCCCTTAGAAACAGCGAAGTGAAAAGTTGCAATAACTTTTCACTTCTCATTTCTTCCCCCTTTCTCCCCTCTCTAAAGGAGAGGGGTCGGGGGTGAGGCTCTTTTCACTTCATATCATACACCACTTGCATCAGTTTCTTGCCGATAGCGTCGGCCTCCTCCATAGTGGCAGCCTCGCTATAGACGCGGATGATGGGTTCGGTGTTCGACTTACGCAGGTGTACCCACTTGTCGGGGAAGTCAATCTTCACACCGTCAATATCGTTCACCTGTGCTGTAGCGTCGGAAGCAAACATTTCCTTCACCTTCACCAGTATGGCATCAACATCCGTTTCAGGAGTCAGGTCGATACGGTTCTTGGCTATCTGATAGTCGGGGAATGTCTTGCGCAACTCACTGACCTTACAACCTTTCTTCGCAAGAGAAGTCAGGAAGAGGGCGATACCCACCAGTGCGTCACGTCCGTAGTGGCTCTCGGGATAAATCACTCCACCGTTGCCCTCGCCACCGATAACGGCATTCACCTCCTTCATCTTCGTGGTGACATTCACCTCACCCACAGCGGCAGCACTGTACTGTCCACCGTGTTTCTCGGTCACATCACGCAAGGCACGAGTCGAAGAAAGATTCGAAACGGTATTGCCGGGAGTCTGCGACAGCACATAGTCTGCCACACTCACCAGTGTATATTCCTCGCCAAACATCTTTCCGTCTTCACAGATAAAGGCCAGACGGTCCACATCGGGATCCACCACGATACCCAAGTCGTATTTGCCGGTCTTCATCTCGTCCATAATGCCCTGCAGGTTTTTCTCCAAAGGCTCCGGGTTGTGGGCAAAGTCGCCATTGGGTTCACCGTTCAGAATAGTATATTCCACACCCAGCTGCTCTAAGAGTTTGGGCAGGATGATGCCACCCACACTATTGATGGTATCTACACACACCTTGAACTTAGCCTGCTTCACAGCCTCCACGTCAACCAGTTTCAGCTGCAGCACACTCTCAATATGGCGGTCATCAAACGAATTGTCCTGTCTGTATTTACCCAATTGGTCCACCTCGGCATATTCGAAATTCTCACGCTGGGCAATAGCCAGTACAATAGCACCGTCGGCAGCAGAGAGGAATTCACCTTTCTCGTTCAGCAGTTTCAGGGCATTCCACTGGCGTGGGTTATGCGAAGCCGTGATGATGATACCACCGTCGGCACCGTTCATCGTCACTGCCAACTCCGTTGTCGGTGTGGTAGCATAGCCGATGTCTATCACGTCGTAGCCCACCCCCATCAGGGTGCCACAAACCACATTCTTCACCATCTCGCCTGAGATACGAGCGTCACGTCCCACTACAATCTTGTTCGAGAAGCTCTGCTTATTGCGACGGATAAACTGTGCATAAGCTGTTGTAAACTTCACGATGTCCAGTGGATTCAACGTGTCACCAGGGGCTCCGCCGATAGTTCCGCGGATACCTGAAATTGATTTAATCAGTGTCATTATTAATTAGCTCTTTCGTAAGTAATCTCGTAATAGCAGGGGTAAACACTCGACGAGGCATCTACCGTTCCCTGTGAATGGGGCACTATCAGGCACACCTTCGCTATCTCGCCATCTGCCCATCTGCCCAGGTTCACATAGGCCAGTGGCACCATCCATCCTGAAGGCACTGATGCCGAACCGTGGAAGGTGTACATGGCTCCTGAGACAAAAGAACCTGAGAACGAACTGCCCAAACGCTCTACCGACATCTTGTCGGGAGCACTCGAGTAGTCGTAGCGCTGGTTGTTATATATCACATAATATGGTATATCGTTTCTCACCAACATCTTGTCTTCCTTGATGTTATACTCCGAGAAGCGAGCCAGAATCTCCAGTGTCTCACCGTCCTTCATCTTCGTGCCGCAACCCTGGCGCACTATCTGCATATAGACACCGCTCTTGTCCAGATAGACGAACTCGTTCATGCTCACATCCGTCGTCTCTCCCTGCTTGGTAAACTCCGCCTGGCTTATCACTTTGATATTCTCATTTTGGATATAACGATTAATGGCATCACGCTCCGCCTCTTTCAGGTCGGAATAGGTTTCGCCATTCTTACAGCCGGTCATCACCAGCACACCGCAAAGCACTGTCAACAGACAATATATTTTCTTCATCTTGCACTAACTAAATTAATTTCGGGCGCAAATTTACAAATAAATTACCAATTATCGGCAATATTAGGCTACTTTAACGTGTCTTCGAAATGAATAATGGCTCGTTTCACGATTTCCACCGCCTCATCCATCGTACATTGCAGCTTACCTCCCGACGCATTCAGATGACCTCCGCCGTTGAAGAACAGCTCTGCCATCTTGTTGCAGGGGAAATCATCCACTGAACGCAGACTCACCCATATCATGTTGTTGCGCTCCGTGTCCTCACGCAGCGAAATACTCAGTTTCAGTCCCTTTATCTGCAGCGGCATATTCACCAGCCCCTCGGCGTCGCCCTTGATGAAATGGTAGCGCTTCAGGTCGCTCTTTGTCAGCGTATAGAAGGCAGCGTGGCGCTCGTTGTCCACCACCAGTTTATGACACAGCACGTATCCCACCAGTCTCATGCGGTGCTCGCTGTAGTTATGATACACGTTGCGGTATATCTTGTCCTTGTCAATACGCTTGGTCAGCAACTGACTGATGATAAAGAATATCTCGGGGCGCGTCGAGTTAAACGTAAAGCCGCCCGTATCAGTCATCATTCCGCAATAGATGGGAATGGCGAAATGCTTGCCCTGGCGCTCGTAGAGCCCCATCTGCCATACCAGTCGGAACACCAGTTCGCACGTTGACGACATCTCGGGGTGCGATATGGTCAGCACTGCATCCACGTCAGGCTCCAGGTGGTGGTCTATCAGCACCTTCTTGGCTGGCGAAGTCTTCAGTGCCTCCTCCATCTCCTCCGTTCTCGACAGTGTGTTGAAATCGAGGCAGAACACCAGGTCGGCAATCTTCAACACCGTATCTACATAGTCCTTGCGCTTGTCGTAGCGCACTATCTTCTCTTGGTTCGGCAACCATTTCAGGTAGTCGGGATATTGGTCGGGAGCCACCATCAGCGGTTCCTTACCCATTGTTCTCAACACCTCAGCCCACCCTAACATGGAGCCCATTGCGTCGCCGTCGGCATTCACGTGGCAACACAGCACAATTGTCTCTGCCTTATCGATAAGGGAGTGCAGTTGGCTGCACTCCCCCTCGCTCATTATATTTTCCAACATCAATCTTTCAATTGTCAATTATCAATTGTCAATTAGAAAAGTTTATTCGGATAAACGCCCTCATCCACCAGTTTCTGAATACGCTTCACGGTATCCTCGCGGTCAGCAGCGTAAGTCACGCCAAACCATTTCGAAGTCGTGTCGAGCACCTCCACTGTAGCCGTCTTCTCATTGATCAGTTTGTTCACCATCAATGGGATAAAGAACTCAGCCTTCAGGTTCTCCATATTCTTCGGATCGCTCAGGAACTCCTTGAAATAAGCCTCAGAATACTCGAAGTAATCGGGGGTGAATCCCCATACATTCATCGATACAGGGGTGTTGTCGTCAACAGCCACCCACTTGCCGTTCTCGTCCTTATAGCGGATAGGCTGGTCGGCACTGCCTGCCTGCGAACCGTCTTCGGCACAGCGCACAATCTCCGTACGCTCCACCACCGTTGTCAGGTGTCCCTCTTCGTTCTTCGAACAGATGCCACGAGCCACGGTACCGTTCTCGCTCAGCGTATTGCCTACGCGGAAACCCACCATCGCATACTTGTTCTTGGCACCCTCGGGCAGCGAACTCAGGAACTTACCCATCACCATAAAGGCGTCACGGTTATAGAAGTCGTCACAGTTAATGACGCAGAAAGGCTCCTTGATGATGTCCTTACCCATCAGCACGGCATGATTGGTGCCCCAGGGCTTTACACGACCTTCGGGAACCTTAAATCCCTCGGGCAGGTCGTCGATACCCTGGAAGCAGAGCTCGCAAGGCACATGACCTTCGTATTTCGAAAGAATCTGGGTGCGGAACTGCTCCTCGAAGTCCTTACGGATCACCCATACTATCTTACCGAACCCAGCCTGAATGGCGTCATATATCGAATAATCCATGATGGTCTCCCCGTTGGGTCCCAGACCATCCAACTGCTTCAGTCCGCCATAGCGGCTTCCCATTCCAGCAGCCAATAAAAATAATGTCGGTTTCATATTTTATAATGTTTAATATTAGAACTCTTTCGTCATTTCCGCCACTTCGGCATTGATGTGGTCAATGAACTCCTGAATCGTCATCACCTTCTGCTCACCGCCGCCCTGAGGACGAACAGCCACAGTACCGTCAGCCTGTTCCTTCTCACCGACAATCACCATGTAGGGAATACGCTTCAATTCATTGTCGCGAATCTTACGACCCAGTTTCTCGTTGCGCAGGTCGATGGTGGGACGCACCCCACCCTGCTCAAACTGCTTGGCAACACTCTGGGCATAGTCGTTGAATTTCTCCGACAGCGGCAGGATAGCCACCTGGTCGGGCGTCAACCACAAGGGGAAGTGACCACTGGTATGCTCAATCAGCACGGCGCAGAAACGCTCCAGCGAACCGAATGGTGCACGGTGAATCATCACAGGTGTCTTCTTCGTATTGTCCTCGTCGGTATATTCCAACTGGAAACGCTTGGGCAGGTTGTAGTCCACCTGAATCGTACCCAGCTGCCAACGGCGACCGATAGCATCCTTAATCATGAAGTCCAGCTTCGGACCGTAGAAGGCAGCCTCGCCATATTCCACCTTGGCAGGCAGACCTTTTTCACGGCAGGCCTCCACGATAGCAGCCTCAGCCAGTGCCCAGTCTTCGTCAGTACCCACATACTTGTCGTGGTCGTTAGGATCGCGCAGCGAAATCTGAGCCTCGAAGTTAAATCCGAAAGCCTTCAGCACGATACCGATGATGTCCATCACGTTCAGGAACTCCTGCTTCACCTGGTCAGGACGACAGAACAGGTGGGCATCATCCTGCGTAAACGAACGCACGCGTGTCAGTCCGTGCAACTCACCGCTCTGCTCATAGCGATACACCGTACCGAACTCAGCAATACGCAGTGGCAGGTCACGGTATGAACGGGGCTTCCATGCGAAAATCTCGCAGTGGTGCGGACAGTTCATCGGTTTCAGCATGTATTCCTCGTCCTCCTCGGGCGTATGGATAGGCTGGAACGAGTCCTTACCATAGTGTGCATAGTGTCCGCTGGTGATATACAGGTTCTTCGAACCGATGTGCGGAGTAATCACCTCGCGATAGCCGAAACGCTTCTGCACCTTACGCAGATGGTCTTGCAGACGCAGACGCAGTTCCGTTCCCTTCGGCAACCAGATAGGCAGTCCCTTGCCCACCTTGTCCGAGAACATAAACAGCTCCATCTCCTTACCAATCTTACGGTGGTCGCGCTTCTTAGCCTCCTCCAGCATCAACAGATATTCGTCCAGCATCTTCTTCTTCGGGAACGAGATACCATACAGACGCTGCATCTGCTCACGGCTGGCATCGCCACGCCAGAAGGCACCGGCAACGCTGGTCAGTTTCACCGCCTTAATCTCGCCCGTGTCCATCAAGTGCGGACCACGGCACAGGTCGGTGAAATTACCCTGTGTATAAGTAGTGATACTGCCGTCCTCCAAGTCCTGCTCAATATGTTCGCACTTATAGGTCTGGCCGTCAGCACCGAATTCCTTCAGGGCATCAGCCTTAGCCACTTCCTTGCGAACCACAGGTTCCTTCTTCGAGGCCAGCTCACGCATCTTATCCTCAATCTTCGGGAAATCGCTCTCCTTGATCATCTCGCCGTTAGGCAGCAGCACGTCATAGAAGAAACCATTCTCCACGGCAGGTCCGAAACCGAACTGGATACCAGGATACAACTCCTGCAGCGCCTCAGCCAGCAAGTGGGCTGAAGTATGCCAGAAGGTATGCTTTCCCTGCTCATCTTCAAACTTGTAGAGTTCAATCGCAGCATCCTCATTGATAGGACGGTTCAACTCCACTGTCTCGCCATTCACCCCGCAGGCAATCACGCTGCGTGCCAGAGCTGGTGAGATACTCTCGGCAATCTCGAGTCCGGTAACGCCCTGCTCATACGAGCGAACAGATCCGTCCGGAAAAGTAATGTTAATCATATCTACAATATATGTTTAAATTTAATTCGGCTGCGAAGTTACAACATTTTTCTGAATTGAACAAATTTTCACTTCAATTCTTTTGGGCGTTTGGGCGTTTGGGCGTTTGGGCGTTCTTTTTGCAAGGACTACAGGACTTAAGGACTTTTTCTTTATAGACCATTGACCTTTGACCTTTGACCTTTGACCTTTTCATTTTTCACTTCTCATTCCTCATTTCTTATTCCTCACTTCTTCCCCCTTTCTCCCCTCCCTTTTTGGGGAGGGGTCGGGGGAGAGGCTTCATTTCCACCAACTCCCTTGGCAGCGTAATCACCTTCAGCCGCTCATACCACGTCTTCGTCGAACCGTTGACGTGCTTCTTCGTGTGACTGCTGACAATATAGAAATTAGCAGAATACTGGTCCATCATACTGAGAAAAACACTCTTAATCCTCGAACACTTCTCGTTGATAGAGTTGTTCAGCGGGTCCACCAACATATCCACACTCTCACTGATAGTCCGCTTGTCCATCAGTCGCGCCGTAGCCATATAATACCCCTCCAGCTCGTCCCTGTAATCACGCAGATGCTTGAATTCAATACCCTCGGGATGATTCAGAAACAACAAATAAACCGCCTTATGCACAGGATTCAGCATCACCTCCTTGTTGCCATAGTCCACCAACAGGAAACGGTAGTCCTTCGTGATAAGCAGTCGGCTCAATCGCGCCTTGGCAGCCTCAATACGGAGCTCTTCCAGCACAGGAACACCAATAGCCCGCAACAACAAGTCGTTGCGCCCACTGTCCACGAGTTCCTTCACCAGCTTGGCAACCTCGTCGGCAACAGCCTCCAGTGACTTCCCCACTATCTCCAGCATACTATTCCTCAGTATCTTGAATAATACCCTTCAGCCAACTCGTAATCCTCTTCTTCATCACAGTCCCCGGGCTGGGTTCCTCCTTCACCTCAGGCTGTTCCGGTTCGGGAGCCTGCTCCACCACGAACACCGGTTCCTGAACAGGTTCCTCCACCTGTTTCTTGATAGGTCTGTACAACTGAGGTATCAGACTCTCGTAGTAATCATCATCCTTCAATGTCTCGTCAATGGCATTCGGCTCCTCCATCCCCGTTGCCAGAATCGTCACCTTCGCATCCTCCCCCACGGAATTATCCGTCGATATACCCCATATCACGTCAATGTTAGGGTTCAAGCTGTCAAAGAACTCATCTATCTCCTGCATCTCCGGCACCATGATAGGCGCATCCTCGCTCGAATAGATATTAAACAGAATCTTCTTCGCATGACTGATGTCGCTGCCATAGAGCAAGGGCGAGTTCAGCGCATTCTGTATCGCCCGTTCCACGCGTTTCTCGCCTTTCGCCCTACCCATCGCCATGATGGCACCGCCACCGTCGCGCATAGTCGTCTCCACGTCGCGGAAGTCAAGGTCTATACCCCCGTTGCTGTTCACGGTAATCAGTTCCGAAATACCAATCACGGCATCCTTCAGGATATTGTCAGCCCTTGCAAACGACTCCTTCACCGAGATAGGCGTGTCTGCATACACGTCACACAGTCGCTCATTATTAATAATAAGGATAGCGTCCACGTTCTTTCTCATCTCGTCCACCCCCTTCAGAGCCCGGATAATCTTCTGTTTCTTTTCGAAGTAGAAGGGAATCGTCACAATACCGATAGTCAGCATCCCCATTTTCTTGGCAACGCTGGCCACCACGGGAGCCGACCCCGTTCCCGTTCCGCCACCCATACTGGCAGTGATAAACACCATCTTAGTGCCGTCGCTCAGCAGTTTCTCAATATCGTCGATATTCTTCTCCGCTTCCGACCTGCCAATCTCAGGTTTTCCGCCAGCGCCCAGTCCCTCGCCCAGCAGAATCTTCGTCGGCACAGGCGAAGGAGCCAGCGATTTACTATCCGTATTACACACGGCAAACGTAACACCTGGAATCTTCTCGTCGTTCATATTCCTAACGGCATTACACCCGCCACCGCCGACACCAATCACCTTGATGATGCCTTGCATTTTATCCTCAACAGGACCGAAGTCCAACAAACTGTCTCCCATACACTATTCGTTTTGCTTGCAAAGTTACGCAATTCCCCCGTCATTTACAAATAATTGCAAGCCTTGCAGCGAAAGAATTTGCAAAATCATTTACCACCCCATCACCTGCTTAACAGTTTTAATTGATTACAACAATAAATTCGGTGGCAAAGATACCATTTTGCACCTTTGCCACCTACTATTAGCGCTGCAAGCCTTTTGAGTTTATTTTATTTCTATACTGCATCTTCAGTGGGTTTGTAGTAATTGTGCACAAAATTAATGCTAATAATTGAGATAACCAAATTAATTCGGCAACTTTTTCAGGAATAGCGTCAACTTTACCAGCAATGGTAGTCAACTACTTCAGATAGGAGAGTCAACTAATCATGGCATAAATTTGATCCCCGTACAAATGACAGATGACGGATGACAGTTTTGATTTTTCGGTGGATTTTGATTTACTATTATATATAATATATATATTATATATATAGTAACTGAAATCTCGATTCTTTTTTGGAAACTGTCATCCGTCATCCGTCATCGCCCCCAAAAACGGATAAAAACCGACCTCGTGTAAAAAGGAGGCGATTTTCAGCACGAAATCGACTCAAAAACGCCCAAAACGGCTAAAAATTTGGAATCACTTTGAAAATATCGTACCTTTGCATTGTCAAATTGAAGAAGCGACGAGGCGGGCTTTAAGGGTAAAAATTGCGAGAGTTAAATCTGGAAATTGCGCGCATTAATGGTAGCAATCGTTTTCCCTAACAGTACCTCTGAGGAGCGGAATCAGGCGACATTGAGAGTGTTAACAAATTATTTTACAAACTACTTAAAAACTGATTGAATTATGGCTATTAAAGTTATTGCACAACGACGTGAAGT
>ONDP01000001.1 GCA_900316645.1 uncultured Prevotellaceae bacterium
CCCGCTTGCGCCGATGGTACTGCAATGCAATGCGGGAGAGTAGGAGGCCGCCACTTTTTTAAAAGAAGCCCTGAGGATGCAATATCTTCAGGGCTTTTTCGTTTGATCATCATACAGTAATTAATTGTTAACTGAATATATAGGTAAATTGATTTATGTTAATTAATTGGTTTTCAGTGTTATAATTTGTTTTATAGTTTGGTTTCTTAAAGATTTTGCCGTAACTTTGTGCGCGATAACAATAGTGTGGCGATTGAATGTCTCGAGGTGAGACGGTCATACTTAAATGAGTTAATATGGTTAAGGTTGTTAGAAAAGTAGTATTTACTGCAGTCATTCTGATGGCTAGTTCCTTAGAAATTTCTGCAGGGACAAATGGAAAAGAAAGCTCTTTCGACTGGAATCCTGTTATTAATGCAATTATTCAGGTTGAAAGTGGGGGAAATCCCAAAGCAGTTAGTGGCCCCTCTTGTGGTGCGATGCAGATTACGCCTATATGCGTAAAGCAGTGTAACATCATATTAGAGAAGCGAAAGAGTAAGAAACGCTACACCTTGAATGACCGTTTTGATGTTCAGAAGTCAAAGGAGATGTTTCTTTTGTTGCAATCGGTCTATAACCGTGCAAATGACATTGAACATGCTATCCGCTCGTGGAACGGTGGTCAAAATTACTCAAGACGCGCAACGCAGCGTTATTATGAGAAGGTGATGCGACACTTGAAGAAATGATTTATCTAAAACAAAAGGACGCAATCCAAATCTGGGTTGCGTCCTTTTTTGTTCCAGAATAGGAAGGACTTAGTCCTCCCAATTCTCTTGAGTCTTGCGGACATAGCTCTTATAACGGATCTGAGCCATCTTCTGAGCCTCGGCAAAGAGTTCTTCAGCCTCGTTAGGATAAGCCTTCTTTACTGAGAGATAACGAACCTCACCTAACAGGAAGTCGTGGAAGTTCTCCCAGTTGGGCTCCTTAGAGTCGAGAGAGAATGGGTTCTTGCCTTCCTCAGCCAATGCTGGGTTGAAGCGCCACAGGTGCCAATAGCCGCACTCTACAGCCTTCTTCTCCTCTGCCTGACTCTTACCCATACCGCCCTTGGCCTTAAGACCATGGTTAATACATGGAGCATAGGCGATGATGATAGAAGGTCCGTGCCATGCTTCAGCCTCGCGGATAGCCTTTAGGGTCTGAGCGTGGTCAGCACCCATAGCGATCTGAGCTACATATACATAACCGTAAGTGGTAGCAATCATGCCGAGATCCTTCTTGCGAATGCGCTTACCCTGAGCAGCGAACTGAGCAATAGCACCGAGAGGAGTTGCCTTAGAGGCCTGACCACCAGTGTTAGAGTAAACCTCAGTATCGAGCACGAGGATATTTACATCTTCACCAGAAGCAATCACGTGGTCGAGACCGCCGTAACCGATATCGTAAGAAGCACCGTCACCACCGATAATCCATTGACTACGTTTAACCAGATAGTGGTCGAGAGTCTTCAGTTCCTTGCAGAACTCGCATCCGTTAGCAGCGCCAGCAGCAATGGCCTCACGCAGCTTAGGAGCAATTTCCTTGGTCTTATCTGCATCGTCCTTGTTGGCAATCCACTCTTCAGCGAGAGCCTTGAACTCAGCGGGAGCATTCTCTGAAGCCTCACAAAGCAATTTAGCTACGCGTTCCTTCATCTTCTTGTTACCAAGAGCCATACCGAGACCGAACTCGCAGAAGTCTTCAAACAGAGAGTTGTTGAATACTGGGCCCTGTCCCTTTTCGTTCTTGGTATATGGTGTAGAAGGAATAGAAGCCGAATAAATAGAAGAACAACCTGTAGCGTTGGCAATCATCTGACGATCACCGAACAACTGAGAGATCAGCTTCACATAAGGAGTCTCACCGCAACCAGAGCAAGCGCCAGAAAACTCGAAGAGAGGCTGTGCGAACTGTGAATTCTTAACATTCGAGCGGATGTCAACGAGGTCCTGCTTTGACTTAACTTCCTTAACGAGATACTCCCAATTTTTAGCTTCCTGCTTCATATCGGCAGCATCAGGATTGAAGGCAACCATGGTAAGGGCCTTACCGGTCTTGGGATTACCTGGGCAGATGTCAGCACAGTTTCCGCAACCCAGACAGTCAAGAACGGAAGTCTCGATGCGGAAATGCATGCCCTTCATAGCGGCAGGAGCCTTCATCTCGATGGTATCTTCAGCAGCTGCGAATCCTTTGATTTCGTTCTCGTCGAGTACGAATGGACGGATAGCAGCGTGAGGACAGATGTATGCACATTGGTTACACTGGATACAGTTTTCCTTGTTCCAAACGGGAACAAAGGCCTCTACACCACGCTTCTCGTATGCAGCTGTACCAACTTCCCAAGAGCCATCAATTGTTCCGTACTTAGCAAATGCGCTAACTGGCAGTAAGTCACCTGCTTGAGCATTAATAGGACGAACCAAATCTTTTACGAATGCGGGAGCATTGTCTTCCTTCTCTGCATCATCTGGCAGGTTAGCCCATTCAGGCTTAACGTTCAGCTGAACATATTCACCACCACGATCGATAGCAGCGTAGTTCTTGTCAACAACGTCCTGTCCCTTTGCGCCATAAGATTTCAGAGCAGCAGCTTTCATCTTCTCAACGGCGAGTTCTACAGGAATAACGCCAGTGATACGGAAGAATGCAGACTGTAGGATTGTGTTGGTACGGTTACCCAAACCAATCTCCTGAGCAATCTTAGTAGCATTGATGGTATAAACGGTGATGTTGTTCTGAGCGAAGTAACGCTTTACCTTGTTAGGCATGAATTTCTCCAGTTCGTCGGCATCGAAAATAGTGTTCAGCAGGAACTGACCATTTTTCTGTAGACCACGAGTCACGTCATACATGTGGAGGTAAGCCTGAACGTGGCAAGCCACGAAGTTAGGTGTGGTTACCAGATAGGTAGAACGAATTGGGGTATCACCGAAACGCAGGTGAGAGCAGGTGAAACCTCCAGACTTCTTAGAGTCGTAAGAGAAGTAAGCCTGGCAGTATTTGTTGGTATTGTCACCGATAATCTTTACAGAGTTCTTGTTAGCACCTACGGTACCATCAGCTCCCAGACCATAGAATTTAGCCTGGAACATTCCTGCACCACCGAGGGCAATCTCTTCAACCTCAGGCAGAGATGTGAAAGTAACATCGTCTACGATACCAATTGTGAAATGATCTTTTGGTGTAGGCATAGCGAGGTTGTTGAACACGCTGATAATCTGAGCAGGTGTAGTATCGTGAGAACCAAGACCATAACGGCCACCCACGATGAGTGGGCGATCCTCAACGTCATAGTATGCATCTTTTACGTCGAGATACAGAGGCTCGCCATTTGCTCCAGGCTCCTTTGTACGGTCAAGAACAGCAATACGTTTTACACTCTTTGGAACAGCAGCTAGCAGGTGCTTTACAGAGAATGGACGATAGAGGTGAACAGAAATCATACCCACCTTCTGACCATTAGCATTCAGATAGTCGATAGCCTCACGTGCTGCATCAGTAGCAGAACCCATCAGGATAATCATGCGGTCAGCATCCTCGGCACCATAGTAAGAGAACAAGTGATACTCACGACCGGTAATCTTAGAGAGCTCGCCCAGATACTTCTCAACAACTTCGGGAACTGCATCGTAATAAGGATTACAAGCCTCACGGTGTGTGAAGAAGGTCTCGGGGTTCTCAGCAGTACCACGTGTGATTGGACGCTCAGGGCTCATGGCACGGTCGCGGAAACGCTTGATGTACTCCTCCTTTACGAGGGGGCGAACATCCTCTTGATCGAGCAACTCAATCTTGTGATACTCGTGAGAGGTGCGGAAACCATCGAAGAAGTTAACGAAGGGAACACAAGTCTCCAACGATGCCAGGTGAGCAGCAGCAGTCATATCCATTACCTCCTGTACAGAACCCTCGCAAAGCATGGCGAAACCAGTCTGGCGGCAAGCCATAACGTCCTGGTGGTCACCGAAGATACAGAGAGAGTGACTGGCGAGTGTACGTGCAGAAACGTCGAACACGCAGGGAATCAATTCACCAGCAATCTTGTACATGTTAGGAATCATCAGGAGTAAGCCCTGAGATGCAGTGAAAGTAGTGGTCAGAGCACCAGCCTGCAAAGAACCGTGAACAGCACCGGCAGCACCAGCCTCTGATTGCATTTCCTGCACACTTACGGTCTGACCCCATAAGTTCTTACGACCGCGGGCGGCCCATTCGTCAACGTGCTCAGCCATTGGTGAGCTCGGGGTGATGGGGTAGATAGCAGCTACCTCCGAGAACATATAGCTCACGTGAGCCGCAGCCTCGTTACCATCACAGGTGATAAATTTCTTTTCTTTAGCTATTTGTTTAGTATAAAAATCCTAAGAGCCATAAAGGTATCTGATTGTCCTTACCAACTTCTGTGTTATATCGGGCATAGACAGTGTCAGGTGCGTACCTTAATTTATAATGTATATCAGCATCACATATTCGGAACTTAATTTTCTCGTCAACAATATAGATAGAGTCGCGTGGTCCTTGATTGACTTTGTGGTCTTTCCATAACGAGTTGACAAAGAAAGTCTCCATAGCCGTCTGTTTCTCAACATGGATAGGGTAGATGGCATATAGGAGATTCGAATTATGTAGCATTACTTTGGAGGGTTTCTTGGGGAACTCCTGTCCAACGGGATATATCATATTAAGTAAGCGTGCATCTGTTAGGTATTTGATATAATTCATGACCGTTGCACGACTTGTTTCAATATCACTTGCAAGTTTACTGATATTTGGTGCCAAGGGACCTTGCTCAGCTAACTCATAAAACAGTTTTTTTATTTTGGAGAGATACTTCAACTCAATCTGTTTGATGAGCAGTATGTCAACCTCAGTCATCATGTTCATTGTCTTCAGCAGGTTCTCACTATAGTTACGGTGTTCCTGGAAGAAAGGATAGAATCCATGATGGATATAGTCCTGAAAATATTTGTTAGGTGAAACTTTCGGCAGAATCTGCTTGATAATATGTTCATGATTGTGCAGAATCTCATCAAGTGTATAGGGTTGAAAATTGTTTCCCGTCATCAAATTTATGAACTCACGGAACGAGAAACCACGCAGGTTGTAGCTTTTCACGATACCATTGAGTTCCGGATTCTCTTCTTTTAGGCGCATCACGCTTGAGCCAGTAAATACAATTTTTAATCCAGGGTGCTCGTCGTAGCAGCGGCGTAGCTCTTTCGACCAATCTGTCTGTTTGAAAACCTGATCAATCAGTAGCACTCTTCCTCCCATGTGGTAGAATTCTCCAGCAAAGTCAGCAATACCGCGTCCTTGGAAATAGAGATTGTTCATATTGATATAGAGGCACTGCTTGTCGCGTATATCAAAGTGCTCTTTAGCATATTGAAGCAGGAAAGTAGTCTTTCCTACGCCACGTGTACCCTTAATACCGATAAGTCTGTCGCTCCAATTAATCTCATCCATCAAGGTGCGACGAACTGGAGCATTGACATGCTCTACGAGGTAACGATGCGTACGAAAAAAAGCTTCCATCAATTAGATTTGTTTTAAAACAGATGCAAAGATAATACATTTCCTGCAAATTGCAAAGCAGAGATTGCAAAATCTTGTGAAAAAGCATTATTTTTGTTCTATCTAAATAAGAAAAGGAGCCTTAGTAGCTCCTTTCCTTAGAATTTATATCCGATATCAAACATGAACCAGCGACCTTTCTGAGGGATGGGTCCTGTGTTCAGACCGCTCTGCTTGTAGCTCTTGTTGAACAGGTTCTTCACGTCAGCGGAGATGGTCAGCTTTCCAAACTTACAGGTAGCACCGAGGTCGAAGAGAACACGGGGACTGAAATCGTGGGTGACATTGACTTTTTGATATGCCTCATACATTGCCATCTCAGCTTGGTTCATTAACTTTTCGTTTTCCGGAGTTGGATTTATCATCCACTGTTTATACATTTCTCCGTAATGATTCACTGCTGAATTGTAAAGTGCGTATCCAATTGCATCTGTCGTCCAGGACTTCTGACTGCTGTAATAGTCGATGTGCCCATGCACATTAAGCCATTTGGTTGCCTGCCAAGCCAATACCGTACTGACCGAGAGCTTGGGTGTGCAGAAGGCAAAATTGAACTCTGTGTTATTAATAGACGATTTCTTGACATCCTGCCAAGCGGCACTGAGGTTCGCCGTGAAGTTGCTATACTTGTATTTGGCGGAGAGTTCTACTCCATAGATATCACTGCTACCGGAGTTCTCGTGCTCAATGATGTTCATATAGATGATGTTTCTGGCACGGTTATAGAATCCATTGATCTCAAAGTCGAGCCCAGGCAGCCACTGGTTGGCACCGAAGGTGAGCTGATAGGAATGAAGTGCTTCTGGATCGAGCTCGGTAGCAAGGTCTTTGTATCCTGCAAAGGTGGCGAGGAAGAGGTTTATCTTGCGATACATGTATGGTGCATCAATAAACGACTTGGAGTAGCTGAGTTTGACGTTCCACTTCGGCTGAACAAAGATGAGCGCCACACGAGGTGAGAACTCGCGAATCTTCGTGTCGTTATAGCGGTTCTTATAGTCGAAGCGCAGACCAGCGTTGAGGATGAGCGGTCCCCAATGGTGTTTCAGCTGTACGTAGCTGTTGATATTGCTCTCATGTCCCTTGCCAAGTTCTGGAATGCTGTCGTTACTCGTGGCTTGTTTATCGAAGTTATAGCCAAACATGTATTGTACGTCGTCGAGTTGGAAGTAGCTGTATTCGGCACCGAAAGAGAGAATACCCTTGTGATGTTTGCTGTTGATATAACTCCAGTCACCTTGAATCTTACCACCGATGGTATGTTCTTGTCCGTTGATGTAGCGTGAGAGACCACCATCGCTGTTGTAGAGTGTTTCCTTCAAAGCACTGGGAATAGGCAGTGACGGGATGATAGACGCTGCAGGATTGTCAGAGATAACTTGATAGTGTGTCAAGTCACTGTTGTCGTAGGTGACCGTTCCTTTCAGGTAAACGTTGCCCAACTGTTGTCCGTAATTAAGTTCACCATGGTGGGAGAGAGTGGCGAAACTGGGTTTGATGCTATTGAATGACCGGTATTTGTCGTAGTCATAAGGCGTGAACAGGAGATTGAGTGTCATGGGCGAGATGATCTGCGAGAACTGAGCGTTGTAAAGGAAACTCAGGTTCTTGTATTTCAGCTGTGCACCGACATCGTAGGATGGTTTGGGTCCAATACCACCAACAAGCGCATCGCCACCTTCCCGCTTAAGACCAGTTTCCTCATCCGGTACATAGATTTTCTGACCTTTTGCCTTATAGAGGCCTCCCCAGATGAGCAGGTCGAGATCGAAATAGCGTTTACCCAGCATCATGGATGCTTTCAACTGTCCGTAGCTGCCGGCACCTGCATGTACCTCGATACCATCAATATCAGCACCCTGCCATGTGATGACGTTAACTACGGCTGTAAGCGACACACCACCGTAGAGTGATGAGGCAGGTCCGCGCAGCACCTCTATCTGTTTCACCTTTTCGAGTGAAATGCTGAAGTCGGGTGCGGCGATATTGGTGGCATAACTGTTCAGGCGGTGACCGTTGAGCATGATGAGAATCTTCTCCTGCCCGTTGCTGTAGATGCCACGCATAGCAATATTAATGTCGTCGTTACAGTCAACGATGGTCATGCCTGGCACGAAGGCTGCCAGAACCTCCTGGAGATTACGCCCTCCACAATTCTTAATCATTTCTGCTGTAATCAGCGTAGTAGGCACAGGAACCTCGTTCAATGTCTCAGCTTGGCTTGATGCTGTGGTGATAGTGGCCGAGCGTCCTTCCTTGATGCGCTCCACCATATCGATAAAGCGTTGTGGGTCGTTGGCGTTAGTACTGAAATAAGGATTCTCTGCCAATAGAAGTCTGGTAATTTCCTCTGCCACTTCCTCTTTGTCATTTCCTAGATTGCATAGGGCAAGAAGCCTATAGGCACTCTGTCGAAGATTGTCAGGGAAATCTTTCAGATTGTCAGTCAGTTCCTTTTCAGCTTCGTCCAATCTTCCAATGTTATAGTTTTCCTCCGCTCTGTCATAGATGCTGCGCAACCGTTCATACTCGTTTTGAGCCTGAGCCTGTAAAGCACATCCTATTATTATTAATATGGTGAAGATGATTTTTCTCATGATTTCTTAATTGGTATTGTAATATAGAATATCGTGCCCTGGCCTTCTGTTGACTCGAATGTCAGCGAGCCATTATGCTTATTTTCTATGATATCCCTTGTAATAGCCATGCCCAGTCCTGTGCCTTGTCCTGCTGGTTTGGTGGTAAAGAAATTCTCATAAAGGCGCTGCTTCACTTCTTCTGTCATACCTTCTCCGTTGTCAGCAATACTGATATGAAGTTCTCCATCGGTTTCAGCTACTTTTACTGAGATTTCCGGCTTGAAGTCTTCTCCCAGTCGCTGACTCTTCTTCCATACCGTATAGCATGAATTATTCATCAGATTCAAAACGGCTCGGCTCAGGTCCTGAGGAATTACCATGATTTGAGGCAAATTCTCCTGGTAGTCTTCGTGGATGCTGATGTTGAAGTTCTTGTAATTGGCACGCATGGCATGATATGAGAGCCAGACATATTCTTTGACTATATGTACCACATCAGCGGGCACGAATTCATTCTCCTTGCCTCTCGATACCAGCAATATACCTTGTATGATACTGATAGCGCGTTCACCATGTTCCACGATCTTTGCCATGTTCTCTTTCAGGTCGGCCACAATGTCCTCAACCTCCTCACGATCGTCCTCCGAGAGATTATCCTCGTTGTCTTCCACAATCTCCATCAGGTCTTTCAGTAATTTGTCCGACATCTTACTGAAGTTAATGACAAAATTCAGCGGGTTCTGAATTTCATGCGCAATACCAGCACTCAGCATACCCAATGATGCCAGTTTCTCTTGCTGTTTCAGCTGCTGCTGTAAAGTGTCAATCTGTTTCTCCATAGCCATCTATTATTTAAGAGTTGGTAATATAATGGAAAATTCTGTAAATTCGTCTTTCTGCGATTTCACAGTGATGTCGCCCCCATAGTTCTGAATAATTTCACGACTCAGATAGAGTCCCACACCAGAAGCCTCACCAGTGGTCTTGGTAGTGAAGAAGGGGTCGAATATCTTATCAATGATTGTTTTCTCAATACCGATACCATTATCACGTATGAGGATTTCTATCTGTTTCTCCTTGGGCACGACATTGAATTCCACCTTAGGTGAGTAATGACTGCGTTGTGCTTTTTTAACCACAGCGTAAACTGAATTTCCCAACAAGCTCATGAAAGTTTTGCTCAACTGATCGGCATTCGCATTCACTATGATGGATGTTTCTGGGTAGTTGAATACTACATTGATATAATACTCTTTGATGTCTTGCTCGAAATATTTTAGGAGCATTTCCTTGTCCTGTCGGATAACAGCAATGATATCTATCTCGGTGATACCTCCCGAGCGGTCTTTCAACATTTCCTCCATTGCTTTCAGCGTGCGGGTGGTGTTGGCACCATGTTCACTGACTTTTTCCAGGTTGCCCTTCAGCATACCGAGCACGTCGATAGTATCGTCATAGTTCTCTGGGTCCATGTTGTCTTTCTCGTCTTCTATATTAGCCGTGACGTCGTCAACCAGTCCTTGCGATAGTTTCGAGAAATTGTTAATGTAGTTCAGAGGGTTCAAGATACGATCAATTAGTCCCTGTGTCAGTTTACCCACAGTAGCCATCTTTTCCTGGCGCACCAGTTCATGCTGTGCTTCACCCAGTTCATTGAGGGCAAGTTCCAAGCTCTTTGACTTCTCCTCAATCTCATCTTTCTGTTTTACCACCTCTGCAGTTCTGTCGCGCACCACTCTTTCCAGTCTTAGCTTATCTAATCTAAGTTGGCGGATTCGCCACAGCACTGTTGCGTATATAACCAATACTATACAGGCGAAATAGAACAATATCATGTACCAGCGCAGATAGACGGGCCGTTCTATTTCGAAGCTTAGTCTGGCGATGTTCGACATGTGTCCAAAGGCATTACGTGCCTGAACTTCGAAAATGTATTTGCCATAGGGCTGGTTGTTATATTCCGAATAGGTGTCAGTGTCCCATGCACTCCATCTTCCGCCATTGATGCGATAGCGGTATAGGGTGTTTAAGAGCAGTGATGGGTAGTCTGTCGAATAGTTGATGAGTATCTGTCGCTCGTCGCTCTTGAAAGTCATACTGCCAGCCAGTTCGTTGAATCCGCCCCATGCCACGCTGTCGTCGTTGATGATAATCGAACGGAAGAACACCTGTGGGTTTGCAATTTTAGAGGGGTCAGTCTTCGACCTGTCGGCAACAATCAGTCCTGTTGAGCTTCCCAGCCATACTTTCTCACCCTCACGGAGCAGTGAACGCACGGTATAGTCCATGAGTGGGAACACGAACTGGTTCCAGGAATTGTCATTTTGACCGTTCCTCATAGCGTAGAGCCTCCTTCCCTTACTATTTGTCAGCCATAGTAATCCGTCCTTGTCGGCATAGGAGAAAAGCGGGTAGGGGAAAGGTTGTGTGGCACTGGCAGGAATCATGGTGGGTTTGTCATTATACATAACGAGGGTAGCAATTTCCTCTTTGTCGCCTCCACTTGTCTGCACGGTAAAAGTACCACTTGCGTTATTCCATATTCTACCATACAGATTCTGGAACCATATCACACCTTGCTTGTCTTTTATGATTTTAACCACGCGTGAAGCCTGGCAAACTTTCTCAGATGCCTTTCCTGATGTAAAAGAATGGTAATGCACACCATCAAGTTCTCCTGTATAGAATCCTTTTTCATCAGCCATGATGGCTGTTGTGGATTCATTCGTCAGTTGCTGAGAGGCTCCGTTTGGCAGAATGCGATAGACACCATTGGAGGTGGCTGCCAACAGTCCGTCATGATGGTTGATGATTTGCCAGCAAGCATAACTGACTTGTGGAATACTTTCGAAATAATTGCCATTCCTCACGAAGAGTCCTGCCAGAGTGCCGGCATACATCTTTCCTCCTAATATTGCCAGTGACAGCACTTCACCTCGAAGACCATTCTCGGGACCGAAACGCATGAAGGGTGATGGAATCTGAACGACGAAGATACCATTGTCAGTGATGCCCCACAGCAGTCCATGATTGTTATAGGCTAAACTCTGGACGTTGTCGGAACACAGTCCACTTTCTTCGTTCAAATGAAATAATATGTTATTATTCTCGTCAACGAAATATACACCTGCACCTTCTGTAGCCACAGCCGTCAGACCGTTATCCATCTTCTCTTTCCAGTTGACGGTAATGCCTGGCACTATTTCTGAATAGTCGTAAGGATTCTTTCTGGCGACAGATGATTCATAGATGCTGTTTTGCTTGGCGGTATAGGTTTTTCCATTGCTGACGGAGAAATAAATTTCTCCACCTGTTTCCCAAATGTCTTGAACCTCACCTTTAAATTCGTGTTTTTCGTCCTGTGTCTTCAGCTCAATAATACCTTTTTGGTTGACAGTGATATATCCGAAGAAGTTGTAACCTCCCACCCACACTTTTCCTTTTGAGTCTTTTTGAACAACTGTAACACGGGTGACTCCTGGGGTGTAGATAATGCGCCAATCTGCATTGTCATAATAGAGCAGTCCCTCGAAGTTAGCCACATAAAGAATTCCGTTCTTGTCAATTTCCACATCAAAGTTCTGCTTGTGACCTCGATATTCCGCAGGACTGATATTTTTGAAGAAAGGCAAACCCTGTGCATTGGCACAAAGCACCATTGTGAGGGCTAACAGACTTACGAAAAACCATCTTTTCATAGTCTTGCCTCCTTTCTAATAAATGTCTCATAAGGAATGTTCTTGCCTATATAGTAATTCCATTCCTCTCGTGTTAAGTTGCGCTTAATCTTGGCTTTCAGCTGTTGTTGCATCATCGGCAACGAAATCAGTGCCCTGATGATGTTTCCGTTCTGATCGCCTGCCCAGATGTTGTTTTTCTGTAGATCGAAAGTAAAATTAAGAATCCATCCTTTGGTGTTGAAGAAAGACATTGGCTCAATCTTCGACATATTGGTCATCCACATGTTGAAGACACCGTCATAGCTGGATGAAGACAGCCTATGACCGTTAATTTTCAATTTTGATATTCTTGAAAGATGTCCCACCAGTTTATTTGTTTTCCCTTGTGCGTTGATGAAGTAGATGGTGCCGTTGCTCATTCCATAGGCAAACGTATGAGAATTCTTAGATTCGGCAAAAGCTGTTACCTGGCCTTCAAAGGGCACTTTCTTTGTTTCCAGCTTATCGAATCCCTTGACGATGTGCATTCTGCCCTGACGGTCGAAGATGACAGGGTAGTTCTGAAAACGGGTAGCAAATTCAATGACAAAGGGCAGCTGCTTGTCTGAGACGATGATTTCCTTTTCAGTGTCAAACAGAGCCATACCTTTTTCTCCGAATAGGATGAACTGGTCGCCTGCAGTGTCCATACTTTTCAATTTAGCAACATTGACATTGATATTCTTGATGGTCTTTTCCCTGCATATCAACAGCTCACCGGTACGGCTCAGCGCATAGATGGCGTTAGTCTTCCTGTTGATGAAAACATCGCGGAAGTCATATTGTGGGTTGCTAATAAGTATCGTAGAATTCAGTTTGTTGCCCATGACGGTGTGTTTGATAACCTCACCATATGTACTACATGTTACGAAAAATCCCTGTTTCTCGTCGCCAAAGGCAATATCCGTTACGCTGCCTTTATGTTTGTTCCATACCGTCTTGTTCTGACTGGTTAGGGCCAGTGCCTGATAAATAACAGGGTATGAAAGGTCTCCGTGATATCTATTCGTATATAGGCATACAGCATATTCCAACAGGTCAGCTAACTCATGATTGCCAGCTTGATATTGCGTGATGGCCGTGTTAGCCAGTGTTCTGGATAGTGCGATGTAACTCAAGGTATCAGCTACGCGTTTTGAGTGTTCTGCCTGTAAACGTTCCTTCTCGGCAATACTCTGCTGTTTCTTTGCCACTTCCGAAGCTTCCAGGGCTCTGCGCTCTGCAATTTGGGCGTTTTGGCGCTCCTGTTCGGCATGTTGGCGCATTTCGTTGGCAATCTTCGTCTGTTCCACAGCCTCATCGCGTCGTTCATCACTGACGATACGCTGCTGGTTGGCTATCTCCTCCAGTTGGGCATTGACACTCTGCATGACAGCCGATTCCTTCTCTCTTTTTGTCAAGTTGGCTATCTGCGACTTCAAGTCATTTACTACAGCCTGCTCTTGAGTGTACTTTTCATGCATATTCCATGCAGTGACTCCTGTACATACAATAGCGGCAAGGGCCAGAAGAACAGCTAATATCTTGAATAATTTTCTCATGCTTTGCGTTTCAGTGCCAATATAGTGATATCATCACTCTGTTCTGCTTCGCCAGCAAAAGCTCTGACAGACTCCAACTGCCCATCTACAATTTCCTTGCAGCTCTTGCCGTTGAGAGCCGTCAGCGTCTCTGCCATACGGTCGTCGCCGTATTCTTCAAAGGAACTATTAGTTGCCTCGTTCACTCCGTCAGTGTATAATACCAATGTGTCGCCCACTTCCAGTTGGATGGAATCGTCTTTGAAGTCCAATCCTTCAATGGCTCCTACAATGGGGTTCCTGCTCACTGGCAGCATTTCAGATAATCCGTTGGCATGCAAGAGGAAGGGCGAGTTGTGTCCTCCGTTGCAATATTGCAGCTCACCGGTATCGATATGGTAAATGCCATAGAATACGGTGACGAACATACTGTCAACCGACTCAGCGCTCAACAGTTCGTTCGACTTTGTCAGACACTTGCCAGGAGGGAAGTCCTGCAGCCCAATGGTGCGTATCAAGGTACGGCTCACTGCCATAAAGATAGCAGCCGGAACACCCTTTCCGCTTACGTCGGCTATCACTACACCGATGCGGTTCTCGTCGATGCGGAAGAAGTCGTAGAAGTCGCCGCCCACATCTTTTGCCGGTGTCATCAGTGCTGCCAGGTCTATCTCGCTGCTGTTTTCTGGGAATGGCGGGAACACACGGGGCAGAATGGCCTGTTGAATCTCTCGCGCTACTGCCAAGTCAGTCTTCAGCGACTCCAGCTGTGAGTGCTCTGCCTGTGCCTTTTTGATATATTCTATCTGTTCGATAGCTTTCTCAATCGTCACACTCAGGTCATCAAGATCGATGGGCTTTGTGGCAAAGTCAAAGGCACCGTTATTCATAGCCGAACGGATATTACCCATGTCGCCATAAGCCGACACCATGATGCACTTCATTGCGGGATTGTGCATCTCGTTAATCTTGGTGAGTAACGTCAGTCCGTCCATCTCCGGCATGTTGATGTCCGAGAGGATAATATTAATGTCTTTCTCTCTCAGCAGCACCGTCAGGGCTTCCAAACCATTATGGGCGAAAAAGAACTCGTATTCGCCTTTGCGAATCTTTCTTCTGAAGTATTGCGTTAACAGCAACTCGAGGTCCATCTCGTCGTCAACGCTTAAAATTTTTACTGGATTCATGTTTGTCTTATTATAATAATTGTGGCAAAATTAGCGATATTTTTTTAATTAAGCAAATTTTTGCGAATAAAATGCTTATCTTTGCAGCAGAAATGGACAAATTACATATTTTTAATCCAGAACACGACATTGCATTGGCCAGTAATCTGACTAATTTTACGGCTCCTCATGCCGGGCGTCAGTTACGTGCCGACCTGGGCTTTCTGCCTGCATTATGGGCGGATGAGGGCGACTATGTTTTGGTCGAAGATGCCGATTATGCTGCATTGGCTTATCGCAGGGCTACGAAAGGGCGCAAGTGCCGTGTGGAGTGGGTAACGAAGTCACAACTGTCTTCTTTGCCGCTCCAGTCAGTTTCCCCTTGGGGCTGGGATGCCGCTTTGCGCCATCAGCTGTTGCGCTATGGTGTTGATGCGTCGTTGCTGCCCTCCGAACAGCAAGTTGCCGAGATTCGCCAGTTGTCGCATCGGCAGACGGCAGCCCTTTTGCTGCCCAGTCTCCGCATCGGCGGAACGGTAGGTGAGGCAGTGTTCTGTCAGTCTGTTGCGGCTGTCGAACAGCAGCTATCCCTCCATCCCCGTTTGGTGTTGAAGGCACCTTGGAGCTCCAGTGGTCGAGGTCTCCGTTTTATCAATGGTCAGTTGAGTGAATACCAACTTGGCTGGTTGCGTAATCTGCTGGCCAGTCAGGGTGGGGTGATGGCAGAACCATACTATGATAAAGTAAAAGATTTTGGTATGGAATTTATCGCCGATGCTGATGGCATTATCCGCTATGAAGGTCTTTCATTGTTCCATACCGTCAATGGCGCTTACGTAGGGAATATCTTAGCTACTGAGTCTGCTAAGCTTGAAATGATAAGTCGTTATATCTCAGTTGATTTACTGAACATAATAAAGCAAAGAATTATTTCTTCTCTTCGACTTGGCACCTATCATGGTCCCTTCGGTATCGATATGATGATAGTGCGTAACAACCCTCAACTCTCCACCAAAAGCTCTCAACTTCTCCTTCATCCATGTGTTGAGATAAATCTAAGACGTACAATGGGGCATGTGGCCCTATCATTATCGCCTGCCGACGATGATATTCAGAAGGTGATGAGAATAGATTATACAGACAATTACAAACTAAAGATACGCAAACTATGAGAAAAATTATCTTGACTTTTGTCGTGCTGGCGGCTTTGTCTGCTCATGCACAATACCGCTCACAGGTATGGTCGCCCGACAATGGCGACGGCACCTTTACCAACCCCGTTATCAATGCCGACTATAGTGACCCCGATGTGTGTGTCGGAGCCAGTGGCGAAGACTTCTATCTGACGGCGTCATCTTTCAATTGCATTCCCGGGTTGCCCATCCTGCATTCCAAGGATTTGGTCAATTGGGAAATCATCAATTACGCCATTGATGCACTGCCTCCCCTTGAGCGCTACAGTATACCCCAGCACGGTAATGGTGTCTGGGCTCCCTCTATCCGCTATAACGAGCACAACCAGACCTATTATATATATTGGGGCGATCCTGATTTGGGCGTTTTCGTAGTAACAGCTAAAGACCCGGCAGGTAAGTGGACAGAACCAAAATGCATCATTGAGGGCAAGGGAATGATTGACACCACGCCCCTTTGGGACGACGATGGGCGCTGCTATCTGGTCAACGGATGGGCCAATTCCCGTTGTCAGTTCAATTCCGTACTCACCGTTCGCGAGATGTCTGCCGACGGAATGCATCAGATAGGAAATCCTGTTATTGTGTTCGACGGCAATGGCACCCCCAATCGCACGGCAGAAGGGCCTAAGTTCTACAAGCGCAATGGCTGGTATTGGATTATGTGTCCTGCCGGTGGCGTCCCTATTGGTCATCAGCTCGCCATGCGTTCCAAGTCGCCCTATGGCCCCTACGAGTGGAAGATTGTGCTCCATCAGGGCAATACCGATATCAACGGTCCTCATCAGGGTGGCTGGGTCCATCTGAAGAGTGGCGAAGACTGGTTCCTGCATTTCCAGGACAAGGAGGCCTATGGTCGGGTGGTATGGTTAGAGCCTGTTACTTGGCAAGACAACTGGCCTGCTATGGGTGAACAGATCAAGAACTACTGTGGACAGCCCGTCATGAAGTATAAGAAACCCAATGTCGGCAAGACCTATCCCATTCAGAATCCTGTCGAGAGCGACGAGTTCAACACCACAGTGCTGGGTCGTCAGTGGCAGTGGCACGCTAACTATCAGCAAACCTTCGGAATGCCCACTCCCTATGGTGTGTTCCGTCTCTTCTGTCATAAGCAGAGTGCCGACTATAAGAATCTCTGGGAGACAGGCAACCTGTTGCTGCAGAAGACACCAGCCGACAATTTCACGGCAACAGCCAAGTTGCGTGTTTCCGCTAAGGATGAAGGCCAGTATGGCGGCATCATCGTGATGGGGCTGGATTATTCTTCGTTGGTGCTCCGTCGTGTGGGCAGTCAGTTCGAACTCCAGCAGATTACCTGTAAGAATGCCGACAAGGGCAAACCGGAATCCGTTCAGACATTAGCCACCCTGTCGCCCACAGCAGTCGATCAGGTGGATTATCAGCCAGCCATCCATTGCGATGTCTATCTCCGCCTGCAGGTCAGCTATGTAGGCGGCAAGAACAGTGATGGTACCAACAGGCACGAAGCCGTTGTCCGCTTCTCGTGGTCACGGGACGGCAGGAAATTCACTGACGTCGGCGATAGTTTCACCATGCGTCAGGGCAAGTGGATAGGTGCCAAGATAGGATTGATGGCAGCCGAACCTGCAGGTAAGAAAGTACGTGGATGGGTTGATGCCGATTGGTTCCGCATCAGCGCAAATAAACATTAAACCGCCTTTCGTCGGCAATAGTGGTCTGCGGTCCGTGTCCGCAATAGACGGTCGTATCAGCGGGGAGCTTCGCAAGTTTTTGCAGGCTCTCCGCCATTTCTTGCATACTGCCTCCGTCGAAATCGGTTCTTCCTATACTCATGCGGAACAGGGTGTCGCCTGTGAATGCAGTCTTTTCGCTTTCACAGTAATACACACAGCCGCCTGGCGTGTGCCCAGGTGTGTGCAGAATGCTCATCACATGCGTCCCGAAGTGTATCTCTTCTCCTTCCGTGAAATAGTGACCCACCGGTGCTTCTTCCTCCTCCAGTTCAATACCGAACAAGTCTGCAGCCTGTTTAGCCAGATGTGCTATCAGGAATTCATCCTCGGCTCTTGCCTCCACTTTCAGTCCGAACTCCTCGTAGATGGCATGGTTGCCCCAGTTGTGGTCCAGGTGTCCGTGGGTAGCCAGCAGGTGTACAGGTTTCAATCCTTCCGCCTTGATATAGTTGGTGATGGCGCTACGTTCCTCTGGGTACAATGCCCCACAGTCAATGATGACACACTCCTTTGTTTCGTCACTCACCACGTAGCAGTTTTCCTGCAGCATGTTACATTCGAATCGCTTGATTTTCAGCATGGCAGATAAATAATGTATTTTTCCTTAAACCATTCCTCGTCGAAGAACTGGCTGATTTCTGTTGTCTCCACAATATTCCTGTAGGGGCGCGTTTCCTCCTGCAGGTCGCCGCCTTTCAGACAGATAATGCCGTTGGGCAGTGCGTTATGTTGTTCGCGAGCCACGTTTTTCGTCACTATTTTCACCAAGTCGGGTAGGGGCATCACGGCCCGGCTCACGATGAAGTCATACTTGCCTTTTTCCTCCTCGCCGCGCAGATGTGTGGGTTGGCAGTTCTTCAGTCCTATGGCATTGCACACCTCCTGCGCCACTCTGATTTTCTTACCTGTTCCGTCAATCAGTTTGAACTGGCATTCGGGAAACAGAATAGCCAGGGGCACACCCGGGAAACCGCCTCCCGTTCCGAAATCGAGGATTTTGGTACCTGGGCGGAAGTTGGCAATCTTGGCAATAGCCATCGAGTGCAACACATGGTGCTCATACAGGTTGTCGATATCCTTTCGCGATATCACGTTGATTTTCGCGTTCCATTCGCGATAGAGTGCGTCGAGCATCTCCAGCTGTCGCTGTTGTTCTTCCGTCAGTGCCGTGAAATATTTTAGAATCGTCTTCATGTGCAATTACTTCATGATGTCTTTCAGCTTCGAATAACTCAGAGTCAGCTCCGTATTGCCTTTCGCATAGGGAGCTATCTCGTAGGGGTTATAGATAAATGTTACCTCGTCGTCGCCCAGAATGAAGTTCTGCGGTGCATAGATGTCCATCGTCAGCAGATAGTCCTTGGCGTGCAACTCGTCCAGTGTATTGGTGTCCGTCTGTTTCTTCAGTTCGTCGAGCAGCATCTCGCGCAGACGGAATTCATGCCCCTGCACGAAGATATCGTCGTATTTCAGTTGTCTGCCTGTCTTGGCGTCGAAGTTCATGACCAGCTGCTGGCTAATGCCGTGGGCACCTCCCTCATACATATCTAGGTTGATGATATACACCATGCAGCCGTCCTTTCCCGCCTTCGTCTCTGTCGTCACCTCGTATTTGTATTCATACCAGGCGCGCTTTGTCTCGTCGTCCTTATCCTCGCGATAGAGTGGGGCCATGTTCTTTCGATAGTCCGACGTGTAGAGATTGGCAAACGAATCGACGGCCTGCTGCATTGTCAGACTGTCCATCATAAACAACCGCTGTTCTATGGCGTTGTTCACCGTCTTGGCGCGCTCATCGTCACCTTTCACGTATTTCACGTTGAGTGCGATGTGGCATTTGGGCGCATTCTCCTCGTCCGTGATGTTCACCACCTTCGTCACCTTCGCCTCGTCAGTGTCGAAACCGTTGCCGCTGAACAAGCCTCCGCCGTTACCGCCACAGGCTGTCATCAGCAGTGCTGCTATACCTATTATTATATTATTCTTTTTCATATTGGCTGCGAAGATAATCATTTTTTTTCTTTCCACCAAATAAAAAACGCCCTTTCGCTGAAAGAAACGGGCTGTTCGTTGAAACGCTTCGTTTCCAGTTTAAACTTTTCCTACCTTTGCATCGTCATAACAATGACTTCGGTCAGAAATAACTTTTGTATTAATTATAAAATTTGTAAGACAATGAAAAAGATGATTTTAACACTGGTAGCCCTCCTGTCAATGACAGTGGCACAGGCTCAGGACAACAACAAGAGTGACAAGTGCGAATGCAAGAAAGAGATGCGCCACGGCAAGGAGCGCAAGCAGATGACGCCCGAAGAGATGACCGACCGTATGGCGAAGGACCTCTCGCTCACCGATGCACAGAAATCCAAGGTGCTGGCGCTCAACAAGGAGTATCAGGATGTGTTGGGCAAGCGTCCACACATGAAGCGCCCTCAGAAGCCACAGGCTGATGGCGAGTCAGGTGCCACCGAACAGCAGGATCGCCCACAGCGCCCACAGCTCACCGATGCCCAGAAGGCCGAGATGAAACAGCAGAAGGCTAAGCGCGAGGAGTATGCTGCCAAGCTCAAGAAGATTCTCAACGACGATCAATACGAGAAGTACGAGAAGATGCAGAAGCATCATCGCGGTCACGGTGGTCCTGGTCGTCACGGACGTCCCCACGGTCCGCGTCCTATGATGGAACAGATGGATTAAGTTTTTTTTAGGGTGAAAAGATTGTCTATGTCGCAAGTATTTTGTAACTTTGCGACATAGTTTTTTTATGTTCACAATCAAAAACAAGATAATTATGGACTTATTACATGTAATAGCAGTCGTCGTACTCATCGTTCTGGGTGTCATCATTTTCAAGAACAAACAGAACAAAGACTAAGCATCGACCGGTTATCCCCACAGGGGAGGACGATAAAATGAGGGGGAGCTTACCTCCTCACTTTCGTCATGTAGAAGCTGGTGATGTAGCTTGATCCGTCTTTACGCTGACGGACTGACCGAGGCGATGAATGCCGTCCGCGATCAGTTCCAGATGGATCGCATCAACAACGTAGCCCGTCATTTCCTCTCGTCAAAGGACCAGGAGCCCCGTCAGCTCATAGAACAGATGACCACCTCCGTCCGCGAGTTTGTAGGCGAAGCCGAACAGAGTGACGACTTGACCATGATGGCCATCCGATACCGTTAGCAAGCGTGTAATACACAAGAACTATAAAAAAGCCCCTCCCTTTTAGGGGAGGGGTTGGGGGAGAGGCTGTTTTTACGCCATGCAGCTAGTTACTCCCAGCGATGTTCCCAGTGCGGTGAGGATACTGATCAGCACCTGAACCAACATTTTCCATTTGTTTGTTTTCATGGTTTTTCATGTGTTTTAAAGATTAATAGAAAGGGTTTCTTATCACTTACAAAGGTACAAAAAATCCGTGAGACCACCAAACATTTCCGCCGTTTTCTTTGCCGTAAAGAAAATATTTTCTACCTTTGTGTACAGAATGATGACATCTGCATATCGTCCACGTAATCCAGGACATGATTACTATGGTCGCGGCACCTACCTCATTACCTTGGTGGTAAGTGGACGCGAGCAGTTGCTTTCTTCTTTTATGCGCTGAAAGAAGGCAATGCGCTGACGCTCACTCCTTTGGGTGAGGTCGTGGAACAAGCGTGGCAGAGAATACCGGAGGCACAGTCAGTTCATGGGAATCGTGTGTTGGTTCTTTCTTGTGTGTGTATGCCGGACCATTTCCATGGTGTCATTGAGGTACTGGAGCCGATGGAGTGGAGCCTGGGTGACATTATTCAGGCATTTAAGGCATCATGCACCAGCCAATGGCAGAGACTGATGGGGATGGAGGCGTCTGTAAATCGTCCGATATCGGTCGATTTGAATGGACCCAAGGTGCCGGGATGGCTGCGCGAGAAAGCCCTGCGGCATGATAACGAGGGGGCGTTAATCAGGAGCATGTCAAAGAAACAACGGCAAGAGTACTATGCGCTTGTTGGCAGGAATCAGCAACCGCTTTTCGACGACAACTATGACGACACGGTATGCCTTGATGAGCGCCACCGCCAGGCCATGATAGCCTATGTACACGACAACCCCCGCCGTGCTCTTTTGCGCAGGCTGTTGCCTGACGTGATGCGCCGTTGTCTGCATGTGCGCATCGGCAATCGTAGCTATGGCGCCTTCGGCAATCTGTTTCTGCTGCGGTGGGCACGCAAGATTCAGGTGCAATGCCATCGTAAGCACCCAGTCACTGGTCAGCCTTATGAGGAAACTGCCGATTATGCCAGCGAGCGCCAACAGTGGGAAAGGGCTATTTTGGAAGGATGTACCGTCATCGTGACACCAGGCATATCTGGTGGTGAACGATTGATGAAAAACGAGTGTCTGCAACAGGGCTTCCCATTGATACACCTTCAGAAGGAGCCCATCGGCGCCTTCTGGAAGCCCGAGCGACAGCGCTTCGAGGCCTGTGCCAATGGCTCGCTGTTGATTCTTGCCCCCTGGGATCTTGACGCAATGGGGAGTGTGGGCAGTGTCCCAGCGGACAGTGAATACAGTCGCTTTCACAACCTTAACACGCTGGCAGCTGAGATTTGTGCTTTCGATGGAGCAGCAAGGATACTTGGCTGACAAATTTAGCATTTCCCCCTCCTCCTCCCCTCGGGGAGGTCGGGAGGGGGTTCTTATTTGGCAATAAGGGCATGTTATTGACTGATAAGGACGGGTTGTCCGACGGCAACCTGAATGTCTGGGGTGGAGATGGTGGAGATGATTCTTTAGGGGATTGAAAAAAAAATCATAAATCACCTTGTAAAGTTTGCAGGAGTATTATTGATTTTTTTAAGAATATATAGGAATTAAGTCCACCATCTCCACCCCATTAGAATACATCCGGGACAAATTGGGAGGCATCAGCTTTATTCTCACGGACATGAAGGTCATAGTCAACCATCACAACCAGATATTTACGTGTGCCTTTGATGATTTTGCTTTCAAATTCATTCTGCTTCTGCCATTCCAGAATCTTATCTTCTTCAGCCTTGTCGTGCTGACTGAAATCACGGCAAATGGCTTTCGCGAGTGTCGTCAATTGGCCTTTGTTATCGCCACTTTTTGCCACCAGATTGGCCATTAAGCCCGTCGGCTCCTTCCAACTGAGGTCTGGGTACTGAAATTCTGCACCAAAGATGTGTGCGCCAAAGATGGGGAAAAACATAGGAACGAGGGGTTCGTACATGTCTTTTGAGGCCTGCGTGAGCAGGAGTTTGATGCATTCTGTGCCCTTACCGAGTGTCGGCATCATGGGCGCTGTTGATTTTGAAATGTCGTATCTCATTGATTTTCTGCTTTTTAGATGAAACTTTAATTGGCTTAGCGTTTCAGTTTCAGTTGTTTCAGTTGTATTTTCGAGGGGTACCTTTTTTCTTCTTATATATATAACTATCTAATTATTAATTAGTTATATAATATAATAAGGGAAATTTGATACATATCATACCCTCAAAAACCGAACTGAAACTGAAACAACTGAAACGCTTCGGCCGTTCGTTACCTTTTCCCTACCAGGCCCTCCAGTCCTTTATGAAGTTCAAGGTCCACGCCAGAGATATAGCGTTCGACGCTGAAGTTCTTGTCCACCTTCAGAGGCTTGAAGTTAGGGTGGTACGAGCCGTCGCTACGGCGGGTCACCGGGCGCAAAAGGGTCTGACCCCTTTGTGCCTGCTCACCTGCTTGTGGCCGCCACACATCTTGTCGACCATCTCCACCTCGGGCAGGTTCAGATACTGCGTGCGAGCACCCAGCTTCTCCAATCCCAGAGCGTTCTGCAGGAATGCCGCACTGGTCACATCAATCGGCGGAAACCAGATGGCCACGTCGGGACGGTCGGGCTTATCCTTGTTGTCGCCCTTGGTGTTCTTCACGTGTTGCCAGTTCTCGAGTTTCTTATACTCAATCTCATCGTGGTCTCGAAAAGAGCGCATAATAGCCTCTATGAGATCGTGCAACTGGTCCTTACCTATACCGGAAGGACCTATCAAATGGCCCATTTGGCCACAAAGTTCGTAGTATTTGTTGTCCGGATACTTGAATTCTGCGCCAGATACATGTGCAGCAAGTGCTGGTAAAGTCATGGGAAGAATAGGTTCCTGCATGCCTTTAGAGACCTGCGAGAGCAGTAATTTCACTATTTCTGTGCCTTTTCCAGGCTTTGGCATCGCTGGAGCGGTGCGACTAAAAATATCGTAAATCATTGATTCTTAATAATTTAATTGTGTTAATAATTCTAAGCTATCACAAATCACAGTATCACAGTTATTTTTTAAGGGTATCCCATTCTCTTCTTTTATATCTATATATATTATATATATATCTAATAATCAATAAGTTACAAGTGATAAAAAGAAAGGAATCCAATGTGGGGGTACCCTTTTTTTAAACTGTGATTTGTGATACTGTGATTTTTGGATCACTCCTCACTTTTCACTTTTCACTTTTCACTTCTCACTTCTCACTCCTCTACCAGGCCCTCCAGTCCTTTATGAAGTTCAAGGTCCACGCCTGAGATATAGCGTTCGACGCTGAAGTTCTTGTCCACCTTCAGAGGCTTGAAGTTAGGGTGGTACGAGCCGTCGCTACGGAGGGTCACCGGGCGCAAAAGGGTCTGACCCCTTTGTGCCCTTGTTAACACTATTTAGGGCGAAGGGTGACACTGTTTAACGGAAAACTTCGTAACTTTGCAGGCGAAGTTCTGAATTATTAACTCATAAACGATATTAGACAATGAAGAAAAAACTCTATGAGAAGCCCTCGATGGAGGTCTTCAAGTTACGACAAGAGACGGCACTGCTGGCTGGCAGCGGTGGAGTGAGCGGGATTGACCCATTTGCTAGCGGCGGCGACCCGCTCGGTGGATCAGGCGCGCGCTTTGACGAATTGGAATCAATTGATTCGTATGAATCGTTAGAGAAGCTGCTGTTGCAGTAAACATGTTGAACCCTTTAAAAGAAATGATGACAATGAAGACATTCAAATTATTCAGCATGGCAGCTGTGGTCCTCATGATGGCAGCCTGCAGCAGCGAAGACATCATGACGCAGCAAGAGCCCGCCAAACAGGGTGGCTTGGTGCACTTTACCGCTACCTTAGCCGCTCCTACCGACGGCGTGATGCGTACTGCCTATACCGAGGTTACATCGGGAACGGACGCAGGAACCATCAAGGTGGCTTGGGAAGTAGGCGACGAGATTCTGGTCATGAATTTAATCGATTCGAAGAAACGCGGCACGGTAACGGTAAAGACCGTCAATAGCGACGGCTCTGCCACCGTCGAAGGCGTTAGCAGCGATTTTGGTAACAACGGCGATAATGTTGGGCTTGCATATCCTAGTGAGATGGATTTTTGGAAAAAAAATAATTTGAAACAAGACGGAACGCTCAGCTATATTTCAGACAATATGGACGTGCGTGTGGGGTTTGGCACATTAAAGGTTGATGGCGAAGAGGTTACGCTCAAAAGCGACGTCAATATGCAGAGCGGGATTGCTATCTGGAAGTTGACGCTGCAGAATAATGATGCCACACCGGCTGCTCTCTCAGCCAGTCAGGTGTCCATCAAGGTGGGCGACGAAATTGAGGCCAGCACCACAACCCTGACTACTGCTACTTCGACTGTGTATCTGGCTCTGCAACCATTTGATGGCAAAGACATCACTATCAATGCCATTACGGCTGACGGCTACCATACTTACTCTAAGACTGGCGTCACCCTCGAAGCAGGCAAGTATTACCAGAGCACGGTGCAGTTGGCGCAGACGCACGAAATAAATATTGCTGACCTCTGTAACGATTATACGGCTCAGAATGGAGACATCCTGTCGGGTAAGCTTAATAAAGAAGTGTCGATTTCGATTGCCGACGGTGCCACGGTGACACTCGACGGCGTTGACATCAATGGCAACGGCGGTTGGAATAAAGGCGACTACGCAGGCCTCACTCCGCTGGGCGACGCCACCATCATCTTGAAGGATGGCTCGGAGAACATTGTGAAGGGATTCAAAAAATATTATCCTGGCATCTTTGCCGCTGACGGCAAGAAGCTCACTATCCAGGGCACTGGCAAGCTCGAAGCCAGCAGCAACGGCGAGGGTGCCGGTATCGGCGGCGGAAGGAGCATCTCCTGCGGTGACATCGAGATACAGAGTGGTACTATCACTGCTACTGGCGGTGCAGGGGGTGCCGGCATCGGTAGCGGATACGCGTTTGGCGGGGGATATACTGTGAGCATTTCAATATGCGGCGATATCACCATCACAGGTGGCACCATTGAGGCTACGGGTGGCAATGGCGCCGCCGGCATAGGTAGCGGATATAGGGGAAATTCTGATGGTATTACATCGTGCAGCGGCATTACTATCACCGACGGTGTCACCAGCGTGACTGCTACGAAAGGCGATGGTGCCCCCAACAGCATCGGCGCAGGTGCTGACGCCTCTTGCGGCACGGTGACTATTGGTGGCACGGTTTATTGGGACGGCTCAGATTATCAGAACGGTGGCGATACCTATCTTCCCACCAGTCCGCTCGTCTATCCCGCCGTTCCTTAATCCCTCTCATTTTCACAACACCTCTTCAAGCCCCGGCGCCACCAACGACGCTGGGGCTTGTTGTAAAAGACACCCTCAACGGAGGCCCATTTGGCGAATTTTCTCACGACTCAGCAATAATAATCCAATCTTCCTATTGTTAACACTATTTAGGGCGAAGGGTGACGCTGTTTAACGGAAAACTTCGGTAGTCATGGGGACAGATACTGGGTATGGGTGCTAGTTCCCCAAAAATGAGAATAGAGAAACGGAAGTCAGGCTTCCGTTTCTCCTTTTTTGCCTCTAACACTTTGTGAGGCGACAAATAACGAAAATAATCTTCACTAAATTTGTGAATTTGAAAATAAAGTGTTATCTTTGCAGCCAAATCAGAGGACGATGTACATAGAATACGAGAAGGATTATCTCGAGGAACTCTACAACGACGGGAAATGCAAGAACAAGAAATACCGTTTTCAGAAAGCCGTCGTGACCAAATACCAGAAGCGTATAGATACGCTGATGGCTGCTACACGCATCGAGGATCTTTTTGTGTTCAACTCCCTCAATTTCGAGGCTCTTGAGAATGGTTACTATTCAATAAGAATTGATTACCACTATCGGCTCGAATTCAAAATTAGAGAAGAGGGTACGGAGAAAGTCATCACGATTTGCACTGTTACAGATATTACGAACCATTATCAATAAAAGGAGGGAAAACGATGAACAGAATTACGACGCATCCAGGTGAAGTACTGAAAGAAGAATTAGAGGCAAGGGGCATGTCGCAGAAGAAATTCTCCGAACTGCTAAATGTTCCTTATACGCAGCTGAACGAGATCCTGAACGGGAAACGGCCGGTAACCACCGACTTTGCCCTGATGATGGAAGCGGCGCTCGGCATCAATCCCGAACTGCTTATCAACATGCAGTCGCGCTACAACATGTCTGTTGCCAGGCAGAAGAAATCGCTTATTGCAAAGCTGCTGGACATCAAGCGTGCTTGCGTAGCCATTTTCTGAGGCAAAAGGATCATTGAGGTGTCTGGGGGGGTGAGATCCCCGGCGCCACCAACGACGCTGGGGCTTGTTGTAAAAGACACCCTCAACGGAGGCTGATGGCTGATGTATGATGGCTGATTGTACTCGCTTATTAGATAAAATTCTCCCACTCGACATAATAATTTAATCATTTTGTTCTCGTTTAATCGAATTTTTTTTGTATCTTTGCAGGTAGGTAATAACAGAAAGGAAACGAAAATGGCAAATATCCCACCAATCCCTGTTCAGGGTCAGATACTTGTAAATATCGAAGACATGTCAAAGAGATTATGAGCAATAGATGTCTATATGCAGCAATGTTCAGTGAGTTCTTGAGTAAAGAACCATTGGCTGTTCTCGGCACCTTGCATAACAACTATCATGGAGATGCACTTACCACAACAGATGAAGCCTGGATGGGCGAAATTGAACTGATGCAACAGGTGCTGGAACCATGGAGAGAAGAACAGGGCCAGATAATATTTGAGTACGATATTCCACGATTGGGAAAGCGTATAGACGTGGTTCTATTGCTGCGTGGAATGATTTTCTGTTTAGAGTTCAAGGTTGGCAAGAAAGAGGAATTCCAAGCAGGCATTGAACAGGTGATGGACTATGCTTTGGATTTGAAAAATTTCCATTTGTTCAGTCATGATAAGAAGATTGTTCCGATATTGATTCCTACGAAATACAAAGAATACACCACAGTCTTTCAGCCTTCGGTTTATAATGACGATATTTATAATCCGATGATTACAGGAGAAGAACACTTGCAAGAACTTATTTCAAAGGTATTGGAACATGCTGGAGCAAAACGGGAGGATGGGGGCATTGATAATTGGCTTATTAGCCCTTATGCACCTACACCAACAATCATTGAAGCAGCAAGGACTTTGTATGAGAATCATTCGGTGGAAGATATAACGCGCCATGAGGCTGATAAGGTGTCAACAGATACGACTATCAACTATATCCTTCAGGTAATTCAACAAAGCAAGGATAGACAGCAGAAAAGTATTTGTTTTGTCACAGGTGTTCCTGGTGCGGGTAAAACACTGGTCGGACTCGATGTGGCTATTAAGCAGACATATAAAGATGGAGAGTTGGATAAGGAAAATGGTGCTGTATATTTGTCTGGTAATGGTCCACTTGTGGCTGTGCTAATTGAAGCATTAGCCAGAGACAATCAGAAAAAATGTTCAGAACGTGGTGAACGAAAGAATATGTCTGATTCACGTCGTGAAGTGAGTGAGTTTATTCAGATTATACACCGCTATCGTGATAATATGCTCGCCAAGATAAAGAATCCTGTGGAAAACGGAGAACTGGAAATAGACCCAGAGAAGGCCGTTAAACTTGCAGCAACAGGATATGGCGAAGTGGAACATGTGGCCATCTTTGACGAAGCTCAACGTAGCTGGACTCATAAACGTATAGCTGACTATTTGAAACGAGGTGGTACTTATGGTAATAAATTGAAAGTACCTAATTTCCCTATGTCAGAAGCCGAATTCTTGATATGGTCACTTGACCAACGTGAGGATTGGGCTGTTATCATCTGCTTAGTAGGTGGTGGACAGGAAATTAATACTGGTGAGGCTGGTATAACTGAATGGATTAAGGCTCTTAATAATCGTTTCAAACATTGGAATGTATTTATCTCTAACAAATTGACTGACCCAGAATATGCAGAAGGGCGTGTGAACGATCTGCTGAGAGAGAATAGTAATGTGACGTTCTCAGATAGCCTTCATTTGGCTGTAAGTCTTCGTTCTTTCCGTGCAGAAACGTTATCAACCTTCATACACTCGTTGTTATCGTTTGCTCCTGATGCTTCATCACTATATCAGGATGTAAAGCAAAAGAAATATCCTATCATGCTTACTCGTGATATGGATAAGGCTCGTAAATGGTTACGAAAAATGGCTAGAGGTACACAACAAACAGGTGTTCTTGTGACGAAAGTTGCAGCACGTTTTAAACCCTTAGCAGTAAACATTTTGCCTCAGGGTGATGAAAATGCTGTACATTGGTTCTTAGAAGACAAAACTGATATCCGTTCCTCAAACTACTTAGAAGATGCTGCTACTGAAATTCAAGTGCAAGGCTTGGAGCTTGATTATGCTTGTGTCTTGTGGGATGCAGATATGCGTTGTGAAGAAGGTTCTTGGGCTTATTATAAGTTTAATGGAAAGAATAAGTGGAACCCAGAAAACAATAATGAGAGTAGGAAGTATATGTTGAATGCTTATCGGGTACTTTTGACTCGCGCTCGACAAGGTATCGTTATTTGTGTTCCATATGGGAATAGCAACAAGACACCTGAAGGATTCCCAGAGGATCCCACTCGTTTGCCCGAGTTCTATAACGGGACTTATGAGTATTTGAAATCATTGGGATTGGAAGAATTGTGAGATTATTGAATATGAATGTCTTCTTTTCCATTATACCAAATGTGGCGGGCTTTGTTAAGAATTCAAGATAAAATTTGCTTTTTTCATCAAAAGTGTTTATCTTTGCAGGCAAGTGTAATACAATTGATATTTAGAGTATGGCAACGACAATTATCAGAAAACCTCTGAGAAATCAAGTTGGTATAAGATTCCTGAAATTACCAAGGATTTCGATTAAGTCGAGCGTGTTCCAGGAATTCAGAGAATGAAACGGATTGAGGTTGTAGCAGCGATTATTCGCAAGGAGGGAAGGATATTTGCCACGCAAAGAGGCTATGGCGAATGGAAGGACTGGTGGGAGTTCCCCGGGGGCAAAATGGAGCCAGGAGAGACGCCCGAAGAGGCGCTGAAGAGGGAGATTCGCGAGGAGCTATCGACGGAAATCCGTGTGGATGAGTTGCTGTGCACTGTGGAGTATGACTATCCGAAGTTTGCACTGACGCTGCACTGCTATCTCTGTTCGCTGGTGACGGAGGCGCTGCATCTGAATGAACATGAAGCGGCTCGATGGCTCGCAAAGGACGAACTGGACAGTGTGAAGTGGTTGCCTGCGGACAGGGAAGTGATTGAGAAGATAAAAATGAGGAATGAAATGGTCTAAGGTCTAAGGTCAAAGGTCAAAGGTCTAAGGTCAATGGTCAATGGTCAATGGTCAATAAAAAGGTCTCCTAAACGACTAAACGACCAATCTCCTAAACGACTAAACGACCAATCTCCTAAACGACTAAACGACCAATCCCCTAAACGACTAAAAAACAAAGGTTAATGCGATGGAAGATGTTATGATATTAGTGCAACTGATAGTAGTGCTGACAATGATATTCATTGGTGCCAAGGTGGGAGGTATCGGCCTGGGCATCTATGGTATGGCGGGCGTGTTTGTGCTGGTGTTCGTGTTCGGACTGGAACCGGGCGCCATCCCCATCGACGTGATGCTGATTATAGTGAGCGTCATTACGGCTTCGGCATCACTGCAGGCAGCAGGGGGTATGGACTATATGGTGAACGTGGCTGCACGATTTCTGAAAAGACACCCTAACCGCATTACGTTTTATGCTCCCTTCGTCACATGGCTCTTCAGTCATTGGACCGGAACGGCTCATACTTGCTATGCTTTGCTACCCATCATATCGGAAATAGCCCGTAAGGACAAGGTGCGCCCTGAGCGACCACTGAGCGTTGCCACCGTCTCGGCTTCGTTGGGATGTACGGGATCGCCAGTGTCGGCAGCTACTGCAGCCATTCTGTCGGGCGACTTGTTGGGTAAAACGGAAATAGGTATGGATGATATCCTGATGATTACGGTGCCTGCTTCGCTCGTCGCCATCTTTGTGGCTGCACTGGTGCAAAACTATGTGGGCAAACCGTTAGAGAAAGACCCTGAATACCAGCGGAGACTGAAGGAGGGACTGCTGGATGCAGAAGGGGGAACCGAAGGCAGCGAGCCGGAGATTAACCCGCGTGCCAAATGGGCTGTGCTGGCTTTCCTGTTGGGCGTGGTGCTGGTAGTGGTGTTCGGCCTGTTCCCCGATTTGCGCCCAACGTTTAATGGAGAACCGCTGAATATGAGTGCCACCATCGAGATGGTGATGATGAGTATTTCCGCCCTTATCCTGTTTGTGGGCAAGGCCAGTGTGGCTGATGCTGCCAAGGGTAACGTCTTTGCATCGGGAATGAACGCTATGGTGGCTATCTTCGGTGTGGCATGGATGGGCAGTACTTTCTTCAAAGGTCACCACGAGGCGATACTTGGCAGTGTAGAGGGTGTGTTTACGAACTATCCGCTGCTCTTCGCCATTCCACTCTTCGTGTTCAGTATCATGCTTTTCTCGCAGGCAGCAACTGTCAGGACGCTCTATCCTGTGGGTGTGGCAATGGGTATTTCGCCAGCGATGTTGTTGGTGTTGTTCCCTGTTGTGAATGGTTATTTCTTCCTGCCGAACTATCCTACTGAGGTGGCAGCTATAGGATTCGACCGCACTGGTACGACGCGCATCGGTCGCTTTGTAATAAACCACTCGTTCCAGTTGGCTGGTTTCATCACCACCATCGTAGCTGTAGGAGTGGGGTGGGTGATGGTAGCTGTTTTAAGTTAGAAGTGAAAAGTGAAAAGTGAAAAGTGAAAAATGAGGAATGAGAAATGAGAAGTGAAAAGTGAGGAGTGAAAAGTGAAAAGATAATGAAAAAACTATTGGTTTCGGCAGGGCTGCTGCTAATGACAGGGACTGCTATGGCTACAAAACTGGTGGGACTGCATGTCTTGGATAAAGACTACCTGATGATACAGTTCCGCGACGGAGAAGTGCACTATCGCGACAGCGGAACAGGAAAGAGTGCCTATCTGGGACATTCATTTGCCGAGGGCGATGACACCCTGTTCGTCTTTGGTGAGAGACTGAATACGGAAAAGGCTCAGAATGCCGACTTGTGGATGATTTCATCCAAGGACGACAAGAGCTTTAAGAAGCTGCGCCCTGAGGTGGTGTGGCGCAAGTCGAAACCAATGAATGTGGACCATACGCTGACAGGCGAACTGGACCACTGGCTGTTTCTGAAACTGCCCAAGTCGATGCGACAGGGATGCACCTATCAGGTGACGATTCCCAAGGAGTTGAATGCCGACCAGACAACAGCTTCCGTATGTTTCGACATCTGGAATGCCCAGTCGGAGGCAGTGCATGTGAACATCATCGGATACCATCCTGCACAGGCGAACAAGGCTGCCGACCTCTATCAGTGGTTGGGCGACGGAGGTTCACGCGACTATCGTGCATGGGAGGGACGTGCCGTCTATCTCTATCAGGTAGATACCCACAAGAAGGAAAAGGTGGGAAGCGTGAAGTTCTGGAAACCCAACAGTGCCTACAAGGAAGAGGCTGGCGAGAAGAATCTCGTGGGTACGGATGTGTGGAACATCGACTTCAAGAATGCTGCACCAGGTCGCTACCGTCTGGTGGTGGAGGATGTAGGTTGCAGTATGGACTTCGATATTTCCGATAAGGTGTATTACGAACCATTCCGCTATTCAGTGAGAGGTTATTACTACATGCGACTCGGAGAACCGATTGACACCCCACGCGTGACACCTATTCCGCGTCAGCCCCGCTTTGTAGCCGATGAGGATCCGAAGGGATTGAAGATTTACGTGACTGATTTGCACCCCTGGCACCCCGACTGGCGCAAGTTGCAGGGTGATGTATGGGACGAGCCACACTTCAAGGCACCCGAGGCCTCTGCCTTCTGGCAGCACCGACTGGAGGGCCATCCCACCACCAAGGGAGCAATAGGCGGTCACTCCGACGCAATGGACTGGGACAGGCATTTGGCACATATCAGTAATATCTATGATATGCTGTTGCCATATATCCTGTCGGGCGGTAAGCTGAACGAAGACCAACTGGGTATTCGCGAGAGCGGAAACGGTATTCCTGACTTGATTGACGAGGCCCGCAACGAGGTGGACTTCTTCCTGAGTATCCGCGACGGAGAGGCCTATTCGCAGGGCGTGACAAATCCCAGTGCCGACTGGACTGTGATGTTCCAGGCAGGATGTACCACTATGGCAGCCTGGGGCAATGCAGCCAACTGTGCAATGATAGCCGAGGCCTTCCGCGTGGCTGGCATCGATTCGCTGAAGAACTATTACACCCAAGAGGCTATCAAGGCTTTCCGCTTTGCCAGCAAACAGGAGAACCAGCAGTTGGACGACCATCAGGACATCGGTAGCATTTCCATGCGTGGACGTGACTTCCGCCAGATGGCGGCTGCCTATCTCTATAACCTGACAGGCGACAGGGAGTGGGAGAAAATCATGATTGAGGGGAGTGTCATTAAGACTGACAAGACTCCGCTCTTCGTGCGCGACTGGCACAACGGATATTATCAGGTGTGGGCTGCGGCTGCCTATCTGACCTGTCCCTATGAGCGCCACGACCTGCAGTTCTATGAGAACTTGAAATCGAGCATCAAGGCACATGCTGCCTCGTATAACATCGACAGGGCTAAGCAACGCCCATCGCGCAGGGCTGCTACTGATACCCGTTGGCAGACTTCGCAGAACATGCAGCTGGTGATGATGGCCCACTATCTGGCTAAGGACAAGGCTGAGCGCCAACAGCTGGAGGATGTGCTCTATACAGAAGCCAGTTGGAGCTTAGGTCGTAATCCTGGCAACATTGTGGAGATGACAGGATTGGGCAAGCGCCATATCACGGATGTGTACAGCACAGGACGCAACGACGGAGAACCGGGAACGCACCCAGGTCAGACACCCTTCAACGGCACAGAGACCTGGTCGCCAGATAATGGTGGCGACGCCCGCCTGTTGACCAATAAGTGCTATCCTTCATGGAACGACGGCGGATGGCCCAGACAGGAATCATACTTCAACCAGCGCTATTTCTGGGTGAATGCTGAGTTTACCCCTCGTGAGACGATGCGAGGCAAGATGGGACTCATGGCATACCTGTATGCAATCCGCAGTTTTTGATTTGCACTTCTAAATTATGCTAATAAAAGGGCGAGATTTTGTTAATCTCGTCTTTTTTGTGTATTTTTGTACCCAAATTTTGAAGACAATGGATTACGAATTATACAAAAGTCGGAGTTATCGTAGTATCATCTCTACAGGATTCGGCTATTATTTCACATATTTCCGCCAATTCCTGAAGGCTTCATGGCGGTGGACAATTCTCTTCTCCCTGCTGTTTGCTGCATGGGCAATGCTGATGGCGGTGCAGTTGCCTGCCATCACTTCCAGTATTATGCACGAAGAACTGGTGGAGAAGGTGGGTATTCAGACGGATTCCGCCCAGCAATACCTGATGACGGCAGGCGGCATTGTGGTGCTGGCCCTGCTGTGTCTGGTGGCTGGCGTGTGGATAGCTGTGAAAGTGCTGAAGCGAATGAATTTGCTGCAGGGCGAAGGAAAGACAGACCTGCCAAAGGGCTGGATGACCATCGCGCGACAACTCATCAAGCCTCGCAACTGGGGCATCCTGTTCCTGACGCTGTTGTTGGGTGGTATGATATTGGGCATACTGGCCAGCATCTGCTGTCTGCCAGCACTGATACTTGCACTGACGCATTTCCTGTCGCAGGAGGGAGCACTGAACGGCGATCCGCTGGGAATGCCAGGATACATGACAGTATTGTCGGCCATTACATTCTTCCTGACTGGAGCCGTGCTGGTGTATCTGTGTATGCCCATGCTGACGTGGCTCTACTATGTGTATGGCTCCGTCATCAGTTTTGAACGCGAAAAATCAAAAATCACCAATCTCAATCCTCAAGAATGAAAAGATTACTGTTTATCGATCGTGACGGAACGATTATCGAGGAACCTGCCGACGAGCAGATAGACTCTTTTGAGAAACTGAAATTTGTAGAGGGCGCCATCCGCAACCTCGTCTTTATCCGTCAACGACTCGACTTCGAGTTTGTGATGGTGAGCAATCAAGACGGACTGGGCACAGAGGCTTTCCCCGAGGAAACTTTCTGGCCTGTGCATAACTTCATCCTGCAGACGCTGAAAGGCGAGGGGGTGACGTTTGACGAAATACTGATTGACCCCCATTTCCCAGAAGACAATGCACCCACCCGCAAGCCTCAGACTGGACTGGTGGAGAAATACATGAATAATCCGGAATACGATATTGCCAACAGTTACGTGATTGGTGATCGCGATACTGACAGGCAGTTTGCTGAGAATATCGGATGTAAGTTCCTGCAAGTGGGCAGTTGGGACAAAGTGGCTGAAACGCTGTTTGCTGGCGAACGCTACGCCGAAGTGAGACGCACCACGAAGGAAACGGACATTGAAATCAAGGTGTGGCTCGACGGTTCAGGGAAATGTGACATCTCAACAGGGTTGGGATTCTTCGACCACATGTTGGAACAGATAGGTAAGCACGGCATGATGGACTTGACCATTCATACCAAAGGCGACTTGGAGGTGGACGAACATCACACCATTGAAGATACAGCCATAGCACTGGGCGAATGTCTGCTGAAGGCTTTAGGCGACAAGCGCGGCATTGAGCGTTATGGCTATTGTCTGCCTATGGACGACTGCCTGTGTCAGGTGGCGCTCGACTTCGGAGGACGCCCCTGGCTGGTATGGGACGCTGAGTTCCATCGCGAGCGAATCGGTGAAATGCCGACAGAGATGTTCCTGCACTTCTTCAAGAGTCTGAGCGATGCTGCCAGGATGAACCTCAACATCAAGGCTGAGGGACAGAATGAGCACCACAAGATAGAGGGCATTTTCAAGGCGTTGGCCCGTGCCCTGAAGATGGCAGTAAGGCGAGATATCTATCATTACGAATTACCCAGTACGAAAGGTACGCTATAAACACTCGGCTATGAACTATCTGAAATGGGGTTTCATCGGATGTGGTGAGGTGACGGAAATCAAGAGTGGACCAGCCTTCTCGGAAGTGGCAGGTTCGAGTGTGGTGGCTGTCATGAGTCGCACAGAGGAAAGAGCCCGAACCTATGCCGTCAAGCATGGTGTGCCCAAATGGTACACGGATGCCCAGGAACTGATTAACGATCCTGACGTGAATGCCATTTACATAGCAACTCCGCCCTCCAGTCATGCCACCTATGCCATTATGGCGATGAAGGCAGGCAAGCCTGTTTACGTGGAGAAACCTTTGGCTTCGACCTATGAAGACTGTGCACGCGTGAATCGGATAAGTGAAGAGACGGGGGTGCCTTGCTTCGTGGCTTACTATAGGCGATATTTACCTTATTTCCAAAAGGTTAAAGATATCGTTTCAAGTGGAATGATAGGCAAGATGGTGAATGTTCATGTGCGCTTTGCCACCCCTCCGCGTGAAATGGACTATGGAAAGGACGGGCATTTGCCCTGGCGCTTGCAACCCGATATTGCTGGGGGTGGTTATTTCTATGACCTGGCTCCGCATCAGTTCGACTTGTTGCAGGATATGTTCGGGGTGATAGTAGAGGCACGAGGTATCTGCGCCAATCGTGGCGGACTCTACGAGGCAGAAGACTCGGTGAGTGCGTGCTTCCAGTTTGAGAACGGTTTGCCTGGCAGTGGCTCTTGGTGTTTCGTAGCCCACGAGTCGGCACAGGAAGATCGCATTGAACTGATTGGCGAAAAGGGTTCGGTGAGTTTTTCAGTATTTGATTATAAGCCCATTAAACTGCATACCATCGACGGGGCAGAGAATATCACAGTTCCCAATCCTCCCTATGTGCAATATCCGCTGATTAAGAAAGTGATAGAATACCTGCAGGGAATCGGAATGTGCAGTTGTACCAGTGTTTCGGCAACGCCCACCAATTGGGCGATGGACCGTATCTTAGGTAAATTCTGAATTATGCGAAAGTTCTGGTCTGTCATACTCCTGTCAATGCTGAGTCTGAGCATCAATGCCACAGACTCGCTCAGCGTGGAAACACCTAAGAAAGGATGGTTGGCACGCGTTGTTGACAGCTTCAGTGAGATAGACACGAACTACGTAGAACCACAGCACTACAACTGGGCGTTGATGTTGCAATCCATCAATACCTACGACTACTATAGACTTAGCACTCCGGGGCCTACGGGGCAGTCTATCTCTTTTGCACCTACGATCGGTGTTCGTATGGGACCGTATTTCGGATGGCGCTGGCTTTTCTTCGGATATACCATCGACCTGAGACACTTCAACTTGTTTAGCGGAAAACGTAAACTGGAGATAGACGGAAGTGTGTATAGTTCGCGCTTTGCACTTGATGTATTCTATAGACGTTCCGTTGACGACTATAAGATACGCAAGGTGAATCTGGGACCGAATATCAATACCGAAGCATTGGAGGGAGTTGACTTCGACGGTCTGAATGTCAGTATCACGGGCGTTAACTTCTACTATATCTTTAACCATAAGCGTTTTTCATATCCAGCCGCCTTTGCACAAAGTACTTGTCAGAAGATTAGTTGTGGTTCATGGATGGTGGGTGCCGGCTATATCAAGAACACTATCGAGTTTGACTATAAGCGACTGGAAGCTCTGGCTCAGGAGAAATTGGGAAGGGATGTGAAACTGGACAGCGGACTGATGTTCAACAAAATCAAATATTCTGACATCAATGCCACAGTGGGATATGCCTATAACTGGGTGTTTGCCCGAAACTGCCTGTTGTGCGCCAGTCTGTCGATGGCTTTGGCTTACAAGACTTCAACCGGTGAAACTGAAAACAAGAATACCAAGAACGAAGGCTTTGATTTCGGAAACTTCAATATCGACGGAATCGGTCGTTTCGGCATTGTGTGGAACAATACTAAATGGTATGCCGGAGCCAGTGCTATCGTCAGGGCTTACAATTATCATAAATCACGATTTGCCACCAACAATATTTTCGGCGACCTGTGTATCTATGTGGGACTGAACTTCGGTCCACGTGGTCCTTATAAGAAAAAGAAGAATGTGAAATAATAAATCTTAAACAAATAGAATATGGAATTACCTGATTTTATGAGTTATGCCAATAAGTTTTCTCAGACGGATTTCGTTGAGAAGATTTCCCGCATTGCCAAGCGGGCTGGCTCAAAGTTAGTGTATGCGGCACTTATCTTATATTATACGCTGCAAAGTGATAAGGTGAGTAAGGCCAATAAGGCGATGATTATTGGGGCCCTTGGCTATATGATCAGTCCTTTGGACGTAATGCCAGATGCTATTCCTATTGTGGGACTCACCGACGATTTGGCTGTACTGATTTATGTACTGAAGAAGGTGTGGACGGATGTTGATCCTGAAATACAGGAGAAGGCAAAGGCCCGCCTGTCGAAGTGGTTTGACGAAGATGAGATAGAAGAGATTCACGACCTTTTCAAACAAGACTGATGATACAGGAATACGATATCAGAGTGCTTCCTCAAGTGGCTGCCAACGAGCAGTCACTTAGGAATTGGATTGCCGAAGAGAAGGGCTTTGATGTTCGTACCATTACACATCTGAGAACACTCAGAAAGAGTATTGATGCCCGTCAGCGCACTATTCTTGTCAATCTGAAGGTGAGGGTTTATATCAATGAGATGCCCGAAGACGATGCCTATCAACATACGGACTATCCGGATGTGTCAGGTCGCCAGCAGGTAATCGTGGTGGGGGCAGGTCCTGGTGGACTGTTTGCTGCCTTGAAACTCATTGAACTGGGTTATCGCCCTATCGTATTGGAGAGAGGAAAAGATGTGCATGAGCGCAAAAAAGACCTCTCGCAGATTACGAAGACGCAGCAGGTTGACCCTGAGAGCAATTACTGTTTCGGCGAGGGTGGGGCAGGTGCCTATTCCGATGGCAAACTGTATACACGCAGCAAGAAACGAGGCAATATTGAAAAGATTCTTCATGTGTTCTGTCAACATGGTGCCTCGACGAATATCCTATGTGATGCCCATCCGCATATAGGAACAGACAAACTGCCTCGTGTGATAGAGAATATGCGTCATACGATTCTGCGCTGTGGTGGCGAAGTGCATTTCCAGACCAAAATGACTCGCCTGATACTGGAAGGCGACAAGGTGGTTGGGGTGGAAGCGCAAAACAACGCTCAGCTCACTTTCCGGGGACCAGTCATCCTGGCAACAGGACATAGTGCACGTGATGTTTATCGATACCTGGCGGAGGCAAAGGTGGAGATTGAGGCAAAGGGTATTGCTGTCGGCGTGCGACTGGAACATCCGTCGATGCTGATAGACCAGATCCAATATCACAATCGTCAGGGCAGAGGTAAGTATCTGCCTGCTGCGGAATATTCATTTGTGACACAGGTGGATGGGCGTGGTGTCTATTCCTTCTGTATGTGCCCAGGTGGGTTTGTGATTCCTGCTGCAACGGACAAGCGGCAGATAGTGGTCAACGGTATGTCGCCCTCAAATCGCGGAGGACAGTGGAGCAATAGCGGTATGGTGGTAGAAGTGCGTGCAGAAGATGTGGAAGGAGCTGATGCCCTGCGCGTGATGAACTATCAGCAGCAATTGGAGGAAGCCTGTTGGCAACAGGGTAATATGAAACAGACGGCTCCTGCTCAGCGTATGGCAGACTTTGTCAACAAACGTCTGAGCTATGACCTGCCCAAGAGTTCGTATGCACCAGGTCTTATTTCGTCGCCACTTCATTTCTGGTTGCCAGAACAGATAGCTAAACGACTGCAACAAGGTTTTAATTATTTTGGAAAACATGCACACGGTTTCCTGACTAATGAAGCCGTAATGATTGGTGTGGAGACACGCACCTCTTCGCCAGTGCGTATCATAAGAAATACGGACACGCTGATGCATGTCCGTATTCAAGGTCTTTTCCCTTGCGGCGAAGGCGCCGGCTATGCTGGCGGAATCGTCTCAGCGGGAGTTGATGGTGAAAGATGCGCTGAGATGTGTGCTTCTTATCTCACAGGCATCTTGTCAATGCGCTTCTGATGGCGTCCGCCTTCAAAAGAAGTCTTGAAGAACTCATCCATGATTTTCTCTGCCATCTTATTGTCGATGAAGCGTCCTGGCATTACCAATACGTTTGCATCGTTGTGCTGGCGAATCATGTGAGCAATCTCTGGAATCCAAGCCAGTCCGGCACGAATGCTCTGATGCTTGTTGAGCGTCATAGCGATACCCTCGCCAGAACCACAGATGCCAATACCAGGATAAACTTCGCCATTCTCAATGCCCTCGGCCAAAGCATGTCCGAAGTCTGGGTAGTCGACAGAAGCGTCACTCCATGTGCCATAATCCTTATAAGGATAGCCGTGTTCCTCCAAATACTGGAGAACGAATTTCTTTAATGGGTAGCCTGCGTGATCACAGGCTACTCCTACAGTTTTGATTTCCATTAAGCAAGTAACTTTTTAACTTGTTCGTAAACATTCTGTCCGGTATATCCCAGCTTCTCATCGAGCACCTTGTAGGGAGCAGAGAATCCGAAACTGTTCAGACCCCATACACAACCATCGGCACCAACGAGTCCTTCGAGAGTGACAGGCAGACCGGCTGTCATACCGAACTTCTTCTTACCAGCAGGCAGCACGCTCTCCTGATATTCCTTCGACTGGCTGCGGAACAGACCCTCAGAAGGAACACTGACAATGCGAACCTTGATTCCGTCCTTGCGGAGCAGCTCAGCACCAGCCTCCAAAGTAGAAACCTCAGAACCAGAAGCCAACAGGATAACATCATAGTCGGCATCGGAACCAGCTACGACATAAGCACCCTTTGTTGCTTGGCTATAATCGTTGCCTGCAGGCAGCATCTCGATGTTCTGACGAGAGAAGATAAGAGCTGTTGGAGTCTCAGTGTTCTCCATAGCCATACGCCAGCAAACTGTTGTCTCTTCAGCATCAGCAGGACGAACAACGAGAACAGAATTCTTGCCATGATGATTCTTCAGTTTTTCCATCAGACGGATCTGAGCTTCCTGCTCAACAGGCTCATGGGTAGGACCATCCTCACCAACGCGGAATGCATCGTGAGTCCAGATGAACTTCACAGGTAATTCCATGAGGGCAGCCATACGAACAGCAGGCTTCATATAATCAGAGAATACGAAGAAGGTACCACAGGCAGGGATAACACCACCATGCAGAGCCATACCGATACAGCAGCAAGCCATTGTCAACTCAGCAACACCAGCCTGGAAGAATGCACCAGAGAAATCGCCACGAACAATGTCGTGAGTCTTCTTCAGGAAACCGTCTGTCTTATCAGAATTAGAAAGGTCGGCACTTGCGCAGATCATGTTGGGAACCTGCTCTGCAAGAGCGCTCAGAACAGTAGCAGAAGCACCACGAGTAGCGGCACCAGCCTTCTGCTCAACCTTGCTCCAGTCAATCACAGGAGCTTTGCCGGCAAACCACTCTTCCATCTGCTTAGCCTGCTCAGGATTAGCCTTTGCCCACTCAGCCTTAGCTGCATAGCGCTCAGCAACAATCTTCTTCAGTTCCTCAGCACGCTTAGCATACAGGGCCTGTACCTCTGGGAAAATCTGGAATGGGTTCTCGGGATCAGCACCAAGATTCTTCATGGTGTTGATATAAGCGTCGCCACCGAGAGGAGCTCCGTGGGTAGCACAGTTGCTCTCGTAACTGCTGTTGTCTGCCTTGCGAGCACCCTTACCCATTACACAGTGTCCGATAATCAGACTTGGACGCTCTTTCTCAGCCTGAGCCTTCTTGAGGGCCTCACGAATCTGGTCAACATCGTTACCGTCAATCTTCTGTACATACCAGCCCCAAGCCTCATACTTCTTGGCAGTATCCTCAGTGGTCACTACCTCAGTCTTTGTAGAGAGCTGAATGTCGTTGGCATCGTAGAACATGATGAGGTTGTCGAGACCAAGGTTACCGGCAATACGACCTGCACCCTGAGAAATCTCCTCCTGTACACCACCGTCAGAGATGTAAGCATAGATGGTCTGACCCATTACATCGCCAAACTTAGCCTTCAGGAATTTAGCGGCAATAGCTGCACCAACAGCGAAGGTATGGCCCTGGCCAAGAGGACCAGAGGTGTTTTCAATACCACGGGCAATTTCACGTTCGGGGTGACCTGGAGTAACAGAACCCCACTGACGCAGATTCTTCAGATCCTCCAAAGTAAACTTACCAATCAGGGCAAGCTGGCTATAGAGCATTGGAGCCATGTGACCTGGATCGAGGAAGAAACGGTCGCGACCTTCCCACTCGGGATGCTCTGGGTCATAAATAAGAAATTCACTGTAGAGAGTGTTGATAAAATCGGCACCGCCCATAGCACCACCTGGGTGACCAGACTTAGCCTTTTCAACCATTGAGGCAGCAAGAATTCGAATGTTGTCAGCTGCCATGTTCATTACTTTGTTGTCGTTCATAATATAAACATTATTTATTAATAATAGTAATAATCGTTGATAGTATTCTAAGTTGCAAATTTACTCAATTATTTTCATTTTCCTGCTTTTTCTTTGAAATATTTAGCAAAAAAGTGTAATATTAGGCGAAGGTTTTACAAAAGATATGTTAACCCGAGTCAAAAATAGGTGATATCTGAAAGAATTTGATTACTTTTGTGCTTGTTTTACGAGAATCAATTAAATTGGAAATAAATATGAAATTGAAAATTGCCGTTCTCCCTGGCGACGGAATTGGTCCAGAGATTATGAAACAAGGTGTTGCTGTGATGGATGCCATCGCTGCTAAATTCGGTCACGAGTTCTCTTATGAGGAAGCTCTCTGTGGAGCCCATGCTATTGATGCCGTTGGTGATCCTTATCCTGAGGCAACTCATGATGTATGTATGCGCGCTGATGCTGTGTTGTTTGCTGCTGTCGGCGACCTGCGTTTTGACAACAACCCCACAGCCAAGGTTCGTCCTGAGCAGGGCTTGCTCGCTATGCGTAAGAAGCTGGGACTTTTTGCCAACGTACGTCCAGTTGCTACATTCGACTGCCTGCTTCATAAGTCACCCTTGAAGGATGAATTGCTGAAAGGTGCAGACTTTGTTGTCATCCGCGAATTGACTGGTGGAATGTATTTCGGTGAGAAATACCAGGATAATGACAAGGCTTATGATACAGACATCTATACTCGTCCGGAGATTGAGCGTATATTAAAGGTTGCATTCGAAACAGCCCAGAAACGTAAAAAGCACTTGACTGTTGTCGATAAGGCAAACGTTCTTGCCAGTTCTCGACTGTGGCGTCAGATAGCCAAGGAAATGGAAGCACAGTATCCTGACGTCAACACTGATTATATGTTTATCGACAACGCTTCTATGCGTGTGCTGACAGAACCTCGTTTCTTCGATGTGATTGTGACAGAGAATACCTTTGGCGACATCCTGACAGATGAGACTTCTTGCATCACAGGTTCTATGGGACTGCAGCCGTCAAGTTCGCTGGGTGAACACACTCCACTCTTCGAGCCAGTTCATGGTTCATGGCCTCAGGCTGCTGGTCAGAATCTGGCTAACCCATTGGCTGAGATTCTGTCAGCTGCAATGCTGCTTGAGCATTTTGACTTGAAAAAGGAAGGTGCGCTGATTCGCGAAGCAGTGAATGCATCGCTCGATGCCAATGTACGTACTCCTGAGATTCAGGTTGAAGGTGGTGCTAAATATGGTACGAAAGAGGTAGGTGAATGGATTGTAAACTATATCAAAAACGCTTGATATTGGCGATAGGCTGCTGCCTATTGGCTATTGGCATTCAGGGACAGACAAACCAACAATGGCGCGACTCCCTGAATGCTATCAATAAACAGATAGCCCAATCGCCCTATAGTGTCTCCTTGCATCTTCGCAAAGCAGCCATTAACTTGGAACTGCAGCAATGGGAGTTTGCCGTTGACGAGTATAAGACGATTCTTCGTTACGATGAGCATAATCTCACCGCATTGTTCTATAGGGCTTATGCATATACCCATCTGCGCCGTTATGATTTGGCAAAGAATGATTACAATGATATTCTTTTGGAGAAACCTACTCATCTGGAGGCACGCTTAGGTTTAGCGTATGTCTATCAGTTGATGGATAAACGTAATGACGCCCTCGACTTGCTGAATATTGTTGTGGAACAGCATCCCGATTCCGTATCAGGTTATGTGGCACGCGCTTCTTTGGAAACAGATATGAAACGCTACGAGGCAGCACTCTATGATTGGGAGCAAGCCTCGCGACTTAATCCAGAGAATACCGATTACCTGTTGTCGCACATTGATGTACTGATACGCTTAGGCAGAAAAGATACTGCCAGACGTGAATTGGAATTGCTGTCGAGTAGGGGAGTCAACCAAGGTGCACTTCGTGAATTCTACAGACGTCTTAAGGAAATGAAGTAATTTAATCACTTCTGTTCATAAAAAGCAGAAATCCCAAATCTCCGTGGAGGTTTGGGATTCTGTGTTTGTTTGGAATAAATTATTTGTTTGTTGTTCTCTTCGGCGTTATGCTTCAGGTATTACTGATACAACACTCTTGTCGCGCTTGCCCTTGTGGAACTGAACAGTTCCGTCAACAAGTGCAAAAAGGGTATCATCCTTACCAATACCAACATTGTTGCCTGGGTTGTGCTTAGAACCGCGCTGGCGAACAATAATGTTGCCTGCAACAACCTTCTGGCCACCGAAAATCTTAATGCCGAGTCGCTGTGAAGCTGACTCACGGCCGTTCTTAGAACTACCTACACCTTTTTTATGTGCCATTTCTTGTTCCTCCTACGTTTTAAGCGATTACTGATTTAACTTCTACCTGTGTGTACTGCTGACGGTGACCGTTCATCTTGCGAGAGTCCTTACGACGCTTCATCTTGAAAACGATAACCTTCTCACCCTTTACCAAGGGATTGATAACCTCACACACTACTTTAGCACCACTTACGGTGGGCGCACCTACCTGTACTGAACCTTCATTGTCGACAAGCAGTACCTTGTCGAATTCAACAGTCTTACCGGCTTCCACGTCCTTTATGTGGTTAACGAAGAGCTTTTTACCCTCTTCTGCCTTGAACTGCTGACCGTTAATTTCTACAATTGCGTACATTGTTTTGTTATTTTTAAACGGGTTTTTCCGGATGGCGCATGGCTTCGTGCCACGACTTAACTGAGCCACCACGGACTAAATCGGGCGCAAAGGTACAAATTTTAATTGAAAATTGAGAATAGAGTATTGATAATTATGATAAGTTTTACACTATTTAACAAACCGAGCACACAAAATAAATAAAGCGATGACCCTCACAGGCAATCGCTTCATATCTTCAATAGGTATTAGTCCTTTTAAGGTAAAAAGATTGTTTTCAGGATAACTGTTGCAAAATTACAACATTTTTTAATATCTACAAAACTTTTTACCAATTATTTTGTAATAATTTAATTGTGTGCCCACACAATTTTCTTTTTTCTCACAAAATAACAGGAAATGATGTGCAAACGATTGACTCTTATTCTGTTTTGGGTTTAGAGGAACTTTTGTGATGCGAGTTACGTTTTTTATTACTATATCGCTTTCCGTTACGTCCCTTTCCGCCTCGACCTCTGGATTGTTTTCGTGCAGGGGCAGGTTGATAAACAGGTGGCTCACCAAGTCCTTCAGGAAGTGGGTTCTTTGTGATTTCCTTACCGAGGAAGCGTTCTATATTGAAGAAATATCGCATATCAGTATCAGAGACAAAAGTGACGGCAACACCATCGCGTTGTGCTCTTGCTGTGCGTCCGATACGATGTACATAGTCTTCCACATCACGAGGAACATCGTAATTGATAACCATCAGAATATCGTCAATATCGATACCTCGAGCCACAATATCTGTTGCCACCAGAACATTCACTTGTCCTGCCTTAAAGCGGTACATCACATCGTCACGTTCTTGCTGAGTCAAATCACTGTGCATGGATGCGCAGTTGATGTGGTTCCGTTGCAGTTCGCGAGTAATGTCCTTTACTTTGTCTTTCTTGCCTGAGAAAATGATTACACGTTCTAACTCACCAGCCTTGAACAAATGACGAATAATTCCCAGTTTCTGTGGTTCATAGCAAACATAGGCAGACTGTTGGATTTTCTCTGCTGGTTTACTGACAGCAATTTTCACCTCTATAGGATTATATAATAAGGTACGCGCGAGATCTTGTATCTTATTAGGCATTGTTGCCGAGAACATAATAGTTTGACGATCTTGCGGTAATAGCTTGGCTATCTGCAAGATATCGTCAGAAAAGCCCATATCGAGCATACGGTCGGCTTCGTCAAGAACGAAGAATGACAGATGCGAGAGATCGACATATCCCATTCGGATATGTGAGAGAAGTCGCCCTGGTGTGGCAATAATCACGTCAGCACCCATTTTCAGTCCACGCATTTCCTGGTCAAAACGGTTTCCGTCGTTGCCACCATAGACAGCTACACTCGATATACCATCCAAATAATAGCCGAATCCTTGCATAGCCTGATCTATCTGTTGTGCCAGTTCACGGGTGGGAGCCATTATGATGCAGTTGACAGCATCTTTGGGATAGCCTCCATCATCAAGCATACTAAGTATCGGCAACAGATAAGCTGCAGTTTTTCCTGTACCCGTCTGTGCTACTCCAATCATGTCACGCCCATCAAGGATTTCAGGGATACACTTTTCCTGTACAGGAGTCATCTCCTCGAAATGCATGTCGTATAAGGCATCGAGAATATTGTCGTTCAGATATGTTTCTTCAAAATTCATTTAATTAGGTGCTTGTCTATAACAGTAATAGGCGATAAACGCATACAGAATATTGGGAATCCATGCAGCCAGCATAGGTGGTGTGTCGGCATTGATAGCAAAAGTGGAACTGATGGTCTGTAGCAGAATATAGGAAAACGACAAAGCCAGTCCTATTCCCAAGTACATACCCATCCCACCTTTACGCTTTCTGGATGAAAGCGATACACCGATAATAGTCAATATGAACGATGCAAACGAAGTGGCTATTCGTTTATGGTATTCCACCTCATATTGCACCACATTGCTCGAACCACGTTCCTGTTGCTTCGAGATATATCGCTTTAATTCTGGCGAAGTAAAAGTCTCTTGCTGTCCTTTAGAGAAAATCAAGTCCATTGGCTCCATCTGTATCAGGGTGTCAATCTCAGAACCACTTGTGATTTTCTCGCGCATACCTTTCAATTCACGAATTTTGTAGTTTCGTGCCTTCCAATGGTAACGTGAATCCGAAATGGTGTCGTATTGAATGACACTGGCAGTCATGTGACTCACCAATTTCTTCTTGTCAAACTTATAGAGAGAAAAGCCATATCCTGTTTTGCGGATATCGTCGTATTGAGAAATATAGGCAACTGTGCCTTTGTCTACCATCAGCTGAATATTTGTTGCGGTAGTATTCTTTTTGTTGTTTTTATATAGTGATTCAAAGTCGTGGCGCACCACCGTTCCTTTAGGAATGACGTATGCTCCCAGATAAAAGTTCAGAACAGCGATAAGAGCTGCAGAAATGAGGTAAGGGCGCAACAGTCGCTTGAAGCTCATACCACATGCCAGCATAGCAATAATTTCGGAATTGCCAGCCAGTTTAGAAGTAAAGAAGATAACGGCAATAAATACGAACAGCGGTGAGAATAGGTTTGCAAAATAAGGCACAAAGTTCATGTAGTAGTCAAAGACAATGGCCCTCAACGGTGCATGATAAGTGGCGAATTTAGCCAGATTCTCGTTGACGTCGAAAACAATAGAGATAGAAATAATAAGTGCAATAGAGTAGATATAGGTACCGATGAATTTCTTAATGATATACCAGTCCATCAGTTGTATATACTGCAAGGGATTATATTTCTTTAAGAAAGCCACTCGCTCCCAAGGAAGTCTGTTCCACCAAATCCTCAGCTTCCTTATTGGCACCATTGCCTTTCTAACTATTTCTCTTAATTTTTCTTTCATCTCCTACGTCCTAAATCGTCAATAACCGAACGTTTCCACTGAACAAAATCACCTTGTTCTATATGCTGACGGGCATCTGTGACCAATCGCAGATAGAAAGCAAGATTATGAATTGAGGCAATCTGCATAGCCAGGAGTTCCTGAGCTTTGAAGAGGTGGTGCAAGTAGGCTTTCGAGTGGATGCGGTCTATCTCGCAGCCCTCTGGGTCGATGGGTGAAAAATCATCTTCCCATTTCTTGTTGCGCATATTCATAGTACCCTGATAGGTGAACAACATGGCATTGCGCCCATTACGGGTAGGCATCACACAGTCAAACATATCCACACCGCGTTCGATGGCTTCCAGAATATTCTGTGGTGTTCCGACCCCCATCAGATAGCGAGGCTTGTCTTTAGGCAATATCTCGTTGACCACTTCAATCATTTCGTACATGATTTCAGTAGGTTCGCCCACAGCCAATCCGCCGATAGCATTACCATCCGCCCCTTTGTCTGCCACATGTTTGGCAGCCTCTTGACGCAAATCCTTGAAGGTACACCCCTGTACGATAGGGAACAGACTCTGCTGGTAACCATAAAGAGGCTCTGTTTCGTTGAAACGCTTGATGCAGCGGTCGAGCCAGCGCTGAGTAAGTCCCAGTGATTTCTTGGCATATTGGTAGTCACTCTGTCCTGGAGGACATTCGTCGAGCGCCATCATGATGTCGGCACCTATGACACGTTCCGTGTCCATCACGTTTTCAGGAGTGAAAATATGGCGTGAGCCGTCAATATGACTTTGAAATTCACATCCCTCTTCGCGCAACTTTCGGATGCCAGTGAGTGAAAACACCTGAAAACCACCAGAGTCAGTCAAAATAGGGCGATCCCAAGTGTTGAATTGGTGGAGTCCTCCTGCTTTACGCAGAATCTCCAGGCCAGGACGCAGATATAAATGGTATGTATTGCCCAAAATAATCTGTGCCTTCACCTGTTCACGCAGTTCCGAAAAATGTACACCCTTCACACTGCCCACTGTTCCAACAGGCATAAAGATGGGTGTTTTAATCTGTCCGTGGTCTGTGGTAATCAGACCAGTACGGGCATCGGAAACCGAGTCAGTATGTTGCAGTTCAAATGTCATTATTCACTTCTCACTTTTCGCTTTTCACTTCATCTATAGTAAAGTCTAACGGATTGCTTACAATCTCGTCAGTCAGGGCAAAATCCCACACGTCCTGAACGTTCTCCACATAGTGGAAATTTACTCCCTTCAAATATATTTCAGGAATTTCTTCAATATCTTTCTGGTTATCACGGCACATTACGATATCAGTAATCCCCGCACGCTTAGCTGCTAGGATTTTCTCCTTAATACCACCAACGGGAAGCACCTTACCTCGCAGAGTAATTTCGCCTGTCATAGCTGTGTTCTTTCGAACTTTACGCTGGGTGAGAGCCGATGCTATAGATGTGGCAATAGTGATACCAGCCGAAGGACCGTCTTTGGGCGTGGCTCCTTCTGGAACGTGAATATGTATGTTCCAATTGTCAAAGATGCGATAATCGATGTTCAAATTCTCTGCATGAGCCTTCACATATTCCAGAGCTAAAACAGCACTTTCTTTCATGACATCTCCTAGATTACCTGTCAATGTCAGTTTTGAGCCTTTGCCTTTCGAGAGCGATGTCTCAATAAAGAGAATCTCACCTCCGACACTGGTCCATGCCAGACCAGTTACCACGCCAGCATAGCTGTTGCCTTGATAGATGTCCCGATAGAATGGTGGTTTACCTAACAGTCCTTCAATTTCCGTAGGTGTGATCTTCAAGAAAGGTAATTCACCGTCTTTCGCCTTTCGGAAAGCCATCTTGCGCAGAGCCTTATTGATTTGCTTCTCTAATTGACGCACTCCGCTTTCACGCGTGTACTGTTCTATAATCTTCTCAATAGCCGCCTTGTTAAAAGTCAGTCCTTTATCCATCAGACCGGTGTTCTCCTTCTCTTTCGGAATCAAGTGACGCTTGGCTATCTCATATTTCTCCTCTGTGATATAGCCGCTCACCTCGATAATTTCCATGCGGTCGAGGAGGGGTTTGGGGATAGTACTCAGATTATTTGCAGTAGCGATGAACAAGACCTTCGACAGGTCATAGTCCACATCCAGATAGTTATCATGGAAAGCATTGTTCTGTTCTGGATCCAGTACTTCCAACATCGCTGAAGCAGGGTCGCCATTATGCGTATTCTGTGTCACCTTGTCTATCTCATCGAGGATAAATACGGGATTGCTCGAACCTGCCTTTTGCATACTTTTAATAATACGCCCAGGCATAGCACCTATATAAGTACGACGGTGTCCGCGTATCTCTGCCTCGTCGTGCAGACCTCCAAGCGACACGCGTACATACTTACGATTCAGTGCATCAGCTATTGATTTTCCCAAGCTTGTCTTACCAACCCCCGGAGGTCCATATAAGCACAAAATAGGAGATTTAAGGTCACCGCGTAACGAAAGTACGGCAATATATTCCAAAATACGCTCCTTCACCTTTTCCATACCATAGTGATCTCTATCCAGTATCTTTTGGGCACGATCTAAACGAAGGTCGTCTTCTGTGCATTCGTTCCATGGCAGTGACACCAAAGTCTGCAGGTATGTGAGCTGAATATTGAAATCGGGACTTTGTGGATTCAACTGGTCTAGTTTGTCAATCTCCTTATAGAAGATTCGGTCCACCTCGTCGCTCCAGTTTTTCAGCATGGCTTTCTCCAGCAAGTCCTTCTTCTCAGGCGAGCTCTCATTTCCCATTTCTGCCTGCAAATTCTTGATTTGCTGCTGCAAGAAGTAATTACGTTGCTGTTCATCAATATCGTCACGTGTCTTATTTCGAATGTCGAGCTTGAGGTTTTGCAGTTCCGTCTCACGGTTCACGATTTTCATCACATTGAACAGGCGCTCCTTGATAGATGTAGTTGTCAGCAGCATCATTTTCTCCTTAACAGAGAAAGGCAGGTTCGAACAAATGAAGTTAATTGCCATGATGTTGTTGTCAACATTCTTAATGGCGAAGCCAGCCTCTTCAGGAATCTCGTCGTTCAGTTTGATGTATTCGGCTACCGACGAGCGTAAATCATCAACAGCAGTCTTGAATTCTGTGTCACGCTTGTCAGGCTCAATTTCTGGAACGGCTTCCACACGCCCTTCCAGATATGGAGTATATTTCGTTATTTCATACAGCTTCACACGTCCTAAACCTTGAACAATAGCTGTCAGATTTCCATTTGGTAGTGTAAGCAGTTTGATGACCTTTGCATATACACCCATGTCATATAAATCGGAACGAATGGGCTCATCAGTATCTGGATCGCGCTGGCAGAATAAGCCAATCGTTAAGTCATGTTTCTCCGCTTGTCTTACCAGTTTCATACTTGAGTCACGTCCAATCAGTATAGGAGTAATGACTCCTGGAAACAGCACGATATTGCGAACAGCGAGAATGGGAATACAATCTGGAATTTCTTCCTTGCTCAGGTCGCTCATGTCACCTTCAAGGTCTGCAATCATCGAGAACGACCTGTTCTTATTATCCATAAACATTGTTACTTTCTCTTCCATATTTTATTTTGTCATTCAAATTAGCTGCAAAGTTACGAAAAAGTGAGCATAATGCAAAGAGAAAACTCAAAATTCTTTTGGTTTTTCATACGATTTGCACTACCTTTGCACTCAAATTTGAAAGAAGATGAAAAGAAGATGGCATTGTAAACCAGGAGAACAGCCCACTGAATTCGATAAACGGATCATGTATTTGGAGAACAAAGGGGCTTTGGTCCCTACTCGTGATTTGATTAAAACACCAGAACAGATAGAGGGTATTCGGCGTGCCGGTGTAGTGAATACGGGCGTGCTGGATGCTGTGGAAAAAGCAATATGCGCAGGAATGTCGACTTTGGAAATTGACCAGATTTGTCGCGATTACTGTGCCCAACATGGTGCTATACCAGCCTGCTTGAACTATGGTGGCGACGATGAGACACCTCCGTTCCCCATGAGTGTTTGTACGAGTATTAATGAGGTGGTTTGTCATGGAATCCCCAAGAAAACGGATATTTTGGAAGAAGGTGATATCATTAATGTTGATTTCACCACTATCTTGAATGGTTACTACGCCGACGCTTCTCGCATGTTCATTATAGGAAAAACATCACCTGAGAAAGAACAACTGGTGAGAGTTGCCAAGGAATGTCTGGAAATCGGTATGGAAGCAGCTAAGCCTTGGGGCTTTGTCAATGATATAGGTAAAGCAATAGAAAAGCACGCCAAGAAATATCATTATGGAGTTGTGCGCGATCTATGTGGACATGGGGTAGGGCTTGATTTTCACGAAGAGCCGGAAGTCTGTCATTTCGCAGAAAAGAGTCCTGGTATGCTGTTGGTTCCCGGTATGGTGTTTACTATTGAGCCCATGATCAATATGGGAACATGGAAGGTGTTTATTGACGCTGACGATCCCTACGGCTGGGAAGTTATCTCCGAAGACGAAAAACCATCTGCACAATGGGAGCATACGTTAGTGATGACAGAACATGGTGTTGAAATATTAACCTACTAAAACCCCAAAGCACCTATGAACCAGACAACACCTATTTATATATTGGGAATAGAAAGTTCTTGCGACGACACTTCGGCTGCTGTGCTGAAGGATGGTGTGTTATTGTCGAATGTGACGGCATCACAAGCTGTGCATGAGGCATATGGCGGCGTGGTACCAGAATTAGCATCACGCGCTCATCAACAGAATGTTGTACCTGTGGTTGACCAAGCTATCAAGCGTGCGGGTATTACCAAAGAAATGATATCGGCAATTGCCTTCACTCGTGGTCCGGGTCTGATGGGTTCACTGTTGGTTGGGGTCAGCTTTGCGAAAGGCTTTGCGCGTTCATTGGGTGTGCCTCTCATTGATGTAAACCATTTACAGGGACATGTGATGGCACATTTTATTAAAGAATCAGACGACGACAACAGTCAGCCTCCTTATCCTTTCCTTTGCCTGTTGGTATCGGGAGGAAATTCTCAGATTGTGAAGGTAAATGCCTACAACGACATGGAGGTACTTGGACAGACTATCGATGATGCTGCAGGCGAAGCGATAGATAAATGTTCGAAAGTGATGGGGCTTGGCTATCCTGGCGGACCTATCATCGACCGTCTGGCACGCCAGGGCAACCCCAAGGCCTACCAGTTTGCAGAACCTCATATTCCGGGTCTTGACTACAGTTTTTCAGGACTAAAGACATCATTTCTCTATAATCTAAGGAAATGGATAGCTGACGATCCCGACTTTATCGAGCATCATAAAGAAGACCTGGCAGCCTCGTTGGAATGGACGATTGTTGATATTCTGATGAAGAAACTGAAACTGGCTGTTAAGCAAACAGGTATTAAGCATGTGGCAGTGGCAGGCGGTGTAAGTGCTAATAACGGACTGCGTAATGCTTTTCACGATGCAGCCAAGCGCTATAGTTGGACTATTTATATACCCAAGTTCAGCTACACTACGGATAATGCGGCCATGATAGGCATTGTGGGCTATTATAAATATTTAGATGGTGAGACGTGTCCCATCGACGCTCCTGCCTTTTCAAAAGTCACTTTCAAATAAAGATAATCAACAAAACATACATATTAAGATGGATTTCGAAAGTAAGATAGTAAGTAGAGAAATTAGCGAACTGCTGTGGGATATGGAGAAAACCGTAGGTACGGCAGAGAGTTGCACAGGTGGACGCATCGCAGAAGCATTAATATCGATTCCTGGAGCATCAAAATACTTTAAGGGCGGTGTTATCTGCTATGTTGACGAAATCAAGATGCGCTTGCTGAATGTCAGTCAACAGTTGTTGGAAGAGCAGTCGGCAGTGTGTGAGGACGTAGCCCGTCAGATGGTAATAGGTGCCTGCAATACATTAGGCACCGATTATGCCATTGCTGCCACCGGATATGCCGGCCCAACAGGTGGCACAAAGGATATCCCAGTAGGGACAATTTGGTTGGCATGCGGCAGTGTTGATAAGCAGGTGACATTGAAAGTGTTTGAGGATCATGGACGTGACATCAACCTTGCTATTGCTACCAACAAAGCACTTCAAATGTTCTTGGAACTGCTGAAATCAGAACCAAGAGACGGATACGAAGGTTAAAAAATCTTAAGAGTGAGAGAAATATCAATTCTCTCTTTTTAATTTTCAATAAAAATGCGTACCTTTGCACCCTGTTTGGAGTAAGTTATATTTTAGGAACAAGTAAAAGTAGATAGAAATGTCGAAAATTTGTCAAATTACGGGAAAGAAGGCACAGATTGGAAACAACGTGTCTCACTCAAAGCACCGCACAAAGCGTAGCTTTGACGTAAACCTGTTCAGCAAGAAGTTCTACTATGTAGAGGAGGCTTGCTGGATTCAGTTGAAGATCAGCGCTGCTGGTCTGCGTATGATTAATAAGGTAGGTCTGGACGCTGCCCTTAAGCAGGCTGTTGCTAAAGGATATATCGATTGGAAGGACATTAAAGTTATAGGAGACTAACAATTATGGCAGGCAAGAAAGCTAAAGGTAATCGCGTTCAGGTTATTCTGGAGTGCACCGAGATGAAAGAGAGTGGACTGCCCGGAACAAGCCGTTATATTACGACTAAGAACCGTAAGAACACTCCTGAGAGAATGGAACTGAAGAAGTATAACCCCATCCTGAAGCGCATGACTGTGCACAAGGAGATTAAGTAAGCTTCACTTAATTAATAATTTGTAATAAGAAACTATGGCAAAGAAAACCGTCGCTACCCTCCATGAAGGCTCAAAGGATGGTCGCGCTTACACAAAGGTTATTAAGATGGTGAAGAGCCCCAAGACTGGTGCTTACATCTTCGACGAGCAGATGGTTCCCAACGAAGAAGTTAAGGACTTCTTCAAGAACTAAGAATAAGATTCTGAGTTAATATAAAAATAAGGCTACAATGTTTGGTTGTAGCCTTATTTTTTTGTATCTTTGCACCGATAAAATCGTGAAATTTGAATAACTATGGGTATTTTTGGTTTCTTTAATAAGGATAAAAAGGAAACACTCGACAAAGGATTGGAGAAAACCAAGACGAGTGTATTCGACAAACTGGCTCGTGCCGTAGCCGGTAAGTCGAAAGTGGATGACGATGTATTGGACGATTTGGAAGAAGTGCTCATTTCAAGTGATGTTGGTGTGGACACTACGCTGAAAATCATACAGCGCATAGAAGAGCGTGTGGCTCGTGACAAATATGTCAGCACTAGCGAACTGAACAATATTCTTCGTGATGAAATCGCTGCATTATTGGCAGAAAACAATTCTGAGGACAACGACAACTGGGATCTTCCCAGCGATCATAAACCCTATGTTATTTTGGTGGTAGGTGTTAATGGCGTGGGTAAGACCACAACCATAGGAAAACTGGCTTGGCAGTTCAAACAGGCAGGCAAGAAGGTTTATCTGGGTGCTGCCGACACCTTCCGTGCTGCTGCTGTTGAGCAGTTGTGCATTTGGGGTGAGCGTGTTGGCGTGCCGGTTGTAAAACAGCAGATGGGTAGTGATCCTGCCTCTGTTGCTTTCGATACGCTGAGTTCTGCTAAGGCCAATGACGCTGATGTCGTACTGATTGATACAGCAGGCCGTCTGCACAATAAGGTTGGACTGATGAACGAGTTGAAGAAAATCAAGGATGTAATGAAGAAGGTATTACCCGAGGCTCCTGATGAAGTAATGCTCGTTCTTGATGGTTCTACTGGTCAGAACGCCTTCGAACAGGCCAAGCAATTCTCGGCAGTGACGCAGATTACGTCATTGGCAATCACCAAACTTGATGGAACGGCTAAGGGTGGGGTTGTCATTGGAATCAGCGACCAGTTGAAGGTTCCTGTGAAGTACATTGGACTAGGCGAGGGAATGGAAGACCTACAATTGTTCAATAATCGACAGTTTGTTGACTCACTGTTTAAGCATGAATAATAAATCAACTATCGACTTCATCACCTTAGGTTGCTCGAAAAATCTTGTTGACAGCGAACGGTTAATGGGACTTTTCGAGTCGCACGGCTATCAAGTGACTCATGACAGCGACAATCCGCAGGGCGAAATAGTAGTTATCAATACCTGCGGTTTCATTGAGGACGCCAAGCAGGAAAGCATTGATACTATCTTGGAATTTGCCCAGGCGAAGACTGAAGGCAAGATTAAGAAATTGTTCGTAATGGGCTGTTTGTCAGAGCGATATCTTGCCGACCTTGAAGCAGAGATTCCAGAAGTAGATGGCTGGTATGGGAAGTTTAATTATGTTGATTTACTAAATCATCTTGAGACTTTAGATGGTCTCGGGAATCAAGCGTCTTGTACTTCCGGTCGAAGTTGGGAGAGGGTGTTAACCACCCCTCGTCATTATGCCTATTTGAAAATCAGTGAGGGATGTGACAGACACTGTGCTTACTGCGCTATACCCATTATCACAGGCAAACATCAGAGTCGTCCGATGGATGAGATTCTGCAAGAAGTGCGCTATCTGGTGAGCCAGGGCGTCAAGGAGTTTCAGGTCATTGCCCAGGAACTGACCTATTATGGTGTTGACTTGGATGGGAAGCAGCATATTGCAGATCTTATTGAACAGATGGCAAATATTGAAGGTGTGGAGTGGATTCGTCTGCACTATGCCTATCCGGCTCATTTCCCCTGGGACCTGCTGAAGGTGATGCGTGAGAATCAGAACGTCTGCAACTATCTTGATATAGCCCTTCAGCATATCAGCGACTCCATGTTGAGTCGTATGCAGCGTCATTTTACAAAAGCCGAGACTTACGAACTTATCCAGAAGATGAGAGAAGAAGTGCCTGGTATTCATCTGCGTACCACGCTGATGGTTGGTTTTCCCGGTGAAACTGATGAAGATTTCCAGGAATTGCTCGATTTCACCCGTTGGGCCCGTTTTGAGCGCATGGGAGCTTTTGCCTATAGTGAGGAAGATGGCACCTATTCTGCCAAGCATTATAAAGATGATGTGCCTCAGGAAGTGAAACAACAGCGACTCGACCGTCTGATGCGCCTTCAGCAGCATATAAGTGCTGAGATAGAGGCTGCCAAGATAGGCCAGATATTAAAAGTGATTATTGACCGTACTGAGGGTGAATGGTTTGTCGGACGCAGTGAATTCTGTTCTCCGGAAGTTGACCCAGAGGTATTGATTCCCATCAGCGAACAACTGACTATAGGCCAGTTCTATGATGTCAAGGTGACTGATGCAGAAGAGTTTGATTTATATGCAACGACTACATTATGAATAATAAGGAGTTTATCAACCAGCTCTCAGAGCGTTCCGGGTACGACCAGAAAGCCACCCAGAAACTGGTGAATAACGTTATCACCGCAATGAGTGATGCTTTTGTGACAGACAATAGTGTCATAGTGCCTAATTTCGGTGTCTTTGAGACGAAGAAGAAGATGGAACGAGTCATTGTGAATCCCTCAACGGGACAGCGCATGCTGGTTCCCCCAAAACTTGTTTTAAACTTCAAACCCAATCAGACGTGGAAGGATAAACTGAAAGGAGGACGTTAAGCTATGGGAAAACTGACGATTCAAGAGATAGCGAAAATCCTTGTTGAGAAAAACAAACTCTCAGCGAAGGAGGCCAACCAGTTTGCTGCCATCATGTTTGAAGTGATCCAGCAGGGTCTTGACAGCGAAGGTCAGGTGAAAATCAAGGGACTTGGCACGTTTAAGAAGATTATGGTGGAAGCCCGCGAGAGTGTCAGTGTCCGTACTGGTGAGCGTGTGGTTATTGACAGCCATGCAAAAATCACGTTTACCCCGGATACTTTGATGAAGGAATTGGTCAACAAGCCCTTCTCCCAGTTCGATACTGTTATTTTGAATGACGGAGTGGAGTTCGAAGACTTGCCTGACGACGATACCGATGATGAAAAAGTTACTGAGGAAGAACCACAGCCTGTCATTCAGCCTTTGATGGAAATCGTTGATAACGTAACAGAGGAACAGGACGAGGTCGAGGAACAGACTGAGGTTGAAGAGCAGAACGAGGTTGAAGAGCAGACCGAAGAAGAAAACGACGACGAAGACGAAGAGACGACTGATGAATTCGAAGAGGATGGCAGTTCCTGGAAGAAAACGTTAGGCTATGTGCTTCTGACCCTGTTGCTGATGGCTGGTTCTGCCTATGCCGGATATTGGTATGGTCAGCAACATCCGGTTTCTGTCACACCCGAACCCCAAGAGCCTGCTGTTTCACTTGTTGACAGCATAGAAGTGGTGGAAGTAGATTCCGTCGCATCCGACTCCCTTCCCTCTGTAGAAAAGCCTGTTGAGCAATCCCCAGTCGAGCAGCCTGCTGCAGCAGAAAAGCCGCAGCCTAAGGTTGATTCCGGACAATCGCAGCAGAAGGAGGAACCCTTCTGGAAGAAATACGAGGCTATGGATGTCCGAGTGCGTACAGGAGCTTATCATATCGTAGGTACCGACCGTGAAGTGAAAGTGCGTGCTGGCGAGACTTTGTCGCGAATAGCCCGCAGAGAATTGGGCGAAGATATGTCTTGCTATATAGAAGTATATAACGGATTAAATGCAAAATCAGAACTGAAGGAAGGTCAGGTAATCAAGATTCCAAAGTTGAAATGGAAGAAAAGACGTTCTATCGACTAATCGTCCTGTCTGCATGGATGATGCTGTCGGATAATATAACGGCTCAGACAGATACCATTACTGGTCGAGTTCATCAGATTGACGAAGTAACGATTACAGAGACACAGCGCCGACACACCTTAACCAGTACAGCGCCATTGCACCTCCTTGACCGTCGGGACATGCTGACGATGGGCGTGACGGATATTGCCGACGCCCTCCACCGCATGCCCGGCATCACATTGCGTGATTATGGTGGGGCAGGGGGGATGAAAACCGTTTCCGTTCGAGGTTTTGGAGCCAAGCACACAGGTGTCTGTTACGACGGTGTGATGCTTAGCGAATGTCAGAGTGGGGAGATAGACCTTTCTCGCTATTCCCTTGACAACGTTGACCGTCTGTCGTTGGTTATTGGCGACAATGACGACATTTTTATTCCTGCCCGTCAGTCGTCAACACCAGCGGTCCTTAATATTCAGACGCTTCGTCTGCCCACCGACGACACCAAGCCTCACGTTACAACGCAGGTGCGCTTCGGTTCCTTTGGCTATGTGAGTCCTTTTGTGCGTTACGAGCAGAATATCTCCAACCGTTTCGCCTTCAGTGCTGTTGCTGAGTATGTCTATGCTGACAACGATTATCCCTATGAATTGCCGAATGGCGACTATACCGTATCTGATCGTCGCACCAACAGTCGGATGAACTCGGGACATGGCGAACTCAGTTTCCTTTGGAACATGAATTCCGCCAATCGTCTTTCCGGTAAACTGTATTACTATGATAATGACCGTCAATTGCCAGGACAAGTTCACTACTACACGAATCTGAGTGGCGAAACCCTCCGTGATCGTAATTTCTTCGGGCAACTGCTCTACCAGACACGTTGGAACGACCAGCTTTCGTTGAAATGGCATGCGAAATTCAATTGGTTTTCCTCTTCTTATAGGAATTCTTTATATAAAGATGGTGTGAACGATGCTGACTATTGGCAACGTGAAACCTATTCTTCTGTGGCATTACTCTATACACCTCATGCTAATTGGTCGTTTGACTATTCGGTGGACTATGCGTTTAATAATCTGAACGGAACCTCAAAACAAACAATTGTCGGTCGTCCATATCGCCATACAGTCTTGCAGTCGGCTACTGCTAAATATAGAATGCAACGGCTGACCATAGTAGGTCGTCTGCTTTATTCACTTTATCTGAATGATACAAAAGACGGCCTGAAGTCAAGTAACATGCGTCGATTGTCTCCCTCTTTATCAATTTCCTACAAGATGCTGCCAGAAGACGACTTGTTTATTCGTGCATCTTACAAGAACATCTTCCGTGCCCCCACCTTTAATGAAAATTATTACTATCATTACGGGAGTATTGATTTAAAGCCGGAAAGCACCCATCAGTTTAACCTGGGTGTCACTTATGCCAGTCCGTCATCTCATAATTTTAATGTCCTTTGTTCGTTAGACGGTTATTACAATGAGGTTTCGGATAAAATAATGGCAATTCCGTATAATATGTTCGTATGGCGTTGTGTCAATGTCGGAAAGGTCCATGTATGGGGGCTTGATGCCAATTTCCGTGTAGTACAGAAGTTCACGCCACAACACCTTTTGTCCATTGCAGGAACCTATAGCTATCAGTCGGCGCGCAACAAGGAAAGACCAGGTTCTGCGTCTTACAATCTGCAATTGGCTTATACCCCATACCATACAGTTAGTGGTTCAGTCAGTTATGAGAATCCTTGGGTGAATCTCTCATTTCATGCAACAGCACTGAGTAAGCGTTGGGCCAACAATGAGCATTATGAGGATACTGATATTAAAGGTCATGTTGATGTCGGTTTCACAGCTTGGCGTCAATTCCGTTTTGGCAGTCATCAATTGGAAGGTCGTCTTGATATCAAGAATATCTTTAGTCAGCAATACGAATTAGTTCGCTTATATCCAATGCCGAGAAGAAGCTATCAAATAACAATTAATTATAAATTTTAAGTAACAATGAAAAAGTTCTTATTAAGTTTCGCAGTAATCATGAGTACGACTCTCTTTACTGCATGTAACAACGACAGTAATGGGTCGCATGAATATGTTGTACCTGTTTCCGATGGAGTTTATGTAGTTTGCTCAGGCAATTCCCGAAGTACCATTCCTGGCAGTCTGACTTATTATGACTATTCCACACAAAGAGCCACTCAGAAGGCTTATAGTGCAGCCAATGGGGGAGCAACACTCGGAATGACCGTTAATGACGCCCTTCGCTATGGCGACAAGTTCTATATTGTTGTTGACGGTGAGAACTCTGTGTTTGTCACAAATGCCAAGACGCTGAAACTTATTCAGCGCATCGACCTTACTTCCGAATCGATGTTGGGAGGAACCGATGGTGTAAGTCCTCGTCGTATAGCTGCTTATGACAACAAGATTTATGTTTCCACTTTTGGAGGATATGTTGCTGCCATTGATACCGTTACTTTCTCTTTGAACAAGAAATACAAAGTCGGTTCTTATCCTGAGGGTGTAACTATCTCCAATGGATACATGTTTGTTGCAAATAGCGAGCATGGTAATGGTAATGCATCTATTTCAATGATTGATTTGACAACAGGAACAGAACAGACATTGAGGAATGAGAATATCCGTAATCCTCAGGAGATAGCTGTTGCAGGGTCTGATATCTATTTCCTCGACTTCGGTCAATTCGGTCCTGCTCCAGATTATGCACAGGAGCATGCAGGTGTTTATAGAATTTCAGGCACGTCAGCCTCAGAATTTTCTGTCACACAGATTATTCCTAATGCTACAGCAATGGCTTGCGCTGGTTATAAAATCTATGCATATTGCTCTGTTTATGGTTCAAGCGACCCTGTTTCTTATCATGTATATAACATCCAGAGCGGCACTTCCACGGAATTTAAGCCAGAAGGCATTACATTTCCTGCAGCCATCGGAGTTGACCCACTTACAGAGAATGTGTTTATTGCTGCCTACCAATCGGCTACCAATGAATATGGTACATCTGCCGACTGGTCCACTAACGGCTTCGTGAATGTATATTCACCTTCGTTCCAGAAAATAGCAACCTTTGATTGCGGTGTAGGCCCGGCTCGTTTTGCATTTAATTTAGGTTCTGAAACGATTATCTACTAATGTATCGTTTTCTCCTCATAGGAATAATCGCCGTATTGCTGTCTTCTTGTGGAGCCCGAACAGGGGCTTCACAAGAAGAGGGCGACACGTTGCAATTGAAATACTCGTCGTTGCTCACTATCGTCAGGCACGATGGGTTTACGCAGGTTGACATTCGCAATCCCTGGAAAGAGGGGAAACTGCTGCATACCTATATCCTTGTGCCCCGTTCGTCGCAGTTGCCCGCCCATCTGCCTCATGGCACCGTTGTTCGCACTCCAGTTGAGCGAGCTGCCGTCTTTACGACAGTTCACTGCTCATTGCTGGCGACGATAGGACGTGCCGACCGCATTGTGGGTGTTGCCGACCTGAAGTATATCAAAATTCCCTATGTTCAGCAACAGGTGAGTGCTGGGCGCATTGCCGATTGCGGTAGCGGTATGAATCCTATGGTCGAGAAAATCATTGACGTCAAGCCAGATGTTATTCTGCTGTCGCCTTTTGAGAACAGTGGCGGTTATGGCAAGCTGGAGGAGATAGACGTTCCTCTCGTGGAGTGTGCCGAATATATGGAAACATCGCCTTTGGCACGCGCTGAGTGGATGAAATTCTACGGAATGCTGTTTGGCAAGGAACAAACCACCGACAGCCTCTTTGCCGTTGTCGACAACAACTATCAGTCGCTTCGTCAGGATGTTCGGCAGTTAGGGGCAGGACGCTCCGTTGTCCTTGATAAGATGGTGGGAACGGTGTGGTATGTCCCGGGCGGACGCAGCACGATTGGTCAGATGGTGCAGGATGCCGGAGGGCGCTATCCGTGGGCTGACGATTCTCATAGCGGCAGTCTCTCACTGGCTTTCGAAAGTGTGCTTGAGCGTGCTGGCGATGCCGATGTCTGGATGTATCGCTATAGCAGCGACCACAGCCATACCTTTCACGAACTGCTGAGTGAGTATCATGGCTACCGCCAGTTGCAAGCTTTTGCCGACAGGAATGTCTATGCCTGCAATGTGGAGCAGACACTCTTCTACGAGGAGTCGCCTTTCCGTCCCGACTATCTTTTGTCTGATTTCATTCAGATATTGCATCCTGACACCCCAAATCCCAAGCCTTTGCGTTATTATCAGAAACTGCATGAATAAAGGAATCGTATATTGTCTGGCGCTTGCTGTTGCCATCATCCTGTTGTTTTTTCTCAATTTGGTGATTGGCTCTGTCAATATCCCCTTCGCTGATGCCCTTTGCATCCTGACGGGGGATGGTGACGTGCGCCCTTCGTGGCAATATATCATTCTGCAGTCGCGTCTGCCTCAGGCTTTGACGGCTATCCTTTGCGGCAGTGCTTTGGCAACAAGTGGACTCATGCTTCAGACGGCTTTCCGCAATCCGTTGGCAGGTCCCAGTATCTTCGGCATCAACAGTGGTGCCGGCTTGGGTGTTGCTTTGGTCATGCTGTTCCTTGGTGGTAGCATATCGGCAGGCTCTGTCAGCCTTACGGGGTTTGTGGCTGTAATGGTGGCAGCCTTCATTGGTGCTATGTCGGTCATGACCCTTATTTTCTTTTTCTCCACCTTCGTGCGCAATCATGTTATGTTGCTCATAATCGGCATCATGATAGGCTATATCGCCAACTCAGCCATATCGTTGCTCAACTATTTTGCTACTGACGAAGGTGTGCGCAGTTATATGGTGTGGGGACTGGGCTCGTTTGGTGGTGTGTCCATGCGGATGATGCCTTGGTTCTGTCTGGTCAGCATAGCTGGTCTTTTGGGCAGTCTGCTGCTCATCAAACCGCTCAATGCCCTGATGCTGGGCGATAATTATGCAGAAAACTTGGGAATCAATATCGTCCGTGTCAGGAACTGGCTACTTGTTGTGACGGGACTTCTTACGGCCATCACCACCACCTTCTGTGGTCCTGTGGCTTTCATCGGACTGGCTGTCCCTCACATGGCCCGCCTGTTGCTCACCACCGATAATCACCGTTCGCTGTTGCCTGCCACTATGCTGATGGGAGCTGTGATTGCCCTGTTGTGCAATCTCATTTGCTGTCTGCCTGGTGAAAGCGGCCTGATTCCCCTTAATGCTGTCACACCGTTGATTGGTGCTCCCGTCATCATCTACGTCATCATGCGGCGCTAAGCCAATCATCGTTTCTCCTTATTGTGGTCTGCTAATGCCCAGATAGTCGAAGAATCTGTCTGGCCAGTAGTTCATAATCAGTTCGTCAGGGAAATCAGTTTCTTCCAGCAAGGGGTAAAGTCGCTCGTAGTCGGCTATTTGGAACGATATGTGGGCATCACTGCCTAAAATCGTCGGCGCCTCGTATTTCTTGCAGAGTCGCAGAATTTCGAGATTGTTGTCGCGTGCCACCGTCTTGTGTCGCGCAGGAGCCAACGAGTGGTTGTTCACTTCCAGCAAGGTGTGCGCTTCCTTGGCAGCCAATACCAGTTTCTCAAAGTCCAGTTCAGCCGAGCCGTCGCCAGGATGACTGATGATGTGCATCTTCGGATGCTTGATAATCTTGATGAGACCTTCGGTGTTCTCATCCTTCGTACCACCTTGATACCATGCCGTGTGAATACCCGCAATAACTATGTCCAGTCTGCCCAGATACTCTTCTGTGAGGTCGAGCCCTCCGTTATTGTCGAGGATGTTCACTTCACACCCCAGCAGCAACTGGACACCATACATATTTCTGGGCACCACAAACATGTTTCTGAAATACACCAACGGACAGGTGCCCGGCACACTTGGACCGTGTTCCGTGATACCCAAGACTTCCAGTCCTTTGTCGGCAGCAGCTTTCACCATTTCCTGCAGACTGCTGTAGGCATGTCCCGAGGCTACCGTGTGTGTATGAGCGTCAACAAGAATCTTTTTCATCATCAATCAACCTGACTCCAGCTCCCTTTTTTTGATTAGAATTAGTAGAATATTGTTGTCAGTAGATAGGCTATAATCGTTGAGGTGAATATGCAAATCAAACCAGGCATCATAAACGAGTGGTTCAGCAGGTATTTACCTATGATAGTTGTTCCCGATCGGTCGAAATTCACCGTTGCAATATCCGAGGGGTAGTTGGGGATGAAGAAGTAACCATATACACTTGGGAACACACCCAGCAGCACGGGACCAGCTATTCCTAACGAATAGGCCAGCGGCAACATGGATACCACAACGGCACCCTGCGAATTAATCAACACTGACACCAGGAAGAATACAATAGCGATAGACCACGGATATTCCTTTACTATCTCGGTCAGCATTTCCTGCATAGCACCCAGATAGTTCGAGAAGTAAGTGTCGGCCAGCCATGCAATGCCATAGATAGCCACAACAGCCACCATACCCGATTGCCATACAGGGCCAGCCACAGCCTTCTTGGGTTGCGCCTTACAGAAGATAATCATCATGGCTGCTGCTGCAATCATCACTATCTGAATCACCAAATTCATTTTCAGCGGTTTGCCGTCCCACGAGGGTAGGAGAGAGGGCACTGCAGCCAAGAGCACGATAACGCCCAGCGCACACAGAAAAACGTAAACGGCACGTTTGGCCTCAGGGGCAATCACCTTATCCAGTGTGGTAGCTTCACCACCATATATATATTCACGCTGGGCGGGATCCTGCAACTTTGCCTGGAACTCAGGGTCCTTGTCGAGGTCTAAGCCACGGTGGTAACTGGCAGCGGCGGCGGCCATCAGTCCGCACAGACAGGCAGGAATCGAAATGGCCAGCACACCGGGAATGGTAATGTCAAAACCATTGGCATTCGAAATGCTCACAAAAGCTACTACAGCTGCAGCAATCGGCGAACATGTGATTCCTACCTGCGAGGCGATAGACGCCACACCGCATGGGCGCTCAGGGCGAATGCCCTTCTTCAGTGCTATGTCGCAAACAATAGGCATCAGTGTATAAACCACGTGACCCGTTCCCACCAATACCGTCAGGAAAAACGTGCAGAGCGGAGCCAGAAACGTGATGCGGTCGGGATGCTTACGTAGCATTTTTTCAGCTATCTGTATCAGCCAGTCCATACCGCCAGAAGCCTGCATGATACCGGCGCAGGTCACAGCGGCTATAATAATGTAAATCACGTCAGTAGGCGGTGTTCCAGGTTTCAATCCGAAACCGAATACAAGGATAGCTAGTCCGATACCCGAGATAGCGCCCAGCGCAAGACTGCCGTAGCGTGAACCAATCCACAATGCTCCCAACACGATGAGAAGCTGCAAAATCATTAATAAACTCATAGTTTTAGCTTGTAGTTATTTTCATTTCTTTGCAAAGATAGCCAATTTAGTGAATAGTAACGAGTGAATAGTGAAGAATTTACCACTGCATTCAACATTTTTAACTATTCATTACAGCAAGAGAGAAATTGGCACCACCTTGAAAATCAATTTCAAAAAACTGTAATCTGTAAGGTGTAAGATTTTGCAAGGTTATAGCTGACACACATACGTTTCATTTGATATAATCCCTCCTCATTTTTAGGTATTTGGAACTGAAGTGTTGAATAATAGAAGATTATTTTGTAACTTTGCAGCGTAAAATTGGAAAAGACGATGAAACTATCAGATTTGAAGACGGGTGAGCATGGTGTCATTGTGAAAGTGCAGGGACACGGTGGATTCCGTAAGCGCATCATCGAGATGGGCTTTATTCGAGGCAAGGAAGTGGAGGTATTGCTGAATGCTCCGCTGCAGGATCCGGTGAAATATAAACTGATGGGCTACGAAGTAAGTCTGCGCCGTCAGGAAGCTGAGATGATTGAGGTGCTGGCTGCCGACGAGATGACGACACAGGAACTGTCGTCGCACCTGTCGGAGTTTCACTTTCCCGTTTCTCCAGAAAGTCACCCCGACGACTATCTGCAGCACATGGCTTTGCATGAACACCGCACACTGAACGTGGCACTGGTGGGTAACCCCAACTGCGGCAAGACGTCGCTCTTCAACTATGCCAGCGGAGCTCACGGACATGTGGGCAATTACAGCGGTGTGACGGTTGATGCTTCGGTTGCTCATGCCAGCTATTTCGGTTATGAGTTTAATCTGACCGACCTGCCTGGCACTTATTCGCTGTCGTGCTATTCGCCTGAGGAACTTTATGTGCGCAAGCATCTGACCGACGATATTCCCGATGTCATTATCAATGTGATTGACTCGTCGAATCTGGAGCGCAATCTTTATCTGACCACGCAGTTGCTGGATATGGACTTGCCGATAGTGTGCGCCTTGAATATGTATGACGAATTTGAGAAGCGCGGTGACAAGGTGAATCTCGAAGTGCTCTCCACACTGTTGGGTACACCATTGGTTCCCACGTCGTTTAAGAACGGTATGGGTGTTGAACAGTTGTTCCGCACCGTGATTCAGGTGTATGAGGGTGCCAATTCGACGTCGCGCCACATCCATATCAACTATGGACATGAGATAGAGGACGGCATTCGGCATATCCAGCAGTTCCTGAAGCCCGATGCAGCCATTCATCCCCGTTATTCCACGCGCTATGTGGCACTGAAACTACTGGAGCACGATACTGACATTGAGCAGTTCTTGCGTGAGAATGCAGGCGACAAGAGCCGTCAGATTCTTGTGGAGCGTGACAAGGCTGCTGCTCGTGTTTATGAGGAATACAATACAGATTCCGAAACAGCCATCATGGATGCCAAGTATGGTTTCATCAACGGTGCACTTACCGAGGCAGAGTATAAGACAGGCCACGAGCAGGACACCTACCGCACAACGCATTTGATTGACAATATCCTGTCGAACAAATATCTGGGCTTCCCCATCTTTTTCGCCATCCTGTTCCTGATGTTCCAAACGACTTTCGTGTTGGGCCAATACCCGATGGACTGGATAGACGCTGGCGTAGAGTGGTTGGGCGATTTCGTTTCACAGCGAATGCCTGATGGTCCACTGCGCTCGATGCTCGTTGACGGTGTGATAGGTGGAGTGGGGGCTGTCATCGTGTTCCTGCCCCAGATATTGATTCTCTACTTCTTCATTTCGCTGATGGAGGATTCGGGCTATATGGCCCGTGCAGCCTTCATCATGGATAAGCTGATGCACGGCATGGGACTGCATGGCAAGTCGTTCATCCCGCTGGTGATGGGATTCGGTTGTAATGTGCCTGCCATCATGGCTACGCGAACCATCGAGAGTCGCCGTTCACGACTCATCACGATGTTGATATTGCCCTTCATGTCGTGTTCGGCACGCCTGCCTATATACATCATGATTATCGGCACCTTCTTTGCCACGGAATATCAGTCGTGGATCATGCTGTCGCTCTATGCCATAGGTTTGCTGGTGGCCATCATCGTTTCGAAGATTTTCTCGACTATCGTCATTAAGGGCGAGGATACGCCGTTTGTGATGGAACTGCCGCCATACCGCTGGCCGACGGCTAAGGCTATTGGTCGGCACACATGGGAAAAGGGTAAGGAGTATCTGAAAAAGATGGGTGGCATTATCCTCGTCGCCAGCATCATCGTGTGGGCATTGGGTTATTTCGGACCTTCTGGTGTGGCTCCCGAAATGGAACAGTCGTACATAGGACGGATGGGACAGTGGATAGCTCCCGTCTTCACACCACAGGGATTCAATTGGCAGTTGGACGTATCGCTGATAGCCGGTGTGGGAGCCAAAGAAATTGTGGCATCAACCATCGGTGTGCTGGGCGGATTAGAGGGCTTGACACCACTGGCTGCATATTGCTATCTGTTGTTCGTACTGCTTTATTTCCCCTGCATTGCCACGATAACAGCTATCAAGAATGAGACAGGCTCGTGGTGGTGGGCTTGTTTCGCAGCTTGTTATACAACAGTGGTGGCTTGGGTGGTATCAGCGTTGGTCAATCAATTGGGCCAACTGTTCTACTCATGATGATAGGGTTCGCCTTTAATGATGGTGCAGGCACGGTATATCTGCTCGGTAAAGGTGAGCCGTATCATTTGGTGTGAGAACGTCATTTTCGAAAGACTCAGTTGCTCATTAGCTCTGGCATAGACGTCGTTGGAAAAACCGTAAGGACCGCCGATGACGAAGATGAGTCTGCGTGCCGTATTGCGCTTTTGCTCCAACCAGCGGGCAAATTCAATACTGCGGTATTCGCGTCCATGTTCATCTAATAATACAACAGTGTCAGAGGGTTGCAACTGTTTCAGTATCAGTTCGCCCTCAGCTTGCTTCTGCTGTTCTTCCGAAAGATTCTTGGTGTTCTTCAGTTCCGGGATGGTCACTAGTTCAAAGGGCATGTAGTGGTTGATGCGCTCAACATAATCACTGATGCCAGCCAGAAAGTGTTTGTTGACAGTCTTACCGACCTGAAGGAGTAGTGTCTTCATCTTCTTCTATAGCATAGATGCTCTTGCCGTGATGAACGGGGCAGAGCGTCTCGTTCTTATCGATGGGGGGATATTCGTCGCGCCTTTTGGGATTCATGGGGAACCATCCCTTCTGCACGCGTTTTTTTTGCGAGAACAGTTCGCCGATGCCCCAAAGGGCTGATGCACCGAAAACTCCGACAACAGCCGACACGATGGTGTTTTCGATGAAGAGGGCTGCTATGATACATATCAAGCCTATCAGTAGATAGACTATCCAGGGACGCGTGCCCCAATGGTATTCGGTTTTAATCACAATGGGATGCCATATCCCTATGGTAAGAAAGGTGCAGACGGCTATTATCAATCCTGTGAAATACATATTTTATCTTGTTGAGTGGAATCCTTCGAGGTTCTCGTAGCGGTGAGCCATCATTCGGCGGTAGATGCTGCGCATCCAATAGGGCTCCGCCAAAGTGAATGCCAGTCCGATGACTATCATGATGATGAAGGCTACGTCTTCGTTGAAGATAGCCTGCAGTATCAGTACCAGGGCTACGGGAACGAAGAATACGACGAGCTCGATGATGAGTTGCAATTTGTTTTCGATCTGGTTCTTTCCGGTAATCTTATCATTCAAGGGCAGTGTCTGTTTGTTCCAGATAGCCAATTGGAAGAGCAGACAGTATTCCGGTCCAGTGGTGATGAAAAGGTAGGCGAGTATCATCAGCAGTGAGAACTTGCCCGAGATAATAGGCGGCAACAGCAGGAGGAATGGCAGCAGCACTATGGCGCAATAGAAATAGTATTTGGCGCGGAGCAGTGTCAGGATGTTCTCCCGATGTACCAAAAGCAAATCGATATAGTTGCCTTCTGGTCCCATTACTTTTACCAGATTGACAGCTCCGAAGAATACGAAGCAATAGAGGCACCAGATGTTGCGGGCGAAATTGCTTGTATACATGTCTGTATAAGCTATCAGCAGCGAAAGCATGATGATAATGCCGACGCCCTGTATGAAGCGGGTGCGGATGGCCTTGTTGCGCATAGTGCTCTTGATTTCCAGTTTGATATATTCACCAATCTGTCCAAAGCGGTTCAGGGCGGTGAACTCCGATACATGCTTCAGGTTGGTTTCCTCATGCTTTGAAATCTCGTCATAGATGAGATGCATCTGCAGATGCCGGTTGATGATGAAAAGGAGGACGAAGAGCACCAGGAATACTAAGAAAGCTGCCCACGTGAACCCCCAATCGCCGATGAAATCGAACACACGATCGAACAACTTGTCAAACGCTTTGTTCGACAATAGGAAGAATGGCAAAAGTGTAGCACCGTAGAAGACGATAGGAAGTGCCAACCAGAACATGCTGCGGTTGACCAGTGTGCGCACCAACAGATACCATTGGCTATTCACCAGTATAATCAATTGAAGCAGGATGAGCATGCCAAGTCCCTGCAACAATGTCATACTGCCGCAAATGCAGATAAACGTATAGGGCAGAAAGAGCGACAGCCAAATAAGATTGGTGCTGTCGAACAGCATGGATACTAAGAAACAGTCGACGGCTGAAAATTTACTGATAGGCATCAGCATATAGGGCTTCACCATCATCACTGGTGTTTGCTGTGCCATAAAACGCATGCCAAAATCAAGCAACAGCAGGAAGGGAAGGATGAAGAATATAATCTGGTGTTCATCCTCTGTAGCAGCGAGCCATCCAAGGAAGGTGCCGATAGCTACGAAATATACAACAAAGAATGCCAATCCGAGGTAAGCGAAAAACTTGCCATACTGATTGGCCTCGAACATCACATTGCGCTTCTCGCTTAACTTCTTGTTCTGGCGGAGAAGTCGGAATAGTTGAATCTTATTCATTTATCTGAGGTCTATGATTTCAGCGTTGGGGTACGACTTGGGGTTGAAACGGAACAAAGCATCAGAGAGATTGGCTGTTCTGAAGTTCGACACCTTAATGGTGGTCCATTGCTTGTTTTGTAACATGCGAATCTGTGAAGGCACATAAGTCTGCTTGTTGATGGTAATCACCATCTCGGAGATGCTCTTGCCTTTACCTTGTAAAGTGACGACATAGCTGTTGCCACTGATCGTCATCGAAGCGGTATATCCCTGTTTGTACATATAGATAAAGGTATAGGGATTGATAGCCTGCAGGTCGGCGGCAGAGGGCGTGTTGACATTCACCTCGTCGTTTTGCTTGACATAGGTCCACTGTGTCTTGCCGTCAAACCACACAACGCCCTCGTTGGTTGTTGCATGAAACTTGCGTCCCTTGATTTCTATCGTACCACTCGTCGAACCATACTGCTTGCTGCTGATGGTAAACGAGGCTTGAACGCCGCTCTTGTTCGAGACGACTTTTGCCGTTTTGTCGAGCACCTTCTGGGCACTCTGTCCGTAACTTGCTACTGCGAAGAGCAGTAACAAAAGGGTTATCCTTATCTTCTCCATTGACTTAACAAATTCTCTAAACTGTTTTCATCTTGAATCAATACCTCGCGGGGCTTGGAACCATGAGCTGCACCAACGACACCAGCCTTTTCCAACTGGTCCATCAGTCGTCCGGCACGATTATAACCGATGGCGAACTTACGCTGGATGAGACTCGTCGAACCACTCTGGTTGATAACAATCAGACGGGCTGCATCCTCGAACATCGGGTCGAGATGCTGCATATCCACATCGGCAGCCTCGCCCATATCATCGTCTGGCATATCGGGCTCGGGCAACTCGAATGCCGACAGATAGCCTTGTTGTTGGGCAATGAACTGGTTGATACGCTCCACCTCGGGTGTGTCAACAAAGGCACACTGCACGCGGACAGGTTCGCCTCCAGCCAGATAAAGCATATCACCGCGACCAACCAATTGCTGGGCACCTGGGCGGTCGAGAATGGTACGAGAGTCAATCATGGCACTTACCTTAAAGGCGATACGGCTTGGGAAGTTTGCCTTGATAGTACCGGTGATGATATTGGTGGTAGGACGCTGCGTAGCGATAATCATGTGAATACCAACGGCACGGGCCAACTGGGCAATACGCGCGATGGGCAACTCAACCTCCTTGCCAGCAGTCATAATCAGGTCGCCAAACTCATCAATCACGACGACGATGTATGGCATGAACTTATGACCATGCTCTGGATTCAACTGGCGATCGATAAACTTCTTGTTGTATTCCTTGATGTTACGCGCCTGTGCCATCTTCAGCAAGTCATAGCGTGTATCCATCTCCTTACAGAGCGAATTCAGTGTGCGCACCACCTTGGTAACATCGGTGATGATGGGATCAGCATCTTCATCAGGCACTTTGGCAAGGAAATGCTTGTCAATACTGCTGTAGATGCTGAACTCGACTTTCTTCGGGTCGACGAGCACAATCTTCAACTCAGCAGGATGCTTTTTATATAATAAAGATGTGATGATGGCATTCAGACCGACCGACTTACCCTGACCGGTAGCACCGGCTACGAGCAGGTGAGGAGCTTTGGCAAGGTCGAACATGAATACTTCGTTGGTAATGGTCTTTCCGACGGCACAAGGCAACTCCATCGTGGTTTCCTGGAATTTCTTGGAATTCAGAATGGACTCCATTGAGACGATGCTTGGCTTGGCATTAGGAACCTCAATACCGATGGTGCCCTTACCAGGGATAGGAGCAATGATACGGATACCGAGAGCCGACAGACTCAGGGCGATATCATCCTCCAAGTTGCGAATGCGCGAGATACGAACACCGGGGGCCGGTGTTATCTCATAGAGCGTAATGGTTGGACCAACGGTAGCCTTGATACTTGAAATCTCGACTCCGAAGTTGCGCAACACGTCAACAATACGGTTCTTGTTGGCTGTCTGCTCCGTCATGTCGATATACGGCTTACCGTCGTCATCGTATTTCTTCAGCAGGTCGAGTGTGGGGTAGTGGTAGTTCTCCAAATCGCGCTTCGGGTCGTATGGCGTAGAGATATCACCATATTCACCAACAAGGTCCTTGCCACTGGCCATTTCCTCTTTAGTACCTGTGTCAACCGTCATCGTGATGTCGGAACCGTTGCCCTCTGGCATAATGTCATCGGCCATCACCGTTTCTTCACGCTGATAGACTGGTTGGGGTATAACATCCTTCTTTTCGTCATTCTCCTGCTCCTTGTCAAATTCAACCACCTGTTCCTCAGGGTCGTCAAACACCTCAGGATCTTCTACGGTTTCTATTTGCTGTTTGCTATCCTCGCTATCGCCTTTGCCGATGTTGATTTCCATAGGAATCTTCTTCAGATAGCGCAATGGGTTGAATATCTTGCGAATCAAGAAAATAGTCTCTGCACTCAGATAGATGAGGAATGCAATAGCAGTCACAGCCAAAATGAAAGTAAGACCTGGCGAGCCTACCAGCCCCTGAATGATGTCGCACATCGCCTGTCCGTGGTCACCGCCTGGATTGAAGTGTGAATCGATGAAGAACGGAGTCAGGAAAGCTGCCAAAGTGACAGACGACCATATCATAACGATGGCCAAAGTCATAAACCATTTCAGCAGGTTTACCTTATAGGCTCTCATCAGATTTACGGAAAGCAGTAGGATAAAGATAGGAATCAGGAAAGCGGGGAAACCGAAACAGCGCTTCACAAAGAACCATGCACAATAAGCACCCAGTGAACCACAAGTGTTTTGGAATTCACCGTTCTGATTCAGCACTTCGCCGTCCTTGGGGGTCTCTATCATACTCTGGTCGGCAGCACCCGTCCCGAAGTAAGAGATGAATGCCCATACCAGATAACCAGCTATAAACAACAACAGGAAACCGAGGAAGAAATTCAGTCGCTCGTTGTGGAATATCTTGTCAAAACCGATAGCTTCTTTAAAGCTCGTTGTATTATTTGTTTTCTTTTTCTTAGCCATAATATTAAAAATATTGTGCAAAAGTAATGAAAAATCTGCGAATTCTCCATAAAATCGTCTTTTTTTTTGTATTTTTGCACCTTGAAAACAAAGTTTGATGAAAAAAATACTATATAACAAGTACGATAAGTCGAAAATCAACACCTTACCGCGTGTCGTTTTTCCAGGTCGTATCGAAGTGGTGCTGACGGAAGCAGAAGCAGAAAAGGCGGTTGACTATCTGCTCGCTCAGCCAATTCTCGGTATTGATACCGAGACTCGTCCTTCGTTCAAGAAAGGACGTTTAAATCAAGTGGCACTGCTGCAAGTGTCAACCCATGATGTGTGTTTCTTGTTTCGTCTGAATCTGATAGGAATGCCACAAGCTGTCGTCCGGTTATTGGAAGACCAGTCGGTGCCGAAGATCGGACTTTCCTTGCACGACGACCTCATGATGTTGCAGCGTCGTGTTGAGTTTAATCGCGGCTATTTCATTGATTTACAGGATAAAGTGAAGAAAATAGGCGTCGAGGACATGAGTCTTCAGAAGTTGTTTGCCAATTTCTTCAACCAGCGTATCTCCAAGCGTGAAAGGCTGAGCAACTGGGAAATGGATGTGCTGGGCGATAAGCAGAAAACCTATGCGGCTACAGATGCCTGGACTTGCATCCTCCTATATGAAGAATTGCTGCGTTTGGAACAGACGGGAGACTATAGTCTCGTTATAATAGAAGAATTGTAGGATTGAAAAATTGAAGGATTGAAGATATGAAGGAAATACGACTAAAAAAGGGTAAAGAAGAGAGTCTCAAACGGTTTCATCCGTGGGTTTTCTCCGGTGCCATTCAGCATATCGATGATGGTGTAGAGGAAGGCGATGTGGTGCGTGTAATCAGTTTTGGTGGCGAATTCATCGGTGTCGGACACTATCAGCAGGGTTCTATTGCTGTTCGAATTTTGACATTTGCCGATGTTGAAATCGATGCAGAATTCTGGCAGTCTCGCCTGCGATCCGCTTTTCTGATGCGCCTGTCCATCGGTATTGCTGGCAATCCACAGAACAATACCTACCGTTTGGTGCATGGTGAGGGCGATAATCTGCCTGGACTGATTATTGATGTGTATGACAAGACTGCCGTCATGCAGGCCCATTCCATCGGTATGCACTTGATGCGTAAGGAGATAGCAAAGGCACTCGTCGAGGTGATGGGTTCGCACATTTCTCATATATATTATAAGAGTGAGACCACGTTGCCCTTTATGACAGAAGACGACATGAACGGATTCCTATATGGTGGCAGCGACGACAATATAGCCTTGGAGAATGGACTGAAGTTCCGCGTTGACTGGCTCCGTGGTCAGAAAACAGGTTTCTTTGTGGACCAGCGCGAGAACCGTTCGTTACTGGAGAAGTATGCCAAAGGCAAGCGTGTACTGAATATGTTCTGCTATACAGGCGGTTTCTCGTTCTACGCCATGCGCGGTGGAGCAGAACTGGTTCATAGCGTTGACAGTTCCGAGAAAGCTATTGCACTGACAAAGGAGAATGTTGCCCTTAACTTCCCTGACGACAGTCGTCATGCAGCCTATTGTGAAGATGCCTTCAAGTTCTTAGACAGTATCGGCAACAATCATACAACTTATAATCTGATTGTTCTCGACCCTCCTGCTTTTGCCAAGCACCGTGGGGCATTACACAATGCCTTGAAGGGCTATACCCGTTTGAATCAGAAGGCTTTCGAGAAGATAGAGAAGGGTGGTGTTCTGTTCACGTTCTCCTGTTCGCAGGTGGTAACAAAAGACCATTTCCGCAATGCTGTATTTACGGCAGCAGCCCTTGCCAAGCGCAAGGTGCGCATCCTGCATCAGCTGCATCAGCCTGCCGATCATCCCATTAACATCTATCATCCAGAAGGAGAATATTTGAAAGGATTAGTGCTCTATGTTGAGTAAAGTAAAAGATTACATAAAAAAGCACAAACTGCTGAGTTTAAGCGATTTATATATAGTTGCGCTTAGTGGTGGTGCTGATAGTGTAGCTTTGCTCCTTTTACTCGATGAAATGGGCTATAAGGTTCATGCCCTTCATTGTAACTTCCATCTTCGCGGCGAGGAGTCTGACAGGGACGAACGTTTCTGTGAAGACCTATGTCTCAAGAAAAACATCCCATTCCATCGTATTCATTTTGATACGCTGATGTATGCCGAAACGCATAAAATGAGCGTTGAAATGGCAGCTCGCGAACTGCGTTACCGTTATTTTGAACAACTGCGCAAGGACATTGGCGCTGAAGGTATTTGCGTAGCGCATCATCAGGATGATACCGTGGAAACGGTGCTCCTTAATCTTGTGAGGGGCACAGGACTGCGTGGATTGACAGGTATTCAACCTCGCAATGGTGCCATTCTTCGCCCCTTGCTATGTGTTACAAGAACAGAAATAGAAGCCTATCTGGCAACGAAGCAACAGGATTATGTTACAGACAGTACCAATCTGGAGACAGATTTCGTTCGCAACAAGATCCGACTGCAAGTGGTTCCGTTGCTTCGTCAACTCAATCCTGCAGTATCTGAGAATATTGTGCGCACAGCAGAGCATCTGACTGAGGCACAAAAGGTGCTGGACGCCGTAGTCGATACCTACAAGGGGAGTAACCAGTTGGATTTATGTGCATTGCAGCAAGTAGGCTCCGCTGAGTATATTGTATTTGAGTGGCTTAAACAATATGGTTTCAACGGGAGTCAGGTTCAACAGGTTATTTCCGCTGAAACGGGCAGTATTTTCTCTTCTCCAACGGGATATGAAGTCCTGAAGGATAGGGACCGATTGCTGGTGGAACCGACGATAATGGCGTTTACTCCTATTCGTATTCCGGAAGAAGGAACCTATGTTTTGCCGGATGACCGACGACTCAATGTGAGACGCAGTAATCCTTTCGTTTCCAAGGACAGTCATGAGGCAACCTTAGATGCCCGGCAAGTGCGGTTCCCCTTGACAGTCAGACGGGTAGAAGAGGGCGACTGGATGATTCCTTATGGAATGACTGGTCGTAAATTGCTGAGTGACCTGATGACCGACCTTAAGATGTCGCTATTCGACAGGCGCCGTCAGCTGGTTGTTGTTGATGCCCAAGGTGCTGTTGTGTGGGCAATAGGTCTTCGTACCGACCATCGTTGTCGCGTAACAGATGCCACGCAGGAAGTGATTGCAATAAAAATAAATAATTTATAGTATCATATTTTAATCAGAAGAATGATGATGGAAACACCTATTAAGAAAGAAATAGTAGATGGACTGGTGCAAGAACTTGGCATTAATGATTTCGCCAAGGCCACCATCCGTGAGGTGAAACAAGTTGCCGCTAAAGCAGAGAAAGCCAGTGGTGTAGAGTTTATCAAGATGGAAATGGGCATTCCCGGTCTTCCTGCAGCTCAGGTGGGTGTTGATGCCCAGATCAAGGCTTTGGAACAAGGTATTGCCCATTCTTATCCCGACATTCAGGGAGCACCAGTTTTGAAGCAGGAGGCTTCGCGCTTTGTGAAGGCTTTCATCGGACTGGACGTTGCTTCAGAGTGTTGTGTTCCTGTCACCGGTTCGATGCAGGGCACATTTGCCTCGTTCCTGACCTGTTCACAGGCAGATAAGAGGAAAGATACCGTATTGTTTATCGACCCAGGATTTCCTGTGCAAAAGATGCAGTTGCAGGTTCAGGGTGTGAAATACGAGACTTTTGACGTTTATGACTATCGTGGCGAGAAGTTAGCACCGAAATTGGAGAGCTATCTTTGCAAAGGCAATATCTGCGCCATAGTCTATTCTAATCCCAACAATCCTGCTTGGATCTGTCTGAACGAGAGCGAGTTGAAGGCTATTGGCGAACTGGCCACCAAATACGACACCATCGTGATGGAGGATTTAGCTTATTTTGCTATGGACTTCCGCAAAGACCTGAGTGTTCCTTTCCAGCCTCCTTATCAACCGTCGGTGGGCCGCTATACGGAGAATTATATGCTTTTGATATCTGGTTCAAAGGCATTCAGCTATGCTGGCGAGCGCATTGGTGTGGTTTGCATCTCAAACAAGCTGTTCCATCGTCATTATACCGACCTTGCCGAGCGTTACGAAGGTCTGCCCTTTGGACTGGTATTCTCGACGCGCATGCTCTATGCCCTGTCGTCAGGAACCAGTCATTCTGCCCAGTATGCACTTGCAGCCATGATGAAGGCAGCCAGCGACGGTACTTATAATTTCCGCAAAGAGGTGATGGTCTATGGTGAGCGTGCCCGCAAACTGAAGGAAATCTTCTGCCGTTACGGTTTCCACATCGTTTATGACAAGGATTTGGACGTTCCGGTAGCCGACGGTTTCTATTTCACCATTGGCTACAAGGGAATGACGAGTGGACAATTGGCACTCGAACTGATGTACTATGGTGTTTCGGCTATCTGTCTGATTACTACCGGTTCGCATCAGGAAGGCTTGCGTGTATGCACCTCATTTATTGAGGACCACCAATACGCCCAATTGGAAGAGCGTATGAAAATCTGGAAACAGAATCACGAATAACAAAATAAAAGGAATCTCGCACTTGAGATTCCTTTTTCATTTCTTCCATTATTTACTATTCACTCATGTCAACAGGCTGGAACTTGAAATCCGTAGTGGTAAGATAACGGACATCATATTTTCCCTTGGCCTTGACGGTGTATTCTTTGCGTAGTTTGATAAATTTCTTCTCTGCTTCCTTCCGGGTAAGGGCGAACATCACCACACAAACACGATTAGGTTGCTGGCGAGTGTTGGCCAGGAAGTCTTTCAACTGATAGGAATAGTGCTGACGACCCAGCAAGAACTTGCTCTTGGTTTCGTACCATGCACCCTCCACTTCCTGAACATCAGTCATATAGATGATAGAATCCTGGAACGAAGCAGAGAATCCGAACATAAACATTTTGGGCACTTTGATGCGCTTAGCCTCCATCTCCTGAGGCAGGGCACCTGCCAATAGCAGGGCGAGTAGAATATACTTAAAAATCTTCATTGTCCTAAATATGCTTTTAACATCTTATTCTTTGTATTGCCGCGCAAACGGCGAATGGCTTTTTCCTTAATCTGGCGCACACGCTCGCGAGTGAGACCGTATTTCGCGCCAATCTCTTCGAGCGTCATCTCCGGTTGGTCGATGCCGAAGAATGCTGTAATCACTTTACGCTCGCGGTCATTGAGCATCTGCAGCGCATTGCGAATCTCAGCACGAAGCGACTCTACTACCAGTTGGCGGTCTGCCATCGGTGCATCATCGTTGACCAAGACGTCGAGCAGCGAATTGTCCTCGCCATCGACGAAGGGAGCGTCAACCGATACATGATGACCACCTACATGGAGAGCATCGTCAATCTTATCCTCAGGAAGGTCAACCTTCTCAGAGAGCTCCTCGACAGAAGGACGACGTTCGTGTTCCTGTTCGAAGCGGTTCGCCTCGCGGTTGATGCGGTTTACGGCACCCACCTGATTGAGGGGCAACCTGACGATACGGCTCTGCTCGGCAATAGCTTGCAGAATGCTCTGCCGAATCCACCACACGGCATAGGAGATAAACTTAAAACCACGCGTCTCGTCAAACTTCTCGGCAGCTTTGATAAGTCCCATATTGCCCTCGTTGATAAGGTCTGACAATGACAGTCCCTGGTTCTGGTATTGCTTTGCCACAGAAACCACAAACCTCAAGTTAGCCTTGGTCAGTCGGTCCAATGCTTGGCGGTCGCCTTTCTTGATGCGCTGCGCCAGTTCAACTTCTTCATCGGTCGAGAGGAGTTCCTCTTTACCGATTTCCTGCAAGTACTTATCAAGAGATTCGCTCTCTCGATTCGTAATTGATTTCGTGATTTTTAGTTGTCTCATTTAGTAGTTTTTTATAAAGCCGATTGCAAAAGTAAGGTATTTTTTCGGAACTACCAAAAGAATACCTTACTTTTTTTATTTTTAGCCAAAAGCTAATAGCATAAAGCTAATAGCCAAAAGCCTGTCGTTACTCGTTCTGCAAGTAAACTACGAATCCGCCGCGCTTGCCAGTCGGGTACATTCCCTTGATGACGAGCATCTGGTCTTTGGCATCCTTCACAGCCTGCTGCAAATCGTCGAACGAGCGCATGGGCTGGTCGTTTACCACCTGGATGATGAAGCCCTTGGGCACACCGGCATCTTTCATCTTACCACCGTTCACCTTCAGCACCTCAAGACCATAGGAGATTTCAAGTTGCTTCTTCTGCGACTCCGTAATCGGGCGAACGTCGATACCCAGAATGTCGATGTCTGCATTCTTTACCACCTTCGTCGTGCCCTGTTCGTTCTTCAGGGTGAGGGTAGCAGTCTTCTCTTTCTTGTTGCGCAGATAGCTGACGGTAACCTTTTCGCCAGGACGCTTCTGTGCCATCACACCCTGTAATTCACCGAAGCGCTTAATCGTCTTTCCGTCGATAGCCGTGATGACATCGCCCTTCTGCAATCCGGCAGCTGCAGCAGCACCGTCTTCAACGACCTCAGCTACATAGATGCCCTCCATTGTGCCGAGATCAACCTCGTTGCCCTTCTCTTTCTCAGCATCAACATAAGCGCTGACATCGCTACCCTTGATACCAATCATAGCACGCTGTACGGCACCGTATTTCTTGATATCCTCAACCACCTTGTTCATGATGGCAGTAGGAATGGCAAAACCGTAACCGATATTAGAACCAGTCTGTGAATAGATCATGGCGTTGATACCAATCAGTTCACCGCGCGTGTTTACCAATGCACCACCAGAGTTACCCTGGTTGATGGCAGCATCGGTTTGAATCATCGAAGCCACACCTTCGCCCATCTGGCGAGCTTTGGCACTGACAATACCTGCGGTAACAGTGTTGTTCAGTCCGAGGGGGTTACCAACGGCGAGCACCCATTCGCCAATCTTGACGTCGTCAGAGTTAGCTATCACGATGGCAGGCAGGTCTTTGGCGTCAATCTTGATAAGTGCCAAATCGGTTGTCTTGTCAGCACCGATGATGCGAGCCGAATACTCCTTCGAGTTCTCGTTCAGCGTAACGGTCAGTTCGTCGGCACCGTCCACCACGTGGTTGTTGGTAACGATATATCCGTCGGCAGAGATAATCACACCCGAGCCTGCTGCTGCACGCTTTGGAGTCTGCACCTGACGCTTGCGAGTACCGTTGTTGCCGCCCTGTCCGCGTCCGAAGAAGCCTCCGAAGGGGTCAGAGAAGAAATCCTCGAATGGGTCGCTGTACTCAACGGTCTGAGTCTTTGAATTAATGACCGATTTGATATAAACCACTGATGGCAGCGACTTCTCAGCTGCATAGGTTAAGTCAACCGGTTGTCCTGGTGCTGCAGCAGGGGCTGCTTGAGTTTTGTTGCACGATGCTGCAGAAAACGCGATTACAACTAAGTAAATCGCAGGAAAAATGTTCTTTACAATCTTTTTCATTTGTCTATACTGTTAAATGTTTATACTCGATGTTTTCGAATTCGAGTGCAAATATAAGCGCAAAAATCGGTAAACTGACAAAATGTCGTATTCTTTTGTCGCAATTTAACAATTCCGCACTATTGCTTAACGGCTATTTGAATTTAACGCTTAAAAGTTGAAATACTGATAAAATTAACGGAACCACCGCAAGATAGTTCCGTATTTTTAATTATTACTGATTTCTCCCCTGATACTTTGTCGCATAAGTTGTCTTACTTGTTCAGGATTATCATAGTGCGACTGTAAGAACATCAGTTTTGTGACCGCACTCTCAACCGTTGAATCGTAGCCGCTGATGACGCCAGCCTCCTGCAATTGGTAGCCCGTGTCGTATCGGCTCATCTCCACCGTTCCCTGCATGCACTGGCTGATGTTGATGACCACCTTGCCGTTTCGTGTGGCATCCCGCAGCGCCTGAACTACCCAGGGGCGTTGTGGCGCATTGCCGCTGCCGAAGGTGCGCATGACGATGCTCTTCAGGTTGGGAGTGGCAATGATGTGGCGCACCAAATCTTCACGGATGCCTGGGAATAGCGAGAAGATAATCACATTGTTGTCCAATCGGAAATGCGGCATCATGGGTTTGTCCCAATCGGGGTGCAGTATGACTTCATCATGATAGGTGATGTTGACGCCAGCTTCCGCCAGATGAGGATAGTTGAACGATTCGAAGGCATTGAATTCCTCGGCACTTTGTTTGGTAGTGCGGTTGCCTCGCAGGAGTCGTCCATTGAAGTATATGCCAACCTCGGGCACTCGGGCATGCCCCTCGTCGTTTTTGGCAGCAGCGATTTCGATGGAGGTAATGAGATTCTCCTTGCCATCAGTTCTCAGCTGTCCGATGGGCAACTGAGAACCGGTAAAGATGACAGGTTTGGTGAGATTCTCCAACATATAGGATAGGGCAGAGGCTGTATATGCCATTGTGTCGGTACCATGCAGCACCACAAAGCCGTCATACTCCTCATAGTTGTCGGCAATGATGTGGCTCAGCTCTGTCCATTTGGCAGGAGTCATATCGCTGGAGTCGATGGGTGGGAAGAACTGATAGGTATCAATCTGACAATCGAACTCCTTCAGTTCGGGCACGTTATGCAACAGGTGCTCGAAGTCGAAAGGCTCCAAGGCACCTGTCTTTGGGTTGCGGTTCATCCCGATGGTTCCCCCCGTATATATCAGCAAAACCTTGCTGTTCATTTTAGTTGAGAGTGTAGAGTTTAGAGTGTAGAGTTGAGAGTTTAGAGTTTAGAGGGAAATCTGAAGCATGACGAATGAATAGGGTTCAATGTCAAGCGTCATCTTGCTCTTTACGGCAACAGTCTCCTTCTTTGGTGCAATGGGCTGCACCTCGTAGTTGTTCTCTGCGTCAGGCTTTCCTGCGAGGGTGGTCTTGACGGCAGTCTTCACACCCTTGAAGCGTGAAAGGTCAACATCTGCATATTTCTTCTGGCTGTCGGCATTGCAAATCTTGACGAACAACTGGCGAGTCTTCGTGTTCAGAACCACCGACTGCTCCTGCAGGTTGGTAGCGTCCTTGATTTTTACGCAGTCACCATAGTAGTAGTTACCCGACGACTGTCCGAACATCTGCTGAACATAGTAGCTGCAGGTCAGGAATGGACGGTGGTTGTCGTAATAGATAAGGTCGGGATTCCAGTTGGTGGCATTCTTGCGTGCGAAGAGTGGGGCATAGCTGGTCATGCAAACCACGTCGCCGTTGCGCTCGACATGCAACAGGTAGAGCGCCTCTGAGAGGGCGTCGATGAGTTTCTTGTCCTTTGCGGCATACTCACCCAGATACACCTTAGTCTTGCGGTCGCGTGGATAGCTGTCGTATTGGCGACTCTTCTGGAAATAAGTGTATGGCTCATAGTAGTGTTCGTCCAGGATGGGCAATCCCAGTTCCTCAGCCAACTTCCAACCGTTCTGGAAGTCGGGATTGTCGGGATGCGAACCAGGTCCGGCAGTTCCCACAATCACAATTTCGGGATGAGCCTCCATAATCTTCTTATACATATATCTGAAGCGCTCGGCAAATTCCGGTGAGATGCGCTCCTCGTTACCGATGCCCAGGTATTTCAGGTTGAATGGCTTTGGATGACCAGCCTCGGCACGAACGCGTCCCCATTTGGTGTTGACGTCACCGTTAGCCCACTCAATCAGGTCGAGTGCATCCTGCACCCATTCGTCCATTTCCGACATAGGAACAACGTCCTGTGCCTGGTCCTTCATGCCCCAACCACCGTTGGTTCCCTGACAACTCACGCCACAGGGCAGGATGGGAACGGGCTGCATGTTCAAGTCTTCGCAGAACTGGAAATACTCAAAGTAACCCAGTCCCATTGACTGGTGGTAGCCCCAGGTATTCTTCAGTCCGCGACGCTGTTCCTTCGGACCAACAGTGGTCTTCCAGCGATAAGTATTCCAGAATCCGTCACCGCCACCGTGAACCACACATCCACCAGGGAATCGCATGAATTTGGGCTGCAGGTCGGCCAGCGCCTGAGCCAGGTCTTTGCGCAGTCCGTGACCTTTGTAAGTGTCCTGTGGCATCAGCGATACCATATCGATATCCACGTCGCCAGTGGTCAGTACCAGAATCTGCAACTGGGCACTGTCGCAATCCTCCTTGGGGCTCAGTGTCACAGCATATTTCTTCCAATTGCTGTCGCTGGCGGTGAATGTTGCTTCAGCCAACATTTTCGGGTCGCGGCCCCATCCGGGTTGTGGGGCAGTCAACACGATGCGCACCACCTTGGCCTCGCCTTTCACATTGCGGAGGAAGGCAGAGAAGTCGTATTTCGCACCAGCCTTCACGGGAATACCGTCAAATCCCTGGTTCTCCAGTCCATAACCCTTCCATCCCTTGTAGTCATAATACTCCTTCACGCGCTCTACATGCAAACGCATATAGGTGGGATTGTTGGGATGGATGGGCTGGTCCATTCTCACCTCCATGCGACCCAGTGAGTGTCCTGGGCGAATCTGCTTCCATGCAGTTCCGGCTCCCCAACCGTCGCGCTCCACGGGACTGTATTCAAACGAACCGTTCTGAGTCAGTTCGGCATAGAGGCCGCCGTCGGCAGAACTGCTGATGTCCTCGAAGAAAATACCTATTAATTCATCACTGATAGCCTTGCCGCCGGCAGGGGCGCTCATGGCTTTCTGGGCATTGGCACCCATGCTTGCTGCTATAAGAGCAACGCCTAAGAATAGCTTTTTGTTCATGTCTTAATGTTATGTTGATAATTGTTTCTTGGTTTATTTTGCAAAATTAATCATATCTGACGAGAATCCGTCATCGTTTACGTTAATTTTTCTTCAAAAGTGACAGGAATATTTCCTAAAGCCGAAATATTTCATTATCTTTGCCAGAAATTTAAAGCAAACAATTACTAAAACAATTAAAATAGCTATGAAACAATTCAATGACAAGAACTTCGTGCTCGACAACGAAGTAGCCCAGGACCTGTTCCACAATCATGCGGCCAAGATGCCCATCATCGACTATCACTGTCACCTGATTCCCGAAATGGTGGCCAACGACCATCGTTTCAAGAGCATTACTGAGCTTTGGCTCGGTGGCGACCACTACAAGTGGCGTGCTATGCGCACCAATGGTGTTGACGAGAAATACTGCACCGGCAAGGACACCAGCGATTGGGAGAAGTTTGAGAAGTGGGCTGAGACAGTGCCCTACACACTGCGCAATCCGCTCTACCACTGGACTCACCTTGAGCTGAAGACAGCCTTCGGTATCGACAAACTGCTCTCGCCCAAGACAGCCCGTGAGATTTTCGATGAGTGTAACGAGAAACTGAAGAGCCCCGAGTTCTCAGCTCGCGGTCTGATGAAGCACTACAACGTTGAGTGTGTCTGCACCACCGACGATCCCGTTGATGATTTGCACAACCACATCGAGTATGCCAAGCACAAGGCAGCCGACGACCCCATGATGATTCCTGCATGGCGTCCTGACAAGGCCATGAACATTGAGAAGGCTGAATTCCCCTCCTATATCAATCAGTTGGAGAAGGTCAGCGGTGTCACCATCACCAAGTTTGCCGATATGGTTGATGCCCTCAAGAAGCGTCACGACTTCTTCCAGGAGCAGGGCTGCAAACTCTCTGACCACGGTATTGAGGAGTTCTATGATGAAGACTATACCGACTCGCAGATTGAAACCATCTTCGAGAAGGCAATGCGCGGACAGCAACTCTCCAATCTGGAGATTCGCCAGTTCAAGAACTGCTTCCTCACCGTGATGGCAGAAATGGATGCTGATGCCGACTGGACCCAGCAGTTCCACTATGGTGCCATCCGCGACAACAATACCAAGATGTTCAACCAGCTCGGTCCCGACACTGGTTTCGACTCTATCGGTGAGTTCAACACCGCTAAGGCTATGTCGAAGTTCCTGAACAAGCTGAATATGAAGGACAAGCTCACACGTACCATATTATATACATTGAATCCCTGCGCCAACGAAGTCATTGCCACTATGCTCGGCAATTTCCAGGGTGGCGAACCAGGCAAGATTCAGTTCGGTTCGGGTTGGTGGTTCAACGACCAGAAGGACGGTATGGAGCGCCAGATGAATGCCCTCAGCGTTCTCGGACTGCTCAGCCGCTTCGTTGGTATGCTCACCGACTCACGCTCGTTCCTTTCCTATCCTCGTCACGAGTATTTCCGTCGCATTCTGTGCAACATTCTCGGCAACGATGTGGAGAAGGGCTTGCTGCCTGACGACCGTGAACTGCTGGGCAAGATGGTGGAGGATATTTCCTACAACAATGCCCGTCGTTACTTTAAGTTCTATTAATTCTAAAATAGTAAGATGAAAAGACAAATCACATTATTGGCATTGATGTTCATGGCAGTCATGAGCATCAGTGCCCAATCATTGGAAGGCACTTGGAAAACTGCCACCGAAACTGACGAAGACGGCGACAAGTCAACCTTCTTCTTCACCTTCGAGCAGGGGGGCAAGTTGACGTGGCGCATTCTGATGGCTGCCTCCGACAACGAGACTGGCAACTTCGAAATGAGCATGATTATTCCAGGTTCCTATGTTCGCAACGGCAACCGGCTCACACTCAAGGTGATTCCGAAAAAGGCCACTTGCAAGGTGGAGCACGTTGAGTTCATCGGCGAATACAAGCAGTTGGCGAAGGACCCTCAGATGAAGGCCAAGGTGCTCGATATGTTGCAGGATGCCATGAGCAAGGAGATGAAGAAAGAGTTTGCCAAGGAGAATCCCTTCGACGGCGACGTCACCATTTCCAAGTTGACTGACACCGAACTGACATTAAAGGAAGACGACGAGGACATTTTTAAGCTTACTCGCGTCAAGTAAAAGATATCTATTTTGTTCATCATTTGGAAGCCGGAGCGCATCATCATCGTGGTGCCTTCGGCTTTTTTGATGGACTATACCCGCTTGTTGGTCAGCAGAATCACACCCAGCGTCATACATTCCGTGACTGGAACTGCGAGCCACATGCCCTGTGGAGCAACGAGCAGCGGCATTAGGATGAACGCAGGAATCAAGAACAGCAAACCGCGCAACAGCATGAACAGCGTGGCGCGCGAGTTCTGCTCGGTGGCTTGGTAATAGCCGATAACCGCTACATTCAGGGCAAAGAAAATGGCGGAATAGGCAAACAGGGGGAGTCCTGATACGGCTATTTCATAAGGTTTGCTGCCTGGTTGCAGGAAGAGTCCCACAAGAGGTTTGGCAGCTAATGTCAGCAGCGTTGTGGCCATCACGCCACAGATGGCAGCGGTGCGAATGCTGACCATAAAAGCTTTCTTCACACGGTTCTTGTTGCCTGCACCGTAATTGTAACTGATGATGGGCTGAGCCGACTGAGCCACCGAATTGTTGACCATAAACACGATAGGGTAGAGATAGCACGCCACGCTGAAGGCAGCCACACCGTCTTCGCCCAATTTGCTAATGAAGACATAGTTGCCGGTTATCAGCATCATCGACATGGCCAGTTCGCCCAACATAGACGAGAAACCGCTGCGAGCCATATAGCCAGTGTTGCGCAGCGTCAGATAGAGACTGGTCATACTCAACTTCAACATGATCATCTTCACCGTTTGCGAACGGAACAGCATGTACCAGACGACCATTCCTGCCGCAGCAGCACAACTGATCGACGAAGCAATGGCGCTTCCGGCAATTCCCATGTGCATCGGGAACACAAACAGCCAGTCGAGAAAGATGTTCAGAATGCCGGGGATGATTTCCAGCGAAGCGGAATATTTCGGGGAACCGTCAAGTCGGATGACGAAGGTGCCTATCAGTTGGATGACGATGCAAACACAACCAGGCAGAATGGGCAGCAGATAATCCTCGCACAACGGCAGCAGGGCATCGCTGCAACCCAACATTCGAAGGAAGGGGACGCGGAAGAAATAAACGGCAATCGCCACTATCAGCATCAGCAGCGTAGCCACGACGAAGGCCTGCGTGATATTGAAATTGGCGGCTTTGGTATTGCCTTTCGACAAATGGATGCTTGCCACCACCGACACGCCCACGCCGAACATCAGCGAGATGCCGGTAGTCAGCAGAAACAGCGGCGACACAATGTTGATAGCCGCCAATGCATCGCTGCCCACGCCCTGTCCGACGAAGATGCCGTCGGCCACCGTGAAAAGCGAAGCAAACACCATAGAAAACAATGTAGGGACGAAAATGCTCTGAAACAGCGGTTCAATCCTCGTCTTGCCAAAATCTATACTATCCCTTTTCAGGTCTTTCATTTTCTTTACCTTTGCCATATCATTTTCGAAATTGTGGTGCAAAGATAATGATTTTATCTCAAATAAAAGACAATTATGTCCAAAACTCCTTCTCGCCCGTAGCTTTCATGTTGCCCAGGCACTTCGGACAGGTTCGTTTGTCCCACACTCTGATGCGGTCGCTGCCACAGTTCAGACACAAGCGTCCCACCTCGCTCCTGTACGACGGAGCAACATCGGCAATGATGCCACCCACCACAATATTCTGAATGCTTTTGCAGTCGGCACACATCATGGCAGTAATCTCCTGTCGAAAGAGTCCGCGTCCTTCGTAAACCTCGGCTTCATATCCGCAACCGTCACAGCGATATTTCAGTTTCCAAGCCATTTCTATCTCATTCTTTTCAGCCCACGAAGATAGTTATTTTAGTGAAAAGTGAAGAGTGAATAGTGAATAATTTGCTACCGCCTTTATATTATTTAACATTCAACAAAAAGCCCCTCCCTTTTAGGGGAGGGGTTGGGGAGAGGCTTCTATTACGCCATACAGCTAGTCACTCCCAGCGATGTTCCCAGTGCGGTGAGGATACTTATCAGTATCTGAATCACCATCTTCCATTTTGAATTCTTCATAATTAAGGCGACCCCCCTCAATCCCCCGAGGGGGAAGTTGAGGATGTAGGGGTCAGTTTTTTCACTATGAACTATGAACTATGAACTTAATTTTTCACTTTTCACTATTCACTTTTCACTTCTTTTATCCTTCGGTGCTTGGTCCACCACCACTGTTACCTCCACCGCTCTGCGCAGGCTCACCCTTGGCAGCTGCGATGTCAGCCTTGGTCTTGTCGGTCCAGCTGAACTTCACGTCTTTCTTCAGTTCCTCGCGGGTGAAGTCGCCCGTCGATTGTGCCAGCAACTTGACGGTCTTCACGGCAGCGCCGGTCTTGTCGCCCTCCTTCAGGGTGCCGATAGTAGCCGAAGCCACCTTGTCGCTCTGTGCATCGTAGAGCACCTCCAATCCGTTCGACTCGACGGTGGCCTTGAAGATAGCCAGGTTGCCCACCTTCACCGTGTTGCCGTTGAGCACCATCTCGCGCACGCACTTCACGAAGTCGGTCAGCACGCCCACTATCAAGCCCTCAGAGAAAGCCGTGTTGTGTTCCGCCATGTGATGGGCCATGTCGTGCAGATCCATCGTTTGTTTGTAACTCACTCGGGCATACATTTTGCCCGCCATTTCGGTTTCCGAGCTCTCGGTCACCTTACTCAAATAAAGTTCAATCATACCTTTTGTTGTGTTTTTAAATGGTAAATAAATAAAGTAAAATGTGTGTTTTCCATAGTCATTAGATAGTTTACTGTCTTACATCATTGTGGCCTCGCCTGCTGCACCGAGGATGGCAGCGATGACATAACCAAGAATTTTGAGTACTGTTTTCACTGTTTTGTTCATAATGTTGTGTTTTAAATGGTTTAACTTAAAATTGCTCACTTTGTCCCCTAAGTTAGGGGACTATAGGGGTCTGAACGCGCGCTTTCCATGCCCCTTAACTACACTACAAAGGTACAAAAAATTCACGACTTATGCAAATAAAATGGCATTTTTTTTCAAAGAAAAATAACCCATCCTTATTTGGCAATAAGGGCATGTTATTGCGCAATAAGGACGGGTTATCGGGGATTACTTCAACAGCAGATCACACAGGTCGGTGTTGGGCGGATAGCCCTCCAGACTGCTTGACACATTATAGTCAATGCCGCTGGTGGATGCCATCTGCCGACACCATTTCTCGTAGCAACCGCTGTCGGGGAATAGCGTGACACGTCGTCCTGCCAGACAACCGACGCGCTCGGGCGACAGTCCGCTGCTGCCTGCCGTTGCCAGCCACAGGTGCTGCGGTTGGTAGGCAGCCATCACCAATGCCGTCTTCTCGCTCTCGACGATACACACATGGGCCTCTGGATACTTGGTGAGCAGATGCTCGCCGTAGAGACACTGGTAGAGCTGCCAGTCGGGCGGCAACAGTCCTGCACGCATCAGTGGGATGTGCGTCCACCCCTGAAAGCCCCGTCGATGACCGTCGATGCCATATTGCATGATGTGCCCTGCGTGTACCAATCCGTCTTTGCCAATCTGCCAGAAGATGACGTTGCCCTTGCGGGTGGCTCCGATGCGGTAGTCGTTGTAGATCTGCAGCAGTCGTTGCAGGCTGATGTCGAGACGTTGTGCCACATCGCCTGTGAGCCACTGCCAGAAGACGCTGTGTGGCGAATGGCTGCGCTCTACGAACTGCGGGGGCAGTGGTTGGAAGGGCGGCAGCGGTCGTGGTTGGCAGTGGCTGTCGGGGTTGACCGCCGGCTCGGTTGCCCACTGGTTGTCTCTGTAGTATTCACTGGGTTTGTAGTGGTATCCGCACGAGTGCTGGTGGTCGCACTTGCCCACGCTGTCTGCCACATAGCGGAAACTGTTGCGTGTATCGACGTAGCGCACCAGGCACTTTTTCTTTCCGCAGTGCGGACAGGTCAGCTTCACGGGCTGGTGGCCCGTCAGCCGCTTTGACTCTAATTGATATCGATAATCTGTATTCATAATTTCTTTTGTTATTTTGATGATTTTGTTGGCGGATTCTCGTCCGTCCGTCAGAACCTCTATATATATAGGTGGTTCTGACAAACGGACAAAAATCTTTTCGCGGTCAGAATGCCAAAGCAGTTTCCTCTGAGGCATGAAGATAGCCATTTATTTGCATCATCTTGCCTTCTTTCAACCATTGAGAGATGATAGCTGATACTGTTTGGCGCTGATAATTGTATTTACTTATCAAAATTGCCGTCAGCTGCTTGCGGCTCATGCTGCCCCCGTTGTCGCGAATGCAGCTCAGGGCATAGTCCAGACGCTCCTTCTGCTTCTGGGCATTGGCCTCCTGGCGACGCTGTTGCAGTTCTGCCTTGTGCTGCTCAAGAGCCTTGCGGCGCTGTTCGTCGGCATCGGCAATGCATCCGTCGTCCTGGAACATAATGCTCCAGTCGGGCATCTCCTGATGACGCGCATCGGAACAGCTCACGGTGATGACACCGTCCATCTTCTTGCACTCCAGCACCGTACCCGCCTTCTGCGCCAACATAGTGCCCAGATGGCCACGCATGTTATGATCGTCGTCGGCCTTGTTGGTATGCAGCACACACACTATAGACAGCCGATGCTCCTCGCTCAGGCACAGCAATTCGTGGATGAGCTGCTTGGCCATCGCCTCGTCGTTGAACGACGCCACGAACTCTACGATGCCGTCAATCACCACCACCTGGGGGCAGAAGTCGCCGACGAGCAGTCGCATATCGTCCATCAGCAGGTTGAAGTCACGGCGGCGCAGGGCATACACATGCAGGTGCTCGTCCACATAGTTGGCATCAAGCCCCGTCATCTGTATGACGTCGGTTACGATGAGCTTCACGTCCGACTGTTTCTGCTCCGTGTCAAGATAGAGCACACGCGGGTGTTCCAGGCCTGACTTGATGCGAAACTGGTTGCCCTTCATCCATGCAGCCAGACACACCTTCAGTGCCGTTGTCTTGCCGCATTTCTGCTTACCCTTCAGCGCATGAATGTCGCTCAGCGCAAACATGCCGATGTCGTCAACCGTCAGAGCCGGCACCTCAGGCTCCACCACCGTACCGCTCTGGATGAGCATAGGTGCCAGATCGGCACGTCGCTGCTCACGTTCCTGCTCCTCGGCAGTCATTTGATTTACATCCTCGCCCACGATGTCTGCCACCGTTCGGGCTTGGTTGTTCACTTGTCCAGCTTGCTGCTGAACGTTCTCAGTCTCATTAAAATCCTTTTTCATAATTTTGGATTTATAAATGAGCATTCATTGCACTACCAGCCATCAGGCGAACGCTCTTACCGCAACTGGCGGGGACCCGTGCTCAGGTCTGATCCCTATATAGCTATGATTTTTATGACTCAGGTTTACTCCTGACTGTTCCAGACAAAAAAAGCCCCGAGAAACTGACTGCCGCCGTCGGGTGGTCGTCAGTTTCTCGGAGCAAGCTCCTCAAACGAAAGAAGACCCAAAAGACTGAGCAGTCATTCTTGTGTTGTGCCATCCCAGGCACGTGCAAGAATATACAAAATACTCTGCCTCTTGGGTCTAGTTATTTGTCGTAAATCTTCAAAGAACTCTGTCTCCTCTGGAAACGGCTGCAAAGATAGTATTAATATTTCATAGCCCAATACTTTCAGCTGTTAATAATTGTAAAAAAGGGAAAGATAATCCAATCTTCCTATTGTTAACACTATTTAAGGCGAAGGGTGACACTGTTTAACGTAAGGATGATGGCTGATGTATGATGGATGATGTATGATGGATGATGGCTGATTGTTCTCGCTTATTAGATAAAATTCTCCCACTCGACATTAAAAAATATTTTTTTGTTCTCGTTTAATCGAATTTTTTGTATCTTTGCAGGCAGATAATAACAGAAAGGAAACGAAAATGGCAAATATCCCACCAATCCCTGTTCAGGGTCAGATACTTGTAAATATCGAAGACATGTCAATGCTGAAAGACATTAAGAAAGCCATCAGTATGGTTAAAGGTGTTGGCAAAATTACGCTTCCTAACAGAAAGCGTCTTTCTTCATACGAGCGTTCGTTGCGTGACCTCGATGAGGGCAGGGTCTTTGAATATGACAGTTTGGACGACCTAATAAAGGAAATTGAAGGATGAGCGCTAAGTATAGACTACGGATTACTGGTGAATGTAAACAGAACCTGAAGTTATGCAAGCGTCGTGGGCTACCTATGGACGAGTTGTGGTCAGTTGTTGGTAAACTCCTCAATGGTGAACCGCTTGATGAGAAATACCGTGCTCATATTCTTTCTGGTGACCGAAAAGGACAGTGGGAATGTCATATTCAGCCTGACTGGCTCTTGATATGGGAAATTTATGACCAAGAGCTCATTCTTGTATTAGTCAATTCTGGTTCCCACTCAGACTTGTTTGGTAAGAAATATCGGAAATAGAGCATTAACTGATATGATTGGGCGTGGACGATGCTCTAACAAATGCACAGCGGAACCTATTGTGCATACAAGCCCCGGCGCCACCAACGACGCTGGGGCTTGTTGTAAAAGACACCCTCAACGGAGGCTGATTTGGCGAATTTTCTCACGACTCAGCAATAATAATCCAATCTTCCGCCAATTTTCTTTTTAGTGTTATTTCTGCCAGAAGGAGGGGGTGAGGATGGTTATCAGTGTGATGATTTCAAGACGGCCTGCCAACATCAGGATGGACATGACCCACTTGCCTGTGGGGGGCAGGAAATCGTAAGAACCGGTGATGCCCGTTACACCAGAACCTAAACCGTTGTTGGAAATGCATGATACGGACGAGAAGAAGGCATCGACGATGGGGAATCCCTCTGCCACAAGAACTACTCCGCCTATAAATATTAATATGGTGTAGATGAAGATAAATGCCGCTATCTCGCTGCCTCGTTCCTCGTTGACATACTGTCCGTTGACATCGACGGAGGCCAGTAGGCGAGGGCGGACGTATTTGCGGACTACGAAGAGGAAATTCTTCGTCAGATACACCATTCGGTCTATTTTCGCTCCTCCGGCGGTGGAACCGGCACAGGCTCCCATATACATCATGAAGAAGGTGAGGGTGAGAACCAGGAATCCCCATCCCTCCCAGTTGCCTGCACTGAATCCTGTGGAGGTCAGCGCTGAAACGATGTGGAACAGCGGGTCGATGGTGACGCTTTCCCATCCTGTGACATGTTGACGGAAAATGATGGCTGACACGACGATGATGTAGTAGATGACTATGGTATAGACATAGGAACGGAACACGTCGTTGCGCCACAGTTCGCGCCACGACTGCTTGACGGCAACGATGATGAGACTGAAACTGACACCCCCGATGAACATAAACAGGGTGAGTACTGACTTGATATAGGGAGAATCGTAGGCGGCAATTCCTTGATTTTGAGTGGAGTATCCGCCTGTGGAGATGCAGGTCAAAGAATGGCATACACTGTCGAAGAAACTGATGGGGCCACAGCTGAGGAGTAGGATTAAGGTGAGGGTAAGCAGTGTGTAGAGTCCCCACAGTATCTTGGCTGTATGTTCGATGCGTGCAGCCAGTTTGTCGTGCTTGATACCAGTTGCCTCGGCATGAAACAGCATCATGCCTCCGCTGTTGTTCAGGGCAGGGATGAAAGTCAGCGTAAAAAGGATGATACCCAATCCGCCTATCCACTGGGTGAGTGAACGCCAGATGAGTATGCCTTTGCTGCATTGCTCCACTTCACGTATCACGGTGGCGCCTGTAGTGGTGAATCCCGACATAGCCTCGAAGAAGGCTTCGCTGACGTTGAGCGGTGTTTCGCAGAGAATGAAGGGCAACATGCCGAACAGCGAGAAGACTATCCACACCATTGAGGCGAGCAGCATGCCGTCGCGCCGTTTCAGTATCCTGTTTTCCGGGCGTGAGAAGAAATTGAACGACAGTCCCGTCAACAGTGTCAGCACGATGGCAATGGCAAACGCCATACTGTCATGTTCGTGGCTGAGTAATGACACCGTCAGCGGCAATGCCATAAAACCGGCTTCGATAATCAGAAGCTGGCCGAGCACTTTCAGCACCATCGCGTAATTGATTGCATGGCTGTTGCGGTGGAAGATAAAGTGTTTCATGTCGTTCAATTTAGCAATTTCTGTACTTTCTTCAAACTACCGTTCAGACATACCACCAATACCTGGTCGCCCACCTGTAACATCGTCTGTCCGGTGACCACTTCGCTTTGGTTGTTGCGGATGAATCCTGCAAACGAAATGCCCTCGGGTATCTTCAAATCCTTTATCGGCACGGAAGTGATTTTCGACGCTGCCTTGATTTCCAGTCTCACGACATCAGCGTCGGGCAGGACGAGGCATTTTGACGAGAATGATTCGGAATCTATCATCAATTGGAAAATGGCGTTTGCCATTTGCATCTTCATGTTGAGTATCGAGCCGATGTTGAAGGATTCACCCATGTTGAAGAAGTAGGGGTGCTCGATGTCGGCTATCGTTTTCTTGATGCCCAGATCCTGCGCCATAAGGCATGTCAGAATATTGCCCTCAGACGATTTCGTCAGCGACACAAACGCATCGGCTTTTCCCACTCCTGCCTCTTCCAGAACGTTGGGATCGCCGGCTTCACCCACTATCACGTCGCATGAAGGACATTGGTGTATCAGATCACGGGCTCGGTTGAAATCGTTGTCTATCACCGTAAAACTGAAGGTCTTCGGTGCTGTCTCCAGTGTCATTTCAACGATTTTCCCACTACCGGCTATCAAAACATTCTTGATGTCGAACAGCTGCATCCCAGTCAAGGTGCCCAGTTTCTCCTGATCGGCTGACGATATGGTGACATACAGGATGTCGCCGGGCTGCAATTGCGTGTCGCCCTTAGGTATCAGCGTGGTGAAATGCCTGCGGATGGCTACCACATGGAAGAAACGCTCCCTTTGAGCCAGTTCGCGAAGGTATTTGCCCACAATGGGAGCATTGTCGGCAAGGCGAATGCCCATCATAATCATTTCGCCCTTGTTAAACTCGTACCAGCTTCTTGCCCAAGGATGTTTCAGCGCCTCGTTGATGCCCTTTGCCAGCAGGTATTCCGGAAAGACGGCATTGTCAACTCCCATCGCATGCAGCGCTTCCAGATTGCACGGTTCTATATAGTCGTGCCTGTCCACTCTTGCCACCGTCATTCTGGCACCCATCGACTTCGCCACTCCGCATATCACGATGTTGCGTTCAGCTACATCCGTCACGGCAACCACCAGTTCGCTTTTGCCCACGTCAGCCTGTCGGAGAGTGGAAAACGCAGTACCGTCGCCCTCTATCGTCATCAGGTTGTATTCGGAATCAAGCATAGAGAGTTTTGAGGCATCTTTATCAATGATATAGATGTCCATTTCCTCACCGGAAAGATATTTCGCAAGATGGGTTCCTGTCGATCCTGCTCCAACGATAACAATTCTCATATTATTCCTAATTGATGGTCAGCTTTTTAATTTCTGAATATATGGCCGCTCCCAGTCTATGTCGTGATAACGCTGGCTGTCGTATTGCATGAGGTCGAGATCGATGGTGATGCACTGTTTGGTGCGACCTGTCTCTGCCTCGATGTCTTTGAGTAGTGCCTGCAGTTGGTCAACGGGGAGGGCAGTGGTGGCATAGGCCAGTCGGTTCATATACCAGATGCCGGTGCCCTTGATGTCCTGCGTCCACAGACAGCGGCTTAACCGCACATCGTCAAACAAATGGGTGAGCCGCTGCGAAGCCCACTGGATATGGGCTACGGGCAGGTGGGTGGAGCCGAGGGCAATGATGATCTGATGTTTCATTTCTTTTCTTGTAATATGCCGTGACGATAGGCATAGAGCAACTGGCGCAAGTCGTTGACCTGGGAACGCAGTTCGTCGCCTTTGTCGGTATCGGCTACCAACATGCGGTGAGCTGAGAGTTCGACAAGTTGGGTTGTCGATTTGATATCAGTCCCCTTTTGAATGGCGTCTGACGCACTCATAAAAGGCTCATGCTGAACCAATTGGAAACCTCGGCTGTGGTAAACTAATGTGTATCCTGCAATACCGGTTTCCTTATGATAGGCCTCGGAAAAGCCTCCGTCGATAACCATCAGTTTGCCGTTGGCCTTGATGGGATTCTCGCCTTTAGAGGCATGCACGGGAACATGACCATTGATGATGTGGCGGTTGGGACCGCTTATCCCGAAGGCATCCATGATGCGGTCACAAACAGCCTCGTTGTCGCGCAACTGGAAATAATATCCTTTCTCTTCCTTGTAAGTCTCTTTGTCCTTGAGGAAATAGCGTTCGAAGGTGGCCATTTTCGACTTGTCGAAGAGTGGTGAGTCCTTGCCGCACCAGAGATAGAGGAAATAGTCTTTGGCAAACTGGCGCAGGGTGGGGTCGGTGTCGCTGGTGAAGGCAGCACGGATTATCATGCCGATGTTGTGCATCAGTTCCTTGCCCTGATAGCGTTTGCCGTCGTAGAGTTCAACTTCCTTCAGACTGCCGTCGGCATTGAGCGGACAGGAGGCATGGAAGAGCAGGTTGTGGTTGCTGATTTTGAACATGCAACCATGCGAAAGCAGCATTTTGGTGTGCTTGCGCAGTTTTTCACACACCCGGAAGCTATGGTGCAGTTTCTGCATGAGCAGTTCCTCGTCAGGAGTAAGCCGGCAGGGGTCGCTTGGGTCGATGGTGGGGAAATGGCACGAAGTCATCGGATAGTCTTTGCCATCAAGTCGGCAGATGCCTTTCTCGTAATCAACGGCTTCGAGCAGACAGCGGTCTTGCATCATCCACTCGGGACGGCGCTTGAATATCTGAGCCTCGGTCTTGAACTGCAGCACGGAGATGGCTTTGTGCATCTGGGCTGTGAGGCGCATGGTCTTATCGTCGAGGGTGTTGCCCTTCAGCAGTCGGGGAACGAACTCCTGGCAGGGGTCGTCGCCATAGGTATCCATAGCAAAGGTGGCCAGTGGCACGAGGTTGATGCCATAGCCCTCCTCCAGTGTGGCGAGATTGGCATAGCGGAGTGAGAGTCGCAGCACATTGCAGATGCAGGCATCGTTGCCGGCACAGGCTCCCATCCACAGAATGTCGTGGTTGCCCCACTGGATATCCCAGGAATGGTATTGCCGCATGGTGTCGAGAATGATGTGGGCACCCGAGCCTCGGTCGTAGATGTCGCCAAGAATGTGCAGTTGGTCGATGGCCAGTCGCTGGATGACGTTGCACAGGGCAATGATGAAATCGTCGGCACGCCCTGTAGAGATGATGGTATCGACGATGACGCTGACATAAGCTGCCTTGTCGGTGTCGTCGGTGCGCTCGTGCAGCAGTTCCTCGATGATGTAGCCGAAGTCTTCGGGCAGTGCCTTGCGCACCTTCGAGCGAGTATATTTGCTGCTGACGTCGCGGCAGACAGCCACCAGTCGGTGGATGGTGATGTGATACCAGTCCTCGATGTCGGTTTCGGCAGCCTTGATGAGTTCTATCTTCTGTTCGGGATAGTAGATGAGGGTGCAGAGCTCGCGTCGCTCCTTGTCGCGGATATCGCCGGCAAAGAGTTCGGTGACTTTACGCTTGATGTTGCCCGAGGCATTCTTCAATACATGGAGGAAGGCTTCGCTCTCGCCGTGCAGGTCGGCCAGAAAGTGTTCGGTTCCCTTGGGCAGATTCATGATGGCTTCGAGATTGATTATCTCGGTAGCGGCAGCTGCTATTGTCGGGAACGAGTTGGACAGCAGTTTGAGGTACTGCATGTCGAGTTGTAGTTTATGTTGGTCAGTAGTAGTTTGTAGATTCATATCTTCAGGTGATTATAAATTTGTTGATGTATTTGCTTGGTAATGCGGTCGTTGAGCGGCGGTACTGGCATAAACCCTTCGTCGAACCCTGTGAAGTCGGCCAGCAGTTGCATAGTGCGACACGCCATCTTGTAGAGCTTGTCGTCGCGAAGCGTCTCAGCAAGGTGGTCTTCCTCGACATCGTGCTCGCGCAGTTCCTTGTCAATTTCGCATAGGTGACTGATAGTGAGTTGGCGGTGCAGAACGAGTTTGCGTATCTGCCGGAAAGTGGCTTCCAGACGGTCGTTCTCAGAAGCATATTGAAGTCCGATGCTCTCTTGGATAGTCTTAGGGGTGGCATCCATCTGGGGCAGGTAACTGTTGATTCTGTGCACGTCAATGTCGGGCACTTGATAGTTCAGCAGATGGGCACCGCGCAATACGATGCTGTAGATGTTCTCCTGATGGGCATAGCAAAGCAGATGTCGCCACTGCTCATAGTCGGCAATGGTGATGAGGTCGTCGGTCACCCAACGGTTGTCACCGGTAATGCCTGCCTTGATGAAGCATCGCAGCATATTGCCGGTCTGCGGTTTCATCAGTTCAATGGTATTGCTGTCAAGCACCTTGCGATAGACGGTATAGGTCTTTTGTGCCATTTCGGTAGAGGTGATGGAGTGGGTGATGATGGGGTTGCGGATGATTTCCATGCGCTGGTTCCAACCCAGTTTCCGAATGCATTCCTCTTCCATCTTGCCTTGAATGATAACGGCATAAGCCTCTTCGACGAGGTGGCGCTGATAGAGCAGTTTCTTAGGCAGTTTCTCTTTCCAGTAATTCTCATCGACCACCCACGGCTCCAGTTGTCCATAGGGCGAGAGCACCATGCGGACACCTTTGTCGGCAGCCATTTTGAAAATGCGATACGCCGACCGTTGCCAGCAACCGTGAATATGCAGAATATCATAGGGACTGGAGTTCAGACTTTCCTTGGCGTCACCTTCGGAAGTGGCAACGGTGTTGTTGGCCTCGAGTCCCATGCTGTCAGTAAGCAAGTTGACATAGCGATTGATAAGGTCGTCGCTTTGTGGGATATAATGCAGTATCTTCATGGGAATAGTTGAATGTTTAATCTATCAGATTCTTGAAAAACACCTGAAGGCGAAGCCCCAGCAGACTGAACCACTTAATAGAAGTGTCATAGAAGCGGATGGCATCATAGATTCGCTGGGAGGTAATGGCAACCGCATCGTAATTGCCACGCTTCAGTTTAAAGTGTCTGGCCTGATGCCCCTTGCCAGAACGGCGCTCAGCCTTGCGGAGCATTGGTTCTGCATCTTCGAGCTGAGTGAACAATTGGAATGTCACATCATCAGGATGTTTACGACCGGTATAGATCATGACTGCCTCAGAGAGATGGTCTGCCATTTGAGCGACTAACCCGTCAATCCACTGAGGTGATGTGGGCGGACGGTTGATGTCGGATAGCACAATGATGTCGCTCTTGGCTGCCTTTACGCCCACATAGAGCGCCAATTGCATGCGACTCGGATTTGGCACTGACTTGGGAAAAAACGTGGCATGCAGCTGCGGATATTTCACCTTCATGCTTCTCAGCAAATCGGATGTGTTATCAGTCGAGGCATCATCGACAACGATAACTTCATAAGGGGTGGCACACTCCTGGTGGAAAAACTGCGCCAGATGCTGCTCGATAGCTGTTTCATCGTCGTGAACAACCATGACGAAGGACAGTTGTGGAACGTTGTTGTTTGTCTGTTCTGTCATTTTTATAGTTTATAACTCATCTGACGTATAGCCCTGCGGCAAACGGCGACAATTGTATTGCGAAGCCATGATTTCGCCATAGGCTCCGGCTGAGCGGATGGCCAGCAAATCACCACGACGACAAGCGTTGAGGTCGATATGCTTGGCAAAAACATCAGTTGATTCGCAGATGGGACCTACCACATCGTAAGACTGGGCAGTCTCCTCGCTCGTGATGTTTTCTATCTTATGGTAAGCCTGATAGAGCGCAGGACGAATGAGGTCGGTGAAACCGGCATCGACAATGCAGAACTGCTTGGTGGCCCCCTTCTTTATATATAAGGTACGCGTGATAAGACTGCCGCACTGAGCCACAACGGCACGTCCCAGTTCGAAATGGAGCGTCTGGCCAGGGCGTAACTTAAGTTTCTTGGCATAGGTGTCGAAATAGTCCTTGAAATCAGGAATCGGCACGCGGTTAGGATGTTGATAATCTACACCCAATCCGCCACCTACATTGATGTGCTCCATGACAATGCGGTGTTGCTCCAACAGATTCTGCAATTCGTTGATGCGATTGCAGAGTGCCTCGAAGTCGCCCATATCGAGTATCTGACTACCGATGTGGAAATGAAGCCCTACAACCTTGATATGTTGCATGGTCTTAGCTTCCTCGATGACACTCAACATGTCGCGCATGGCAATACCAAACTTATTCTCAGCCAATCCAGTAGTGATGTTGGCATGAGTATGGGCACCGACGTTGGGGTTGAGACGGAAAGCCACACGGGCCGTCTTGCCCCTTTGGGCTGCCAGTTCGTTGATAACCTCCAGTTCGGGAATGCTTTCGACATTGAAGCAGAATATGTCGTTGTCGAGACCGAGATTGATTTCCCAGTCGCTCTTGCCGACACCGGCATAAACAATCTTTGTTGCAGGAAAACCGGCGCGCAGCGAGGCTTCTATCTCACCACCGCTGACACAGTCGGCGCCAAGTCCTGCCTGACGGATAGTGCGCAGTATCTGAGGGTTGGCATTGGCCTTGACGGCATAGTGAACCACAAAGCCCTCATGCTTAGCGGCTTCGGTATTGATAGCCTGCAGCGTCTTTCGCAACAGTTCCGTATCGTAATAGTAGAACGGTGTCTGCAGCTGCTGGAATTTATTGATAGGAAATACTCCTTTTGCCATTGTGTTGTGTTGCTGTTGTGTTATTTATTAAATAATGTGTTGCTCAAACTCTGGAGGGCACGCTTCTTGTCTTCCTCGCGGATGAGGAACGAGATGTTGTAGTTAGAACCTCCATAGCTGACCATGCGAACGGGGATATTCTTCATGGCATCGAGTGCGAGTGTTTCGAAACCGATGTTCGACCAGTCGAGGTCGCCCACAACGCAGATGATGCACATGTTGGTATCGACGGTCACGGTGCCGTATTTCTTCAGTTCATCGACAATCTCACCCAGGTGGGAAGAATTGTCAATTGACATAGAAACACCAACCTCAGAAGTGCACACCATATCGATAGGAGTCTGGTAGCTCTCGAAAATCTCGAATACCTTGCGCAGGAAACCGGTAGCCAGCAACATGCGGCTCGACTTGATTTTGATGGCGATGATGTTGTCCTTGGCAGCAACAGCCTTTATCTTGCCATATTCCGTCTGATTGGAAATGATAGTGCCCTCGGCATCGGGATCCATCGTGTTAAGCAGACGGACAGGAATGCCGGCATATTTAGCAGGCTGAATGCAGGTGGGGTGGAGAATCTTGGCTCCGAAGTAGGCTAACTCGGCAGCCTCCTCGAAATGCAACTGATGAACGGGAGCCGTATGGTCAACCACGCGGGGATCGTTATTGTGCATTCCGTCGATGTCTGTCCAAATCTGAATTTCCTCAGCATTCAGTGCAGCACCGATGAGTGAAGCGGAGTAATCGCTGCCACCACGCTGCAGGTTGTCGATTTCGCCATAGGCATTACGGCAGATGAAACCCTGAGTGACATAAACCTGATAGCCCTCGTTGTTGGCCATGATAGCTGACAACTTTTCGCGGATATAGACTGGGTCGGGCTCGGAATTCTTGTCGGTTCGCATGAAATCGAGGGCATTGAGCAGCACGGCTTTGATGCCTATCTCGTTCATGTAGTTGACTACCATATTGGTGGATATCAACTCGCCCTGAGCCACAATGCTCTTCTCTTCAAACGATGTGAAGAGTTCTTTGGTGAAAGAGCGCAGATAGTCCATCTCATTGTTGATGAATTCGCGGGTAGTCTCTTTCTTCTCGTTGGTAGAATAGAGTTCATCAATGTGCTTCATGTACTTGCGCTCAAGGACATTGATGACTTCATTGGCACCTTCTGGATTCTTCTTGTAGAGATAGTCAGAGATTTCCACCAGCGAATTGGTGGTTCCGGCCATAGCTGACAAAACTACAAAAACAGGCTCACCTGACTTGGTGACCAGTTTCGTTACTTCCTTCATGCGGTCTGGGCTTCCTACCGATGTACCGCCAAACTTCATTACTTTCATTGTCGTATGTTTTAGTTTTTACATTTTTGTCTATTATATGTCCTCACGTGTAGAATAGTCAACCTTGCGAATTTCCTCTGGCTCATTCTCCTGTTCGTAGGCGGCTATCTTGTTGTAGTCGTTGGTGATTTCCTCTACATGACCGTCGATGCAACGATAGACAATACCGGGGAAATCCTTCAACAAAGGGATGTTGTGAGTAGTCATCACAACGGCAGTGCCCATTTGGGTAACCTGACGCAGCAGGCTGATGATGTTGGCTGCTGTCTCGGTGTCGAGATTACCGGTAGGCTCGTCGGCGATGATTATCTTCGGCTTGTTCAGAATAGCACGGGCAATGGCGATGCGCTGTTGCTCTCCTCCGGACAACTCGTGAGGGAAACGGTCGACATAGTCTTTCATTTCCACATCCTCCAGCACGTCGTTGATTCGCTCTTCTATCTCGTCATTATTCTTCCAACCTGTTGCTTTCAGAACGAAAGCAAGGTTGTCGTGAACGGTGCGGTCGCCCAGCAACTGGAAGTCCTGAAAGATGATACCCATCTGGCGACGAAGGGCTGGGATGTACTTGCGTTTCAGTCCGCGAAGGTCGTGGTTGAGTACAAAGGCATTATCGGCCTCGTTGACATCCAACTCGAAATAAAGGGTCTTCAACAAGGTGCTCTTACCGGCACCTACACGACCGATGATGTAAATAAACTCGCCCTCGTCAACGTGGAAGTCAACTTCCTTCAGCACGAGAATGCCATCTTTCTGATAGATATTTGCTTTCTGATAATCTATTAACATCTTATTATTTTATTTGCTGGTTACAATTTATTTCATTTCGCCCTTGGCCTTGGCTTCACGGCGTTGCTTGTCCCAATTGGGATCGTGGCGCTGTTGCAGTTCAGAAGCAACATCCTCGATACGAAGTCCCTTCTCTGTCAGCAGCACAAGAAGATGATAGAGCAGATCGCTGGCCTCATAGACCAAATGGTCGTTGGTGCCGTTGGTGGCCTCGATAACTGTTTCCAAGGCCTCTTCGCCCACTTTCTGGGCAATCTTGTTCACACCCTTGGTAAAAAGGCTGGTGGTATAGGAGCCCTCGGGCATCTCTTCCTTGCGCTTATTGATAAAATCCTGCAGTTCACCGAGGAAGAGTAGGGGATTTTTGTCGTTGTCCTCGCCCCAGCAGGTATCGGTTCCTTTATGACAGGTAGGACCGACTGGGTTGACCTTTACCAGGAGCGTGTCGTTATCACAATCAATCTGCATACTGACCAAATTGAGGAAGTGGCCGCTGGTCTCTCCCTTGGTCCAAAGTGTCTGGCGCGTACGGCTCCAGAAAGTGACGTGCCGGGTATCAATGGTCTTTTGATAGGCTTCCTCGTTCATAAAGCCTAACATCAACACATTCTTTGTCGTTGCATCCTGGATGATTGCGGGTACAAGTCCGCCCATCTTTTCGAAATCTATCTTCATAATCTTACATTAATTCCTTCGTTAGCTAAGTATTGTTTTAATTCGGGTACAGGTATCTCGCCAAAATGGAAGACGGAAGCTGCCAGAGCAGCGTCGGCATGACCTTCAAGGAATACATCACGGAAATGTTCGCGCTTGCCGGCCCCACCGCTGGCGATTATGGGAATAGAGAGATTGTCGGCCAACTGGTGAAGAGCCTCATTGGCATAACCGTTCTTTGTTCCGTCGTGATTCATCGACGTGAAGAGTATCTCGCCAGCACCACGCTCTTGCGCCTCGTGAGCCCACTCGAAGAGTCCTCGCTCGGTGCGTTCACGACCTCCTTTCAGATAGCAGTGCCATCCATCGTCGTCTAAGCGGGCATCAATGGCAACGACACAAACCTGACTGCCGAACCGGGTGGTTATCTCGTCTATAAGTTCTGGACGGTGAATCGCAGCACTGTTCACGCTCACCTTATCGGCACCGGCATAGAGCAGTCGCTCCACATCCTTCAGCTCGTTAATGCCACCGCCTACAGTAAAAGGGATATTCAATGTCTCAGCCACCTTGGTTACCATTTCCGTAAACGTCTTACGGCCCTCAAAGGACGCTGTGATATCAAGGAATACTAGTTCATCGGCACCCTGCTCGGAATATGCCTTGCCCAGTTCTACTGGGTCGCCCGCAGAACGGAGATTGATAAAGTTGGTTCCTTTGACCGTCTCACCGTCTTTTACATCCAGACAAGGTATAATACGTTTTGCTAATGACATATTTCTCAAATTACATTTATCAGTTCATGAAGGTCAATCTTCCCCTCATATATTGCTTTTCCAAAAACTACAGCAGGAATGCCGGCTGCATCGAGGGCGCGGATATCGTCGATGCTCGAAACACCTCCACTGGCTATCAGGTGCAGATCGGGATATTCTTGCATCACACGCTTATAGAGGTCGATGGCAGGACCTTGTAATGTGCCGTCTTTTGAAATCTCTGTGCAGAGCACATTCTTGACTCCTGCATCAATGTATTTCTTAAGGAAAGGAAGCAGGTCTTCCGTCGAGTCTTCTTTCCAGCCGTTAATACTGATTTTCCCGTTACGGACATCTGCACCCAGTATCAGTCGGTCTGCGCCATAAATCTGTAGCCACGAGATGAACAGGTCGGGATTAGTAACGGCTATCGAACCTACTGTCACCATCTCGGCACCGTTAGCAAAGGCTGTCTCAATATCATCGTCAGTCTTGATGCCTCCTCCGAAATCAACGCAGAGATGGGTTCGTAAGACAATCTGCCTGAGAACATTGGTGTTGACGATGTGTTTTGACTTTGCACCGTCGAGATCTACGACATGAAGACGCTTGAAACCAATGGATTCAAACTCTTGAGCCACTTCGGCAGGCGAGTCGCGATAAACGGTCTTCTGATCGTAATCTCCCTTGGTCAGGCGAACGCATTGGCCGTTGATTATGTCGATGGCAGGAATCAGTTCTATCATAATGCTAAGAAATTCTTTAAAATTTTTTCTCCAACAGCTCCACTCTTTTCCGGGTGAAACTGGCAGGCATGGAAATTGCCCTTGTGCATGGCTGACGAGTAGGGCAGAATGTAGTCGGAAATGGCTGCAGTCTCAGAGCAGAGGGGCACATAAAAGGAATGGACGAAATACACATAAGGGTGTTCGCCCAACCCAGCAAAAAGGGGGTCTCTTAGCGCAGAGCCCTCATCGCTAAACTTTATCTCGTTCCATCCCATGCAGGGCACCTTGTCTTCGTGGCGCTCAGGCAGGAATCGCTTCACATCGGCATCGAAAACACCAATACAATCGGTATCACCCTCTTCGGAATGACGACAGAGCAGTTGCTGACCAATGCAGATACCTAAGACGGGTTGTTTTAAATCGCGAATAATCTCGTCGAGTCTGCGTGCTTTCAGATAGTTCATAGCACCACGGGCCTCTCCCTGTCCAGGAAACAGAACGCGGTCGGCTTTCTGCAGTTGTTCGGCGTTGTCAGTTAGCAGAGGCTCAATCCCTAGTCGTCGGAGGGCATTGACCACTGAATAGATATTGCCGGCATTATATTTAACGATAGCTACGTTCATGAGAAAATAATCGTCTTATTCTTATAAGTCAGTATCTTACGCTGGATATGTTTTGAAACGGCATGTGAAAGCACTATCTTCTCTAAATCCTTACCCTTCAGCACGAGACTCTCGGGAGTATCCTTGTGGGTGATGCGTGTGACGTCTTGTTCAATGATAGGTCCGGCATCCAGTTCGGCTGTCACATAGTGGCTGGTGGCTCCAATAATCTTCACACCGCGCTCCCATGCCTGATGATAAGGCTTGGCACCGATGAAGGCAGGAAGGAACGAGTGGTGAATGTTTATGATGTGGTTGGGGTAGGCTGCAATCATCTCGTCAGAAATAATCTGCATGTAACGGGCCAATACGATAAAGGTGACTTCGTTCTTACGCAACAGTTCCATTTCGGCTGCTTCTACTTCAGCTTTGTTAGAGTGGTCTTTCTTAATGCTAAAGACATAGTAGGGAATATTAAACTGTTCGGCAACATAGCGTAGGTCGTCATGATTCGACACAATACAGGGAATATCAATCTCCCATTCACCTGCTTTCCAGCGAGCCAGCAGATCGTAGAGGCAATGACTCATCTTCGATACAAAGATTGCCATTCTTGGACGCTTGTCGCTGAAATAGAGCTTGCAAGTCATCTTATAACGCTGGGCATATAGCGTATTGATATATTCCTGTATTTTTTCGCGTGGAATCAGGAAGCTTTCAAGTTCCCACTCGATGCGCATGAAAAACATTCCGTCCTGTTTGTCAACATATTGGTCGAGATAAACGATATTCCCTTGATTATCAGTGATAAAGCGAGTAACTTCTGATATAATACCCTGTTGATCGGGACAATGCAGAAGCAAGATGGCTGTTGGTTTCTTCATTTCCATTCTAATTTCAGTTTACTATTTAGCGTGCAAAATTACAAAATTAATTTCACATTACCAAAGGTAATCCTGAAAATCAGCTATTGGAAGTTGCTCGAAGAATAATACTAGTGGCTCCAAGGGTGAAAAGAGTGCCATCTTCTATCCTGCGACGCTCACGGGGCTTTAGTTCGACATTATCGACGAAAGTTCCTGTATTACTATTGTTGTCGCTCAGCGTGTAAATAAGCTCTCCACGCTTGTTACGGCTCACATTGAGAGTGCAATGATTGAGATCGACACTGGGGTCAACAGTTTCAAAAGGAGTATTGATGGGATTGCCCTTCTGATAGCGACCTATTACATTATCTCCCATTTGAAGGGGAATTTCCTGCTTGAAGTGGAATACATTTTCAATCACAACGATGCTGCCATACTCGGTTTCAAGGGAGGATGTCTGTAATTTCAGGTTCTCTTCCTTCTGCGTGTCTCTCAGTTTGGAAACACCAATGCGGATGCCAAACTGCTTGCCACACTCGTTGCATTGGAAAACAAGCGACTGCCCTGGCTCATACTTGCTTTCGTCGAAAGATATATAGGTATCACATTTGGGACAACGTACTCGCTTCATCCTTCTATACTCCTTTTATATACCCATCCTTCCTCGAAATCTTCTTCAAAACGTAACTCGTGAAGCTCGGAATAAGCCTCGCTCTCCGACTTGAAATGTCCATATACAACGCGAACTACTCCATTATGTACATTAATGTCTGTGTCCTTAAAACCTCTGTTACGTAACTTTTTGACGAATATTTCTGCATTGGAACGCTTAACCTGACTTGCCAATACTATACAATAGGGATTGGCTGTGGCTTTGTCAACTACTTTGTCTTTGGGCTTCGACTGTTCTGTTGAACTGTCATGTTTTGTGCCCTTTTTTGCTTCTGTCTTTTGTGTTACCACATTCTCAGGAGCAATCACAGGGGTTGCAGGAGCCATATTGGAATCCTTTGGTAAGAGTCGGTCTATTACCGAGTTCTTCAACATGCTCATGGATTGCGATTGCATATCGCTATTTGCAACAGGTGTGGTCAACAGGAAAAAGAGAACTATTGCTGCAGCAACGGCAACGGTGTTCCGAATCCATGACATTTTGACATGAATGGCATGGTCATCATCCTCTTCCTCCATAAAGTCGATAAGCGACGGGCTTTCTGTTTCGTTTTCTTCTTCAATCATTTCAGAAGAAGCTGCTTCTACGACTGGTTCCCTTGCGGTAATAGGCTTTGTATTAACGTTTTGCGTTGATTTTAGTAAACTAAATTCGTAAGAGCTTAAACCGTAGAGATAAGGGGTTAGAATGCCTGCTCCATAGGGAACAAAGCTATAGCTGCCTTCGTCATTAGTTTCCAAAGTGCCGATTCCGTTTAGAATATATAAGCCTTCTCGTGATACTATTTCCCTTATTTCATCGACTTCTTGTTCTATCTTGCGCAGGGCTTCAGGATAGCTGATGTCGTAAGCTTCTACATAAGATTGAACCAGCAATGAGTCGTTCATCTTCAATTGAGAATTGAATCCTGTGGTACGCATTGGGGGTAAAAACATTCCATCGTTCTCGTCAATACGGGCAGGAACGTAATGAGCAACAAAGCCTCCAAAGCCTGGCACTGCCACACAATCATTGCTCAAAAGGAGCGTTTCAATATGTTTAGCTAATTCAATCACAGTGCAAAAATAGATATTTTTTATGAAACGTGCAAGGAAAATTCATTTTAAAGTTATAAAAAGCATAAAAGTTTTTGTTTTCCGACAAATAATTACTATTTTTGCAGTGTCATTTTAGAGTATGGAATATATAGAAACTGCAATCAAAGGTGTGTATATTATTGAGCCTCGTGTATTTAACGACGCTCGAGGATATTTCTTTGAGGCTTGGAAACAATCCGAATTCAACGAGAAAATCGGACCTGTAAACTTTGTTCAAGACAATGAGTCGAAGTCGTCGAAGGGCGTTTTGCGTGGGCTGCATTATCAAAAAGGTAGTGCTTCGCAGGCAAAATTAGTGCGGGTTATCAAGGGATGTGTACTTGATGTTGCTGTGGACATCCGTAAAAGCAGTCCTACTTTCGGCCAGCACGTGATGGTGGAATTGAGCGAGGACAACAAACGTCAGTTCTTTATTCCACGTGGTTTTGCCCATGGGTTCCTGGTTTTGAGTGAGGAAGCTATATTTACTTATAAGGTGGATAATCCCTATGCACCACAATGTGATGCAGGCATCCGCTGGAATGATCCTGATCTTAACATCCTGTGGCCCATCAATCCCGAGGAGGTTATTACCAGTGAAAAGGATTTGAAACAGCCTTTAATGAAAGATGCAGAACTTTTCGATTAACTTTTTAATTATCAATTATATATAGAAATGAATATAGCAGTTGTTGGAACGGGTTATGTTGGACTCGTGTCTGGTGCTTGTTTCGCAGATACAGGTGCCAATGTAACATGCGTTGATGTAGATGCAGACAAAATCGAGCGTTTGAAGAATGGAGAGATTCCTATTTATGAACCGGGTCTCGATGAATTGGTGAAAAAGAACTTTTCTGCTGGTCGTTTGAAATTTACGACCGATTTGACTTCTGTCTTGGACGATGTGCAGATAGTGTTTTCTGCTGTTGGCACGCCTCCTGATGAAGACGGCTCTGCAGATTTGAAATATGTGTTACAGGTAGCTAGAACCATCGGTCAGAATCTTAACCATTATGTGGTTGTTGTTACAAAGTCAACAGTTCCTGTGGGAACGGCCAAGAAGGTGCGCCGTACTATTGAAGAGGAATTGCAGAAACGTGGCGTCGATATTGAGTTCGATGTGGCTTCTAATCCCGAATTCTTGAAAGAAGGTAATGCCATAAAGGATTTCATGTCGCCCGATCGTGTTGTAGTGGGCGTAGAGAGTGAACATGCCAAGAAGGTATTAAGCAAACTTTATAAGCCGTTCCTTCTTAATAATTTCCGTGTGATTTTCATGGATATCCCTTCCGCCGAAATGACGAAATATGCTGCTAACTCTATGTTGGCTACTCGTATTTCATTTATGAATGATATTGCCAACCTTTGCGAACGGGTAGGGGCTGACGTTAACATGGTTCGTGCTGGTATTGGCGCTGATACTCGTATCGGTCGTAAGTTTCTCTATGCCGGATGTGGTTACGGCGGTAGCTGTTTCCCCAAGGATGTAAAGGCACTCATCAAGACAGCCGACCAGAACGGTTATTCGATGGAAGTGCTGAAGGCAGTTGAGCGTGTCAATGAGAAGCAGAAGTCAATCCTCTTCGAGAAACTTCAGAAAGCCTTTGATGGCCAGTCGCTAAAGGGCAAAACTATAGCAATGTGGGGTCTCTCCTTTAAGCCTGAGACCGACGATATGCGCGAGTCAACAGCGTTGGTGATGATTAATTTGCTGCTCGAAGCGGGCTGCGTGGTTCGTGCCTATGACCCCGTTGCCATGAACGAATGTAAGCGCCGTATTGGTGACAAAATCACATACTGTCGCGATATGTATGATGCCGTTTTGGATGCTGACGCTCTGCTTTTGCTGACGGAATGGAAAGAATTCCGCTTACCCACATGGGGTGTTATCAAAAAAGCTATGAAACGGCCTTTGGTTATTGACGGACGAAATATTTTTGATATCGAGGAACTACACGAGAACGAGTTCGAGTATCATTGCATAGGCAAATAGTTGTTGGGATATGAAAGTTACTCTCTTACAGACTGATATAGCATGGGGCGATGCCGATGAAAATATTCATAGGGCTGAGCAACTGATGGATTCAGCTGTAGGGAGTGACTTGTATGTCCTTCCAGAGATGTGGAGTACTGGCTTTGCTACACGCCCTGAAGGTATTGCCCATGACGAAGAAGACAATATTGCACTGATGTGGATGAACCATATCGCTTCAGAAAGAAAGTGCGCCATTTGTGGCAGCCTGGCTGTCCGTTTGACTGATGGTACGTATAGGAACCGACATTATTTCATTAACGGGCGCAGTTGCCAGAATGCCTATTACGACAAACATCACCTGTTTACCTATGGAGGTGAGCATCAGTATTACACCGCAGGGCAGACACATACTATTGTTGAATATGAAAGGTTCCGGATTCTTCTGCTGACTTGTTATGACTTGCGTTTCCCTTGTTGGAGTCGCTATTCTGACGAACACAATTTCGACATGATGGTGGTAGTTGCCAATTGGCCTTGTTCGCGACAGTCTGCCTGGCAAATACTTACCCGTGCTAGGGCTATAGAAAATCAAGCCTATCTCATAGGTGTAAACAGAGTGGGAGATGATTCCTATTCTCACTATGCAGGTGCCAGTTGCGCTATAGATGCTATAGGCCGTTCGTTAGGACAATGCCGAATAGACATTCCCAATGCATTGACAGTAGAATTGTCATTACAAGAACTTCAACGTCGACGTTCCAAATTTCGGGTTCTTGACGACCGAGATTGAAAAAATACCTATATTTTCTTGTTGATTGACTTTTTTTTTATAACTTTGTCGTCGGAAACTAAAACATTTGTTTCATGACACTGATTATAGTACTATTGCTAATAGCCTCTTACCTGTTGATTGCAACAGGACACCTGACAGGTGTAAATAAAGCTGCTATCGCCATGTTTCTAGGCACAGCAGGCTGGGTATTCTATGTGTGCTATGGTACAGACTTCGTAATGCAGCAGTATCCAAACGACTATCTGGGATATCTCGCTGGTGCAGAGCCTACAAGTGAAACCGTAAAGTTTTTTATATATGATCACATCTTTCTAAATTATGTGGGTAAGGCGGCAGCCATTGTAATGTTTCTGTTGGCAACTATGTCTATCATTGAACTGCTTAACAACAATGGATGTTTCGATTTTATTACGGAATGGATTCGTACTCGCAATTCTAAACGCTTGTTGTGGACCATTACCCTTGCCACATTCATTCTTTCTGCCAATCTTGATAACTTGACCACCACCACTATGATGCTGGTCATTATGCATAATATCGTTCAGAGCGGTCGTCAACGCATGCTAGTAGGTTCTGCCATAGTACTTTCTGCTACCTGTGGTGGATGCTTTACAGTTATAGGCGACCCGACAGGATTAATCCTATGGGGCGATGGGGCTGTTACAGCAACTCATTTCTCTGCCTATCTCGTTGTCCCGGCTCTCTTGGCATGGATAGTTCCCACAATTTTTATTAATTACCAATTGCCTGATCGGCTGGATTGCGAATGGAGTACCTCGCCATATCGTGGTGATGACACTCGCTTGAATCGTTGGCAACGCCTTGTGATGCTTTTTGTTGGTATTGGGGGATTGTGGTTCATCCCTACTTTCCATAACATCACTAAACTAGCACCATTTCTTGGTGCATTGTGTACACTTAGTGTATTGTGGGTTATCAACGAGGCATTCAATCACAAACTGATGAATGCAGACCAGATGGCTCAGCGTCGAATTCCCAGAGCCTTACAGTATGGCGCTATCCAGCAGATGCTGTTTGTGATGGGTATCATGTTAGGGCTAGGTGTTGTTGCCGAGACAGGTGTCTTTAGCGACATTGCAGCATGGTTCGACGATTACATTCATAATATCTGGTTCATCGGCATTAGCTCTGGTATCTTCAGTTCTTTGATTGACAGCTTTACCATTGCCGTCAGTGACATTATGCTTTATCAGATTTCAGAAGTAGGCGATATGACCACCAATGGTGCATATTGGGAAATTATAGCATATTGCACAGCCGTCGGTGGTTGTTTGCTTTGTGTTGGCTCTACCAGTGGACTTGCTCTGATGAAGATGGAACATGTGCGTCTTTGGTGGTATCTTAAGAACCTTACTCCGAAAGTGGCTGTTGGCTGGATAGTCGGTCTATTGGCCTTGTGGATTGAAATAAACCTAATCTAAGATAATTATGAGTAAAATTAAAACTATCGGAATTTTGACATCTGGAGGTGACTCCCCAGGCATGAATGCAGCTATTCGTGCCGTCACCCGTGCTGGCATCTACAATGGTTTCACCATCAAAGGTATTTATCGTGGCTACGATGGTCTTATTAAGGGTGAAGTCAAGCAGTTTACAACTGAGAATGTTTCTGGTATTATTACTCGTGGTGGTACCATCCTTAAGACTGCTCGTTCTAAGGAGTTTATGACTCTGGAAGGTATGCAGAAGGCTTACGACACTTGTATGAAGGAAGAAATTGATGCTTTGGTTGTTATCGGAGGTAATGGTTCGCTCACAGGTGCTCGCAACTTCGGTATGGAGTTTGACTACCCTGTGATAGGTTTGCCCGGCACTATTGATAATGACCTCTATGGTACTGACTCAACCATCGGTTACGATACAACGATGAACACCATTATGGAGTGTGTTGACCGTATTCGTGATACAGCCAATTCCCACGAACGAATCTTCTTTGTTGAGGTGATGGGTCGAGATGCAGGTTTCCTCGCTCAGAATTGTGCTATTGCGTGTGGTGCAGAAGCTGCCATTGTTCCAGAAGAGGTTACCGATGTCGACCAGTTGGCTGAATTCATGGGACGAGGTATCCGCAAATCTAAAAAGTCGTGTATTGTCATCGTATCAGAGAGTCCTAAATGTGGTGCACTTTTTTATGCCGATCGTGTTAAGAAGGAGTTCCCTGAGTTCGATGTGCGTGTCTCTATCCTTGGTCACCTTCAGCGTGGTGGTACTCCGTCAGCTCGCGACCGCATCTTAGCTTCCATAACAGGTGTTGGTGCTATTGAGGCTATTAAGCAAGGACAGCGCAATGTGATGGTGGGCGTTCGTAATAATGATGTGGTCTATGTGCCCTTCACAGAGTGCATTCGTACCGACAAGCGTTTTGACAAACGACTCATCAAGGTGCTTAATGAATTGAGCATATAATGTTCTTTTATCGAAATCCCTGTGATTTGTCAAGGTAATGGAAAAGGAATAGAAACTGTTCGATAATTCTTGATATAGTATAAAAAAAGAAACATTTGCGAAAAAAAATCGCGAATGTTTCTTTTTATTTAAAAATTTTAGTATCTTTGCAATCACTATTGACTAAAACATAAAGAATAATTTAATATTAATACTGCTTATGTCACAAATTAATGGACGCATTTCGCAGATCATCGGTCCTGTTATTGATGTGTATTTCAATACAGAGGGACAGGATGCGGAGAAAGTGCTCCCTAAAATTCATGAGGCGCTGACCATTCAGCGTCCTGATGGCTCGCAGTTAGTAGTTGAAGTACAGCAACACATTGGTGAAGACACCGTTCGCTGTGTGGCTATGGACAATACTGACGGACTGCAGCGTGGATTGGAGGCAAAGCCGATGGGATCGCCTATTCTGATGCCTTCAGGTGAACAAATTAAAGGTCGTATGCTGAACGTTATCGGACAGCCTATCGACGGTATGAAACAGCTTAACATGGAGGGGGCTTATCCCATCCACCGCGAGGCTCCGAAATTTGAAGAACTGTCTACCACCAAGGAGGTCTTGTCTACCGGTATTAAGGTGATTGATCTGTTGGAACCTTACTTGAAAGGTGGTAAAATTGGTCTGTTCGGAGGTGCCGGTGTAGGTAAGACTGTACTTATCATGGAGCTGATTAATAACATTGCTAAGGGGCACAATGGATTCTCAGTATTTGCCGGAGTGGGAGAACGTACTCGTGAGGGTAATGACTTGATTCGTGAGATGATTGAATCGGGAGTTATCCGGTATGGCGAGAAGTTCAAGGAAGCAATGGCTCAGGGAAAGTGGGACCTCTCACTGGTAGATCCAGAAGAAATGAAGAAGAGTCAAGCCACCTTGGTTTATGGTCAGATGAACGAACCACCAGGTGCACGTGCTTCTGTAGCATTGTCAGGATTGACGGTTGCTGAAGGATTCCGTGATGGTGGTGGAAAGGACGGAGGTGCTGCCGATATTCTGTTCTTCATAGATAACATCTTCCGCTTTACCCAGGCTGGTTCAGAGGTTTCTGCACTTTTGGGTCGTATGCCTTCGGCTGTAGGTTATCAGCCTACACTAGCTTCTGAAATGGGAGCTATGCAGGAACGAATCACTTCAACGAAGAAGGGTTCTATTACCTCGGTACAGGCTGTGTATGTGCCAGCCGACGACTTGACAGACCCTGCTCCTGCTACTACATTTACTCATTTGGATGCAACGACGGTGCTCGATCGTAAGATTGCCGAGTTGGGTATTTATCCAGCCGTTGATCCTCTAGGTAGTACATCACGAATTCTAGACCCACTTGTAGTAGGCAAGGATCACTACGAATGTGCCCAGCGTGTGAAGGAGATTCTGCAGCGCTACAAAGAACTGCAGGATATTATCGCCATCTTGGGTATGGACGAACTCTCAGACGAGGACAAACTGACAGTAAACCGTGCACGCCGTGTGCAGCGTTTCCTCTCACAGCCATTCTCTGTTGCAGAGCAGTTCACTGGTCTGCCTGGTGTGATGGTACCTATAGAGGACACTATCAAAGGCTTCAATGCTATTCTCGACGGTGAGGTTGACGACCTGCCCGAACAGGCTTTCCTGAATGTTGGAACTATTGAAGATGCCAAAGAGAAGGCCAAGAAACTCTTGGAAGCTGCTAATGGATAAGTTGATAATAGATAATCGATAATTGAAATTATGCTAAAGCTGAAGATAGTTTCGCCCGAAAAGATAGAATTCACTGGAGAGGTTGAACGCGTTGTCGTTCCAGGCTTGCAGGGTCAGTTTGAAATTCTGAACAATCATGCTCCCATCATCTCTGTATTACAAAAGGGTGTGGTAGTATATGACAAAGAGAAATTGCCTATTTTAGGAGGTTTTGTTGAGGTCCAGAAGAACGAAGTTTCACTCTGCATTGAGAAGTCGGAATGACAATTGAGATAATACTCGCAGCATCATTCTTTACACTCTTGGGGGTTGCCTACGTGAAAGGCTATGACATTGTCAGACAGTATTCGCGAGACCATTTACCCCAGTTCTATCTTATCATGGCAACGATACGTATTTTGCTCGTCGCAACGACTTTTGGGCTTTACGTATTCTTCACAGATAATAGAGAAGACACTATCAGATTCGCTATTATATATATAATAATGTATGGAGTGATGATGGTGGTTACACTGAAATTAAGACATTAAATGATTATAATGAATCACACGAAACGACTGCTTTGCATGGTAATCATGTTGATGGTAATGATACCTGCGATGAGGGCAGAAGACTTTTCAGCCAAAGATGTGGTGCTTGAACATATCAAGGACTCACATGATTGGCACATCACCGACATCAAGACGAGTGATGGTGAGTTGGAGCCCGTGGCAATTCCTTTGCCTGTCATTGTCAAGAGTTCAACAGGATGGCATGTGTTCAGTTCCTCGCAGTTTGAACATCATGCTGATGCAAACGGACTCCGCCAAGGTCCTTTTGGACTCGCCATTGCTACAGAAGGAGAGCATGCAGGCAAAATAATTGAGAATGGGGAAACAGTTCTCGACCTTTCGATCACCAAGACAGTAGCTGTGATGTTCATCAATGTCATTATCTTGCTTTGCTGTGTCCTGCTATGTGCACGCTGGTACAAGAACCGCAAGGCATCAGATGATGCTCCTGGTGGATTTGTAGGCTTCATGGAGATGATGGTGATGTATGTGGTGGATGAAATCATTAAACCGGGTATTGGTAAAGGCTATGAGAAATACGTGCCTTACTTGCTGACCTGTTTCTTCTTCATCTTTACTTGTAATGTGATGGGGTTGATTCCGTTCCCTCCAGGCTCTGGTAATGTGACGGGTAATATAGCAGTGACATTCTTTCTGGCTTTATGCACATTTATAATTGTGCAGTTCTCAGGCAACAAGCACTATTGGAAGGATATCTTCTGGCCCGAAGTTCCTACCTGGTTAAAGGCTCCACTACCTATCATTCCCGTTATTGAGTTTGTAGGCATTTTTACAAAGCCTTTCGCCTTGATGATCCGTCTTTTTGCCAACATGATGGCAGGTCACGCTATTGCTGTAGCTATCACTTGTATCATCTTCCTGGTGGCAAGTCAAGCAGTGGCAGTACAACTTTCTATGTCGGCATTAAGTGTACTGATGAGTATATTTATGATGTGCCTAGAGTGCTTAGTATGTTTCATTCAGGCAATGGTTTTCACCATGCTTTCAGCCGTTTTCATCGGATTGGCACGTGTAGAACCAGAACATGAGTAATAACAATTAAATATTGATAAGAGTAAATTTAATAATAACAATTTAAAACTTTTAAATTATGATTACAGCATTATTAGCAGCAGAAGGTGTTGCAAAGTTAGGTGCCGCAGTTGGCGCAGGTCTCGCAGCAATTGGTGCAGGTCTTGGTATTGGTAAAATCGGTGGTCAGGCCATGGACGCTATGGCTCGTCAGCCGGAGGTAATGAATAAGTTGTTTACCAACATGATTGTAGCAGCCGCTCTTATTGAGGGTGTTGCACTATTCGCAGCCGTTATTGCATTCCTCTGTATCTAAAGAAGAGAGAAGAGATAAGTGAGAAGTGAATAAAAATTCAGCGTATGGATTTATTGATTCCAAGTACAGGCTTACTATTCTGGATGTCGCTGACATTCCTGGTTGTGCTGTTTATCTTATGGAAGTTTGGCTTCCCTGTCATCACAGGTATGGTGGCAGAACGCAAAGCTTTCATTGACGACTCACTCAGGAAAGCTCACGAGGCAAACGAGAAGTTAGCCAATATACAAAAAGAAGGTGAATCCATCTTACAGGAAGCGCGCGAGAAACAGGCTCAGATTCTAAAAGAAGCTGCTGAGACCCGCGATGCCATTGTAGAGAAAGCCCAGGAGAAGGCGAGGGTAGAAGGTGCCCGACTCCTTGACGATGCACGTGCTGCCATCGAACAGGAGAAGAAGGCAGCCATTGCAGATATCCGAAAACAGGTGGCTACGCTCAGTGTCGAAATTGCCGAAAAGGTTCTGCGTCAGAATCTACAGGGGGATAAGGCACAGATGGATTTAATCAATCGTATGCTGGATGATGTTTCTGCTAACTAAATAGAGAGTTTTCGTATGGATATCGGAGTTATATCTGTCAGATATGCAAGGGCACTGCTGAAGAGTGCAACCGACCAGCAACTTGAGGCGACAGTCTATAAGGAGATGATGACTGTTGCCAAGAGTTATCTCGAGGTTCCTCAGTTGCGCCAGACGATAGACAATCCCATGCTCTCCAAAGACAAGAAGGAAGTGCTCTTACTGACAGCTGCAGGGCCAAATCCTTGCGCACTAACAAAGAGTTTCATCCAACTTGTACTGCGTGAAGACCGTGAAAACGTGATGCAGTTTATGGCAAACAGCTATATCACGCTCTATCGTAAGCAGAAAAACGTCATCCGTGGAAAGCTCACCACAGCTGCGCGTGTATCGCCCCAAACGGAGCAGAAAATGCGACAGATGGTTGAGAGCAAGACTCAAGGTACTGTAGAGTTTGAGACCGAGGTGAATCCTGATATCATTGGTGGCTTCATCCTTGAATATGATACTTACCGGATGGATGCGAGTGTTAAGACCAAACTCAACAATATTCTTCATACCTTAAGAAGGTAATAAAGTATAAAGGTAAAATAGAAAACAAATGTCAGATAAAATTAAACCAAGCGAAGTTTCCCAGGTTCTGCTCGACCAACTGAAAGGTCTTTCCAGCGAGGAGAAATTTGATGAGGTAGGCACCGTACTCACTGTGAGTGATGGCGTGGCTCGTATCTATGGTCTCCGTAATGCTGAAGCCAATGAGTTGTTGGAGTTTGAGAACGGTACAATGGCTATCGTGATGAACCTAGAGGAAGACAATGTTGGCTGTGTGCTTCTGGGTCCTACAGCAGGTATCAAAGAAGGACAGGTGGTAAAGCGTACAAAACGTATTGCTTCCATTCGTGTTAACGATAACATGCTTGGACGTGTTATCAATCCACTGGGCCAGGCTGTCGACGGATTGGGTGATATTGATCTCAAAGACTCTTTCGAGATGCCGCTCGATCGTAAAGCTCCAGGTGTAATCTATCGCCAGCCAGTAAAGGAGCCTCTGCAAACAGGTCTGAAGGCTATTGACTCGATGATCCCTATCGGACGCGGACAGCGTGAGTTAATTATCGGTGACCGCCAGACAGGTAAGACGGCTATTGCAGTTGATACTATCATCAATCAGAAGAGTTTCTATGATGCAGGTAAACCTGTATATTGTATTTATGTAGCAATTGGTCAAAAGGCCAGTACCGTTGCCACTTTGGTACAAACCCTGAAGGAACATGGTGCTATGCCTTACACTGTCATCGTAGCTGCTACGGCAGCTGATCCTGCAGCTATGCAGTATTATGCTCCTTTCGCAGGTGCAGCAATCGGTGAGTATTTCCGTGATCGTGGTCTGCCCGCTCTCGTTGTTTATGATGACCTTTCAAAACAAGCTGTTGCCTATCGTGAGGTGTCATTGATATTACGTCGTCCTTCTGGTCGTGAGGCATATCCTGGTGATGTATTCTACCTACACTCTCGTCTCCTAGAGCGTGCAGCTAAGATGAACGAACAGCAAGAAGTTGCCGAGCAAATGAATGACCTACCAGAGTGTATGAAGGGTCATGTGAAGGGTGGTGGTTCACTTACCGCACTTCCAATCATTGAGACTCAAGCTGGAGACGTGTCTGCTTATATTCCGACCAATGTAATTTCTATTACTGATGGTCAGATATTCTTGGAGAGCGATCTGTTCAACCAAGGTTTCCGTCCTGCCATCAATGTAGGTATTTCGGTATCTCGTGTTGGTGGTTCAGCTCAGATTAAGTCGATGAAGAAAGTTGCTGGTACACTTAAGATTGACCAAGCTCAGTATCGCGAGTTAGAGGCTTTCTCTAAGTTCTCCAGTGACATGGATGCTGTGACGGCAATGACACTTGACCGTGGTCGTAAAAACAATCAATTGCTCATACAGCCCCAATATAGTCCAATGCCTGTAGGCGAGCAGATAGCAATATTGTATTGTGGTGTTCATGGATTGATGCGTGTAGTTCCAATCGACAAAGTACGCGAATGCCAGACCGCTTTCCTTGACAAGTTGCGTTCATCAGCTCCTGAGGTAATTGAGACCTTAGCAGCAGGTATGATAGACGATGCAGCGACAGACAAGATTGAGGAAATCATGTTTGATATTGCCGGAACTTATAAAGCCTGATAGCCTATGCCAAGTCTGAAGGAAATCAAAGGACGTATTGCCAGTGTTAATAGTACTCGTAAGATTACTAGTGCTATGAAAATGGTGGCTTCGTCGAAACTCCACCATGCTCAGGTAGCCATTCAGAATATGCTGCCCTATGAGACTTTGTTGGAGCACATCCTGAAGTCATTTCTGGCAGCGGAGGCAGAAGCACAGACCATCTATGACCAAGAACGCACAGTCAAGCGTGTGGCAGTTGTCATTTTCTCTAGTAACTCCTCGTTATGTGGTGGATTTAATGCGAATATCATCAAGATGATGCAGCGTGGAGTTGAAGCTTTGTCAGCTGAGATAGGACTTGAGAATATTGACATATATCCTATAGGTCGTAAAGTGGAAGAAAAGGCACGTAAGTTAGGCTATCAGGTGATGGGAAGCTATGCCGATATGATAGATCATCCTAACGTGCATCAGTGTATTGAATTAGCAATGGAGTTAGGACGTCGATTTGCTGATGGCGAGATAGATAAAGTAGAGTTGGTTTACCATCATTTTAAGTCTGCTGGCTCACAGATTCTTACTTCAAAAACTTTCCTTCCCATTGATTTGGAGAGTGAGTTGGACAGGGATCATGAGCGCGATCTGACTTCAAATAGGGTTACTAAGAAGGCGCAGGATTATCTGAAGAAAAATCGTCGTAAGCGTGAACGCAAGGAAGACGAGATAATGCCTCTAAACGACAACTTTATTGTTGAACCCGATATGTCGACAGTGCTTTCACAGCTAATGCCTAAGTTGGCACATCTGATGCTTTATACTGCTTTGCTCGACAGTGTCGCTTCTGAGCATGCAGCCCGTATGGTGGCAATGCAAACGGCTACAGATAATGCAGACGAGTTGTTACGACAGCTGAACCTGCTGTATAACAAGAGTCGTCAGCAGGCTATAACCAATGAATTGTTAGACATTGTAGGAGGTTCTGTCAACAATTAGGTTAACGTATAATTGCAACAAAAATAAAAAAAGAAGGTGAATCATCGTGATGGATTCACCTTTTTTTTGTACCTTTGCATCGATGATGATTTATGGAAACAAAGAATATTCATATTAGCGACTATAATTACGAGCTCCCAGACGACCGGATAGCCAAATTTCCTTTGAAGGAACGTGACCATTCGAAGTTGCTCATTTACAATAAAGGTAAAGTAGGTGAAGACGTCTTTTTTAACTTGCCTAAGTATTTGCCAGAAGGTGCACTTATGGTATTCAACAATACCAAGGTGATTCAAGCCCGTATGCATTTTCGTAAAGAAACAGGTGCCTTGATAGAGATTTTCCTGCTAGAACCTGAGACTCCGGCAGACTACGAACAAATGTTTCAGACTCGCAGTCACTGTTCTTGGCTCTGTTTGGTTGGCAATCAGAAAAAGTGGAAAGAAGACACTTTGGTTCGTGAATTTGAGACTAGTGGTATTGACGGTTCCAGACACAAAATAAAAGCAACACGTTGTGGTGAAAAAGGTACCAGTCAGCTCGTTAGTTTTGAATGGGATGGTGATATCCCATTTGCTGATATCATTGATATAGTTGGCGAGTTACCTATCCCCCCATATCTTAATCGTGCCACGCAAGAAAGTGACAAAACAACCTATCAGACTGTTTATTCCAAGATAAAAGGCAGTGTGGCAGCTCCTACTGCAGGACTCCATTTTACACAGAATGTTCTTGCGGAAATTGATGCACAATCTATTCTGCGTGAGGAATTGACGTTACACGTTGGAGCAGGCACTTTCCGTCCTGTCAAGAGCGAGACGATTGGTGAGCATCCGATGCATACAGAACATTTTGCCGTGCGCCGTCACACCCTTGAGCAACTCATTGCACATCATGGAGAAGCCATTGCTGTTGGAACTACGAGTGTTAGAACACTAGAAAGTCTATACTACATGGGACTCCAAGTTATGGAAAATTCAGAACTTTCAGAAGAAGAGTTACATGTTAATCAGTGGGAACCATATGTTGCGAAGAGAGAAGAGTGTAGGGTAGGGAGCGTCGTGGCACTTCAGGCTTTGCTCGACTGGATGGACAGTCATCAGCTCACCTCACTTCATGCTTCAACACAGATTATTATAGCACCAGGCTATCAATATCATATCGTAAAGATGCTCATTACAAATTTTCACCAGCCTCAGTCAACGTTGTTGCTATTGGTAAGTGCCTTTGTCAATGGCGACTGGCGCTGTATCTATGACTATGCATTATCTCATGATTTCCGTTTCCTGAGTTATGGAGATTCATCCCTATTAATACCTTAAAGAATTAGAATATGAAACATGGACTGATTACTGTGGCAGCAGCTGTTCCTGCCGTAAAAGTAGCAGATGTTGAGTACAACGTAGTTGAAATCGAGAAATTGATATCCATTGCTGAAGGGCAGGGAGTAGAGATTCTTTGTTTTCCGGAATTAGCAATTACAGGCTACAGTTGCCAGGATCTTTTCAAGGAACAATTATTACTTTCTAAGGCAGAAGAAGGCTTGATGATGCTGATGGATTTTACACGTAAACTGAACGTTATATGTATTATAGGAATGCCCATTCAAGCAGGAGGCTTGTTATTGAACTGTGCTGCGATTATTCAAAGCGGTTCTTTGTTGGGTTTAGTTCCCAAAACTTATCTGCCAAACTATAACGAGTTTTATGAGAAACGTTGGTTTGCATCGGCTCAAGATCACAATTCCACCGATTTATATCTCGCAGGTTCACATATCAATATTTCTGCAACGCCCAAATTGTTCCAGACAGCAGGAGGAGTCAAGTTTGGTGTAGAGATTTGTGAAGATGTTTGGGCTCCTGTTCCTCCCAGCAATAATCTAACGATGGCAGGTGCTGATATCATTTTCAATTGCTCTGCCAGTAACGAATTGATAGGTAAGCACAATTACCTGCGTTCTCTTGTTGCTCAGCAAAGTGCGCGTACAATCAGCGGCTACGTATATGCATCATGTGGTTTCGGAGAATCCACTCAGGATGTTGTCTATGGTGGTAATGCCATGATCTTCGAGAACGGTCATCTGTTAGTAGAGGGCGAACGCTTTTCCTTCCAACCGCAATTGAAGGTGACACAAATCGATATTGACAGATTGCGTACAGAGCGGCATACAAATTCTACCTTTATCAATGCTCAGCGTGAGGCGAGGGCAGAAGTGATAGAGTGTAAAGGTGTAGAACTGCCAGAGTTTCAGCTCTTGCGCTCTGTTAATCCTCATCCGTTCATACCTTGTGACGATGATATGGCGTCAACTTGTGAGGAAATATTGAATATTCAGACTGCAGGACTTGCAAAACGCTTGATTCACACTAACTGTCAACATGTTGTGATAGGCATCAGCGGAGGTCTCGATTCCACACTGGCTCTCCTTGTATGCGTGCGTACCTTTGATAAACTGGCACTTAATCGCAAGGGAATTGTAGGTGTTACAATGCCTGGTTTCGGAACTACCGACCGTACACACGACAATGCAAATTCGCTCATGCAATCATTAGGTATTTCTCAGATGGAAATATCTATCACCAAGGCCGTTTCCCAGCATTTTGAAGATATCGGTCATGATATGAATCATCATGATGTGACTTATGAGAATTCACAGGCTCGCGAACGTACTCAGATACTGATGGACCTTGCCAATAAGTTGAATGCAATGGTCGTGGGAACAGGCGATCTTTCTGAGCTGGCCTTGGGATGGGCTACCTATAATGGTGACCACATGTCAATGTATGGAGTCAATTCTGGTATTCCCAAGACACTGATTCAATATTTGATACGCTACGTTGCACAGCTCCCTCAGTTTAAGAGTCAACAGGAGACATTGCTTGATATCGTTGACACTCCAATCTCTCCAGAACTGACTCCTGCAGATGCAGAAGGCAATATTGCACAGAAAACAGAAGACCTCGTTGGACCATATGAGTTGCACGATTTCTTCCTTTATTATTTCCTGCGTTTCGGTTTCCGGCCTTCTAAGATTTTCTTCTTGGCCAGCCAGGCATTCAAGGATGAGTACGACCATGATACTATCAAGCATTGGCTCACTACATTCTGTCGTCGTTTCTTCAATCAGCAGTTCAAACGCTCTTGTCTGCCTGACGGTCCGAAGGTGGGTAGTGTCAGTCTGTCTCCACGTGGTGACTGGCGTATGCCAAGTGACGCATCAAGTGCCCTTTGGCTGAAAGAATGTGAGTCGCTTTGAAAGAGTTTAGAGTATAAAGTTTAGATTTTAGAGATATATTGATTAATGCCAGAACAGAACAACCAGCGTCGTTTGCGTAGAACGACTCAAAATGACAATACCTATGCTCACGTTCAGCCGCAGGCCCGTGATATAGAACGTGCAGTACTTGGTGCCTTGATGATTGACAAGGATGCTTATACTGTGGTATGTGAAATGCTATACCCAGAGAGTTTCTATGAACCCCGCAATCAGAAAGTATATCAGGCAATTCGTGATTTGGAGTTGAAAGAACAGCCAGTAGATGTCTGGACTGTTACCGAACAATTGGCTCGTCAGGGCGATTTGGAGGACGTAGGAGGACCAGCCTATGTGACAGAACTGTCATCACAGGTGGCCTCTTCTGCCAACATTGAATATCATGCCCGCATTGTTGCTCAAAAGTTTCTGGCTCGTCAACTGATTTCCTATGCCAGTTTTGTAGAAACCAAAGCTTTTGACGAAACCATCGACATAGACGATCTGATGAACGAAGCAGAAGGTGCCCTCTTCGAACTCACACAGAAGAATCTGAAGAAGGATTATACCCAGATTGATCCTGTTATCAAAAATGCTATTGATGTTATTCAAAAGGCTGCTGCTAATAAGGATGGTCTGACCGGTGTGCCTACTGGTTATCATAAGCTTGACGACATCACCAGTGGTTGGCAATCTTCTGATCTCATCATTATCGCCGGGCGTCCTGCTATGGGAAAAACGTCGTTTGCCCTCTCAATGGCCAAGAATATTGCTGCCGACTATCAAGTACCGATGGCATTCTTTTCTCTTGAAATGAGTAACACCCAATTGGTTAACCGTCTTATCTCAAATGTTTGCGAAATACAGGGTTCTAAGATTCTGAACGGTCAGCTTCGACCTGACGAGTGGGAACGATTAGACAAACGTGTCAACAATTTGTTGGGTGCACCTCTATATGTTGACGACACACCAGGTCTATCAGTCTTTGAACTGCGTACTAAAGCTCGTCGTTTGGTGCGCGAACATAATATTCAGATTATCATGATTGACTATCTTCAGTTGATGAATGCCAACGGTATGCGATTCTCCAGTCGTCAGGAAGAAGTGTCAACCATCAGTCGCTCGCTTAAAGGATTGGCCAAGGAACTCGAAATACCCATCATTGCTCTTTCACAGTTGAATCGTGGTGTGGAAGGTCGTGAGGGATTGGAAGGCAAACGTCCACAGCTCAGTGACCTACGAGAGTCTGGAGCCATTGAGCAGGATGCTGATATGGTACTTTTCGTTCATCGTCCTGAGTATTACCACATCTATCAAGACGATGGTGGACGTGACCTACGTGGTATGGCTCAGATCATAATTGCCAAACACCGTAAAGGTGCTACAGGCGATGTACTGCTGACATTCCGAGGCGAGTTTACGCGTTTCGAAAATCCAGAAGACAGCAAGTTGTCCAAGAGGAGTGACGGTGGTGATGATGGCGGAGAGATAATAGGCAGTCGCATTAATGGGTGTAATCAGCCATTAGATCCCTCTGGCGACCAACCTCCTTTTGGATATAATAGCGATGGTCCAGCCCCTTTCTGACTATGATTTTTGAAATAATTCAAAAAAAGTTTGCAAAAAGTTTGGTAGTTCCATAAAAAGTGCGTACCTTTGCAACCGCAAAACAAAAGGATGGCTCCCTAGCTCAACTGAATAGAGCATCTGACTACGGATCAGAAGGTTGTGGGTTTGAATCCCGCGGGAGTCACTTAATGACGAAAGAGGTGATGTGATTGAATGTCCATCACCTTGTTTTATATCTGTAAGTTATGAGATACAATCCATACAATCAGCAAGGAGAATACGACCATTATGAGGTGTTGAAGGAACAACCTCTGCTAGCGTTTCTCTTGGAGAACGTGAAACAGAGTCATAACAAGATAAAGTTGACGCTCCAAGGTCGTGGTATCCGTGTAAACGGCAAAACCGTTACGCAGTTTGATTATCCGCTAAAGCCAGGAATGAAAGTTGCTGTCAGTAAGACTAAGCGCAATCAAACTCAGTTCAAGAGCCGTTGGTTGAAGATTGTGTATGAGGATCGCTGGATAATAGTCGTTGAAAAACAAACAGGCATTCTTTCTATGGCAGCAGGTCATTCTTCCTTGAATGTCAAAACTGTACTTGACGACTATTTCAAGAAATCACGTCAGAAATGTACGGCTCATGTGGTACACCGTTTGGATCGCGACACCTCAGGACTGATGGTTTATGCCAAGGACATAGAGACAGAGCAAATTTTAGAGCACTACTGGCACGATATAGTGTATGACCGCCGCTATGTGGCTGTGCTCAGTGGGGAGATGATGCAAGATGAAGGCACTATAGCAAATTGGTTGAAAGACAACAAAGCCTATGTGACCTATTCGTCACCAACAGATAATGGTGGAAAATATGCTGTGACACATTTTCATGTGCTCAACCGTACTACCGAACTTTCCTTGGTAGAGTTTAAGTTAGAGACAGGACGTAAGAATCAGATTCGTGTTCATGCTGCTGATATGGGACATCCGGTATGTGGTGATGTCAAGTATGGCAATGGCTCTGATCCGATACATCGTCTTTGTTTACATGCTTTTCTGCTTTGTCTTGAACATCCTGTAACCCACGAACGTATGGAGTTCGAAACACCTATCCCTGTAGCATTCCGACAATTATTTAAATAAACGACAATGGATAATTTGACCTATTATATCGCCTTGTTGCTGATGGTTATCATCGGTTTCTTTGTAGTAAAGAAGATTGCAGGCTGTCTGTTAAAGAGTATAGTGACCATCGTGTTGATTATCGCCATGATAGCCCTGTGGTATTTCTTCCTCAGAGAAGGAGCAACCCCGCCGAAACTGTAAGTCCGTAAACCAGGATATTCCTTGCTGTCTCACCCAGACATTCATTCAGTTGTTTTCCTTGGTGTATGCGCTTCATCTTTAACCAGGTAAAGAAGTGTAATACCAAGTAGATGAGAGGTAGTATGAATGCCAGTATATGATAGTTCACCCAGAACGTAATGCCTAAAAGACTTGCAGCAATACCGATGGACAAATACAAACTCTCTGTAGCCTTTTCTCCTATTTTTACAACCAACGTATTCTTTCCGTCCCTGCGATCATTGTCCCTGTCGCGATAATTGTTAACTATCAGCAAGGCGTCAATCACAAGTCCGCAGGCAACAGAAGCGATAAACACTTCGAGTGTGACAACGTGCAGTTGCACATAATAAGTCATGCAGACAGGTACGATTCCAAAAAACAACAGGACGAGAACATCGCCCAAGCCGAGATAGGACAAGTGTGTTGTATAGAGGAAACAGAATATCACACAAAGCATTCCTATCAAAATCATTTCAAATCCTCCATAATAAATGAGTGGCAATCCGACGACACATGCAGCGCAGGTTGTCGATGCAATAGCCTTTTTCATGGCATCGGTACTTACCCAGCCCTGTGTGCAAGCTCTGAGTGGACCCAATCGCGTCTCTGCGTCATCATTACCACGGGCATAGTCGAAGAAATCATTGATGAAATTAGCATCAATCTGCATGATTAATGCAAATAATATACAAAGAACTGCAGCAGTCCAACTGAAGACACCTTCTTCGTACAGTTTTGCGTCGGTATATGCCAACGAAAGACCGATTAACACAGGAACAGCAGCTCCTGACAACGTCTTAGGACGGGCAGCCAATATCCAAGCCTGCCATGAATTTTGCTTTATAGTTGTATCACTCATTTGCATTTTTATTCTAAATCTTCTTGCAAAAGTAAGGAATATTGTTTATATTTGCAAAAATTTTCACCTTTTTCTGATGATAAACAATACTGCCAGTCTTGATTTAGTGGAATATGTGGAAACGCAAATTCTTCCTCGTTATGCTGAGTTTGACAAAGCTCACAATCTGTCACATGTCACTCAGGTCATTCGTCGTTCCATGGATTTGGCCAAGCGCACAGGGGCTGATATGGATATGGTATATGTCATTGCAGCCTATCACGACTTGGGACTATGCGGTCCACGTGCTATTCATCATAAAACCAGCGGAAAGATTCTCATACAGGATGCTCGCCTGAAACATTGGTTTTCGCCTGAACAGTTGAAAATCATGAAGGAAGCAGTAGAAGACCATCGTGCTTCTGCCTCTCATCTTCCACGCAGCATCTATGGCAAGATAGTGGCAGAAGCCGATCGCGACCTTCGTCCGGAAACAGTCATCCGTCGTACCATCCAGTTCGGGTTAGCTAATTATCCTGAGTTGGACAAGGAGGGTCATTGGAAACGTTTCTGTCAGCACATGAACGAGAAATATTCTGTCAATGGTTATATCCGTTTGTGGATTCAAGGATCAGAAAACGAACGCAATCTGAATCAATTGCGTTCGCTTATAGTCCAACCTACGGAGATGAGGAAGGTGTTTGATAGTCTATTCCTAGAAGAAACCCAAGAGGATTAATTATAGAAATTCCACGAAATGCCGAAGCGGAGAATATTGCCGTTGGTAGGGTAGTGTGGTGCCAGGAACATCAACTTGTTTCCTGATGCATTATTCACATGACTCATCATCACGAAGAAACGAGCCCGCTTCAGATGGAAATTGGCATAGACATCAATAAACGGATAATTACCCAATTCTATTCTACTGTTTTCTGTTCGCTGAATAGCAAACTGACCTAACTGTGGCACATAGTCGGGTGCATAGTATTTGGTGAAGAAAGTAATGTCGCCACCCAGTTCCACGCTGAGCACTTTGGCAATCTTAAACTTCAGATAAAGGTTTGAAAACACATTCAGCGTGGGCAGTGGCAACACTTCTTTCTTGCTCGAATTCTGGTAGGTGACAACGTTCTCCCAGTTCAGAATACCCAGTTGGAAGTCCTGCTTCAGTTGAGCTGTCAGCACATTGATGTTGCCGCTCTCTTGATAGACCCCAGCCGTCATACCGCTACGCAACTTTTGTTCCGTCACATCATAGTTCATACCGAAATAGGTGTAGTTCTGTATCTCCTCCACGGCAACACGCAATTTCGTGCGCGTCCTAGGATAAGAGAATATACCCTCTATATGTGTACGCGTTTCAGCCGAAAGGTCATTGTCCCACCAAAGATGCTTAGAATGATATTTCTCCTCGAAGAATCTGGGCTTGTTGCGAAGGAAGAAAGCCCTGGCAGCCAACTGCACTGTATCGCCGAACAAAGGGAAATTCACATCTGCATGAAAATCGATGTTCACACGACCGGCATCCATACCTGTTAAACACGTTTCTGCCAGCAGGTTATAATGAAGAGTCTTGCCTTGAGTCTTCGACAACTGTCCACCAACGCTGACACAGTGTCCTGTCCATGAATTCAGGTAGTATGAGTTGGCATCTTCCTGCAATTCGGGCATCTTGAACCGACGGTATTCATAGCTGAAGAACCCCTTCAGACCAGCCTTTGCCCATTTGTTAAAACCTTCGAGCAGGGCTACGGCAAACGTATTCTTGATAGAGAGATACTTGTTTTGGTCGTAAATAGAGTCAAGACCATACTTCCCATCCTGGTTATAGGCATAGAAAGTATCCATATAATAACCGTCAGGCGATGCATAGGCTTGATAGATGCGGCTATGACTGTTCAGGTCGAGTGTATGAATAAAGCTGGTCACCGGCACATATTCCGTCTTCATCGTCGCATCAATAGAGTCCTGTCGCGCTTGTGCAGCCATCAGGCTGTCCATTTTCTCCTGCGAATCCACCTGAATACGTGTAGAGTCAATCACAGGTTTCTCTCCGCTTTTAGGCAAGTCCCCAGCAATACGTGCATTATCCGGACGTCCAGACGGAATATCGCCTGCAATCTCCTCGTTGCCCCTGCGTCCCAAGCTTTTATCCTCTTTCTCGCCCTTTCGCTCCCTTTCCTGCTTCTCTTTAGCCGATGCTGCAGCAAACTGACGAGCTTTCAGTTCTGCTTCTGTCATTTTTACCTTTCGGTAGAATCCCAAATTGTAGCGATGACTCAGGAAGAAATGAACAGAGTTGTTACGATTCCAGTTCTTCGATAGAACCGAAGGAATTTCCTCTTCGCTGAATTCCGTCTCCATGCTCTCCGGATGAGTGATGAAGATATCGTCCGTAATACCGCCACTTTCAGCAGCCTTGCGGTGATAAGTCGAGAAGAGCGTGTGCATCTGATAACGGTCTCCAATATAGGTAGCAAAGAACGAGGCTCTGAAATGTGATATGTTTTGATTCATATAGTAGCCTCGGGCATAGTGGTAATCTAAGTCAAATCCCATACCCAGCCGTTTGTTGGCATTGATGGCAAATTTTGCGTCGATATGGTCTTCACCGTTCTGTTTGTTACCACAGGTCTCGTAACTGATATTGGTATAGGGCGACAGCGTGTTGACAAACAGAAAGTTGTCTGGCTCTACTGTCGTGTAGTCGTAAGGCTGTGTAAAGAAGAAGTCGCTTATCAATGGTCGGTTGATGAAGATACGGCTCAAGCGTGGTGTATAGTTGCTACCGGTTGAGTTGTATTCTCCATATAATCCAGTATTGAAAATGGTGTTCTGAAACAGGTGTGGCATGGTGTCCATCTCAGCCGGTCGCACGTCACCGAAGTGTCTGTCAACCGTCCAAACATGTACGCCACGTGGTATTTCCTTGTTACCAACGGAGTCACGACGATTGGGATTAAAGTTTCCGTTTCTTTCATCCCTTTGGGTAATCATTCCCGTTTCGTCAATCTGATTATACACTTGTGCCTGTGTAGCTGATGATATGCCCAGGCACAAAGTCAGTATGTAGAGTGTCTTCTTCAATTTTTATCTTCCAGTTTAAGCAGCCGCACAACAACTTCTATGAATTTGAAGACCATGGCTGCAAGAATAATATAAGTACCTGTCTCCTTATGACCTAAATAGAAGACGGCCATGCCGGTTAAGGCACCAATGATAAATATCGTATTGAGAATGTTGCGGATGAGTCTCATTTCAACAATCCCTCCAGCTTATCGAACAGATAGTCTTTCCTGTCAATGGTCTTGCGACGGAACTTGCCTGAGAAGGGCAATAGCTTCGTGTTCTTTTTGTTCACGGCTTCTTCGTCAGTAATCCATTCCTCGGCCTTATAGCGCTGTGGGTTGCGCTCCTCTTCATAGAAATACTTGATGTGACACATTTCTATGGTCACCTTACCGTTCTGGCATTTAGCTATCAGGACATAGTAAAAACGGGTACGGTCCAGCGAAATGGCATTGTTGCGGAACACCAGCCATTCTTCATATCTGGCACCCAATTCATAGTCGGTCGTGTCAGCTTTTACCAAACTGCTGTTCAACTGGTTGTCCTCTTTTGTCTCGTCCTGCAGGAACTTTCCTACGATGTTGTAAATCTGGAAAGCAGTCTTTCCGGGAGCCTTTATCTCCTTTCTGAACACCACCTTGCCGTCCTCTACAGGAACAGCACCCTTCAGATATTTCGCATCGGGATTGGGTTTAGCCACCTCTACCACTTTCGCGGCATCCTCTTTTTTAGTTTCTTTTTTCTCCCAAGTGTTCTGAGCAAAGCTCATCATCGGCATGCTTACTAAGAGCATGGTCCATACCATTTTATTCATAGTTTTCCTTATTTAAATTTCATTTTATGGTGCAAAAATACGAATTATCAGCATAAAAGCCTAATAATTTTTGATAATTTATTTTAATTCGAGCTCTTTCTGTAGCCTGAGTATTTCATCGCGATACTGTGCGGCCTGCAGGAAATCAAGTTTCTTGGCAGCTTCTTTCATCAGTCGCGTGGTTTCGGCAATACTCTTTTCCAGTTGCGGACGCGTCATCTGTTGAACGATGGGATCAGCTGCAAAAGCACCTTGTTCCATTGGTCCGGTATAGGCAGTTTGCTCGTTTCCTCCTGCTTCTTCGCCTTCCGCAAACTGCCGCAGGTCACTCTGTTTGATGGCCTTTTCTATTTGCTTTGGTGTAATGCCGTGTTCCTCATTATATTTCATCTGCTTCATGCGCCTACGGGCTGTTTCGTCAATGGTCAGTTGCATGGAGGCTGTAATGGTGTCAGCATACATAATCACCTTGCCGTTCACGTTTCTTGCTGCACGTCCGGCAGTCTGTGTCAGCGAACGGTGTGAACGCAGGAAACCCTCCTTGTCGGCATCCAATATGGCCACCAGCGATACTTCCGGCAAGTCAAGTCCCTCACGTAGCAAATTGACGCCTACCAACACATCGTAGGTCCCGTTTCTCAGATTCTCCAATATCTTTACACGGTCCAGTGTAGTTACCTCGCTGTGGATATAGGCTGTCTGAATACCGTTATTAAGCAGGTATTCACTCATTTCCTCAGCCATGCGCTTGGTAAGTGTTGTCACCAGCACGCGCTCTTTACGATGGGTGCGCGTCACTATCTCGTCCATCAGGTCGTCAATCTGGTTTTCCGTCGGACGAACCTCAATCTCGGGGTCCAACAGTCCTGTGGGGCGTATCAGTTGTTCTACAACGACACCTTCTGCTTCGTTCAGCTCATAATCGGCTGGGGTAGCACTGACATAGACCACCTGATTGGTCATCTCCTTGAATTCCTCGAAAGTCAGGGGACGGTTGTCGAAGGCTGCAGGCAGTCTGAAGCCGAATTCCACCAGATTCCTCTTACGAGCCCTGTCGCCACCATACATAGCACTGATTTGCGGCACACTGACGTGACTCTCGTCAATCATCATCAGATAGTCTTCTGGGAAGAAGTCAAGCAGACAGTAGGGTCGCTCACCGGCTTGTCGTCCGTCAAAGTATCGGGAATAGTTCTCAATACCCGAACAATGGCCCAGTTCCTTGATCATCTCCATATCATATTCTACGCGTTCCTTGATGCGCTGGGCCTTGATGCTGTCACCCATTTCCTCGAAGAAAGCCACCTGTTTCACCAGATCGTCCTGAATCTGACGGATGGCAATATTTGTTTGCTCTTGCGATGTCATAAACAGGTTAGCAGGATAGAGTTTATACTCCTCAAACGATACCAGACGGTCCATCGTCACAGCATCCAGTTCCTCCAGTGTGTCTATCTCGTCGTCCCAAAACGTGATACGCAAAATCACCTCACTATAGGCCATTGCCACGTCCACCGTATCACCTTTTACACGGAAGCAGCCACGTTTCAGTTCCAGGTCGTTCCTGACGTATAGTGCCGCTACCAATTTCCTTAACAATACATTGCGGTCTAAAATCTGTCCCCTGTGTAATTCTATCACATTCTCGTGCAGAGCCACAGGACTTCCCATACCGTAAATACATGAAACTGAAGATACAACAATCACATCTTTTCTTCCTGATAGCAAAGCACTTACCGCACGGAGTCTCAATCTATCTATCTCTTCGTTGATAGCCAGGTCTTTCTCAATGTAAGTATCGGTAGTTGGCAGATAGGCCTCTGGCTGGTAGTAGTCATAATAGCTGACATAATACTCAACGGCATTCTCTGGGAAGAAACCTTTCATTTCTTCATACAACTGGGCTGCCAGCGTCTTGTTGTGCGACAGAATCAGGGTAGGGCGATTGAGGTTGGCTATCACGTTGGCCATTGTAAACGTCTTTCCCGATCCGGTAACGCCCAACAGCACCTGGGCTTTATCGCCCCTCTTCAGTCCGTCGGTCAGTTGTCGGATGGCTTCGGGCTGGTCGCCCGTCGGCTTGTATTTTGATGTCAATTGAAAGTTCATAAGGATGGCAAAGTTACGAAAAATCTTCGTAACAAACGTTATAATCATAAGATAATTGCTAAAAATCGTTCGTTTTCCTTTGTAATTAACGGAAAAATGACTACTTTTGCACGTCAAATTTGATAAAAGAATGAAAAATAGGAATCTGTTATTACTCTGTATGGCTGTTTTTTTGAGCAGCTGCGCTTCAGAGTTCAATAAGGTCTATAAGACTGCGGATAACGATTATAAATACGAATATGCCAAGCAATGTTTCGCTATGGGAAAGTTCCAGCAGGCGAGTTCGTTGCTTCAGGATTTGGTGTTGGTGACCAAGGGTAGGGACCACGCTCAGGAGTGTCTCTATCTGCTGGGAATGGCTGAATACGGCAATCGCGACTACGAGTCTGCCAGCACCACCTTCAAGAAGTATTATTCCAGTTATCCCAAAGGTATTTTCGCAGAACAGGCTTGTTTCTACATCGGTCAGTCGCTCTATCGCGGAGCCCCCGAGCCCCGTTTGGATCAGACGCCAACGATAGGAGCCATCAATGCTTATCAGCAGTTCCTCGACATCTATCCCGATTCCGAATTGCGCCCATTGGCTCAGCAGCGTCTCTTTGAGTTGCAGGACAATCTGGTGCAGAAAGAATTCCTTTCCGCTCAGCTCTACTACAACCTTGGAGGCTACTTCGGAAACATCAATTCCAATACCGAGAGCAACTACGAGGCCTGCATCATTACTGCCCAGAATGCTCTGAAGAACTATCCCTATTCCAAAATCCGCGAGAAATTCTCAGTGCTCATCATGAAGAGTAAGTTCTATTTGGCAGAGAACAGTTCCGAGGAGCGTCGTCTCGATCGTTATCGTGATGCCGAGGACGAATGCTATGGCTTCATCAACGAATATCCCGAATCCAAGGAAATCGTGACTGCCGAGAAATTCATTGCCAAGTGCAAGCGTGTTACAGGCGATTAATTATTATAATGTATATAGTTAAAATTGCAAATATAAAATGGATTACAAGAAATCAAAAGCACCAGTTAACACAGTGACCCGCAACATCATGGACCTCTGTGAAGAAACGGGAAACATTTACGAGAGTGTCGCTATCATTTCCAAGCGAGCTAACCAAATTAGTATTCAGATTAAGGAAGACCTGAGCAAGAAATTGGCTGAGTTTGCTTCTTATAACGATTCTTTGGAGGAAGTCTTCGAGAACCGCGAACAGATTGAGATTTCACGTTATTACGAGAAACTCCCCAAACCTTCTCTGCTGGCTACCCAGGAATTCATCGAGGATAAGGTTTATTGGCGTGATCCTGTGCGCGAGCAGAGTTATCAGGAGGATATGTTCTGATTATGATACAGCGTAAGCAAACTATTTTCCTCTTTTTGGCTGCTGTCATCGGCATACTTTCTATGTGTATGCAGTTGGCAACAGTTTCTTTTGAGGGGCTCACCACCTACCGCATCTTCAGTCTTTGGGCAATAGGGCAGAGTGGGGCACACACCTTCATTCCCTGTCCGTTGTTCATCCTGATGCTGCTGTCAACCACCCTGAGTGTCGTCACTATTTTCCTCTATAAGCGTCGTCCTCTCCAGGCGAAGCTTTGCATGGTCAATATCTTCATCATGGTACTGTGGTTCCTCTCGATGATTGTGGTCAGCAAGCAGTTGGCACCTGATGCCATGAATTTCCATCTGGAGATGGCGTCGTCGTTCCCTGCCGTTGTGGCTATTTTGCTTTTCATGGCGCGTAAGGGCATCTTGGCTGACGAACGCCTCGTCAGAGCTGCTGATAGAATTAGGTAAACGCGTCACATAACAAAAAAAATCCCTCCCGAGGTTGAATCCTTAGGAGGAATTTTTATTTTTCAACAGACTTTATTTCTGAGCTTTCAGCGCTGCTATCGATTCTTTCAGGGCAGCAATCTTCTCTTCCGAGTCGTGCTGCTTCTTACGCTCCATAGCCACCACCTGTTCTGGGGCATTCTGTACGAAGCGCTCGTTGCTGAGTTTCTTCATCACACCAGCCAGGAATCCTTCCAAGTGCTGCAGCTGAGCCTCTGCCTTGGCTATCTCTGAGTCAATGTCAATCATGTTGCCAAGAGGTACGGCAAACTCGTCGGTACCAATCATGAAGGCTGATGCCGTGGCGTCTTTCTCCATCACCACGTTGATGGCGCTTACATTGGCCATCTTCTGAATGGCTGCATTGTATTTGCTATAGTTGTTGGCGTTGACAGTCTGCAGTTCAAGAGCCTCCTTGGGCGCAATGTTCTTCTGGCTTCTCACCATGCGGACACCGCTCACAATCTGTTTCACCTGCTCAAAGTCGGCTATGAGTTGTTCGTCCTCAGCAGGGGAACTGCTGAGCACCAGTTTCTCGCGCATGATGCTCTCGCCCTCCTTGCGCTCGTAGAGTGCCTGCCACAATTCCTCGGTGATGAAAGGCATGAAGGGGTGCAGCATCTTCAGCAATATGTCGAAGAAACGAAGTGTGGCGTCATAGGTGGTGCGGTCGATGGGCTGGGCCTCACCGTTGATGTAGGCTGGTTTTACCATCTCCAGATACCATGACGAGAATTCGTCCCAGAACAACTTATAGACAGCCATCAGTGCCTCGGATATGCGGTATTTCGAGAACAGGTCTTGCAATTCTTCGTTGACAGCTTTCAGTTTGGCGTCAAACCAAGCCACAGCCGTTTTCGCGGCTTCTGCCTGTTCTACATCAGCCACCTGCCATCCCTTTACCAGACGGAAGGCATTCCAAATCTTGTTGTTGAAGTTACGTCCCTGCTCGCACAGTGCCTCGTCGAACAATATGTCGTTGCCGGCAGGAGCTGACAGCATCATACCCATGCGCACACCGTCGGCACCGAACTTCTCAATCAGTTCAATGGGGTCGGGCGAATTACCCAGCGACTTCGACATCTTGCGTCCCAGCTTGTCGCGCACGATACCGGTGAAATAAACATGCTTGAAAGGCATCTTGCCTACATATTCATAGCCTGCCATAATCATGCGCGCCACCCAGAAGAAGATGATGTCCGGACCCGTCACCAAGTCGGAAGTGGGGTAGTAGTAGGCCAGTTCCTCGCTCTGGGGATTGTTGATGCCGTCGAACAGCGAGATAGGCCACAGCCAACTGGAGAACCAAGTGTCGAGTGCATCCTCGTCCTGATGCAGGTCGGCATCCGTTACGGATGGATTCTTCTGCTGAGCCAGTTTCAAAGCCTCCTCTCGTGTTTCTGCTACCACGAAGTCGCCTTCCTCATTATAATAATACGCAGGAATGCGGTGTCCCCACCACAACTGGCGCGAGATGCACCAGTCCTGGATGTTCTCCAGCCAGTTCTTATAGGTGTTCTTGTATTTCTCCGGATAGAACTTGATATCGTCGGCCATTACTGGTGGCAGGGCGATATCGGCAAAGTGTTTCATCTTGAGGAACCACTGCAGCGAGAGACGCGGCTCAATGGCTGTATCGGGGTTGCGCTCCGAATAGCCCACCTTATTAGTATAGTCCTCAATGCGCTCCATCAGTCCTGCCTCCTGCAGGTCTTTGGCTATCTGCTTGCGGCAAACCATGCGGTCCATACCGACATAGAGGGGCGACTGCTCTGAGATAGTACCGTCGGCATTGAAAATGTCGATTGTCTCCAGATTGTGCGTCTTACCCAGCATATAGTCGTTGGTATCGTGAGCTGGCGTCACTTTCAGGCAGCCCGTACCGAACTCGATATCCACATAGCGGTCTTCTATCACGGGAATCACGCGGCCCACCAGCGGAACAATCACCTTGCGACCTTTCAACCACTGGTTCTTCGGGTCCTTCGGGTTGATACACATAGCCGTATCGCCCATGATAGTCTCGGGACGAGTCGTAGCAACAACGGCATAATATCCCTTATCGTCCTTGTGGATCACGTTGCCTTGATTTTCCAGTTCAGCTTGATTGTCCAGTTCAACCAGTCCGTCAACATAATATTTCAGATGGAACAGATGGCTCTGCTCTTCCCTGTATATAACTTCCTCGGTCGAGAGGGCAGTCAGAGCCTTCGGGTCCCAGTTCACCATGCGCAGACCGCGATAGATGAGCCCCTTGTTATAGAGGTCAACGAAAACCTTTATCACACTCTTCGAACGTTTCTCGTCCATGGTGAATGCTGTGCGGTCCCAATCGCACGATGCACCCAGTCGGCGCAACTGCTTCAGGATGATGCCTCCATGTTCGTCAGTCCAGTCCCATGCATGTTTCAGAAATTCCTCACGCGTCAAGTCGTGCTTCTTGATGCCCTGCTCAGCCAGTTTCTTCACCACCTTTGCCTCGGTAGCGATAGAAGCGTGGTCAGTGCCAGGCACCCAGCAGGCGTTTTTACCCTCCATGCGGGCACGGCGCACCAGAATATCCTGAATCGTGTTGTTCAACATGTGACCCATGTGCAGCACACCAGTCACATTGGGCGGTGGTATCACGATGGTATAAGGCTCCCTGCCGTCGGGTTTCGACGCAAAGAGCTTGTTGTCCAACCAGTACTGATACCATTTCGATTCGACCTCTTTTGGATCGTATTTACTTGCTAATTCCATATACCTTATTAAATAATTGGCGGCAAAGTTACAAATTTTCTCTGAATTAGTAAAATTATTGGCCCAGAATCTTACACTTTTCTTATCTGCAATGCTCTGCTGGGACTACAAAACGATGTCATCCTGCCAGAAACAAAAAGGGAGAGGGGTTGGGGAGAGGCTTTGGAGAGGGACGGCTCTTTTGTGTACTTTAATAACCCATCCTTATCGCGCAATAAGGGCATGTTATTGACTGATAAGGACGGGTTATCGGGGATTACTTCAACAGCAGATCACACAGGTCGGTGTTGGGCGGATTGTGCGTCCACCCCTTTGACTCTAATTGATATCGATAATCTGTATTCATAATTTCTTTTGTTATTTTTGATGATTCTGTAAGCGGATTTCTTGGATTTGGGATTGCACTTATATATATATGTGCAATCCACAAATCCATTAAATCTATACGCATTTCAGAATGGCAGAGCTGTTTCTGGTGAAACCGTAATATTCTTGTCAGCTTCATAGAGCGTCTTTTCTGCTATCTGACGGTTTAAGAACTTATATACAGTGTTACGCTCCACCTCAAACTTCTTAACCAGTATCCTTTAAACTTAAAAGAGGTAAAAGATTCAAATTTTTTCCCTTTTTTCCGCTTTGGTTTCGCTAAAAATTCGTACATTTGCCAGAGCATAGATATCTAACCATTCATAGCATAACGATAACATCAAGATGAAAAAAACTGTTTTTATATTATTGGCGAGCGTTTTACCACTGCTGCTCTCAGGTCAGCCACGACTGGAACATCGCGGCAACGGTAGTGCAAGGATTGTTGCCAACGGCAATCCGATGCTGATGATTGGGGGCGAAATGGGCAATTCGTCAGCCTCGGTGCCAGAGGATGTGAAGCGCCACTTCTCACATCTTCATCAGATGGGGCTCAACACCGTGCTCGTTCCTCTGTCGTGGGAACTGGTGGAACCACAGGAAGGGAAATTCGACATGAGTTCGCTCGACACCATCCTGGCAGAGGCAGGGCACAACGAACTGAAAGTGGTGCTACTGTGGTTCGGTGCCTGGAAAAACTCGATGAGCTGCTATGCCCCGGAATGGTTCAAGCGCGACGTGAAGCGTTTCCCCCGTGCCCATACTGCCGAAGGGAAACCCGTTGAGGAAGCCTCGTCGCTCAGCAAAAACGTGCTGGAGGCCGACAAGCGCGCCTTCTGCCGCGTGATGGAGCATCTGCGCGACCATGATGCTCAGCAACAAACGGTTGTCATGGTGCAGGTGGAAAACGAGATTGGCATGATAGAGGTGGCTCGCGACTATTCTGCTGATGCCACACGAATGTACCATAGTGCTGTGCCCCGACAACTCACTGACTATCTTAGGAAAAATCATGAATCGCTGCATCCCTATCTGAATGAAAAACTAAAGGCCAATGGCGCGAAACCGACAGCCACCTGGGCGCAAATGTTTGGTGACGACAGTTATGCAGAGGAGATTTTCCAAACGTGGACTTATGCCAAATATGTTGAGCAGATAGCCCAGGCTGGTCGCACCATTTATAACCTGCCGATGTATGTCAATGTAGCACTCGACAGCCGCAATCGCAAGCCCGGACAATATCCCTCGGGCGGACCGCTGGCACATCTCATCGACCTGTGGCATTGCGCCGCACCATCCATCGACGTGCTGGGCGTTGACATCTACGACAAGGGCATCAAGTCGTGGCTGGAGAAATACCACTTACCCAACAATCCGCTCTTCGTCCCCGAGATACGCCTGGAGGACAAGGACGCCATGTATGCCCTCTATGCCTTTGGTCATCACGGTGCTATGGGTTTCTGTCCGTTCAGCATTGAGGACTATCCGCTCACCAAGGCGTCGAATGCTAACGACTGGAAGCAGATGGACCTGTCGCAAGACGACCAGCTGAATGCCTTTTCCGCTGTCGGCACATCGCAATCGCCCCTGGTTGCGGCATACCATTTGTTGCGCCAGGCTGAGCCGTTGATGCTTGAGCGCCAAGGCACAAAGGACATGGATGGCGTGCTTCTGGATAACGAACAGCGAACAGCCGAAATAGTGACTCCCGACGGTATCCGACTCACCGTGAAACATAGCTATAGCCTCGGTTGGGAACCGGGTGCCAAGGATGCGGAATGGCCCGAAGCAGCCTGCATCATCCTAAGGCTTGGCAAGGAGGATTATCTGGTAGTAGGGAGTGGGGTAGTGATTACCTTTTCTCCTGCACAGTCGTCGGCAAAATGGCAGAAAGGCGACCAATGCATCGGTTTGGCAAAATGCGAGCAAGTGACGATTGCCGACGGCAAGCAGCACATCGTCCGACACCTGAATGGCGACCAGACCCACCAGGGCCGTCATGTTCGCATTCCCGTAGGCTCATTCCAGATACAGCATTTCAGATTGTATAGATATTAATCAATAAAACTAAATATATTTAGTTAAAATTTTGGTAAGATAGTGCTGTTTAAGTAATTATTAGTATTTTTGCACCCGGAAAAGATGAGATATTTTATCTGGTTTAACTACGACGGAACTAACTACCACGGGTGGCAATTGCAGCCGAACGGTAATACGGTGCAGGCAGAACTGCAACGAGGATTGACGTTGTTGCTGCGCGAGGAAATAACCGTAACTGGCGCAGGACGGACTGACACTGGGGTCCATGCCCGCGAGATGGCTGCCCATTTCGATACTGAAGCGGTGTTCGACGAAGCTGAACTGACTAAGAAAATGAATGGTGTGCTGCCACAGGACATCAGTGTGCGCAAAGTGGAGCAGGTGAGCCCCGATATGCATGCACGATTCTCGGCTAAGGCCCGCACTTACCATTATTATATACATACACGCAAAAACCCGTTCCTGAGGCATTTCTCGCTGGAACTGCACTATCAGCTGGACTTCCCACTGATGAACGAGGCGGGGCGCATACTGATGGAGTATGACGACTTCGGGGCTTTCTGCAAAGCTGGCAGCGATGTGAAGACAACCATCTGTCACGTGACGGCTGCACAGTGGCATCAGACTGCCGAAGATGCGTGGTATTTTGAGATAACAGCCAACCGTTTCCTTCGCAACATGGTGAGGGCGGTGGTAGGCACTTTGATAGAAGTGGGTCGGCACAGAATGACGCTCGACGAGTTCCGACAAGTGATAGAAGGTGGGCGCCGCACACAGGCTGGTGAATCGATGCCGGCACTGGCATTATGTTTAGAAAAGGTAGAGTATTGAAATGACGTGGTTATTGTTAGCATTCGCATCTGCAGCATTATTAGGTTGTTATGACACGCTGAAGAAAGTGGCTCTAAAGGATAACGCTGTTATCCCCGTGCTGTTCTTCAACACGTTGTTCTCGTCGTTGATTTTCCTGCCATTGATTCTTCTGAGCGGTGCTACGAATGTGCTTGACGATAGTATTTTCCATGTAGGCAGTGGCGGATGGGAGATGCACAAATACATAGTGTTGAAGGCCATATTGGTGCTGTCGAGTTGGATTCTCGGCTATTTCGCAATGAAAAACCTGCCACTGACCATCGTCGGCCCTATCAATGCCACCCGACCTGTGATGGTGCTGGTGGGTGCGCTGCTGGTTTTCGGCGAGCGGCTGAACGGTTGGCAATGGGCTGGTGTGCTGATGGCCATCCTCTCGTATTTCCTGCTTCGCAAAAGCGGAAAGAAGGAGGGCATCGACTTCCGGCACGACAAATGGATTTATATGACCATCGGTGCTGCGGTGTTAGGAGCAGTCAGCGGACTGTACGACAAATTCCTGATGGCTCCGGCAGACCAGGACGGGGTAGGGCTCGACCGCATGATGGTGCAGTCGTGGTTCACGATATACCAATGTGGCATCATGGCTGTTTTGGTGGCAGTGATGTGGTGGCCTAAGCACCACACGACCACTCCTTTCCACTGGTCGTGGGCAATCATCGGCGTCAGCATTTTCCTGTCGGCAGCCGACTTTATGTATTTCTATTCGCTGTCCATCCCCGATGCGATGATTAGCGTGGTGTCGATGGTGCGACGCGGTAGTGTCATTGTCAGCTTCATATTCGGCGTCATGCTGTTTCATGAGAAGAATCTACGTGCCAAGGCACTCGACCTGGCATTGATGTTGCTGGGACTGCTGTTCCTGTTTATCGGTTCGGAATAAAATTTAAAGATATAATCTTTCGAAACTTTCTAAATAAGCTACGAAGATAACTCTTTTTGAGCGAACTATGAAGCAGATTTTTGAATATTTGTTTTGTAGTTCGCTCAATTTAGTGTAATTTTGACCTTGGTCGAAATTACTCACGTTTGAGAAAACTCAAATAAAATTTGGTTTTCTGCTCACTTATTCGTAATTTTGCACCCCGAAATGAAGAAGATAAGAGCTGCATTATTCGATTTGGATGGCGTAGTGTTCGACACAGAACCGCAATACACCGTGTTCTGGGGGTCCCAATGCAGGGAATTTCACCCTGAGCATCCAGGATTGGAACATGAGATAAAAGGCCAAACACTTGACCAGATTTACGACGCATGGTTTAATGGTAATCTGAAGGAGATTCGTCCGTTATTGACGGAACGACTGAATGTCTATGAGGCACAGATGGACTATCTTTATGTGGAAGGGTTTGAAAATTTTGTATCTTCTTTGAGAAAGCAAAACGTCAAGACAGCAGTGGTGACCAGTTCGAACCAGCAGAAGATGGAGAGCGTGTATAGGAAGCATCCCGAATTCAAATCGCTTTTCGACGCCATTCTGACATCTGAGGATTTTGAATATTCAAAGCCTCATCCAGATTGTTACTTGAAGGCTGCTGCCCGTTTCAGAGCTACACCGGAAGAGTGTATGGTGTTCGAAGACTCGTTCAATGGTCTGAAATCGGGTAGGGCAGCAGGTATGACGGTGATAGGACTTGCCACTACTAATGCGGCAGAAGCAATAGCTCCGCTTTGCGACCAGGTCATCAAGGATTATTCAAGTTTCTCATTATAAAGAAATAACGATATATCGAAATAACGAAAAAAAAAGAAAATTATGGGTGGATATTTAGTAAGTGACTCACGGAAGGTGACGACACATCGCTTTATAGAAATGAAGCAGAAGGGAGAGAAAATCTCCATGTTGACATCATACGACTTTACAACTGCCGGCATTGTTGACCGTGCAGGAGTAGACGGCATTCTGATAGGTGACTCCGCTTCGAACGTGATGGCTGGTAATCATACAACCCTGCCTATTACTGTGGATCAGATGATTTATCATGCCCGCTCAGTAGTAAAGGCTGTCAACCGTGCCCTGGTTGTTTGTGATATGCCCTTCGGTTCGTATCAGGTAAACGTGGCTGAGGGTGTAAAGAATGCCATTCGCATCATGAAGGAGAGTGGATGTGACGCGTTGAAACTGGAAGGTGGGGCAGAAATTGCCGATACCGTAAAACGTATTCTTGATGCCGGTATTCCCGTGATGGCTCATTTGGGTCTGACTCCGCAGAGCATCAATAAGTTCGGCACTTATGCTGTACGAGCCAAAGAACAGGAAGAAGCCGACAAATTGATGAGTGATGCCAAGCTGATGGCTGAGATAGGTTGCTTTGCTGTGACGCTCGAGAAAGTGCCTGCTCCGTTGGCTGCTCAGGTTACTCAGGAAATCAGTGTTCCTACTATTGGTATTGGAGCTGGAAACGGTACTGACGGACAAGTTCTGGTGATAGCCGATATGCTGGGGATGACTCAGGGATTCTCTCCTCGTTTCCTGCGCCGTTATGCCGATTTGAACATGGTGATGACGGATGCCATTGGCAACTATGTCACTGATGTGAAAAACGGCGATTTCCCCAATGACAGCGAATCGTATTATTAAATAATGAACAGTCAAAATACGCCGGTACACATCAAACTCTGGCATAGGGAGTTCTGGCAGTTGGCTGTAGCCAACCTGCTGCTCTCGATGTCGGTTTATATGCTTATTCCTGTATTGCCTCTATGGCTGATACAAACTGAGAATTTCACGATGTCAGAAGTGGGATGGTCTATGGGCGTGTTTGCGGTAGGACTTTATATGACGGGACCTTTTGTCTCGTATCTCGTTCAACATTATCGACGCAACAAGGTTTGCCTGTGGGCTATTTTCGGAGTCATTATGACATTAGCTCTACTGAGGTATATCGAGACGTTGAAGGGCGAATTTGTGGATTTGTTCCTGATACTGTTGCAACGTTACGTCATGGGCATTTTCTTCGGATTGGCACAGATGGTGTTGGCCAGCACGCTGGTAATAGATACCTGTGAGTCGTATCAACGCACCGAGGCTAATCACAGTGCATCGTGGTTTGGGCGTTTTGCTCTCTCTTTAGGGCCACTGATGGGACTGGTTGTCATTCAGATGTGGGGTTTCGAAATGGTTGTTCTTGTGGCGATGGTTTTGGCTTTGCTGTCGCTGGTGTTGATTGAGATGGTTGATTTCCCATTCCGTGCACCAGAGGAACATGTTCACATGTTCAGTTGCGACCGCTTTTTATTGAATCAGGGCGGATTGTTATTTGCTAATCTGCTGATGATTTCGCTGGCCTTGGGCATCATCATTGGTCAAATGACAACGTTGCCTCAGTTTGGTATGATGATGGTTGGATTCCTGTTTGCACTGCTGGCACAGCGTTTTGTATTTCGTGATGCCGAACTGAAAAGCGAGGTCGTTACAGGATTGATACTGATGTTGGCTGCCCAGTTGCTGATGATAACCAAACAGACTCAGCCTTCTGCAGAGTATATCTCATCAACATTTATCGGAATGGCAACAGGTATCATCGGTTCAAGATTCCTGTTGTTCTTTATCAAACTGAGTCGCCATTGTCAGCGCGGAACTTCGCAGAGCTCGTTTATGCTGGCATGGGAGACAGGTATTGCAGTTGGTGTAGCCATGACTTACGGTTTGAGTCAGATTCTGCCTTTTAGTATGACGCTATTAGCCATCATACTAACGGTGATGGCACTGATGCTTTATCACGGCGTAACGCACACGTGGTTTATGAACCATAAGAACCGTTAAGATTTACCACACAACTGCACGAAAGGACAATATCGGCAAGCCTTCGGATCAGATGCCGGCAGGAAAGGTTTGTCGGGATTGAATATTTCATCGACACTCATCTGCAATCGTTCGATAAACAGGGGAGTATAGGGCTCAACGTCAACAATTTTGTCTTGCCCGAAGAAGAGTGTGGGGTCGTAACCGTCTTCGGCAGAATGTTGGATGAAAAGAAGGGCAGGACTGACAGGCAATGCCTCAGGATTCAGTCGTGCATCTCGGCGGACAATGCTGCTGTAGAGCAGAGTCTGCAGGTAGTAGTTCTGATGCGATTCGCTACTGTCGAATATACTTTCCACATCTGGCAGGTAGGTTATTTTACTGCCTCCCGTCTTATAGTCAATCACACGAATGCATTCCTGTTGGTCACGAGTCACGGAGTCGAGTCGGTCGATGGTGCCTCCGATGGTAGTCTGCCAAATTTCATTGCCCTGATGGATATCGAAATCGCAGAAAACTTCATATTCTAACTCATGGATGGTGAATGGCGCCAATTGTAAGTCGAGTTGTAAGAGTTGGCGCACATAATGGATGATGACCTCACGATTGATGAGTTGGAGTCCGTTGTATTCCTTGTTGGGAATCTGCTCACGGAAAGCATGGTCGACAGCCATTTCGATAGCTATCTTGGAATCAAGCAGTTGCTTGAGTTGAACCTTCTCGATGAGGTGGCTCTGCTGCATGAGTTGCTTGTAGAGATATTGTGAGGCAGCATGGAACACAATGCCGAAGAGACGGTCGTCAATTTGTACATCGTCCTTATCCGGCTCACGGAGTCCGCAGGCATAGCGATAGAAGAAACTGAGTTGACAATGGCGATAGGCATTGATGGCGGTTGGTGTAAGCAGGGCATGAAGTGTATCGGGCTGTTTGGCGAAACGCGCTTTCAGGAGTTGCATCACCTGAGGTGTCTTCTCAACAGCAACTGCACTGCGACTCAGGGTGAGTTGTCCTGCCTTCAATGCAAACTGATTGACGGGGTGACCACCTTCAACCAAGAGTTGTAGCATGAATCGGCTCATTTCGCCAGTTTTCCCGCCTTCAGTTGCATTGTTATAAACGAATGTTATATCTGAAGCGCGTTGCAGGATGCGATGGAAATAGTACGAATAGATTGCCGTCTTGTGGTCAATGGTTGTCAGTTCGTAAGCCTTGCGCAAACTGTAGGGAATGAAGGAACTGTCGTTGACTCCCTTCGGCATATTGCCATCGTTGCAAGAAAGCAACAATACATGGTCGAAATCAAGGTTGCGCGACTCGAGAATACCCATTATCTGAATGCCCTCAGCAGGTTCGCCATGAAAGGGGATAGAAGTTGACTGAACCAATTGGGTGATGAGTCGTTGGAGGGTTGTGATATCAACTATCAAATCACCATTTCTCACCAGCGTCAACAGCCGATTGACGAGGGTATAGGTGCGAAATAGTGCTTCGTTGCGCAGAGCGTCTTCTCCATCATCGCGATGTGCTTGTTTTGCCACTTGTTGTAAGACTTGTGCAACCCACTGAAGTATGGTTTCGGTAGGAAAGAGTCCTAAGGGCGGACAACTGTGCAGCAATTCGTCCGTCAGATATTTGGCATAAGGATGGCGACGGAGAGTATTGACCAGACGAGGGCGAAAACCACCTATCTGTAGGTTGATAAGCAGATTAACCAGATTGCCGGCTGGTGTCTGATAGAGAGGATAGCCTGTGGTGATGTTAGCCTTCTCAACCTCAGGTGGAATACAGTGAATGACAACAGGCAGCAGATTCTCGTCACACAGGAGAATGGCAGTTCGTCGCCCATCGGCATAACGACGGTTTTCTCTTAACCATGTGCTGACATAGTGGGCCTGTATATTCTCCGTTGATGCAGAGATATACCTAATCTGTTTGGGTTCTCGGAATTGGCGATAGATGGCATCATCCTTAATATCCAACTCATTGGGAAAGTCGGAAAGATATTTCGAAATGTAATGACCAGCCTCATGCTGTTGCATGTAGTAGTGATCGAAGTCCCAGTAAAAGAAGGCTTTTCCGTCTTGCTTCAGACGACGGAACAAACGTTGTTCAACCTGATGCAGCAGATTGAAACCAACAAATAGGTAGCGGTCGTATTCGAAAGAGAGGTTGGAATCTTCAGCCACATGGCGATAGAGAGCTCCCTCGTAAGCAAGTTGTTGCTTCTGGAGCAACTGACTGTAATGGTGATAGATATCCGAGAAACGGCTCCATAATTTCAGGAAACGCTCTTTCAGTTCACTGTTATGATTATCAGAGAAATTGCTGAAAAACTGTCGGATAATAGCTCGCTGTTCGTCAGTCAGATAACTGACATCATCGAGTTCATGAATATCGCGAAGGTTAGCGAACACCTTATCGGCATCGGCCATATTCTTGTCTATATCATCGAAGTCGGAAAGCAACAACTGTCCCCATCCGTAAAAATGGTCGAGCGTCTCTTCGATTCCTGTACACTGGACAAACGACTGATGAAGGTCGCATACCAGTTTTATGGAATCGGGAACTTTGAGTTGAGCGTGAGAACGGAACAAGTCGCTGATGGTGATATAGACAGGACTCCATACAGGACGTCCTGCCAGTTTCGCCAGGTGTTCGTTGATGAACAGCGAGGCACGCTTGTTGGGAAATACAATAGCGGTACGCGACAGGTCATGTCCGTATTTGCGGATAATATCTTCGGCTACATATTCTAAGAAACTCTTCATCATTTTAACTTTCAGCTTTCACCTCTTCTATTTTATTACTATAAACATACCACAGATAGCCTTCAACCTGTGAATGTCCCATCTGCTGCAGCAGTTGCATATACTCCCTTACCTGTTCGTGGTATTCGGGACGAGGATGACCAAACTTGAAATCGACAACAATCATTCGCTGTCCGTCGCCCATCACACGGTCGGGGCGACGTTCTAACACTTTTCCGTCGCCGTCAGTGGTGAGGATGGAACACTCGTTATAGAGCGTCCAGCGAGGCGAGAACCATTCGTTGACAATAGGATTCTCCAATCGCTTGCGGAGTAGGGTAGTAATCTTCGAGGCTGTGACCGATTCGTCGTAAAGCACACCGTCCTGCTCCAACTGCTGGAGGGCTGATTCGATGTCAGCTGTCGTGTGGATTGTTGAGAAGACATGATGCAGAATACTACCGATTTTGATATAACCTTGTTGGGTGGCATCATCGTCGCCTTCTGATTCAATAAATTCACGGCTCTTATTGCTCTGACGAAACTCCGTTTTGCCTTCGAATGTATCCATATCTACAGCAATCTGACCAGACGATTGCATGAAGACATTGTCTGAATAAGACTCTTCGCACTTAAGAGGTGTATAGAGTGTGCCGTAATTGAAATACATTTCGGCTTTTTCGTCGTCAACACCTTCGAGCAGCATTCCGTCAAGTTTCAGTTGGGGAAGTACACTTTCTATCAGATAAGAACGGGTAGATTTTGATTTCCGTTTACCGACGATAAACAGATTCTTACCAGCGCGCGTGAAGGCGACATAGAGCAGATTGAGATTATCTACTGTCAATTGGAGATGTTCGTCGAGATAGTTTGATTCATAAATGCTGCCCATCATCTTGGAACTATAGTCAACGGGAATGACGGGCAATTGGTTGAAGGGCTCCACGTTGGGCTGACACCAGACGGTGGTGCCGATACGCTCCAAGCGCCAGTCGCAGAAGGGCAACAGCACATGATCGTATTCCAATCCCTTACTCTTATGAATGGTGAGGATGCGTATTCCTTGCAGTTCGTCGCTTTGGATAGTCTTTCTGTGGAGTTCCTGTTCCCACGTCTCAATCAAGGCATCAATGCCGTTATTGTTTTCTATCATGAACTGAGCCAAATAGTCACAGAAGGCACATACATAAGCACTCTGGGACTTCAGACGACTCAGCTCAAAAATAGTATAAAGGCGCTCAACCAATTCGTAGAGCGGCATCATCAGCAATTCGTCAAAATGGCGGATATAGGCTTCGGGCAATAGGGTGTCGAGGTCGATATTCTTCAGTAGCAGTTCGGCATCCGTCATCTGGTGCCCCATCACTTCTATTTGATAGGCTTTGACGATGTGGGCTTTTGTCAGTTTGTCGGTAGGATGAATAAGCAACCGAAGCGCATCAATCAAAAGCATCACAGATGTTGACGTCTCTAAGCGGAAAGCCTCGTCGCTGACAATGCTGACTTCAGGCATTTCCTCTGTCAGATAATTGGCAATGAGCGAAATGGTGTCGTTGGTGCGAACGAGGATGGCAATATCGTTTTGGGAAACACCCTTTTGGAGCAATGTCTCGATAGTCTCTTTTATATATAATAAGGTATGCTCCTGATAATCGTCCGCAGGAAGCAGTCTTATTTCCACATAGCCTTGTGGCTGACGACTGGAGGGCACCTCCTGACTGACATCATCGTAAGCGTTATGCAACTGAAGGGCTCCCGACTCGTTTTGCTCGCCGATGTGCTGCTGCTCCTGTTGCGAAGCCTCCTCAAAGAAAGCATTGTTGAAGTTGATGATATGACGCTCTGAACGGTAGTTCGTCTTCAGCGTCTTCACCTGCATCATCTCATTGGAGAATTGTTGGTCAATATTGTTCAGCAGTCGCCAGTCGCCCGAACGCCAGCGATAGACACTCTGCTTGACGTCGCCAACAATCAGATTCTCAGACCCCTCATGACTCATGCATTCGTTCATGAGAATCTTAAAGTTTTGCCATTGTACGGTACTGGTGTCCTGGAATTCATCAATCATGATATAGTGCAGTTGGGCACCAATCTTTTCGAAGATAAACGGAGTGTCGCTCTCTTGTATCAAAGCATGCAGCAGATGCTGGGTATTGCCCAACAGAAAGACATTGGCATCGTCATTGATTTCCTTCACCTTCTGTTCGATACTACCCAATAGTCGGAGGTTGTTCAGATGAGCAAGCGTAAGCTGAGCCGACTGATAGAGTCGCCATTGCTTCTCGCGTTCCTCGATAGCATATCTTAACAAGGGGATCAAAGTCTGGTCGGCCAGCATATGGATTTCCGCAGAACGCGGATTAGTCTTAGCATACCAGTTCTCTGGTCCATCTAGAGCAGTGCATACCGTCTTGTTGACGATATCAGGTGTGAAATTGCCGTTGCTTATTTTCAGAAAGAAACTGGAAACACCACGATTCCCCGACTTGATATCGGCAATGGTGAGGTTCTCCTGTTCCAACGTGTCAAAATAGGATGCTGCAATCGTTGCCATCCGCTCCTTCGACTTTTCGCGTATCTCACGAAGCATCTGGGTGTAGTTCTCGAAAAATCCTTCCTCCGACATTTTCTCGTTGAGCGCCTGGCGGTGTTCCTTATAGTAATCACGGAAAATGGTCTTGCCGAAATTCTTTATTTCGCGGATGAAACTGGTTTTCTTTTCGTCATTACTGCTCCAACTCCTATCTTCGTTCAGACTGCTCATGATATAGTGTAACAGCCATTGCAGAATGGTGTCGGTATGTTTCAACTGATCAACCAATATATCAACAGCCAGTTCCTCTACTTGATCGCCACTCAATCCTACACGAAGATTGGCTGTAAGTTCCAATTCACGGGCCAAATTGCGTAACACGCTTTGGAAGAAAGCGTCGATAGTCTGAACACGGAAGCCATTGTAGTTATGAAGCAACAGCCGAAGTGCTTCGCCCGAACGTTGACGGATGACTTCGGCAGAGAGTCCGGTCTCGGCCTGTACCTTCTGGGCATAACTGTTGGAATCGGGCAGTTGCTGCCATATTCCATAGAGCTGACTCAGTATGCGCATCTTCATCTCCTCGGTAGCCTTATTGGTAAAGGTGACGGCAAGGATGGAACGGTAATTGAGGGGATTCCTCACCAGCAACTTAATGTATTCCGTGGCAAGCGTAAATGTTTTTCCACTTCCTGCGCTGGCTTTATAGACGATTAAGGGTTTTCTGACTTCTACCATTTTCTGAACAACTCAAACGTAAACTTCAGTCCGAAATTTTCCCATTTATAACTGAGGAAACTGCTGAAGGCTCCTATAGAGACAAAACGTGTTGAAATACTATAGCCTAATTCCGAATATGGGCGCGTGTGCTGAATAGAAAGCAGGCTCAGGTAGATGCGCTCTTTCTCGATAAACTTACCCACAAAGGGAAGGAACGAGAAGACGAGTAGGGGAGACTCGTAGGAAGAATTGAAGCGCAAATAATACTTAGAGGTGTTATACCACATTGAATTGAGTAATTGGAAATTACCTGTCCATTCATCTTCCCATCCGCCAGGCAAATTCTCGTCACGGAAATTGGCATAATCGAGGAAAAACGAAGTCTTGCTATTCGTATAAACACCGAAACCACCCTTTAAGTTGATCCTGCGCAAACCTAATAACTTGAACTTATGACTAACATCAAACTCATAACGCTCATATTCCAGATTAGCCCCCATGATGCCCTTAATGCTTCGTTCATAGTTCAAAGTGAAATATGGACCACGGCGCCAGGGAGAAATATGCAGGGTAAGGGTAGGGGCAAAGCTTCGGTAAATCGTAGGCATATTGAGTTTCTCCATCACCGACGGATTCTTTGGTTTACGGATATGGTAAACAATACCAGCCTTTATTTCCAGCCAATCATAAGCCTGTACGTTGTTAATGGCCTGTATGTAGTTGTCATTGAAATAGTCCATTTCCATCTTCTGATAGTGCTTTGCACTGTCATTGCCGTAGATGTTGCGAATCACCTCGATAACACTCGAATTGGAAATACGGTTACCATTAGCGAACACGATTTCAGCATAACCGTTTCGCTTTGGGTTATAGGTCATGCGAATGGGTGTGTAGTGATAAAACTGCTTGATACCGAAGTTATAACCTAATTGTGGCTGAATGGTCAGATAGCGCTTGGAGTTCCAATGGTATCTGACACCAAACTGTATCTTGTACGAAACACCTTTAGCCTTCGAGTAACTGATATACTGAGGGTTGATGATTGGAGAGAGCGTAAAACTGGCAGCGCCTGCGTCCTTATGCGAAGTGGTCACTAATTTGTCGCCGATATTCCAAAGAATATCTCCCAGGCTGTGCTTAGGCTTTTTGGTAGAATCAGCCAATGCTTCTTGCTTAGCTTTTTCTTTTGCTGCCTCTTCTTTCTCCCGTCTCTCTATCTCATCGTGCTCATCATAGATTGCCTTTTCTTCTTCACGGAGTTGGATAGGGCGTAATTCGTCCATCCATGTACGACTTTCATAATCGTAGAGAGAATCCGGTAGGGAAGTGGGGGTGTTGAAAACCGACAAAAATTGTGACGTGATACGATTGCCCATAAAATTGAATTTGATATCCGCCATACACCTTTGTGGAACAATGGAATTGGTGTTCTCTGTTCCTTGCAACACATCAAGGTGAAAATTAACCATATCGAATTCTCCGTCAAACACTGTCGAGATGATGCGTCCGGTATTGCTGTCAACGGTGGCATATCCCTTTACCAACTGAGTGTTCTTCAATTTGGGACGAAATGAAATCTTAGCCAGATTAGTACCGTCGTGCTCTATCTCATAGCGATAATAAATGCGGTTGAAACGATGGAACGGCGAAAGAATTCTATCGCTGTATATGGAAATGTCATAAATGTTAGGCGACAAATAGTCGGTAAAAGCTTCACTCACCTGTCCATTATGATAAATAGTATTACTGGTCACTTGGGGACGGAAACGAAAATAATGTTCGTTCAGTTTCTCCATACTGCCATAAATCTCCGAAATGTTTTTGCGCTCCCCCTTGGCAACAGTATAAAGGGTAGGAATCAAGAACATCGTAAAGTTTCTGCGATTGGTCACCATCGTGTATCGCATATAAGCATTTATCTTGCCGCCATCAACTTCTTGGGCATAGTTGCGCTTATAATTCCACACCTTATTTAATATATTTAAGGAGTCAGAATTATCCTTAGAAAAACAAATGGCGGGCATGAAAATTATCATGCTCACCATCATGGTTATGATATGCATTTTTATCTTCACAGCCCCAAAATTAATCATTTTTTTTGAGGCTGCAAAGAATTTAGCCCAAATATTTCATCAAAATGCGTGCATTTCCAGATTCACGCAACTTAGCAATGCTCTTTTCGCGAATCTGACGAACACGTTCACGCGTCAAACCAAGTCTGTCACCGATTTCCTCCAAACCCTTCTCATGACATCCAATACCGAAGCACTCACGGATAATGGTAATCTCGCGATCCTTCAGAACTTTCTGTAGAACCGTGTTCAGCTCCTGAGCCATCGACTCGTGATCAACCTGGCGGTCAGTACGTGAATCATCACCGCTGGCCATCACGTCCAACATACAGTTGTCTTCACCGTCCTGGAATGGTGCATCAATAGAAACGTGGTGTCCGTCAGCCATCAAACTCTGTCCGATTTTGTCCTCATCGAGATTGGTGGCCTCGCTGAGCTCAGAAACGGAGGGATGACGCTGATTCTCCTGTTCGAATTTATTGATTTCGTGATTAATCTTATTCAAACTTCCTACCTGATTCAGGGGAAGACGTACAATACGGCTCTGTTCGGCAATAGCTTGCAGAATGCTCTGACGAATCCACCACACGGCATAAGAAATAAACTTAAAACCACGTGTCTCATCGAATTTCTGCGCTGCCTTAATCAATCCAATGTTACCCTCATCAATCAAATCAGTCAGCGTCAGTCCCTGATGCTGATACTGCTTGGCTACAGATACTACAAATCGTAGATTTGCTGTCACAAGTTTGTCTTTGGCTCGTTCACCTTCAGGACCACCTTTACGAATCTTCTGAGCCAGCTCAATTTCTTCGTCAATACTGATCAGTGGTGCACGTCCAATTTCCACCAGATATTTATCCAGTGCCTCACTTGAACGATTCGTAATACTTTTTTGAATCTTTAATTGTCTCATTATTAGCTTTTCTCTTTTTCCTTAACTACTTGAAAATCAAGCGCCTGTATTAATTAATACCGTTAAACGCTGCAAAATTACAAAAAAATCCAATACGTTGTTCTCCAAACACCAATTATTTTTCTTAAAAATGGTTAAGCAATAATCTAAATCAATTTAGCTGAATCGACATTATGATAAATAGCATTATTTGGACATTAGGGATACAAGATATTATTCACTATTCACTATTACCTAATTATCACTATTTCCTTTAATCTCTTCACTTCTCAATATTGGAAGCGAAAGATGATATCTCACAGCTAAGAATCTCATTAGGCATGTTAATACGAATGAAGAAATAACTGTTACTTCAATGGGAAATCCCAAAACATCTAATACCCAGAATATTATACCGCCTCCAATAGCTGCAATGGCATAAATTTCCTTGTGGAAAATCACAGGCTCGTTATTCAGTAAGATGTCGCGGATAACACCACCTGCAGAACCTGTGATACAGCCCATTATGATAGCAACCCAATACGGTTGTCCGAAAAGAAGCGATTTCTGGATTCCGGCAATATTAAAAAGCGCTAATCCTAATGTGTCAAACACGAACCAGGTATTGCGCAGCGATTCAAGATGTTTGGCGAACATCACGACGAAAACGAGCGCAAAGGCCGTACAAATGATGTAAAACGGATTGGTCATCCAGAATGGAGTTGTACCCAGCATCACGTCACGAATAGTACCGCCTCCGATAGCTACTGCAATACCGCAGACATAGCCTCCAAACCAGTCGAAATGTTTGGCTGCTGCGTGTCGTATGCCTGAGATGGCAAAAGCAAAAGTGCCCAAAAATTCAATCACTTGCTGCAGTAACTCATCATATTCCATCATTTCTTATACCTTTCTCCCCAATAGTTTACCATCCGTTCGTATAGTTTTTCCTCAACCGGTGAATGCTGCCCATGCCAAAGCCGTTCGGTGACCAATGCGTCTGGCATATATTGTTGAGGTGTGAAATGTCCTGGGAAATCGTGTGGATACAGATATCCGTCGTGATAACCCAATTCCTTCATCAGTTGTGTTGGTGCATTGCGTATGGGCAGTGGAACTGGCTGATTACCAGTACGTCTGACCAAATCGAGTGCTGCATCTATGCCCAGATACGCAGAATTGCTTTTGGGCGATGTGGCCAGATAGACCGTAGCTTCTGCCAACGGGATTCTGCCCTCGGGCCACCCTATTTTCTGTACGGCGTCAAAGGCAGCATTGGCTAGCAGCAGTGCATTGGGATTGGCCAGTCCGATGTCCTCGGAAGCTGAAATCACAAGCCTTCGGGCAATAAACTTCGGGTCTTCCCCACCCTCAATCATTCGTGCCAGCCAATAGAGTGCGGCATCAGGATCCGACCCGCGAATGCTCTTGATGAATGCCGAGATGATGTCGTAATGCATTTCGCCATCCTTATCGTAAGCCAACGGATTCTGTTGCAGTCGTTCTGCCACAAGTTGATCGGTAATGACAATATCGTCCTTTTCACTGGCAGCTTCAACTACCAGTTCCAGTATGTTCAGCAATTTACGGGCATCTCCCCCACTATACCTGAGAATGGCGTCCGATTCCTTCAGTACTATCTGCCGTTCCTTCAGGATGATGTCTTGTGTAATGGCTCTATTCAGCAACTTCAGCAAATCGTCTTTCTCCAGCGGTTTCAAGACATATATCTGACAACGCGACAACAAGGGGCGGATGACTTCAAATGACGGATTCTCCGTCGTTGCACCTATCAGCGTCACAATCCCCTTTTCAACGGCTCCTAACAGCGAGTCCTGCTGCGATTTGGAAAATCGGTGTATCTCGTCTATAAATAAAATAGGTGAAGCCTCGGTGAAGAAACGTCCCTTCTGGGCTTTCTCTATCACGTCGCGCACATCCTTCACACCGCTGGTTACTGCCGAAAGTGTATAGAATGGCGTCTCCAACCTGTGTGCAATGATTTGTGCCAGTGTGGTTTTTCCCACTCCCGGAGGTCCCCACAGGATAAACGACGACACCCGTCCTGCGTCAATCATCTTACGCAAGACAGCACCTTCACCCACTAAATGCTGTTGTCCGATATAATCGTCAAGTGAGCGCGGTCTGAGTCTTTCTGCTAACGGTTCTGCCATAAAAAACGGTTCAAAGGTAGCACTTTTTAGGAAATTTACAAAAAAATATGATAGAAATACTTGTATTTCGTCACTTTTTCCATTAACTTTGCAGCAATTATCATCAATAAAGCTTTATAAGACATGAAAGAATCGAAATCAAAGCAAGCTCAAGAGCAGCCCCAAAACAGTAGTCTGAAGAACATCACCAAGAGTTCTGTATGGGATATCCAAGAGAATGATGTGTTCAGAATAATCAATAGCGGAAGCAAGGATGCCGAAATCAAGGACAACCTGCGTCACTATATTGATATCATCCGTTCAGCGTTCACGGTTGAGGAGTTGAAAGACGACAGCGCTCCTGTTAAGAAGTCCTACGAGAAACAAGGTTATAAAGTAGGCTCTATCACTATCGACGAGAGCACCAAGATGCTGTTGGCTGTCCGTAAACGCCCCATTATGCGTGTTACCGATTTGACTTACGAAAACATTCGTCATATTACAGCCTCTAAGCTTGTCGAGGTGTTGGAACGCAATTTCGGAGGTGGTTGGGACTCGTTGTCTCAGTCCATTCAAGATATTATCGAAAGCGGTTTCGACATTTCCACCACTACCCTACCCAAGGATCGTCTTCACAAGAAGGGGGGGATGTACGAGAAGAAGGTTGCCGACGGCTACGAAGTGCTCGAGGTTCCCAAGGGCACATGGGTCGAGGCTATTTTTGCAAAATTGAAACCCGAGGTCATCAAGCCACGCATCAAGTACGACGAGTCTGATATTGAAAATGAGGACGAGGATGCTGATGTAATCGTAGAAGACAACTATGTCAGCCACGATGAAGTGGACGAGATGGACGAATTCAACGAAGACGAGATGACGGAAGATAACTATCGCACAACTTTCGAGATTGAGAGCGACCCCGACGACGAGGCTGTTGAACTCTCGGAGTACGGTAGCGAGGAATAACGTTTTGCGTCAATCACCGAAACCTATAGAAATATTATAATTTTTTGTTAGTATGAATATACCATGTGTATTTTGGCTCGTTCCCATTGCCTCTCTTGTGGCATTGGGAATGGCTTTGTTCTTCTTCAAGAGTATGATGAAGGCCGACGAGGGAACCCCTCGCATGAGAGAGATTGCAGAGTATGTACGCAAGGGCGCTATGGCGTATCTTTGGCAACAGTATAAGGTTGTCATCTTTGTGTTTGCCGTCCTGGTTATCCTGTTTGCATTCATGGCCTATGGATTGAATGTACAGAACCCCTGGGTGCCGTTTGCCTTCCTCACAGGAGGTATCTTCTCCGGTTTGGCAGGTTTCTTCGGAATGAAGACCGCCACCTATGCATCAGCACGCACAGCCAATGCTGCCCGCCACAGCCTTGATGCTGGGCTGAAGATAGCATTCCGTTCCGGTGCGGTGATGGGACTGACGGTGGTAGGTCTTGGACTGCTTGACATTGCCATCTGGTTTGTGGTCCTCAATCGTTTCGACACCGAGGGACTCATCTCCATCACCACCACGATGCTTACCTTCGGAATGGGTGCTTCCACCCAGGCACTCTTTGCCCGTGTGGGAGGTGGCATCTATACCAAAGCAGCCGATGTGGGTGCAGACATCGTCGGCAAGGTCGAGGCCGATATTCCTGAGGACGACCCTCGCAATCCTGCTACTATTGCCGATAATGTCGGTGACAATGTCGGCGATGTAGCCGGTATGGGTGCCGACCTCTATGAGAGCTATTGCGGATCCGTTCTTTCCACCGCTGCGCTTGGTGCCAGTGCCTTTGCGGCCAGTGCTGCCGACGGCATGCAGCTCAAGGCTGTCGTTGCGCCTATGATTATCGCTGCCGTTGGCGTCTTCCTCTCGTTAATCGGCATCTTCCTCGTTCGCACAAAGGAGGGCGCCACGATGAAAGACCTGCTCCATTCACTCTCTCTCGGAACCAATGTCAGTGCCTGTCTCATCGCCATCGCCACATTCGCCATTCTCTATCTTTTGGGGATTGAGAATTGGCTGGGGCTCTCCTTCTCTGTGATAACGGGTCTTGTTGCCGGTGTCATTATCGGACAGGCCACTGAGTATTATACATCACATAGCTACAGCCCCACTCAGAAGATTTCCGAGGCAGGACTTACCGGTTCGGCCACTGTTATTATAAAAGGTATAGGAACCGGCATGATTTCCACCTGCATCCCCGTACTCACCATCGGCATAGCTATCATTCTCAGCTATCTCTGCGCCAACGGCTTCGACCTCAGCATGAGCTCATCCAGTTTGGCCCATGGTCTCTACGGCATTGGTATTGCTGCCGTCGGTATGCTGTCCACACTCGGCATCACTTTAGCTACCGATGCCTACGGACCTATCGCGGATAATGCTGGCGGCAATGCTGAAATGAGCGAACTGGGCGATGATGTGCGCCATCGCACTGACGCGCTCGATGCCCTTGGCAATACCACAGCAGCCACGGGTAAGGGCTTCGCCATTGGTTCGGCTGCCCTCACGGCTCTTGCACTCCTCGCCTCTTACATCGAGGAAATCAAGATAGCAATGTCGCGTGCAGGCATGATGATTGAAAACGTACAAGGCAAAGTCATCAATGCTACCGATGCTACCATCCCCGATTTCATGAATTTCTTCCAGGTCAACCTGATGAACCCCAAAGTGATTGTCGGTGCCTTCATCGGAGCTATGGCAGCCTTCCTTTTCTGTGGTCTCACGATGGAAGCCGTAGGTCGCGCTGCTCAGAAAATGGTGGTTGAGGTGCGTCGCCAGTTCAAGGAGATAGCCGGTATTCTGGAAGGCACAGGCACCCCCGATTACGGACGCTGTGTCGAGATATCCACCCGTGCCGCCCAACACGAAATGATATTCCCCTCCATTCTCGCCATCATCATCCCCATCGTCGTGGGTTGCGTCCTGGGTGTAGCCGGCGTACTCGGTTTGCTTGTTGGCGGACTTGCCAGTGGTTTCACATTAGCCATCTTTATGGCCAATGCAGGAGGCTCATGGGACAATGCCAAGAAATATGTCGAAGAAGGCAATTTTGGCGGCAAAGGCTCGTTTGCCCATAAGGCAACCATTGTTGGCGACACTGTTGGCGACCCCTTCAAAGACACCAGTGGTCCGTCGCTCAACATCCTGATCAAACTCATGTCAATGGTAAGCATTGTTATGGCTGGTCTAACCATTATGTTCATGTAATTTGCTCATAAAACCATAAAAAACAGGCTCCAACAACCATGTTGGGGCTTTTTTTTGGCTTTTTTTGAAAAAAGTTACGAAAAAGTTTGTTGGATTCAAAAATAGTTAGTACCTTTGCAACCGCAAAACCAAAAGATGCGCTTGTAGCTCAGTTGGTAGAGCACCTGACTCTTAATCAGGGTGTCCAGGGTTCGACCCCCTGCAGGCGTACAAAGGTGAAGAAAGCGACGAACTGTAAAAAAGTTTGTCGCTTTCCGTTTTTATCAAGCTAAGTAAGAAATCTCACTTCTTCATCGCCCACCCTCTGGCGATGAAAGGCACCAGCTCTTCCTGCTGTTTCACGCTCAGTTCGCACTCCATCGTCGCCATAGCCAACACGATGTCGCACCACATCACCTTCGTCTCCTCCTTCATCGGAGGCAGCTGCTGGTCGGGATGGAGTCCCGTGTGCTTGCAGACGGTGTTGACGTAGGCACCAATCACCTTTGGTCCCTCGGGGTCCCATCGTGCCACGATTTGCCGAATCGTCCGACACCCGTGCTTTTTGCTTGCTTATTAGTATCAACTACCGATTTCTACAGTGTGAAAGTGAACTGAGTTACGATTCCTGTGACAGGAAATTAGAATGAAAGAATGAAGAAATAAAAAGAGAGCCAAAAAAAGTTAGATAAAGTTTGGCGAATCAGAAAATAATGCGTAACTTTGCAAGCGAATTTAAAATTAGACCCCAACAAAGGGCGAGATTCAGTTCTTCAAAACAAGGTGTTTCCGCTCGCGAAACATTTCCACCCAACTTTTCAAAATAGAAGTTAAACGAATACACATTATTTATATGTATACAAAAAACGAATTAGAACAGATGGATATTCCCCAGTTGATGGAGATAGCCAACAGTCTCGGTGTTAAGGTGTCGCAGAACGACGAACTGGAGACCGTGATTTATGCGATTCTCGACAAGGCTGCCGAGGATTCGGCTGCCAACGGGGGTGCCACCAAACGTAAAAGAACTAGGATTGCCAAGAAGGATAACGCTAAGGTTTATACCGTGAACGGTGCCGAGGGCGAGAGCTTGGACCCTAAGGCTACAAAGTCTAAGAAGACGAAGCTGCCTTCGCTTGACGACTTGTTTGCTGAAGCTGACGCAAAGGCGAAGGAGGACGAGCAGAATGCGGCTAATGAGGCTGCTGCCGCCGAGGAAGAGGAGGTGAAACCTGCTCCCAAGAAGCGCGGACGTAAGTCGAAGAAGGAACTGGAGGAGATTGCTGCCCGTGAGGCTGCTGAAGCAGAGGCTCAAGCCAAGGCTGAAACGCAAGAGGCTGCCGAAGCCCCAGAGGCTGAGGAGGTGATTCCCGAGGCCAGCGGCGACACGTCGGCAGACATCGACCCGAAGGCTATTGAGGAACTGCAGGCCAAGATGGCACAACAGCAACCTGCAGCCAACCAAGGTGTGACTCCCGACGGTGTATGGGAGGGCGACCCAGGTGACGGAACAGATTTCATCACGGTGGTTGACTTGCCCATCGAGGACGGCGAGGCCATCCCTACCCTCGATATTTTCGATCGTCCGATGAACCAGGCTGCACAGACATCGAATATGGCCGACATGAATGCCTATGCACCCAGCAAGGCTTTCGGCGGCAATACGAAATACAACTTTGAGAACCTGATTGCCGGAAACGGTGTGCTGGAAATGCTGCAGGACGGATACGGCTTCCTGCGCTCAAGCGATTACAACTACCTGTCGTCGCCCGACGATATCTATGTGAGCCAGCAACAGGTGAAACGCTACGGACTGAAGACCGGCGACGTGGTGGATTGCATGGTGCGCCCACCACACGACAACGAGAAATACTTCGCCATGACTGAGGTGAAGAGCATCAACGGCAGACTGCCGCAGGAAGTGCGCGACCGCGTGAGCTTCGAACACCTCACCCCACTCTTCCCCGAAGAGAAATTCACACTCTGCGGCGACCCTGCCACTACGAATCCTTCGGTGCGCATCGTTGACCTGTTCTCGCCTATCGGTAAGGGACAGCGTGCGCTGATTGTGGCTCAGCCAAAGACGGGTAAGACCATCCTGATGAAGGATATTGCCAACGCCATTGCTGCCAACCATCCCGAGGCCTACATCATGATGCTGCTCATCGACGAGCGCCCTGAGGAGGTGACGGATATGGCACGCACGGTGAATGCCGAGGTGATAGCATCAACATTCGACGAACCTGCAGACCGCCACGTGAAGATAGCCGGTATCGTGCTGGAAAAGGCAAAGCGTATGGTGGAATGCGGACATGATGTCGTGATATTCCTCGACTCAATCACCCGACTGGCCCGTGCCTATAACACCGTAGCTCCTGCCAGCGGTAAGGTGCTGACGGGTGGTGTGGATGCCAATGCCCTGCAGAAGCCTAAGCGCTTCTTCGGTGCAGCCCGTAACATTGAGGGAGGCGGTTCGCTGACTATCATTGCCACTGCCTTGACGGACACCGGTTCAAAGATGGACGAGGTGATATTCGAGGAATTCAAGGGTACGGGTAACTCAGAACTGCAACTCGACCGCATGCTGGCTAACAAGCGTGTTTATCCTGCTGTCAATCTGGTGCTGTCGTCAACACGTCGCGACGACCTGCTGCAGGATCCTACCACACTGAACCGCATGTGGATTATCCGCAAGTTTATTGCCGAGATGAACCCCATCGAGGCTATGAACACCGTTCGCGACCGTCTGGTGCAGACGCGTTCGAACGAAGAATTTTTGCTGTCAATGAATGGTTAAACATACAAAACTAAATAGTAATGGAAAGAGACAACACCATTTTTGAGCTCATTGAGAAAGAGCATCAACGTCAATTGAAAGGTATCGAACTGATTGCTTCGGAGAATTTCGTCAGCGATCAAGTAATGGAAGCTATGGGCAGCTATCTGACCAACAAGTATGCCGAGGGTTATCCCGGTCATCGCTACTATGGCGGTTGCCAGGTAGTGGACGAAGTTGAGCAGCTGGCCATCGACCGCGTTTGCAAACTGTTCGGTGCCGAGTATGCTAACGTGCAGCCACACTCTGGTGCACAGGCTAATGCTGCAGTGCTGCTGGCAGTGCTGAAGCCAGGCGACACCTTCATGGGTATGAACCTGGATCACGGTGGTCACCTGTCGCACGGTTCACTGGTAAACACCAGCGGTATTCTGTATAAGCCCGTAGGTTACAACTTGAACAAGGAGACGGGACGCGTTGACTATGACGAGATGGAGCGCCTGGCACTGGAGAACAAGCCAAAGCTGATTATCGGCGGCGGTTCTGCCTACAGCCGTGAGTGGGACTACAAGCGTATGCGTGAGATTGCCGACAAGGTGGGTGCACTGCTGATGATCGACATGGCTCACCCTGCAGGTCTGATTGCTGCAGGACTGCTGGACAATCCCGTAAAGTGGGCTCATATCGTGACTTCTACAACCCACAAGACACTGCGTGGTCCTCGTGGCGGTATCATTCTGTTGGGCAAGGACTTCGACAATCCTTGGGGATACACCACTCCAAAGGGTGTTGTGAAGAAGATGTCGCAACTCATCAACTCAGCCGTATTCCCCGGACAGCAGGGCGGTCCGCTGGAGCACGTTATCGCTGCCAAGGCTGTTGCCTTCGGCGAGGCGCTGCAACCCGAGTTCAAGGAGTGGGCTAAGCAGGTGCAGAAGAATGCCAAGGTGCTGGCAGAGGAACTGATCAAGCGCGGATTCACCATCGTCAGCGGTGGTACCGACAACCACTCTATGCTGGTTGACCTGCGCTCGAAGTATCCTGAACTGACTGGTAAGGTGGCTGAGAACGCTCTCGTTGCTGCCGACATCACAGTAAACAAGAACATGGTGCCATTCGACACTCGTTCGGCATTCCAGACAAGTGGTATCCGTCTGGGTACTCCTGCCATCACCACACGTGGTGCGAAGGAAGACCTGATGGTGGAGATTGCTGCCCTCATCGAGGAAGTGCTCAACGCTCCTGAGGACGAGCAGGTAATTGCCAGCGTTCGTCAGCGCGTGAACGACCGCATGAAGGACTATCCACTGTTTGCGTATTAACAGATAATTGAGAAATAGGGGTCGTATCGATTCGATCGGGATACTCATCAAATTACATTGAAAACTGAGTTGTTTCTTCTGCCAATGGCGGGCCACATCTCTCACAAGGAGAAGTTGTAAAACCGGTGGATTACAAAGGCTAAGAGCGCTCTTCATCTTATAACAAAGGAGTTTTCATCACATCCTCGGTACGATTCCCTTTTTTTTTATTGAGAATTGAGAATTGATAATTGAGAATTAGCATGTTTTCCGGTATTATTGAGGAATTTGCCACTGTAGTAGGCATCAGGAAGGACAGGGAGAATATTGACTTCACCCTGAAGTGTTCGTTTGTGGACGAACTGGGTATCGACCAGAGCGTGGCTCACAACGGTGTTTGTCTGACTGTGGTCAGCATAGAGGACGGCACATACACCGTCACGGCGATGAAGGAAACACTGGACCGTTCGAATCTGGGACTGCTGAAGGTGGGCGACAAGGTGAATGTGGAGCGCTCGATGATGATGAACGGACGATTGGACGGACACATCGTACAGGGCCATGTGGACGAGACGGCACGATGCATTGCTGTGGAGGATGCCGACGGTTCGACGTACTTCACTTTCGAATACCAGGAGAACAAGGAAATGGCCTTGAACGGATATTTTACCGTTGATAAGGGTTCTGTAACGGTTAACGGCGTGTCGCTGACCGTTTGCAATCCCACGAAGAACACTTTCCAGGTGGCTATCATCCCCTACACTTTTGAACACACAAATTTCTGTGATATCAAAGTGGGCAGTGTGGTCAATTTGGAGTTCGATATCATAGGAAAATACATAGCGAGACTGGTGCAAATATCAAAGAATTGATTTTTTTTCGAAAAAAAATGCCGAGAAATTTTCGTTTCCCACTGAAAATCAGTATCTTTGCAGTCCGAAAAAGAAAATAAGTTACAAGATAAACAATTTAAAGAGTTAATAATCAAGATGACAAAGGCAGATATTATCAACAAGATTGTTGAGGACACAGGTCTTGCAAAAAAGGACGTAGCTGTCACTGTTGAAGCTTTTATGGAAGAGATACGCCATAGTATGGCTGTGGAGAAAGAGAATGTATATTTGCGTGGTTTCGGCACTTTCACTGTCAAGCATCGCGCTAAGAAGACAGCCCGCAATATTTCCAAGAATACCACATTGGTGATTGACGCTCACGATTTCCCCGCTTTCAAGCCAGCCAAGAGTTTCATAGAAAAGATGAAATAAACATTAAACAATTTAAATATATTTAGATTATGCCAAACGGAAAGAAAAAGAAGGGCCACAAGATGGCTACTCACAAGCGCAAGAAGAGACTGCGCAAGAATCGTCACAAGAGCAAGTAAATACTTGTTCATTATGAAGTAAAGAAATGAAAGGAGTGTACCAATAGATCTTTAACAAGAAAAGTTGGTGCACCCTTTCCGTAAAGAATCGAATCTACAAATCATGACAAGTGAAGTAATCATTGACGTCCAGCCGAAAGAGATTTCGATAGCGCTGCTCGAAGACAAGGAACTGGTGGAATACCAGAACGAGAAACGAGAGGCGTCGTTCTCTGTAGGCAACATCTATCTGGGCAAAGTCAAGAAACTGATGCCCGGATTGAACGCATGTTTCGTGGATGTGGGATCGGAACGCGATGCTTTCTTACACTATCTTGACTTGGGGACTCAATTCAGCTCTTATGAGAAGTACCTGAAACAGGTACAGAGTGACAGGAAGAAGCTTTTCCCTATTTCCAAAGCTTCAAGAATGCCCGACCTTCCCAAAGAAGGAAGTGTCCAGACCACGCTCAAGCAGGGACAGGAAATCATGGTGCAGGTGGTGAAAGAACCCATCTCGACCAAAGGACCACGACTGACATGTGAACTGAGTTTCGCTGGCAGATATATGGTGCTGATCCCTTTCCAGGACAAGGTTTCCGTTTCCTCGAAGATTAAGAAAAGCGAAGAACGTACACGTCTGAAACAACTCGTACAAAGCATCAAACCTAAGAACTTCGGAGTGATTGTCAGAACATCTGCCGAAGGAAAGCGTGTGGCTGAGCTTGATGCTGAAATGAAAGTTTTACTGAAACGCTGGGATGATGCCATCGCAAAAGTGCAGAAGTCGACAACGACACCGGTGCTGGCTTTCGAAGAGACAGGAAGAGCCGTTGCCTTGTTGCGCGACCTCTTCGACCCCACCTATGACGGCATCTACGTCAACGATGCAGACATCTTCCAGCAAGTGAAGGACTACGTCGGTCTCATTGCACCGGAGAAGCAGGAGATCGTCAAGCAATACACAGGCAATGTACCCATCTTCGACAATTTCAATGTCACCAAACAACTGAAGTCGTCGTTCGGACGGACCGTGAACTACAAACGTGGCGCCTATCTGATTATACAGCATACGGAAGCCATGCATGTAGTGGACGTGAACAGCGGTAACCGTACCCGGGCTGAGAACGGACAGGAGGCGAACGCACTGGAAGTGAATCTGGGAGCAGCCGACGAGCTGGCTCGCCAGTTGCGTCTGCGTGACATGGGAGGAATCATCGTGGTTGACTTCATCGACATGAACCTTGCAGAAGACCGCCAATTGCTTTACGAGCGGATGTGCAAGAACATGCAGAAGGATCGTGCACGCCATAACATCCTTCCTCTGAGTAAGTTCGGACTGATGCAGATTACCCGTCAGCGCGTGCGTCCGGCAATGGACGTCAATGTGGAGGAAACATGTCCCACATGTTTCGGTAAGGGAAAAATCAAATCGTCAATCCTGTTTACTGATCAGTTAGAGAGCAAAATTGACCGCCTCGTCAATAAGATAGGCATCAAGTGTTTCTCACTACACGTACATCCTTATGTCGCAGCCTATATCAACCAAGGCATCGTATCGCTGAAACGACGCTGGCAGATGAAATACGGCTGGGGAATCAGAATCGTTCCTTCGCAGAAACTGGCTTTCCTACAGTATGAGTTCTACGATAAGAACCGCCAGTTTATCGATATGCAGGAGGAAATAGAGACGAACGAATAGTGTTGTCGGACTAAAAACCGTTATAGCCATGCTGACACTGAAGGTGTTGTTTTGGATAAGCCTGATACTCGTGTTCTACACCTATCTGGGCTACGGCATGTTGCTCTGGCTGCTGGTGAGTATCAAAAGACTCGTTTACGGCAAGCCGAAGAAGCAGGAACTGCCTACGGGCGACGAACTGCCTGAGGTTACACTCATGATATGTGCCTACAACGAACAGGACATCGTTGAATCCAAAATGGAAAACACCCATCAGATTGACTACCCGAAACTGAAGGTGGTGTGGGTGACTGACGGTTCGAACGACCAGACAAACGACTATTTAGCTAAATACCACGATGTTGAGGTGATATACTCGCCTGAACGTCGTGGTAAAACTGCGGCACTCAATCATGGCCTCGCGCTGGTAAAAAGCGAACTGGTGGTGATGACTGATGCCAACACCATGTTGAACCCAGAGTCAATACAGGAAATCGTGCGTTGCTTCATGGATCCGAAAGTGGCTTGTGTAGCTGGCGAAAAACGCGTTGCAGCACGCCATGAGGGACAAGCTGCCGCTGAGAGTGAAGGACTCTACTGGAAATACGAGAGCACGCTGAAGCGATGGGACGGAGAACTGTATTCGGCTATGGGAGCAGCAGGCGAACTGTGCGCCATTCGCCGTTCACTCTATGAACCAATGCCTGAGAATGCCCTGCTCGACGACTTCGTGATGTCGCTGAGGATGGTTGACAAAGGCTATAAAATTGCTTACACATCAGAAGCGTATGCAATGGAATACGGATCAGCCAACCTGGAAGAGGAATCAAAGCGTAAACGCAGAATAGCAGCAGGAGGTCTGCAGAGCATCTGGTGGTTGCGCAGCATGTTGAATCCGCTGCACCAACCGGTGGTTGCCTTCCAGTTTATTTCACATCGTGTGCTCCGTTGGAGCATCACACCTATTGCCCTGCTGTTGCTGATACCCCTGAATGTGCTGTTGGTATTTCTGAAGGCTGGTGCCGTCTATAACTGGATTTGGGTGCTCCAGATTCTGTTTTATATTGCTGCCTTCCTGGGCTATCTGCTCGAAAGGAAAGGCAAGAAGAACAAATTCCTGTATATCCCCTACTACTTCCTGTTTATGAACCTGAATGTGTTTAAAGGTATGGCTTACTTGAAGAGTCACAAAAGCAGCGGAGCATGGGAAAAAGCAAAAAGAGGGTAAAAAATCTTTAAATTCCTTGGAGGATTTAAAAATATTTTATACTTTTGCAAAATCATATAGTGTTTTCAAATGACTGATTTTGAAAGGGAGACTTTATTGCAGAAGATTGCCGAGGCTAACATGAGGCTTGATGCCGCAAACAAGCAATTGTTTGAGGCTAAGGCTAAATTGGATGAATATGAAGCTAAAGCGCATGAGGCTGAGCAGGCCAGCAAGATGAAAACACTCTTCTTGGCCAACATGAGCCATGAAATACGAACCCCTCTGAACGCTATTGAAGGCTTTTCGAGAGTGATGTGTGAAACAGACTCTCAGGAAGAGCGCTCAAAATATATGGAAATCATCGAGAGCAACAATGCCCGACTGTTGACGCTCATCAACGAGATTCTCGACCTGTCGAGGGTGGAATCCGGTGAGGTTGCCATCAAGAAGACGATGACTGATTTGAACGAGATATGCAAGAGCTTGCAGAATACATTTAAGTTCAGATGTCCGGAAGCCGTACAGATGGTATGGAACAAGCCTAACATGGTGGTAACTCTCAACACTGACGCCAACCGACTGATGCAGGTGTTCTCGAATTTAATCAGCAATGCATTGAAGCATACCTCGAAAGGTAGCATCACATACGGTTATCGTTTGATATCAGACGGACAGGAAGTGGAATTCTTTGTTTCCGATACCGGCTCAGGTATTGCACCTGAGGATATGGAACACATCTTCAAGACCTATGTTTCAAAAGATGCCGAAACTATGAAGAACGGCTACGGACTGGGATTGCCACTGAGTAAGATTATCGTTGAGAAACTGGGTGGTAATATCAGTGTATCGTCAACATTGGGCGAAGGTTCTACATTCCGCTTTGTACTGCCATTCGAAGGTACTATCGGCGGCGTTTCACGGAATTCACGTGTCACCACGAACTCACGCACTATCCGCGTCAGCACCCGTACCGACGTTCAGAACGCACCACTCATTCTGGTAGCTGAAGACGAGGACAATAACTTCGAGTTGGTAAAGGTGGTACTGTCGAAGCGCTACAGACTGATTCGTGCACACAACGGTATCGAGGCAGTCACATTATGCGAAGATGAACATCCAAACTTAATCCTGATGGATATCCGTATGCCGGATATGAACGGACTGGATGCTACACGTATCATTAAGGAGGTCAATCGTAACATACCTATCATAGCACTGAGTGCCTATGCTTTCGACGAGAACATCAAGGAAGCCAAAGAGGCAGGATGTGACGATTTCATGGCAAAGCCTTTCCGAGTAGAAGATTTGCTGGATAGGATTCAGAAATTCTTGAATAAATAAATCATATGGGAAAATTAGCTGTTTATAAGTATGTAGCCATGATGTTTCTCGTGCTACAACTTATTGTTTCTGCCTACACATTCTTAGGCTTGTTCGGAGGTGATGTCAATCCTGCCGGTAATATGGCAAGAGCTATGGTTGTTTATATACTTCCCATATTGATTATCGCCAACTTCCTGTTGTTGATTTACTGGTTGGTTCGCAAGCGCTGGGTGTATGCCATCATTCCTTTGGTAACGCTCCTGTGCTGCATCCCATATATGGGAACATTGGTACAGCCACGTTCTGTCAGCGAGAAACCTGTAGCACCTGAGGAATTAGTGGTGGCTACCTATAATGTGGCTCGCTTCAACAGAGAGACAAGTGGCTTCCTTGCTCAGGACATTCTGGCAGAAATGAAACGCCAGAAGGTGGATGTGTTCTGTGTTCAAGAGTATATGGAGAATAGTGGCGACCGCAAGAACACCGATTCATACAAGGAATATTTCCCATATGTGGCAATGGCAGGCAGAGACGGTGTGATTTTCAGCCGTTACCCCATCAAGAGCGTTAAACCGTTCCTCTTCGATGATTCCAACCAGGCTGCATTATATGCTGACATTGACGTGAAGGGACAGATGATACGTGTATTCTCTGCACACTTGGAAAGTACTGGTATCAACCGCACGATGTACAAAGCCGGCAAACTGGAGGCGCAAGGAATTAGTGTAGAAAATAATCGCGTGCTCAATGCCATCTACGGCAATTACACATTAGGTATGATTTTCCGCGCCAGTCAAGCTAACATGCTGGCACAACAAATTCAGTCATCTAAGATTCCCTGTATTGTATGCGGTGACTTCAACGATGTGCCCTACTCTTACGTTTATAAGACGATGTTGGGTAATCTGGTGGATGGTTTCAAGGAATGCGGCGGTGGTTATATGAATACTTATCGCGGTAAGAAGAATGTACGTATCGACTATATTTTCCATAGTGAGTCGCTTGAAGGTCTGAGCTATTACAGAACCGACCTCACCTATTCCGACCACTATCCAGTCTTTATGCGTTTTAAATTTCCCGGAAAGTAAAGTTACACGATTTTGAATCGTACACGGAACGAGTGTTCGTGTTCGTCCCAGTTAGTGCCAAGCATCTCAAAACGGCCTATCTGACTGGTTGAGCGTACGTGTTTGCCAATGCAAGGACAAACGTCGTAGTCGCCTATCCTAACCAAGCGTATCGTTTCAGAAGCATCGTCGGGCAGGCGGTCGAGAGAAATGCCTTCAGGCAGTTCGTCCTGTGTGACAAATTCGAACGTTACAGGCAGGTCTTCCTCTATCAGTTCGTTCATGCGGCGTTCTATCTCTTTTTCTTCCTGACGAGTCGGCTTATGGTCAACATAAAAACTCATCTTACTCTTCTTGCGCTCGATGTGGGCATTATGTGAACGCTCACATCCAAACAATCTGATCATCGTCTGGTTCAGCAAATGCTCAGCTGTATGTGCAGGGGGAAATTCCTCCTTGTTATGCTCGTTAAGAATATAGTCACCCATAAACTCTAAACTATGAACTATGAACTCTAAACTATGAACTCTAAACCCTAAACTTCAGCACATACGCTCCTCGTGCATCCATAGTCAGTCGGATTGCACCATCGCGTTTAATAGCCGTATCCTCCTTCTCTTTTGTCAGCAGGTCGGTAACAAGATATGTGCCTTCCTCAAATTCAAGATAGTCGAAGGCATGTGCTGGAATCTTTACGTCGATAGCAACAGCATAGTCGTCAAAATTAACAGCAACAAGAAGCACCTCTTTACCAGCCTTACGCAGGAACACATACTGGCGTTCCAACTGGGGGTTGACATACATCAGATCGAAGAAGACACCTTCAGAAACAGCCTTCTCCTTGCTGGCTATCTGCATAGCACGCTTATGTATATCGAAAATCTGTTTCTCCTTGGCTGTCAGCTTCTTATCAGCAGCTCGGCAGAGCGTGTCAATGCTCCAGTAATCAAAGATTGTTGTACGTCCGTCGTTACCACTGAAACCCTCCTTGTCCATTCCGTGCTCACCATATTCCTCACCAGCATAAAGCATGAATGGGTTCTGCTGCATCAACAGCGAGGTTATCATAGCAGGCACACCTTTCATTGCATCGGCAGCAAAGAAATCGCTGGCTATACGTTGCTCGTCATGGTTCTCAAGGAAATAGAGCATGTGGTCACGAATATCGTCGGTCTGTTGCCAAGCCCCTGTAATGGAGGATGCCGGAGCATGGTGACAAATGACAGCACGCATGGTGTCATACATTCCCACCTTGTCATATAACCAGTCGAAACCAGCAGCAATGTAATTACGATACTGAGCCGGGTTATACACCTCGCCGACGAAAACAATATGCTTGTATTTCTGCTTCACGATAGCAGTAGCATACTGCCAGAAGGCTGCCGGCACCATCTCTGCCATATCACACCTGAAACCGTCAATACCTTTTGACGCCCAGAACAACAAGATGTCTGTCATCTTCTTCCACGTGTCGGGAATGGGTTCGAAATGACCTACCCCGCCGGCATAATAATCAACACCATAGTTCAGTTTGACAGTCTCATACCAGTCGTTCTTACCTGGTGCATTATCGAAATGATCATTACCTGTAGCCTTGGCAGGTTCCTCCATATAAGGCTCAGCCTCGTCGTGATAGAGGTCAAAATGAGGGGCGAAGAGCTGACCGGGACAATAATAGAAATTATTATTCACGGGGTCGAAGCCACACTGGGTATCATCATTCTCGCCCAAGTCCTTCACTCCTGCCGGTTTACAGATAGAGTGATATTGTCGAGCCACATGGTTGGGCACAAAGTCGATAATGACTTTCAGCCCAGCCTCATGCGAACGCTCGACAAGTGCCTCGAACTCCTGCATACGGTTGGCTACATCCACTGCCAAATCCGGATCTATGTCATAATAGTCGGTAATGGCATAGGGAGAGCCAGCCTTGCCCTTTACAATAGCAGAATGTTGGCGAGGAATACCATAGGAGGTATAGTCGGTGGTAGAGGCATGACGGATAATTCCCGTGTACCAGATATGACTGACACCCATCTGTGTCAAGCCCTTCAATACTTCAGGGGTGAAATCGGCCATCTTTCCCGAGCCGTTCTCCTGCAATGTACCGTCTTCCTGTCTGTTGGTGTTCCTGTTTCCGTAGAGACGAGTGAACACCTGATAGATAATCACCTTACCCATACCTTCGCTCCTTTACATATTTAAATTGTATGATTAAAATAATAAATTTCAGACAATTCCGTGTACAGACACTTCCTTGTTAATCTTGGAAATCATGCCCTGAAGAGCCTTACCCGGTCCACACTCGGTGAAGTCGTCAGCACCGTCGGCAATCATATTCTGAACACTCTGAGTCCAACGTACAGAACTGGTCAACTGAGCTATCAGATTTGCCTTGATTTCAGCAGGATCAGTATGAGGCTTACCATCCACATTCTGATAAACAGGGAATTTTGGCGCCTTGATATCCGTCTTCTCAATAGCAGCCTGCAACTCGTCCTTGGCTGGTTGCATCAGTGGAGAGTGGAAAGCACCACCCACCTTCAGAATCAAAGCACGCTTGGCACCTGCAGCCTTTAACTGCTCACAAGCCTCGTTGATGGCTTCAATATCACCAGAAATAACCAACTGACCAGGATTGTTGTAGTTGGCACAAACCACGATATGACCCTCACGGTTGATAGAACGGCAAACTTCCTCGACCTGCTCGTCGGAAAGACCGATAATAGCTGCCATTGTTGAAGGCTGAGCCTCGCAAGCTTTCTGCATAGCCATAGCACGGGCATATACCAGTTTCAGACCATCTTCAAAACTCAGAGCACCAGCTGCAACCAAAGCAGAGAATTCACCCAGAGAGTGACCTGCAGTCATATCAGGCTGAAATTTATCACCCAGGCAGATAGCTGAGATTACTGAGTGCAGGAAAACAGCAGGCTGAGTCACCTTTGTCTGCTTCAAATCTTCGTCAGTACCCTCAAACATAATGTCGGTAATACGATAGCCGAGAATATCATTAGCCTTCTCAAAAAGTTCTTTCGCTGTAGCGTTGTTGTCGTAGAGGTCCTTACCCATTCCTACAAACTGAGCTCCCTGTCCGGGAAAAACAAATGCTTTCATTTTCTTACTTTTACTTGATTAATTCTACTTACATTATATATTATTGGGTGCAAAGGTACGGTTTTTTTTCTTATTTAAGGCATATTTTGTGCAAAACATTTGGTTTTATCACAGAAAACCCATATCTTTGCAAATTAGAATCTACTAATTTATTTTAATATTATGTTATCACAACAAGACCTGAAACAACTTGCCCAGAAGGGCATCAGTGAAGCACAAATCGAGCGTCAGCTTGGTGAGTTTAAAACCGGTTTCCCATTCCTCAAACTTGAAGCTGCTGCCGCTATCGGACGTGGTATCGTAGCTCCTAACGAGGCTGAGCGCAAACAATACGTCAGCGCATGGGAACAGTATAAGGCTGCCGGTCGTCGCGTAGTAAAGTTCGTACCTGCCTCAGGTGCTGCCAGTCGTATGTTCAAGGACATGTTTGCCTTTGTGGATGCTGACTATGACGTACCTACCACCGATTTCGAGAAGAAGTATTTCGACAACATTGAGAAATTTGCTTTCTATGCAGAACTGGATGCTGCCTGTCAGAAAAACGAAGGAAAGGGTATCAAGGCTCTCATCGCAGACGGTAACTATAAGGCTGTTGCAGCAAACATGCTGAAAGCCGAGGGACTCAACTACGGACAACTGCCCAAGGGCTTGCTTTTGTTCCACAACTACCCAGAAGGACCACGCACTCCGATGGAGGAACATCTTGTAGAAGGTGCACTTTATGCTGCATCTAACGGCGAGGCTCATGTACACTTTACCGTTTCGCATGAGCACATGGAACTGTTCAAGCAGAAAGTTGCCCAAAAGGCTGATATCTACGCTGAGAAATACGGTATCAAGTATGATATCACCTTCTCAGAGCAGAAGCCCTCAACCGATACCATTGCAGCCAATCCCGATGGAACTCCATTCCGCAATAGCGACGGTTCTTTGTTGTTCCGCCCAGGTGGTCACGGTGCACTGATTGAGAACCTTAATGAAATAGAGGCTGACGTTATCTTTGTCAAGAATATCGACAACGTGGTGCCTGATCGTCTGAAACCCGAAACAGTTGAGTGGAAACAGATTATTGCCGGCGTTCTCGTTACCCTGCAGCAGAAAGCTTTCGATTATCTGCGTCTGCTGGATAGCGGCAAGTATTCTCACGAGCAGATTGAGGAAATCATTCGCTTCGTACAGCAAGACCTCTGCTGTCGCAAGGCTGACATCAAGGATTTAGAGGATGCAGAACTCGTTATCTATCTGCGCAAAAAGCTCAATCGCCCCATGCGTGTTTGCGGTGTGGTAAAGAATGTCGGTGAACCTGGCGGTGGCCCGTTCCTCACTTATAATCAGGATGGTACCGTTTCACTGCAGATTCTCGAGTCGAGCCAGATTGACAAGTCGAACAAGGAGTATATGGAGATGTTTACAAAGGGTACCCACTTCAATCCCGTTGACCTTGTCTGCGCTGTGAAAGACTATCAAGGCAATGCCTTCGACCTGCCTAAGTATGTTGATCCAACTACAGGTTTCATCTCACAGAAGTCTAAGTCTGGTAAGGAACTGCAGGCACTTGAGTTGCCAGGACTCTGGAACGGAGCCATGAGCGACTGGTCAACCATCTTCGTGGAAGTACCTCTTGGAACCTTCAACCCTGTGAAGACAGTCAACGACTTGCTCCGCGACCAGCATCAGTAAACGATTATCGTCAAATGATAAACTGACAAAGAGGACTCACCGCGAGTCCTCTTTCCTTTTTTCCCGTTTCCTTCTATTATCTCAAAATAATTTCGTAAATTTGCAGCAGATTACGAAAATGGCAAAACTCGAAATTCATACCCTTGACACGGACAACCGCGAGTGGCAGCAGGCGCTGCAAATCATACAATATACGCGAAGGTCGCTTTTCCTTACCGGCAAGGCTGGTACGGGTAAATCTACTTTCCTGCGCCACATCGCTGAAACTACGAAGAAGAAACACGTTATCCTGGCTCCTACAGGAATAGCTGCCATCAATGCCGGTGGTCAGACGCTTCACTCCTTCTTCAAACTGCCTTTTCACCCCCTGTTGCCCAACGATTCAAGTTACTCCATCCGTAACATACGAAAGACGCTGAAATATAGTGGTGAACTAACCAAACTGCTACGGGAACTGGAACTGATTATCATTGACGAGATATCAATGGTACGTGCTGATATCATAGACTTTATCGACAAGGTATTGCGCATCTACTGTCGTAATATGCGTGAACCTTTTGGTGGCAAGCAACTGTTGCTGGTGGGCGACATATTCCAGTTGGAACCTGTTATCAAGGAAGATGAATGGCGACTGATGCAACCCTTCTATGCGTCAGCTTATTTCTTTGCAGCCAAGGTTTGGCAGGAGATGCAACTCGTGAGTATCGAACTCAGAAAGGTTTACCGACAGAGCGATTCACAATTCATTGGTCTGCTGGACCGCATCCGTCAGAATCATGCTACAGATGCCGATCTGCAATCCATCAATGCCAGAGTGCACCAAAGCTCGAAACAGAAAGAGAATGGTTTCGAAATCACCCTTGCCACCCGACGAGACACGGTAGATTATATCAACGACCTGCATCTGTCGGAGTTGGAAGGTGACTCAACCATTTTCAAAGGACACATCAAAGGCGATTTCCCTGAGACCTCCCTACCCGCTCCCATGGAACTGGAAATAAAACCCGGTGCCCAGGTTATCTTCATCAAGAACGACAAGGAGAAACGCTGGGTGAACGGCACCCTTGGTGTTGTCATCTATATTGACGAAGGGGAAGGCATCATCACGGTGGTTGATGAAGACGGTCACGAATATGACGTAGAACGTGAGGTATGGGAGAACATGCGTTATACCTTCAACGAGAAAGAACAGAAAATCGAGGAAGAAATGCTGGGTTCCTTCATACAGTTCCCACTACGACTGGCTTGGGCTATTACCGTACACAAGAGTCAGGGTCTGACCTTCCGTCACGTAAAAATTGACTTCTCGGGCGGTGGCGCCTTCGCTGGCGGACAGACGTATGTGGCTTTGTCACGCTGTACATCATTGGAGGGAATCACACTCGAAGCCCCTATCCGCCGGAGCGATATCTTTGTCAGGGCTGAGGTGGTAGCCTTTGCCAACCGTTACAACGACGGTCAACTGATTAAACAAGCTATTTACGAAAGCAAGGCTGACAAGGAATACCACGATGCTATGGAAGCCTTCGACCGCCAAGACTTTGACGCTTTCCTCCAGAATTTCTTCTTGGCCATTCATAGCCGCTATGATATTGAGAAACCTGCTGCCAAACGGCTTATTCGCCGGAAGTTGGGTATTATCACCAAGTTGCAACAACAATGTCAGCAACTGGAAGACCGTATTCGTAAAAAAGAGGAAACGCTCAAACGACTGGCTGCCGAATACGTTCTGCTGGGACGTGAATGCGAACACGAGCACATGCCTGAAGCCGCTATCCGCAATTATGAGAAAGCACTGGAACTCTATCCTGACGCTATGGAAGCCAAACGTCGCATTAAGAAACTAAAAAAAGATAAGACATGATTACAACTCCTATTGCCAAAATCAATCTCGGACTGAATGTTGTAGAACGGCGACCTGACGGCTATCACAACCTGCAAACTGTCTTTTATCCTGTCGCTATCAAAGACGCACTCGAAGTGTGTGCTATGTCAGATGATTTTCCTTCACCCTATGACTGCGACATCAAAGTAACCAACATCCGCATTGAGGGCGACGAACAGCGCAACCTGGTGGTCAAAGCCTACCATCTGCTGAAAGCCGATTTCCCGTCACTGCCTCGCCTTCATGCCCACCTCTATAAAGGTATTCCGACACAGGCAGGAATGGGTGGAGGGTCGAGTGACGCCTCGGCTATGCTGCTATTACTGAACCGTGAGTTCCAGCTCGGACTTTCTGAGGAACAACTCATCGGCTATGCCGCCAAATTAGGTGCAGACTGTGCTTTCTTCGTTATGAACCGCCCTGCTTATGCTGAGGGAATTGGCGAAAAACTACAGCCTATCAACCTTGATCTCTCTAACTGGTATATTGCCGTTGTCCGACCCGATATTCCTGTACCTACGAAAGAGGCTTTCTCACGCATTACACCTGCTTTCCCCCAGAAATGTTGCAAGGACATTGTCATGCAGCCCGTAGAAACCTGGCGCGAAGAACTGACCAACGATTTCGAGCAGAGTGTTTTCGCACTGCATCCCGAAATTGGTGCCATCAAGGAAAGGCTCTACCAATTAGGTGCCACCTATGCAGCTATGAGTGGAAGCGGCAGTGCCCTCTTCGGACTGTTCAAGAACCCTATTGATGTTGAAAGGGAATTCGAAGGGATGTTTTCCATTTGTATCAAAATGGCATAAAAAAAGAATGATTGTCTCACGACAACCAGTCTTCTATTAACCTTAATAATCTAATACCATGAAAAACACATTGCAAAGATAGAGAATCTTTTCATACTTTGCAAGTATTTTCGTATATTTGATGCGTCATTTAACACGTTTTTGCATTTTACGGCTTCCATTCTATGTTTTTTAACCAAGGAACGTCTTTTTTCTGTGTTTCATTGGCTATTGGATCTAATGCCGTTGACTGTTTCAAGCACACTGCCATCTGTGGTAATGGTGCAAAAGATGCCACATAAGGTTGTTGGGGAAGTGCGAGGTGTAAAGCCACGTCGATTTTGCGCCATCTGACGGAATAGGCAGCTATCCTACTCTCTGGCGCATCCTTGCCATAGGTTGTAATCACACACACCACCTGGTTGCAGCTGTCAACAGGGTTGCTGACCGGCATCAGCTGCATCTGAACGAGTTTTGCAGCACTTGCCTGCAACGTGAGGGTGGTATCTGTGAGTGTCAGCATCTCACTTTTCCCTCCCAGTTCGTTGGCAACACCAGCCTTCATTCCCGAATCAAGGAAATCGATGAAATCCAGTCGGTTGTTTGCCGTCAGATAAGGCAGAAGACTGTCTGGCATCTGAAGAAACACGTCCCGCATCTTCGTCTGCGCCTCACATGGAGACAGCAGCGAAGACATCAGGAAACAAACAATCAAAAATCTCTTCATACATTATACTATTTATCCACGTCCAGGACGGAGGTCTTTTACGCGGACAGCCTTACCCTCGCTGACAGGCAGCGAACCTTTCTTAACCAGTTTCACACGGGGAGTGAGCAGAATCTCATCCTTCAGTGCACGCTGAATGTCGCGTGTCATCTTCTGTAATTCGGGATATACATCAGTATTCAGTCCGTCCAACTCTACCTCAACAGTCATGATATCGTTATCGGCCTCGGTATCGAGGGTGATGAGATAGTTGCTGCCCAAGCCAGGATACTGAACGAGAATCTTCTCGACCTGCATGGGGAATACGTTAACGCCCTTGATGATAAACATATCGTCAGTACGTCCCTTGATACGGTCTATGCGGCGATGGGTGCGTCCACATGGGCACTCACCTGGAATAATACGGGTAAGGTCGCGAGTACGATAGCGCAGAATAGGCATCATCGTACGATCAAGTGTGGTAAGTATCATCTCACCAATCTCACCGTCAGGCACTGGTTCCAATGTATCAGGATCAACAATCTCAAGAATATAATTGTCTTCCCAGAGGTGCATACCATTCTGTTCCTGACATTCGAAAGCCACACCGGGACCGTTCATCTCCGTCATACCGAACGAGTTATAGGCCTTCACACCCAACAGTCGCTCTATACGCTTACGCTGCTCTTCGGTATGGGGTTCTGCTCCGATAAAGAGTGTGCGGAGCTTGGTGGAACGAGGGTCGACACCCTCTTCCTGGAACACCTCTGCCAGACGAATGGCATACGAGGGAATAGCGTGCAGACAGGTAGTGCCGAAGTCTTTGATAAACATAATCTGACGCTTCGAGTTACCCGCAGCTGCAGGTACTGTAGTAGCACCTAATTTCTCAGCACCATACTGGAATCCGAGTCCACCGGTGAACATACCGTAGCCGCTTGAGTTCTGGAACACGTCAGTATCACGGCATCCTACCATATACATGTCGCGGGCAATCATATTAGCCCATGAGTCAATATCGTGGCGCGAATAGGTAACCACTGTCGGGTGACCTGTCGTACCGCTTGTTGAGTGAATACGGATAGCATCCTTCATGTCGCCGCCAACTAATCCAAAGGGATAGTTATCGCGCAAGTCCTGCTTTGTGGTGAAAGGAATCTTGCGGATGTCAGCAATGGTCTGAATACTGTCGGGTGTGATACCCAGTTCGCCGAGACGCTTCTTATAGAAAGGCGACTTCAAGGCGATTTCAATCGACTGACGTAGTTTTTTAACTTGCAATGCCTCCAAGTCCTTGCGGGGCATTGTCTCTAATTCCGGTTGCCAATACTTGTTGTCCATAATATTTCAGTTTTTTGTTATAATTTCAATGTTTCGTCATATTTCAAGGGCAGTTGCTTCCCGATACTGGTAGCAATGATGCCACATTCTGTTTTCTCCTTCACCTCGGCAATAATATCTGCCATCAGTTGGGCATTTGTATCGTCCAAATGCGAAATGGGCTCGTCAATCACCAAGAAATCAAAGGGTTGTGCCAAAGCACGGACAAATGCCACACGCTGTTGCTGACCTTGTGAGAGAATGGCTGCCTTCACATTCCATTTCTCGGTTATACCCAACTGTGTAAACCAGCGCTTGATGTCGTCTTGAGTGATATGTCCTGTGAGCCGGTTCTTCACCTCCACATTCTCCCATGCTGTCAACTCAGGGAACAGACGCATTTCCTGAAAGAGCATACTGATGTGCTGCTGACGTATGTCCACCCACTGTTGAATGGAGAACGCACTGATGTCTGCTTCGTCAAAACAGATACTACCGGTGTAGTCGTGCCGATATCCTAACAGATAACTGCAGAAGGTGCTCTTCCCCATTCCACTCTCAGCTTCTACAAGATAGGTGCGCCCTTTCCCGAACATTGCTTCTGTCTTCCAGACGTCAGACGTCAAGTCTTCACGCTGGGCAAAGACCTGAGGAACGACTTGATGGAGTGAAATCTGTTGCATACCTTATTTATAATATATAGTGTTATTTACTCAATTGTGTCATCATTACTGCCGACAGTCCTGCTGTCTCTGTTCTAAGGCGACTCGTACCAAGATGAACCGACTGCCAACCACAACTTATCGCTTCGCGCACCTCGTCAATCGAGAAATCGCCTTCTGGACCAATCATCACAGTGACCGTTTCTTCAGGAGCCTGTTGCTGCAGTGCGGCAAACAGACCGATGCGAGGTATCTCGTCATAGCAATGGGCGATATATTTCACCCCTTGTCGCTCTTGGTGGATAAATTCCTTAAAAGACTGCATATCGTGCAATTGTGTAGCCCAGGCCTTGCGACTCTGCTTCATAGCCGATACAGCAATTTTCTCCAGACGAGGCAGTTTCACCACTCGCCGTTCAGAGAACTTACAGTCAAGAAACGATATCTCATCGACCCCAATCTCAACAGCCTTCTCAATCATCCACTCCATACGCTCAATGAGTTTCGTTGGCGCAATAGCCAGATGGATATGTCCCTTCCAAGGACGCTCCTGAGGCATCGACTCCATCATCTCATAGGTACAGTGATGATTCGAGGCCAATGCAACGGTGGCACGATAGAAGGTACCCTGTCCGTCCATCAGCATCATCTCGTCGCCGGCAACAAGACGCAACACCTTCACAGCGTGTGAGGCTTCGTCGGCTGGCAACTCATGTGCCATAGCAGCATCGGGTACATAGAAATATCTCGTTTCCTTCATCTCTCTTATAATATAACTTCTTCCCGCTTCGGACGGAATATGACAGCAAAAGCCACCATCACCACGAAGGCATAGGCAGCAAAGATATACCAGCACGTCGTCCATTCCACAACACCGTTTTCGGTATGGGCATTAACAACGGCTTGAGCTATGAGTGAGCCTATAGTGGCACCAAATCCATTAGTCATCAGCATCAGCAGACCTTGAGAACTGGAACGATGTTGAGGATCAACCGACTTATCGACAAACATCGAACCGCTGATATTGAAGAAATCGAAAGCAATGCCGTAAACGATCATAGACAGTACTAGCAACCACACACCGTTGCCGGGATTTCCCAGTCCGAGGAACAAGAATCGCAACACCCATGCCAGCATAGCAATCAGCATCACGTTCTTAATACCATAACGACGCATAAAGAATGGTATCAGCAGAAGACAGAAAGTCTCACTCATCTGCGACATTGAGTAGAGCACCACCGGATATTTCACCCCGAAAGCGTCAGCATATTGCGGCATTGTCTGGAAGTGGTCGATAAACGTGGTGGCAAAGCCGTTGGTGATATGCAGACACACACCCAGGAAGATGGCGAAAACGAAGAATATCGTCATCTTCTTCTGCTTGAACAGCGAGAAAGCCTGCAGACCAAAGGCATCAACCAACGTTTTCTTCTCTCCACTCCGGTTAACAGGACAAGCCGGCAGCGTCAGCGCATAAAGAAACAGCACAAGACTCAGAAAACCACTCAACGCAAACTGATTCTGGTTCTGCTCGAAATTCAATATGTCAACCAACCACATCGTCGCTATGAAACCTATCGTGCCAAACACTCGGATACGCGGGAAATCCTTGACAATATCTATTCCTGCCCGCGTCATGATGCTATATGTAACGGAATATGACAGTGCCAGCGAGGGCATATAGAAAGCCACACTGGCAGCATAGAGGGAAAACAGAATACTGAAGTCCACCTGCGTCCCATACGTTTGTCCATACCAGGCTACCAATAACATGAAAGAGCCTGCCATCAAATGACAGAAACCATAGAGACGCTGAGCCGGAATCCAACGGTCCGCCACTATACCCATCAATGCCGGCATAAAGAGCGACACAAAACCTTGAACAGCAAAGAAAGAACCGATATGACTCCCCAGCCCTACCTTGCTGAAGTATATCCCCATGCAAGTGAGGTAGGCGCCCCATACAGCAAACTGCATGAAACTCATGATTGCCAATCGTACTTTCAGATTCATCTTCTTGGTTTTTGTTTATGTAATTGGTTCATTGTCTTTCCATAGGGTCAGTCGCCCATCCTCATCTTCGCGTAGGCTTAGCTGGCAGCTGGTCCATTCGGTGAATGGCAGTTCCCTTGTCAGCGGGTAGTAGTTTACGACGCTCCCCTGACTGATCTCCACGACGTGTGGTGTCGCGAGCAACCCTTGCGGAGTCAGCAACTCTGCGCAGGCTATCCGCCTTACTGGCCTCGTTGGTTTTTGGTTCATCATCCTTTTTCTTCTGGTGGAAACGTATCAACTGTATCTGACTGATAAACAGCATTTTTCGTACATCAGCTTCACGTTCATTATTGTTCAGGTAAATATATCCTCGAAGTTCTTTCAACCGTCCGTCACGATTCTGGGGAATACGCACTTGCGACTGTCCCGTAATGGTGATGTGGTTGACGGTTTGAGTGATACTGTCGCCCTCGTATTTCGCCAACAGACAGACCACAGCGTCGCGCGAACCGCTCTGATAGATGAAATCCGACATAAACTGGAACATGAAGGTGTCGCCTTTATAATAAGAGGTGTCTGCCTTCACATAGATATCGTATCGGTTCTGGGTGGGCTGTGGAATCAGCAGCAAATCCGTTTCATTCTGCCATACATTCGCTGTATCACCGGTAGAACTGTATTGTGAATACTTGTTCAAATCACCCACCGAGGCACCCAGTGCCTTAGCGTCTTCGTTCAAACGCTCCCTCACATCCTGGTAGATAGTCCTCAACCTTTCGGCATGAGAATAGTAATACACCAGCGACGAGTCGAACTCTGCCTCCGTCACACCGTGCTTCTTCAGTACTGCCTGGAAATAGGCATTGCGATTGTAGCTGTTGTCAAAACCGCCCTGTCTGTTCTCGATGGCCATAGCCTGAGCCACATGATAGTCGTAGAGAATATCCTCTAAGTCCCCGGGCTGGATAAACTGCTTGGGAACGGTAGGCTTACAGCCTATCATAACTATCGTCAACAGGACAATAATCAGACTACTGTGCTTCATCTTTTTTCGATTCCTTTTTGAGCGTTATCTCCGCGATTTCATTGCGATAGAAAAGCAACAACAATACCACACCTACCGATATGGCAGAGTCGGCAAAGTTGAAGATAGGACTGAAGAATACGAACTGCTGTCCACCCAACATGGGCACCCAATCAGGATAGGTTGTCACTATTAGTGGGAAGTAGAACATATCCACCACCTTACCCATCAGGAAGGGGGCATAGCCCGTCCCGAAAGGCACAAAGTATGACGTGTAGAACTCCGACGAGGCATTGAATATCAACCCATAGAACATGGAGTCGAAGATATTACCTGCTGCACCGGCCATCACCATCGACAGGCAGACTAAATAGCCCCAGCGGGCTTTCTTTCTCACCTGTTTGGCTATATAACAGCCCAATATGGCAACGGCTACCACTCGGAATAGCGACAACACGAGCTTTGAACCTATCTCCATGCCGTAGGCCATTCCGTTGTTTTCGATAAACACTATCTTAAACCACGAAAAGACCTCTATCTGCTCATGGAGCGTCATATTGGTCTTTACCCAAATCTTGATAATCTGGTCTATAACGAGGATGACCGTCACTACAGCAACAGCCATCCATCCGCGTTTTACAATTTCCGTGTCTCGTCTCACCTTTTTACTTCTTCCCTGACATCTTCGACTCCACACTCAGCGTAGCATGAGGTACGGCGCGCAGACGCTCCTTCGGAATCAGTTTTCCTGTGATACGGTCAATACCGTATGTCTTGTTCTCTATACGTACCAAGGCTGCCTTCAGTCCCTGAATGAATTTCTGCTGGCGCGAAGCCATCTGAATCAGCTCTTCCTTCGACTGGGTAGCACTACCCTCTTCCAAAGCCTTATACGTAGGCGATGTATCATCAACGTCGTTAGAGTCTTTGTTCATCAAGATACTCATCATCTGGTCGTAGTCACGTTTGGCCAAAGCCAGTTTCTCGTTGATAATCTGGCGAAACTCTTCGAGTTCCTCGTCAGAATAGCGTGTCTTTTCTGCCATAATCTTTTAAGCTTTAGTTATATTAATATTTAATTTAAACTCGTCAAATTCCACCTCTGTACCGTCGTTAGGTGCAATGGTGATGTCGTCGGCCAATACCTGCGTCTTGATATAGTCGCCATAACTGTTGACGGCGGCTTCTATCTCTGCATTGGGAGCCAGCGTGATATGGATGCGGTCAACTATCTCCAGGCCACTGTCCTTACGGATGTTCTGCACACGGTTGATAATCTCACGGGCCATACCCTCCTGACGCAGTTCGTCAGTCAGTTCCACTTCGAGGGCAACGGTCAGCGAACCTTCGTTCGATACCAGCCATCCTGGAATATCCTCGCTGATGATTTCTACATCCTCTGCCAGAATCTCCAGACGGTCAAGGCCGTCCAGACCAGCAAGATGCTCTAACACAATCTTGCCGTTAGCCTCCAGCTCTGCTATCTGCTCCTGACTGAGCGCATCGACAGCACTGGCCACAGCCTTCATCTGCTTACCGAACTTCTTACCCATCACGCGGAAGTTACACTTCACCTTCTTCACCAGAATGCCGGCACCCTCCACGAAACGCAGTTCCTTCACGTTCACCTCGTTCATAATCAGGTCCTTCACTGCCTCAATGTGGCGCTTCTGTTCTTCCGTTGCGGGAATCATGATGGCCTGCAGTGGCTGGCGCACCTTGATATTCACCTTACGGCGCAGGGCAAGAACCATCGAGGTTATCTTCTGGGCCATCTCCATACGGGTTTCCAAATCACGGTCTATCAGTTGCTCGTCGGCTACCGGGAATTTATCCAGATGCACGCTGTCCTTTTCGCCACCAAGGTCTTTGTATAACTGGTCGGCATAGAAAGGTGCAAACGGAGCCAGCAACTTCGAGACAGTGAGCAGACAGGTGTAGAGCGTTTCGTAAGCCGAACGCTTGTCAGCACTCATCTCCTTACCCCAGAAACGTTTACGGTTCAGACGCACGAACCAGTTCGACAGGTCGTCGTTGACAAAAGCGTCAATCAGTCGTCCTGCACGTGTTGGGTCATAGCCGTCCAACTCCTCAGTCACCTTCTTAATCAACGTGTTCAGACTCGACAGAATCCAGCGGTCAATCTCGGGACGTGTCTGTTGCGACTGCTCACCCGGCTCCCATCCGTCCACATTGGCATAGAGGGCGAAGAAGCTATATGTATTATATAAGGTGCCGAAGAACTTGCGGCGCACCTCGTCCACACCCTCTGGGTCGAACTTCAGGTTGTCCCAGGGTTCTGAGTTGGTCATCATATAGAGGCGCACGGCATCAGAGCCATACTTCTCAATCATCTCAAACGGATTCACCACATTGCCCACGTGCTTCGACATCTTGTTGCCCTTGGCGTCGAGCACCAGTCCCGACGAGATAACATTCTTGAAGGCTACCGAGTCGAAAATCATAGTGGCAATAGCGTGCAGTGTGAAGAACCATCCACGTGTCTGGTCAACACCCTCGTTGATGAAGTCGGCAGGGAAAGCCTCGCCCTTGTCAATGAGGTCGCGGTTCTCAAACGGATAGTGAATCTGGGCATAGGGCATTGAACCGGAATCGAACCATACGTCAATCAGGTCGCTCTCGCGCTTCATCTTCTTACCAGATGCCGACACAAGGAAAATATAGTCAACGTAAGGACGGTGCAGGTCAATCTTGTCGTAGTTCTCCTGCGACATGTCGCCGGGCACAAAGCCCTTATCCTTCAGTGGGTTCGATGCCATGAAGCCTGCCTTCACGCTCTTCTCTATCTCATGATACAGTTCTTCAACCGAACCGATGCAGATTTCTTCTCCATCCTCCGAACGCCAGATAGGCAGCGGTGTGCCCCAGAAGCGTGAACGCGACAGGTTCCAGTCGTTCAAGTTGTCGAGCCAGTTGCCGAAACGGCCTGTACCTGTTGACTCTGGCTGCCAGTTGATGGTCTTGTTCAGTTCCGACATTCGCTCTTTCTTGGCGGTCGATTTGATGAACCAAGAGTCCAACGGATAGTAGAGCACTGGTTTGTCCGTACGCCAGCAGTGGGGATAGTTGTGAACGTGCTTCTCAATCTTGAACACTTTGTTCTGGGCCTTCAGATCCATGCAGATGGAGATGTCCAGCGTCTCGTCCTTGTCCGTCAGCGTGTCGTCATAGGCGTTCTTCACGTAGCGGCCTGCAAACTTGTTCCATTCCTCTACGTTCACGTATTGCTCGACGAATTTCTCGTCCAAATCCTCAATCACGAAATACTTACCCTGCAGGTCAACCACTGGGCGCTCCTGACCTTTCTTGTCAATCAGCACAATGGGGCAGATGCCTGCCTTCTTGGCTACAAAGGCATCGTCGGCACCGAAGTTAGGAGCAATGTGCACAATACCTGCACCGTCCTCCGTTGTCACATAGTCGCCGGGGATAACGCGGAAAGCATCGCCCATGGGCTTGATGGCTGGCATCAGCTGCTCATACTCCATTCCCACAAGGTCGGTACCTTTATAGCGGGCTACGATGCGATAGGGAATCAGTTTCTCACCTTTCTTATATTCCGGCATCTCGCCACCGTCGGTAATAGCACCTTCGGCAGGCAGATAGGCATTCAGACGAGCCTCTGCCAACACCAGTGTCACCTTGTCGGCAGTATATGGGTTATAGGTCTGCACAGCCACATAGTCAATCTTCGGACCTACGCAGAGCGCTGAGTTAGCAGCCAGTGTCCACGGTGTGGTGGTCCAAGCCAGAAAGTAAGGTGTGCCCCACCCTGTCATCTCGGGCTTCGGGTTCTTCATCTTGAACTGAGCCGTACAGGTGGTGTCCTTTACGTCACGATAGCAACCGGGCTGGTTCAACTCGTGACTCGACAGGCCCGTTCCTGCTGCTGGCGAATATGGCTGGATGGTGTAGCCCTTATAGAGCAGTCCCTTCTGATAGAACTGCTTCAACAGCCACCACAGTGTTTCAATATATTTGTTGTCGTAGGTGATATAGGGATGATCCAAATCTACGAAATATCCCATCTTCTCCGTCAGTTCACGCCACTCTGCCGTGTACATCATCACGTTTTCGCGACACTTGGTGTTATAATCCTCGGTCGAGATATAGCGCTCCGACTCCTTATTGTCAATATCAGCCTTGGTGATGCCCAGTTCCTTCTCCACGCCCAGCTCTACGGGCAGTCCATGAGTATCCCAACCTGCCTTACGCTTCACCTGGAAGCCCTGCATGGTCTTATAGCGGTTGAAAGTATCCTTGATGCTTCGTGCCAACACGTGGTGAATGCCAGGGTGACCATTGGCTGAGGGAGGTCCCTCAAAGAATACAAACTGCGGACAGCCCTCACGCTCCTCCACGGAACGCCAGAACACATTTTTCTCCTTCCACATCTGCAGCACGTCGTTATTTGTCTGCGTCAAGTTCAAGCCGTTATGCTCGGCAAATTTCTTATTCATATATGTCTAAAATCAGTACTGTTTATTAATTTGCGTGCAAAGGTACACATTTATTTTCAAAAAACCAATCTTTCTGTTAAGTATTTATTGCAACAGATTTACGATATCCCATACCCGTAACGTGGCAAATCAGAACACCGTCCTGATTAGTCACTCGCACCTCAACAGACGGAATCTTGTGATGATCGCCTACAAAGACGGCTTCGGCACGCAAGATATCGCCTTCGCGAGCACTGCTTACAAACATGATTGAGTTACTGATGCCGAAAGTCAGGCGACCAGAGAAGTTCATCAGTGCGGCAATAGCAAGGTCGGCCAACGTAAACAACGCTCCTCCCTGGCACACATTGCCACCGTTAAGGTGAGTGTTGCTGACAGTCATCACTGCCACAGCGTGCTGTTCGTCAGCCTCGGTAATCTGGCAGCCGTTAGCCGCTGCAAACCGATCCGTTTTATTTAATAATTCTTTTATATCCATAATTAGTTTGCAAAGTTACGAAAAATCGAGCGCAAAACAAAGAAAAGTTACGTAAAAATAGTGGGCTGTCCTTATTGTCAACCCACTATTATTTGCAAAAAATCGTTAAACACCTCTCATTTCATCGTCCAGCTATGGGCGATGACAACCGCCAGTTCCTCCTGCTGTTTTATGTTTAGTCATTTACAGCATCTTCAGTGGGTTTGTAGTAATTGTACAAAATTAATGATAATATTTGAGATAACCAAATTAATTCGGCAACTTTTTCAGGAAAAGACAAAACATATAACTTATAACTTATAACTTTGGACATTTAGGTTTTCTAAGATTATTGGGGCGAGACATTGGTAATCTTAAAATAATAATAATATATATATTAAAATAATATATAATTATAATTATATATTATTTTACCTATTATCTTCTGTGGAAATAAAAAATGTAAATGTCCAAAGTTATAAGTTATAAGTGAATAACCTCCCCTTTCTACACCACCTTATAATACCTACCAGTTTAAAGGGTGAGAAACGGCAGCTCGCTCTCGTAAAAATGACGAATCGGAATGACAGACACGGGATTTCTCGATATTACCTCAAGGCTAGGCGCCCAGCAGAATCTGCACGATGCGCTCGGCAGTACGGCCGTCCCAGCGGTCGGGCAAATCGCCTGACTTCCACTCACCGGCAATCATGCGGTGCAGAGCGTCGTGCAGGCAGTCGGCATCCTCGCCAACCAACTCGTTGGTGCCTTGCTTCACTGTCTCGATATGCTCGGTGTAGCTGTTGAGCGTGATGCAGGGAACGTGGTGGAAGGTGGCCTCCTCAGCAACATTGCCCGAGTCGGTAATGATGCCCAGGGCATGAGAAGTCAAGTAGCCGAACGAGAGGTAATTCAATGAATTGACAATTGACAATTGACAATTGACAATGGGAAGTTGGGAAATGACGGAGGGACGCAGGGGTGCTATGACGGGAATGTCGCCAGCCTCGTCAGCAACGGCCTGCAGCAAGCGCTGAAGCTTGTCCTTGTCGGCAAGCAATGCCTTGCGATTGATGGTCAGCACGAGATAGCGCCCGTCCTCGATGCCGTCAAGACACTCGGGGCGAAGCCAGCGGTCGTGGTTGAAGCGCAGTGAGTCCATGAGAATATTGCCCACCATGAATATTTTGTGCATCTCGGCACCTTCACGCGTGGCAATACTATTGGAACTGACACCGGCAGTAAACAGCAAGTCGCTAAGTCCGTCAATCACCAGTCGGTTGATTTCCTTCGGCATCTGGATGTCGAACGAACGGGTTCCTGCCACCAGATGAGCCAGACGAAGACCGCGCTTCTTGGTGACAATGGCTGCTGCCATCGTGGATGCCAAATCGTCGACTACGATAACGGTATCGGTCGGATGCTGTTCGAGATACTGTTCGAACTCCGACATCACTCGTCCTGTCAGTTCGTTCAGATTCTCGCAGTCAACGCCCAGGAACACATCGGGGCGAGGCATCTGCAAGTCGTCGAAGAGCGAGGGTTCAAGCGTGGGGTCGTTTTCACATCCTGCATACACCAACTGATAGTCGATGCCGTCGGTTTTATTGATAACACGAATTATAGGAGCCACCTTAACAAAGTTAGGGCGAGCTCCTATAAAAATGCAAATTTGCTGTGACTTATTCATCGTCGATAAGTATTAATCGAGTCCAAAGAGTGTGCGGAGACCTCCGTCAACACCCGAGAAGCCCATAAAGGCGAGAGAGAGCAGACCTGCCGACAGCATGACGATAGCCATGCCCGACATACCCTTTGGTATCTTCACCAACTCGAGCTGCTCACGCATGCCGGCAAAGACGGTCAATGCCAATCCGAAACCGATGGCTGTCGAGAAGGCATAAACCACCGACTCCAACAGGCTGTAGTCTTTCTGTATCACCAGAATAGCCACACCGAGCACAGCACAGTTGGTGGTAATCAGCGGAAGGAAGATGCCCAGTGCCTGATAGAGGGCAGGCGACACTTTCTTGAGCACAATCTCGACCATCTGCACCAGCGAGGCAATGACGAGGATGAAGGCGATGGTCTGCAGATACTGCAGGCCGAAGGCATCAAGCACGTATTTCTGAACAAGCCATGTTACGATAGTGGCCAGAGTGAGCACAAAGGCTACGGCTGCCGACATTCCCAATGAGGTGTCAACCTTCTTAGAAACGCCAAGGAACGGACAGATGCCCAGGAATTGTGACAACACGATGTTGTTCACAAAGATAGCCGAAATGAAAATCAATATATATTCCATAACTTCAATTCTTTTAGTCGCTTCGTTTTGTAAAAGCGTCTTACGACGATTACTTCAATTTTTCAATTCTTCATCTTATTGACGATAGCAATCAGGAAGCCGAGGGTGATGAAAGCACCTGGAGGCAGCACAAAGAGCAAAATGTTGTAGGTTTCGGGCAGCAGGGTGAATCCGAAGATGGAGCCGGAACCCAGCAATTCGCGGCAAATGCCCAGCAGGGTGAGACCAAGCGTAAAACCGAGTCCGATGCCGATGCCGTCGAAGAGGGATGCCACAGGCGAATTCTTGGCAGCAAAGGCCTCTGCGCGACCGAGGATGATACAGTTGACCACAATCAGAGGGATGAACAATCCGAGAGCGGCATCAATGTCGGGCAGGAAAGCCTTGATGACCAACTGAAGGATAGTCACAAAGGCTGCTATCACCACGATAAACACTGGGATGCGCACCTTGTCGGGGGTGATGCTCTTCAAACAGGAAATGACAAAGTTGGTACAAATCAGTACAGCCATTGTTGCCAATCCCATCGACATGCCGTTCATGGCAGAGGTGGTAGTGGCAAGCGTAGGACACATGCCCAACATCAAGACGAACGTCGGGTTCTCTTTGACAATACCATTTTTTATAATATCGATATAGTTCATAGCTTAATCCTCCTTATCTTGTTCTGTAGCTCCAGTGGCAGCATCAGCCGGTGTTGCCTTGTAAGCTGTGTATGCATTGTTAATAGCCAAGAGGAAAGCACGGCTCGTGATGGTAGAAGCCGTGATGGCATCCACCTGTCCACCGTCTTTCGAAACAGTGAGGGGTTCCTTAGGATCCTTACCGATGATGTCGCCCTTCTGACCTTTCTGGAACCATTTGTCGGCTTTGGCGCCAAGTCCTGGTGTCTCAGCATGCTCCAGCAAGGTGTAACCAAGGATTTTCCCCTCGGGGTCGAATCCTACCAGTACTTTCAAGTCGCCACCGAAACCACCGGTAGTGCTCTGAACGGCAGCACCGAGGTCTTTCTTCTGAGCGTCCTGAATCTGATAGATGATATAAGTGAGTTCCTTGCCTTTCGCATCGTTCTGCTTGACGGTGTCGGTTTTTGCAACGACTAAATCGTTGCAGACCATTACGGTCTTGATGCCGTCGGCAAGGGCTTTGGTCTTCTGTTCGTTGATGGGGCCCTCCGTCAAGTGGTTGACAAAGGCTAAGATGCCACCCATGATGACTGCTACTCCGGTGAGTACCAGTGCCATATTTGTTAAAGATGATTCCAACTTCTTCATTTTGCAACCTCCCCGAATCGTTTTGGTTTCACATAATTGTTAATCAGCGGTGTGAACGCATTCATAATCAGGATAGCAAACGACATTCCCTCAGGATAAGCACCCCAGTTGCGGATGACCACCGTGAGGAAACCGATAGCGACACCATAGATGAGCTGTCCCTTTGCCGTCATTGGCGATGTGACATAATCGGTAGCCATGAAGATAGCACCGAGCATCAAACCACCCGACAAAACGACTGAGACGGGATCGGCATAAATAGGATTAGCCAGATGCAGCAGTCCTGCAAATACGAAGACGGTAGCAATGATGCTGACAGGAATATGCCATGTGATAATCTTCTTCCAAAGCATATAAGCCAAACCGAGCAACAGCGCCAGGGCACAGATTTCACCCATCGCTCCGGCACCGTCGGGATGATTGCCGAGGAAGAGACTCAGCGAGTCAGGCAGGCGGTCGAGCACTGTGGCATCGCCGTTCTTAATGGCTTCCTTCATGATAGACAATGGTGTGGCACCCGTCTCGGCATCAAGATAACTGGTGAGCTGGCCAACCTTCGGCCATGTAGTCATCTGGGCAGGAAAGGCCACCAACAGCGCAGCACGTCCTACCAATGCAGGATTGAAGAGATTATTACCCAAACCTCCGAACGTCATCTTACCTACACCAATGGCGAACAAAGCACCGATGATGATAATCCAGATGGGGAGATTGCTGGGAAGATTGAAACCGAGCAGCAAACCTGTCAGTACGGCAGAACCGTCGCAGATGGTGGTGCGCTCGTTCTTCAGCATAAACTTATTGATAGCCCACTCAAAGAGAACGCAAGCAGCTACACTCGTTGCACAGACAATGGCAGAACCAATGCCAAAGAAATAGAACGAGACGAGAAGAGCTGGCATAAGGGCGATGATGACGCCATACATGTTGCGCTCAACCGTGTCGGTTCCATGTGCATGGGGCGATAATGATACTATTAACTTTCCCATTTTATTTATTGAACATTAATCATTTAACATTGAACATTATTTCTTAGCTGCAGCTGCGCGAGCCCGGATGATGCCCATTACTGTAGTCTTTCCAAGACGGATATTGTCGAGCAGTGGACGATGAGCAGGACAGGTAAACTGACACGAGCCGCATTCTATACAACTGACAACGTCTTCCTGTTCGCTGCGCTCCCAGTTCTGAACCTCAGCCAACTTAGCGAGGAGATATGGCTCGAGGCCCATCGGACAAACGCCCACACACTTGGCGCAACGGATACAGGACTGTGGCTCCTTGCGGACAGCCTCGTCGTCAGAGATAATCGTCACGGAATTGGTTCCCTTGCAGATAGGCACCTCGACGGAAGTCAGTGCCTTACCCATCATCGGGCCACCTGCCAACAACTTATTGTCGCCCTCAGGCATTCCGCCACAGGCATCAATCAAATCCTTCATCGGTGTGCCCATGCGAACCAGGAAGTTGCCCGGATGCTGCAGGCGCTTGCCGGTGACGGTGGTATAGCGCTCGAACAAAGGCTTATGTTTCATCACTGCCTCGTAAACGGCAAAGGCAGTTCCGACATTCTGTACGATGGCACCCACATTGACAGGAATAGCAGGAGGGGCTGGCACCTGACGACGGATAACGGCGTCAACCAGCTGTTTCTCACCGCCCTGAGGATAGCGCTGCTTCAGGGGCACTACCTCGACTTGATATTCAGAAGTGGCGAACACTTCGGCGCATTTACGGGTAAGCAAGTCGATGGCTGCGGGCTTGTTCGTTTCAATACCGATATAACCCTTCGTCACCTTGGCTCCCTTCATCAGCAGTTCGAGACCGACAAGAATCTCATCGGCATGTTCCATCATCAGACGATAGTCGGCGGTGATATAGGGCTCACACTCTACGGCATTAATGATAACGCACTCAGCCTTTGCTGTAGGCGGAGGAGTCAGTTTGATAAAGGTGGGGAAACATGCACCACCCATACCGACAACACCGGCATCCTTGATACGGGAAACAATCTCTTCGGGAGTCAGTTCGGGATGTTCCTTCACGGTCTCCAACTTATCAGAACGGTCAATCGTCTCTTCCCAGTCGTCGCCTTCTACATTAATTATAATAACCGGCTTACGATAACCTGTAGCATCGATGGCCGTGTCAATCTTAAATACTGTGCCACTGACTGACGAGAAGATGGGGGCAGACACAAAACCGCCAGCCTCGGCAATCATCGTTCCCACTTTCACCTTGTCGCCCTTAGCCACAACGGGTTTGGCAGGAGCACCAATGTGCTGACTGAGCGGGAAGATAGCCTGCTTTGGCAATGCTGCCACCTGAGTGGCAACCTCGTGGGTCAGTTTATTCTCTTCGGGGTGGATACCACCAATTCGGAATGTTCTTGCGTTCATGCTTGTTCCTCCTTTCTTTCTGGTTGGCAAGTTGCACTATCAGTACTCGTTTCGGGTTTCGGTTTCGGAGCGGGGAAATTGACGGCGTGGATGGCCTTCGTCGGACAAACGGCTACACACTTGCGGCACAGACGGCACTTGTTGAAATCAATGTAGGAAATATTGTTCTCAACAGTAATGGCGCCAAAGGCGCACTCCTTCTCACACTTGCCGCAACCGATACAGGCAGCCTTACAAGCCTTCATGGCAACAGGACCCTTGTCCTTGTTGACACAGGAAACAAAGACTCTCCTACCCTTCAGCCCCTTCTTGCGAAGCTCAATAATATGACGTGGACATGCTTTCACACAGGCTCCACAGGAAGTACACTTCTCTTCGTCAACCTCAGGCAAACCAGTCTCTTCGTTCATATGAATGGCATCAAACTGACATGCAGCAACACAGTCGCCACAGCCCAAGCAACCGAATCCGCAGGCTGTCTCGCCAGCACCGCAGGCATTCATTGCAGCACAAGTGCGCAAACCACTGTACTCGGCTATCTTCGGACGATGCTCGCAGGTACCATTACAACGCACCACAGCCACCATCGGCTCACCATTGGCGATAGCCATTCCAAGCAAATCAGCCACCTTGCCCATCACTTCTTGTCCACCGACGGGGCACTTCAAACCGTCGAGACTTCCTGCGTCAGCTCCCTTGACAAGAGCATCGGCCAAGCCACCACAGCCTGCAAAGCCACATCCACCGCAGTTGGCACCAGGCAGTACTTCGGTCACCTGGGCAATACGAGGATCCTCGTAGACATAGAATTTCTTGGAGCAGACATACAATACTATAGCAGCTATCAATCCGATACCGCCTAATACTGCAATCGCAATCAAAATAAAATTCATAATCTTTTGTATTTGTTTTAGTTATATATATTTATTCAATTGTAAAAGCCATCTGGCGCTGCATCCGATGACGCATCAGATACAACAGTCCATAGTAAGGAATCAATGACAACAGCGCACTCAGGGCAGCTATTCCCTCGTCGCCTATCTGCCAAAGAACGATAACCAATATTGTCACCAAAAGCACAAAAGGGATTCCGAATGCCCACAAAAGTGCACGGGCGGCAACATCGCCGGAAGCCGAGACTGTGACTGGCTGACCAGGGAGCAATTCTCTTTCACGGGGATTGCAAAAAACATCAACAATTTTCTCCTTGGCTTCGGCAGCATTGCAATAGCCTGCCACTTTACACGCAGCACAAGCAGAAGTCTGAAGAATACGCACATGAACGCATCCCTCATCAATACTGTCAATAACACCCTCGTGACGAATCTTATTACTCATAGATTAGTAATCTCGACTTAGCAGTTGCAAAGATACGATAAAAATGTGAATAAAAGTGGCATCTGATTAAATATTTTTGAAAAAAAGCCGTAATCGTTTGCAATTTACCATTCTTTTGTATAATTTTGTAACGTCAAAAGAAAAGAATGAATGAAAGCAACAGAACAAACACTACAGCAAATTGAACGAGCCATTCGCAAAGTGGCCGACAAGTTTCCCAATAATACGGAGGACAGCGTACTCACAGATATCCATCTGAGAGTGACGCAGGAAACTGGCGAACTGGTGGCATTCAATGACGACGACAATGAAATCACAAGATGTATTATCGAACAATGGATTGATAATAAGGACGATAATTTCTATGAAGAAGTGGCAACTGTGTTGCGTTCTGTGCTCACCAAACAGAAAAATGTCATAGAGGAAATGAGTATCCTCAAACCCTATTCATTTGTGCTTGAGGATGACGATCATGAACATATCGCAGAACTTTATCTGGTGGACGACGACACTGCCATTATGGACAAAGAACTTATGGCAGGTCTTGATAAAGATCTGGACAGCTTCCTTGATAAGTTATTGAAAGACTGACGCTGGCTTAATATCCTTCACGGAACATTCGCTCGGCACCTGAAGCATCTGGGTGACCACCGGCTTCGCCTGGGATGTCGGGAATTTCCAGTAAAGGTTCATCCTCCCAACTATCGTCTTCGGTAGTTTCCTTGATGTCATTCTTCTGTGCCGTATCTACAGGAATACGCACTTGTTCCATCTGAACACTATGATCCGTTTTCATGCGAAAGCGGTTGCAACCTACTATGGCAAAAACCATTAACACTGCTGAAACATAAAATAATTTCTTCATCGTCATTTATAGTTTAGGTATTGTTATCTGATGCGTAGTCTATCCCCTACCCGAATCTGATAATCGGGCGTCAAATCGTTCATCTTGTAGAGATGTTTCAAGCGAATACCATAACGCTGAGCAATGGTGTACATGGACTCTCCCTCCTTGACGATATGGGGACGATTCTTATATTCTTTCGGGGCATTGCGGCGTTTCTTCTCTAACCAAACAAAATCGCCTTCATCAAGAACGGCATTCCGGTCGTTCTCGTTATACTTTGCCAACTTCTTATATGAAACATCCATTTCAGCACCTATCGTGCGGTAGGTGTCGCCAGCCTTGGCTATCACATAATAGTTCTTGTTAAACTCATAAACCCTATGGGTAAACATCCGACCACCAGAGGACGGTCCCAGACTTGGGCGACCACCCTTCTTGCCTTCATCGTATTCATAGAGCTTATAGAGCTGGATGATGTCTATCAACTGAATGGCATAACGCGGATTGGTAGCATAGCCACAAGATTTCAAACCGTAAGCCCAACCTTTATAGTCGGTTTGTTTCAGTTTGAACAGCGAACTATACCGCGAACTGGAGGACAGGAACTTAGAATGGTCTTCATAGCTCTCAGCCGCACTATTGTAAGCCCGGAAACACTCATTGTTCCTGTCGTCATCGTGATAGACTCCTCTACCCGACCATCCGTGACACTTGATGCCGAAGTGATTATTTCCCTTGACGGCCAGTTCGCTCCTTCCGGCACCAGATTCCAGAACACCCTGAGCGAGAGTGATACTGGCTGGAATATGATAGCGCCTCATCTGGTCGATGGCCATGTCTTTATATTGGTCAAAATACTGCTGAAATTGTTGACTCCATTTCATCTGTGCCTTCATCGGAACAGCACAGAACAGTATCAGCATAGCAGTAAGCAAGTTCTTTTTCATGAACAATTTTCTATTTATGTTGCAAAAATAAGGAAAAATAATTATATTTGCAACAAAAATCAAAAGTTTATGGAAGAGTTGGTACTTAAATCGACTATTAAGGTAGCACAAATGACAGAATTGTCACCTTCAGAACAGGCTTTAATCAATAGTGCCATTGAAGCGACAAATCGTTCTTATGCGGTATATTCTAACTTCCATGTGGGAGCAGCGGTGTTACTGAAAAACGGAAAGACAGTCATTGGCTGCAATCAAGAGAATGTTTCTTTCGGAGCTGGCATTTGTGCCGAACGCAGTGCCATCTTTGCTGCCGGGGCGCAATATCCTGACGAACCTGTTGAAATGATAGCTATAGCAGCACGAAAACCTGACGGCCACCTGCAGGAAACACCTATCAGCCCTTGTGGCATCTGCAGACAGGTGATGATAGAAGTAGAAACACGCTATCAACAAGCCATCAAACTACTGCTGTATGGCACAAAACATGTCTATGTTATCAACGGAATGAAAGACTTGATGCCTCTTAGCTTTACAGATTTCTAAGATCGCCTATTTCCAAGCTATAGGCTGGCGACTCTTCCTTGATGGAGAAATTGTAAAAGAGATTGTCGGTATCAAACACCTTGAAATGTTTCTCTCCCTGAATGTCGTCCTTCGGACTCTCAAAGATGACATTCTCGAAATCTTCCATATCGGCAGGCTGTAAGGTGCGCAGAATACAGTTTCCGAAATAGAAATCAGTGCCTTCACCCATCACCACATCTTCCTCGTAACCCGTTACCAATGTGTTTTCACACATCAGCATACTTGTAGCATCAAAGCGAAGGGCAACGCCCCTTTCGGCAGTGAACGGATAGAATTGTGCCAAAGTGGTGTGATTGACGGAAACTGATGAAGACATCATATTCAAGCAATCACCCAGGGTATTTGTGATGCGACAGCTGTCTAATGTCGCATGAGAATTGTCAACCTCAAGACCAACTCCTTTGCAATTATGAATGGTGCAGCGAAGCAGCGACAGTGAAGAATTGTCATCACACGAAATACCCGTATAGCTGCTTCTGATTTCACAGTCTTGCAAACTGTTGTCAGCAGAAGAACGAATAAAAATGCCCTTCCATTGTCCACTGACCCTGTCATAGGGCAGATAAGGGAACATACGATCCAGTCGGTCGCCTCGGAAAAGACAGCTATCTGCCACTAATCTTCCATTGACTTCTATTCCTGCCCCATCATGAAAATAGAACTGGGTGTGCGACAACTGGAGTGTTGCCCCTTGATTGATAACAATACCTTTTTGGAAGACAACAGGTCTGCGTTCGTCGATAACCATATCTTCCTTCACCACAAGTTCATCGTTGTACAAGATAGCCTTCCAACTATAGGCGCTAATCTTCATGGGTTGCTCCCTGCCATTCTCCAATGCGAATACCAAGAAGTCTTCTATGCGTTGGGGAATGTCTTTCTCGGTTTGAGGTGCCGTCAGTTCCACAAAGACTCGAATGGAATCTTCTTTACGAATCTCAAAATCATAGGCAACGGAATCGATATAGTTGCCATCGACGTTGACACGAAAACCTGATTGCGACGGGTGTTGAAGACGCACTTCGCGGATGCGGATACCGGCATTTCCCTTGTTATATACCCAGAAATCGTAAGTACGTGTTGAAGTCGTGGCAAATACAGTATCCATTGCCAGACTGTCAATCGAAAAATCGAGCATAGCAGATGCGTCTGACGAAAACTTATCGTTGTCAGAGCAGCTCACCAAAAGGGTGGCAAGAATCCAAATGAGCAAAGGAATCCGTTTCATCTGTAGAAAAAACGGATTCCTTCGTGTATTATTGCCTTTACTTACCAAAATATCTCTTCAGAAGTCCAGCAAATCCTGCACCATGACGTGCTTCGTCCTTAGCCATCTCGTGAACAGTGTCGTGGATAGCATCGAAACCGGCAGCCTTTGCATTCTTGGCAATACGGAACTTATCCTCGCAAGCACCGGCCTCGGCAGCAGCACGTTTCTCAAGATTGGTCTTAGTATCCCATACACACTCGCCCAGCAGTTCGGCAAAGCGAGAAGCATGATCGGCCTCTTCAAAAGCATAACGCTTGAAAGCCTCTGCAATTTCGGGATATCCCTCGCGGTCAGCCTGACGAGCCATTGCCAGATACATTCCTACCTCGCCGCACTCACCATTGAAGTGGTTGCGCAGGTCGTCAATCATCTCCTGGCTTACACCCTCGGGCTTTCCGTCGCCAATACGATGTACTGTTGCATAGGTTGTCTCACCTTCATCCTTTAATTCAGAGAACTTAGAAGCTGGAGCCTTACAGATTGGGCACTTCTCGGGAGCAGCATCGCCTTCATAGATATATCCACAAACGGCACAAATAAATTTCTTCTTCATAATTGTAATTGTTTAAGATTAGTAATAAAACTTATTTTTGCAAAGATACGGAGAAAAAATAAATCCCGCAAATTATTGTGGGATTTATCTTATAATTTAGACGATGTTTAAATCACTTTTTTTCAACAATATGATACTTATTCAACAGAGGAATTTCTGTCACTAAGGCTTCTGCCAATAACCCTGCCACGATATGAGCACCATATATATTATAATGTGTATTATCCTGGCGACCTTGTGGTAAGGCTGGATGTTCTCCGGGCTTGTACCACATGTGGAGTTTCTTTGACCCTTCGACACCAAGTTTCTGTTCCAAGTCATGAGTAATGCGTGTGGCATCTACAAAATGCGCATTCATCCGCATTGCCACATCTCTTGGTGCAACAGCATACAAATGATGAGTATCAACCAGAGAGTCGCCCTCTACCACCTTGGCACCGTCAGAGAATGTTGTATTTCGTAAAGCCTCGTCATCATCATTCTTGGCTGGTTTGGCAGCAAAATTACGACGCACTACAGGATTCATAATAATGGGGATTCCACCCTTTTCACGTGCCTCACGGACAAACTTGGACAAGTTATAGTCAAATATCGATCCTGGATCGGTATGACGTTCCACTTGAGGCTTCTCGTCATTATGTCCAAACTGGATAATGACATAGTCGCCTGGTTTCATCAGCGAAAGCACCTTGTCCCAACGTCCTTCATTGATAAAACTCTTTGACGACCTACCATTGACAGCATGATTGTCAACACGGATATAGGCAGAGTCGAAATACTCCTGCAGTGCCATTCCCCATCCTCGTTCTGGCGAGCCTGTCGACAGGTCTTTCTTGGCAGCAGTAGAGTCGCCAATAATGAATATCGTTGTCACATGGTCCTTCGTAAAGGAGGTCAGCACGACAAAAGCAACTAATATGTAAAAGAGTTTCTTCATATCAGACTTATCAGTTCTTCGGGGGTAACCATCTGCTGTTCGCCAGTCTCCATATTCTTCAACGTGATTTTGCCCTCGTTGATTTCGTTCTCACCGGCAAGTGCTACAAATGGTATATGTTTGGCATTGGCATAAGCCATCTGCTTCTTCATCTTTGCAGCATCAGGGAATATTTCGGCACTAATGCCTTGCACGCGAACCTTTTTAATAATAGGCAGGCAATAGGCCGTTTCCTTTTCTCCGAAATTGATGAAAAGAATCTGGGTGGCATTCATGGAGTCTTTTGGATACAAATCCAATGTATTCAAGACATCATAGATGCGGTCAGCTCCGAAAGAGATTCCTACTCCACTCAGTCCTGGCAAGCCAAAGATACCTGTCAGATTATCATAGCGACCTCCACCGGTAATGCTGCCCATTTCCACATCCAGGGCCTTTACTTCAAAAATAGCGCCTGTATAGTAGTTCAAGCCGCGAGCCAATGTCAGGTCGAGCTGTATCTCATTCTGCAGTCCGACAGCATCCAGGTGATTCAGAATATAACGTGTCTCTTCCACGCCTTTCACACCTGTCTCACTACTTGCCAGAACCTGGGCAATAGTCTGCAGTTTCTCCTCATTCGTTCCCGAAAGCGAGATAATGGGTTGCAGTTTGCTTATCTGCTCCTCGCTGAGTCCGTCTTCACGCAATTCGGCATTCACATTATCAATACCTATCTTGTCGAGCTTGTCGATAGCTACTGTGATTTCTACAATTTTATCAGCAGCACCAATCACCTCTGCAATACCCGACAGAATCTTGCGGTTATTGATTTTTATCTGTACACGAATACCGAAACGGGTAAATACTGTATCGACGATTTGCATCAGCTCCACTTCGTTCAGCAGAGAGTCGGAACCCACGATATCGGCATCACACTGATAGAATTCGCGGTAGCGCCCCTTCTGTGGGCGGTCAGCACGCCAGACGGGTTGAATCTGATAACGCTTAAATGGCAGCTGTAATTCCTCACGGTGCATCACCACATAGCGGGCAAAGGGCACGGTGAGATCGTAACGCAAGCCCTTTTCACACAACTTGGCAGCCAAATGATTGGCATTACGCTCCAACAGTTCCTGATCGGGCACCTTGCTGAGGAAATCACCACTGTTCAATACTTTGAAAAGAAGTTTGTCGCCCTCTTCACCATACTTGCCCATCAGGGTCTGAAGCGTTTCCATAGCCGGTGTCTCTATCTGCTGAAAACCATAGAGAGCATACACCTCACGGATAGTGTTGAAAATATAGTTGCGCTTGGCCATCTCGACGGGGCCGAAGTCGCGCGTTCCTTTGGGTATATTGGGTTTATTTGCCATTCCTTACGATTGTCTGGTCACGATCCGGACCGATTGATATGATTGCAATAGGTGTTTCTAACTCTTTCTCCAAGAATGCGATATAGTCCTTGAAGGCCTGTGGGAACTGCTCCTCGCTAGTGAACTGAGTCATATCAGTCTTCCATCCGGGCAACTCTTTATAAACAGGCTCGATACCATCTTCGATGTTATAGGGGAAATAGTCAATCTCCTCACCGTTCTGCTTATAAGCCACACAAGCCTTGATGGTCTCGAAATCATCCAGCACGTCACTCTTCATCATAATCAGCTTGGTAACACCATTCACCATGATGGAGTATTTCAGGGCAACAAGGTCTATCCATCCGCAACGACGTTCGCGACCTGTCACTGCTCCATACTCATGACCCAAATCACGGATGCGCTTTCCTGTCTCATCAAACAGTTCTGTGGGGAAAGGACCTGCACCGACACGAGTGCAATAAGCCTTCATAATACCGAAGACGTCGCCAATCTTATTGGGACCAATACCCAAACCAGTGCAAGCTCCTGCACAGATAGTATTTGAGGATGTCACAAAGGGATATGAACCGAAGTCAATATCAAGCATGGTGCCCTGAGCGCCTTCACAGAGAACACTCTTGCCACTCTTCAGCAGATTGTTGATTTCATGTTCAGAATCAACAATGGGGAACTGACGGAGGTATTCAATACCCTCCAGCCATTTCTTCTCGACTTCAGTAATATCGTATTCATAGTTCAGTGACTTCAGGATAGCCTCGTGGCGAGCCTTTGCCTTCGCATATTTCTCGTCGAAATGGTCAAGAATATCACCGACACGAAGACCGTTACGCGACACCTTGTCGGTATAGGTCGGACCGATTCCCTTTCCTGTTGTACCAACTTTATTCTTTCCCTTCTGTGCCTCATAGGCAGCATCCAGAACACGATGGGTAGGCATAATCAGATGAGCCTTCTTTGAAATATGCAAACGGTTCTTCAACTCATGACCGCTTGCCTCCAAAGCCTTGGCTTCTTCCATAAACAAGTCGGGAGCCAACACAACACCATTACCGATGATATTGACTTTACCGCCTTGGAAAATGCCGGAAGGAATGCTGCGAAGCACATATTTCTGTCCTTCAAACTCTAATGTGTGACCGGCATTGGGACCGCCTTGGAAGCGAGCCACCACATCATACTGCGGGGTCAATACGTCAACCACCTTTCCTTTTCCCTCATCGCCCCACTGCAAACCGAGCAGGACATCTACTTTACCTTGATTCATTGACTTTTGTTATTTTTGATTTTTAAATTTCTTTTGTTGAGTCTTCGTTCTGGTTATCTTCGCTTGGCAAGTACTGCATATACCATAGATATATAGCGAATAGCCATCCTTACGGAAGCGCTTTAAATGCATCGAGCTGATTGTTTCCGAAATCTGCGGTGATTTTATTTCTGTCACCTTTCCGCACACTGTACATATCTGATGACTATGGCTGTTGTTGTCGTAACAAGCCTCATATTTTGTCTGTCCCTGGAACCGGTGACGAATCACCAGGCGCAACTCCATAAATAGTTTCAATGTGTTATACAAAGTGGCACGACTGACGGGAAACTTATTTTCCTCAGCCAACTTGTCACTTAATTCTTCGAGTGTAAAATGCCCGTTGATGTCATAGACAGCATCCAATATCGCATACCTCTCAGGAGTTTTGCGGCGGTTGTTAACCTCCAGATAATTATTCAGAATCTGCCTTACAGTCGTAATTACACTATCTTTCATTGATCAATTAATACCTAAAACCGCACAAAATTACAATAATTTATTCAGATTACGGCATTAATTATTTAAAAAAGTTCTAAATTAAGTTTTTTAAGCGCACTTTTTGCCATTCTCTCATATACCAAACCTAACTCCGAGAAGCGTATCATACTCTGCATAGCAGCCTTTCGAACCATCATGGAACCACCCTGCAATGCCACTAATGCCTGGTCGATAAATTCATTGATGCCACGCTCGTTGGGCTCCTGCTTGTTCATAAACAAACGTGTCAGTATATGAAATCCACATAATTGGTATAACTCCTTGTCGAAAGCAATCCACTGATAAGCCTTTGCCGGTGCATAGGGCAGATACTGATAGAGATTGAATGCAGCTTGTTCTGCTATCTCCTGTGATGTGGTCTGCTCCATCCAGATATCTACCACTTCCGGCAGCATCCTGTCTGCAGGCATCACCATCGTTGCCAATATCTTGCATTCCCTGACATCGGCCTTCCAAAGCTCTATGGCCAGTTCGTAGTCTTTGCCTATTTCTGCCGCCATATCCCTAAGCATAGGAATCGAGGCACCCCAGTTGAGTTTATATTCAACACCCTTGTCGCGCATCGACTGGGCAGTCATTCCATCCATCAACTGGCGAAACGACTGTTTGATTTCCCTGACGCGCTGTTGCAGTTGTTCGTTCATATCAATGTTCCGTATTCTGAACTATAGCGCAACATTTGTTGTGCATAGCCCTCTGTATAGTCTATCTGGATATCGGTCACCTCGCCGGCATCGTTCCTAACTGGTGTCATCTTCGGATTAATAAAGCCCTTATATGGTGCGAGATTCAACCGTTGATAGCGCTCCAGAATTTCCTGATGAACCACCGGATCAACCTTCACCGCATAACGTTCTACCAACTGTCGAGCTGCTTCATAGTCGCCTTCACTCTTGATACGCTGTATTTCAGCCAACAGTGTTGCTATTTGCTGTCTCAGTCCTTCATAGTCATTCACTTGCAGATAGGTTTTCCCGTTTCGTTGAACCATTGAGAGCGTCTGACCGTTTTCCAGACACCAACGGGCTATCAGGGCACGATTGCGCATGTGGGCTTCTTCTATCTGATGTCCAGGCTGAATGCGTATCAACTGTGTCAGCAGTCCGTTCATCATATAACTGTAATACTGCGCCTTATAGGCTTCCATATTGGGCAGAAGACCTAACTCCACCAGTTTGGAGTCGGCCAGATAGTAGAGTCCGAACAAATCGGCACGAGCCTCTTCAATAGTGTTGCCGTAAGCTTTCAAAGCATCCGGATCCGTCCCTGCCAACAACTGTCCGCTACCATGTCCCAGACATTCGTGCAGGTCAGTATGCAAATCGTCGCAAATATCGCCATATTGGTTTATCAGTTCCAGCGTGGCTTCATCTACGACGAATTCCTCTTTGAATCCATTGCCATGTGACGCCTTGTTGTAGGCATCAGTAATATTGCTGATGGTGATACTCTTGCTGCCATATTCCGCTCTAATCCAATCGGCATTGGGCAGATTGATACCTATTGCCGTCGAAGGATACTCGTCGCCACCAAGCATAGCGGCACAGATAGCATTGGCTGTCACCCCCTTCACCTGTTTCTTGCGGAATCGAGGATCTACGGGTGAGTGGTCTTCAAACCACTGGGCATTATTGCTGATGGTCTGAGTACGTTTTGTTGCTTCCTTGTCTTTATACTCAACGATACCCTCCCAGGAACCCTTCAGCCCCAATGGGTCGCCATAAACTTCTATAAATCCATTCACAAAGTCTATTTCACCTTCGTGCTCACTCACCCACTCTTTGCAGTATGCGTTAAAACGCTGCAAGTCGCCTGTTCTATAATAGTCCATCAGATGTTCTATCACACGCACTTGCTGTTGGTTCTCGGCAAATGCCTGAGCCTGTTCCAGCCAATAGACAATCTTCTCTATGGCCTTGGAATAACGTCCTCCAATGCGCCAAACGTCCTCACAAAGTTTTCCGTCTTTCTTAACCAGTGTTGAATTCAAACCAAACGAAGGAGGTTCGGTGCCTTGATATGATGATTTCTGTTGCTGATAAAAGAATTCTGCCTCCTCTTGCGACACGCCGTCATAGAAATGGCAGGCAGACGTCTTAATCAGATCATCACCGTCATTCTTGTTGACGCGCTTGGGCAACACATCTGGATTGAAAATAACAGGGAACAGCTCGTCACACAGATTGTCAACCGTTTCTCCATCCTTCAAAGGCAATGACTTAGCATCAACCTTCCTGACTGAATTCCTCAGGAAATCCTCATGGAAGCCCGGTTCGAACTTGTCACAACCGTAATGATGATAAATGCCGTTCGAGAACCATACCCTCTTCAGGTATATTTCAAAAGCCTTGAAGTCGCTGGTAGTTTTATCAATGTCATTTGACGTATAAACGGCCTCCAGCATTTTGCGAATACGCAGATTATACTTGCCAAACTGGTCGAAAGTAATGTCACGCCCATAGAGCGTAGCTTGCGACAAAGCGTAAATATATTGCTTTTGGCGCAAATTTAACTGCTCAAAACCATTTAGCTGGTATCTGAGCAGTTGTAAGTCTGCAAAACGTTCGTCTGAGAAACTAAACATTTTTGAATTTTCTTTGTCCATTCGTTTTCTTCTGGACTTTTTGTGATGGGTGCTTCTCAAAATGCTGCAAGCGATATTCCCTCGGAGTCATGTTCATGAACTTGAAAAAGGAAGCATAGAACGACTGGCGATTTGCAAAGCCTACCATATCACTGACCTCTTCCATTGTTAATTCTTGATACCGTTTGTCCACCATTAGGGTCATCGCTTCTTCAATGCGGAACTTGTTGACAAAGGAGGTGTAGTTCGTGTGGAACTGAACATTCACCACCGCTGAAATGTAGCGAGTGTTTGTGCCTAAGTCTTCCGCAAGCTTCTTTGCAGAATAATCCTTGTCCTTGTACTTCTTTTGCATGACAATGATATCAAGGATTTTACTCTTAAGTTCATCCATCAATGCAGGATTAACCAACGTCCTATACGTTGCTTCCTTAACCTTTTTTTCAGTAATGTTGTACTTTGTCATCTCGAGTAAGGTTTAATTGATGTATTAATTTCATTGCAAAGATAGCATAAAATTTCGACAATCCAAAACAAATTCAACATTTTTTTCAAAAAAAAGTGTAACTTTGCATCAAATTTTAGATTTTTTCAGTAAAATGGATATAAAAGAGGTCCTAAAAAACTATTACGGATACGATTCGTTCAGAGTCAATCAATTTGAAATCATCAATACCATCCTGCAAAAAAGCGATTGTTTGGTGCTGATGCCCACGGGTGGTGGCAAGAGTATCTGCTATCAGATACCGGCTATCTGTATGCCCGGAACCGCTGTTGTTATTTCACCACTCATCAGTTTGATGAAGGATCAAGTCGAGGCACTTAAGTCAAATGGTATCGAAGCTGCAGCCCTGAACAGCGGTAACGACTTCAGTGCCGACACAATTGTAAGAAGAAAGTGTATGGACGGCACCTTGAAGTTACTTTACATCTCTCCTGAAAAACTGCTTGCAGAAGTTCCGTTTTTGTTAAAACAAATGAATATATCTCTCTTTGCTGTCGATGAGGCACACTGCATCAGCCAATGGGGTCACGACTTCCGCCCAGAATACACTCAGCTCGACGTGCTCCATAAGGAGTTTCCTGAGGTTCCCATTATGGCACTCACAGCTACTGCCGACAAGATTACCCGGCAGGATATCATCAAGCAATTACGACTGCGCGAGCCCCAGGTGTTCATCTCCAGTTTTGACCGTCCCAATCTCAGCCTGACTGTCAAACGTGGCTATTCGACGAAGGAGAAAGAAAACTACATTCTGAACTTCATCAAGGCCCGTCCGCTGGAAAGCGGTATCGTTTACTGTCTTAGCAGGAAAGCTACAGAGAAAGTTTCTATATTTCTGAATAGCAAAGGAATACGTTCTGCTATCTATCACGCAGGACTTACCCAGCAGGAACGCGACAAAGCGCAGGTAGATTTCCAGAAAGACGACGTCCAGGTAGTGTGTGCCACCATTGCTTTCGGTATGGGTATCGACAAGAGTAATGTGCGTTGGGTTATCCATTACAATATGCCAAAGAGCATTGAGAGCTACTATCAGGAGATAGGTCGTGCCGGACGCGATGGTGCCCCTGCCGACACCGTCCTGTTCTATTCGCTTGCCGATGTGGTTCAGCTCTCCCAGTTTGCCAAGGAAAGCGGCCAAAAAGACATCAATCTCGACAAACTGAAACAAATGCAGAACTATGCCGAGTCGAGTGTTTGCAGAAGACGCATTTTGTTAAATTATTTCGGAGAACAACGCGACCACGATTGCAACAACTGCGATGTGTGCGACAATCCTCCTCAGCGCTTTGACGGTACGGAGTATATCCAGATGGCCTTGAGTGCCGTCAAGCGCACTGACGAACAGATTCGCACGGCTACCATTGTAGAGATTCTGAAAGGTATTTCCTCGCCTACTGTCAAACGCAAAGGCTACGATACATTGAAGACGTTCGGTGTTGGGAAAGCATTGTCCACCAACGACTGGCAAGACTATCTGCTTCAGATGCTGCAAATGGGATTCATCGAGATAGCTTACGATCAAGGCAATGTGGTGAAAATCACGGAAAGCGGCAACGATGTTCTCTTCGGAAGAAAGCGTGCAGAGCTCTGCGTTATCGACCATACAGTCAAGGAAGTGTCCAAACCTCGTCGCCGTCTGCATCTCGAGATTCCATCCATCACTATTCCCGGACTCCCGCAGACTACAGGTATTGAAGACTGCCAACTCTTCGAGGCCTTACGCACACTGCGTCGTCAGTGTGCCGACGAAGAGGGTTTTCCGCCTTATATCGTATTCAGCGACAAAGTGCTTCATGCACTGGCTACCATCAAGCCCGTCACCCTCGACACCTTCGGTTTCATTCCAGGCATCGGCGAACATAAGAAGATGAAGTACGGCAAACGCTTTATTGCCCTTATTCAGAAATATGTGTAGGGCGCAGATCCTGCAATTTGATATCCCGCAGGGCATGGAGATAGTTCGAGCGTAATTCGATAGCTTTGGCCCACTGCTCGGTAAATTGCTTGCTGAAGTCCAAGTCTATCTTCCACTGTCCACGCGACTCCAGTCGTTCCAACATTCTGCCCAGCGTGAGGTTGTTGATATCCTCGGCAGGCATGAAATGTGATGTCTCGCCTTTTTCGTCGCTGGTAATCTCGATGATGAGTCCTGCCTCCATCAGTTCCTTCAGCAAGTCGTTGACGATACGGATGGGTATTGTGGTTTCCATACGCAGTTTTGTAGCCGAATAGGGCTTTTTACCTTCAGCGAAGTTACGACAGATACAACTCATCAGCATGGTACACATCATCATGTGGTAGCGGTAGCTTATTTCGCCGGTATTTGTGTCAAAGTCGTAATAGTCAAGATAGCGGTTGGCATAACACAGTTCGGCACCAAACAGGCAGATGGTCCAAGATATCTGCACCCACAGCATGAATAAAGGCAGTGCGGCAAACGAACCGTAGATGGCATTATATCCCGACAGGAATATCTGTGCGTGGATATAGAACAGCTGCAACCCCTGCATGGCGACACCAGCCAAGATGCCTGGCACTATGACGTGCCGAGCCTTCACATGCGTATTGGGCATGAAGACATAGAGTACAATGAACATTGACGACATGAAGGCATAAGGAATGAGGGCGATGATGAAACGCAGGAAAGGCCCCAACATCAAATCGCTGGCAAACGAATCGGCCACCGTAGCCATGAAAATCGAGAGACCCGTTGTCACCACGACGACAATAGGGAAACAGAAGAACATTGCTATGTAGTCGGTAAATGTACGGAACAGACTCCTGGGCTTTGTCACCTGCCATATCTCGTTAAACGCGTCTTCCACATTGCTCACCAGCATCAGCACCGTATAGAGCATGAACAGCATACCGATGCCCAGGAACACTCCGCTCTTGGTATGCACCAGATAGCTGTTGACGAACCCGATGATGATATCGGCCACCTGAGGTTGCGACTGCAATGCCTCACGAAACCACATCTCAATATATATGCTGAAACCGAAACCACGGGCTATGGCGAACACAACGGCAAGAATAGGGACAATGGCCAACAGGGTACTGTATGTCAGTGCTGCTGCTCTGGTCATCACCCGTTTGGCCAGAAAGAAGCGAATGGCCAGAATCAGTTTTTTCGTCACCTCCACCAACAGGAATTTGACGGGCGAAACATCCTTTGCCTTGATTCTCCATATTCCAGTATGGAAAAATTGGATGAGCTCTTGTATCTTTTTTGCCATATCCGTTCTTTAATAAAAAATGGAAAGCACTGCCTCTATAAGCCGGGTTCTGTGTTCTCGCCCGTAGGCAAGACGCCTGTCATTTATCTACTCCGTAAGTCACCCTACGGCTCTAGCATTCTACCCTCCACCGTATAACTCGGGCGGGCAACCCTCGGACGATGGTTTACATGAACTTGCAGCCCCCAGATGGAACAGCCCGCTGATCACCCAGCGGCTGGTGGTCTCTTACACCACCTTCTCACCCTTACCCTTGCGGGCGGTTATTTTCTTCTTCCGACACCAGCTGTCACCAACTGCTTCCACTTTCAGAAGTGGGGCGCCCTATGCTGCCCGGACTTTCCTCTCGTGCCCTGTCCTCGACGAGGTATTTGGCACCAGCGACAAGCCGAGGCACTGCTCTCCACGGACAAAAGTACAAAATATTGCGCAAAAAACAAAGGAAAACTTGTTTTTCTTTCAAATTTCTACGATTATTACAACCTGCACGTAATACCTAACTTGGTTTCAAAGGTCTTCGCCTTCACATCGTCATAATATGAATAATGTGTCTTACTCTATTAAAAACTTAACCAAAAAAAATCCCTAAGTAATTAAACTTAGGGAGAAGAAATAATAATATTGTAAAATTATTTTTGTTAGAACGTATAAGTCAGCGAAGCTTGTATCTGATGACGATTGTCTTTAACACTGACTGCATCGCAACGGTTGGTCAGGGGCTCAACAGCGCCAGTTTCCTCGACAATATAATCGACTGACAAATACTTCATGAAGGGATAGAAATCACCCTTGCGAGTACTGTACTGATAAGCCAGATCGAGGCGGAACTTATCGAAAGAGAAACCTACACCTGCAGTGATGCGATTGGTAGCCTTCCAGTTAACGTAATGGGTGGTGGAAGCGTAATAGACGCCTGGTGACCAAATGGTCTGGTCGCGCACGCCATTCTCCTGATACATCGGTGATACATAGTTGTAACCGAGACGGAGGGCAATATTATTGTCAACCCTGAACTCACCGCCAATCTTGAAGGTGTGAACACCCTTCAGCGTCTTCTCAATATGCTGCTTCATATTGTTGTCGGACGAACTCCTCTCAGAGTATGAATCGTAGTACCAGTCGTAGTAACCACCATCGATGGTGCGCATATCGCAGGACCCATAGTCGGCATACTCATAGACAGCACCAAGTGCGATGTTATTGTTGATGGTGTGACCCAGACTCAAGCCGAACTTCCAAGGGGTGTTAAAGCGGAAATCTTCCTTGGCAGATTCACGATCGACATTGCCTCCGATAGTGGTATAATTCTCAGTTGTCAGACGGTAGAATGTTGGAGTAGATACTGACAAGCCAATACGGAAAGGCGACTCCTCGATAGGACGGGCAATGATACCTGCCTTAACATTGAAACCGTGACCGGTAATCTTATGATTATCAGAGATAAGCACGTCTGTCACCGAAGCACTGTTGAGCGTCTCGTAGTACTCGCTGTAGTTCTTATAGTTGACATTATGAATGCCCACTGTCAAACCAAGATAGAGACGGTTCTTGATGTTACCACTGATATTGAGATCGAACTCGCCGATATAGCCTGTATTGGCACGCTTAAAGTCGTAAGCATTGCCTTCGTAGCTGTAAATCTGTTCAGTGGTTTTATCGTAAAGCATATTACCATAATACAGGTCGTCAAGTTGCGACCACGCTGGGGTGTCAAACAAGTCTAAACCATCTTTGATAACCGTCTGGGTACTCTGTGACGAACCATTCAGGGCTCGCTCAGCAAACAGCACATGATTGAAATTACGGTTCTTATGGAAATTTAATCCGAAATTCAAGTAACTGGTCTTACCTGTACGAGTAGAGAAGACGACACCTACCTGGTCGAAAGACACATGAGTCTTGCTACCATCCTGAAAAGACTTGCCTTCCTCTTGACTAACGACACTCAGCGATGCTGAAACCTGACCCCTACGGAACAAACCGATACCTGCAGGGTTACTTCCCATCGTGGAGATATCTGCTCCTAAAGCATCCATTGCACCACCCATACCGACGTAACGGGCTGTACCATTCAAATCTTCTGTTGCCAATGCTGCACCGACATAGGTGTCCTGTGTTGCAGACTGAGCCTGTACCTGCAGAGCAGCCATTGCTGCAAATGCGAATAAATATATCTTCTTCATAATAAAAATTGTCAATTATCAATTATCAATTATCAATTCAAATTATCTCCTTCCACCATAGCTGTGTCCGCCACCACCAGATGAACGCATACCACCACCGCCTCCACTGAAGCCGCCTGAACGATGACTTCCGCCGCCAAACGAGCTAGTACCGCGATTGATACTGCTACCCGAACGATAGCCGCCTAAGCTACGCGGACCTGTCGTATTATTATAGGTGCGGGAGCCGTAGTTACGGGAGCTGTTGTAGCGATGGTTGGAGGTTGTATACTTGTGGTGAGAATATCCCGCACGACTCCAGCGAGCACCTGTTCCACCTCTATAAACAGTATAGCGTGGTCCGTACCAGCCACCCCAATAGCCATAATAGGGATAACGCCAGGGGGAATACCATGTATAATAAGGTGAGTACCAACCACCATACCAACCATAGTAACCGTAGTACCAGGGGTCGTAATACCAGGGATCATACCAGCTGTAGTAGCTGCTGTAATACCAAGGTGAAGTCCAACGGCCATCACGATAACCCTCCCAATAGGCTTCCGTAGGGGTATAGTCGTCAAAACGACTCATACGTCGGGTGTACTTATAGTCAGTATAGGCTGAGTCGGGATATACACCACGTTTCCCGTCGAAAGCGATAATATCATTGCCTGCAGAGTCGATGGGCGCTACATGGCTCCACGCACGGCGATTGTATTCGTCAGCACTACGTGTACTGCCTGCGTAGTAGGTGTTGGTAGGCATCCCATACTGCTCGGCTTCCTTAGCCACGTTCTCCTTCGTAGGAACGAAGTAAAGATCGTCGTCCTGTGCCATCATAGTGATAGGCATGGCTCCTAAGAGGACTGAGAGTAGAACTAACTTTTTCATATTCATTTCCATACATTATATAGTTTCACGCTGCAAAATTACAACGAATTTCATTGCAAAGTTACGGAAAAACCCTAAACTGAGATAGGATTTTCCCTATTTTTTGTAATTTTGCACTTAAAATTTAACATCATCATGAAATATTACGAAGTAGAATTCAAAATTCAGCCCTGCTCCCAGGATGCTCGCGACATCCTTGCAGCTCTGGCTGGCGAAGCAGGTTTCGAGACGTTTGAGGATACCGATGAAGGTGTGAAAGGGTATGTGCAACAGGCACTTTTCAATCAATCGGCGCTCGACGAATCTCTTCAGTTCTTCCCTATTGAAGGTACACATATTATTTATGAGGTGGCTGAGGCTGAGGATAAAGATTGGAACGAGCAATGGGAGCAAGAGGGGTTTGACCCCATCGTCATTGACAACGGGAAAATCGTGATTCACGACGGTAGGCATCTCCCCACACAATACTCAACGCAGGATTCTAAAGTCTCCATTGAAATTGACGCACACCTTGCCTTCGGAACAGGTACTCATGAGACCACTCGCATGATATGCAGCACGCTCTTGGAGGAGACTTTAAAAGGCAAAAATCTGTTGGACGCAGGATGCGGAACTGGTATCCTCGGGATAACCGCACTAAAACTTGGAGCAAACAGCGTAACCGCTTATGATATAGACGAATGGAGTTCTGACAACACACGCCATAATGCCGTCATTAATCAGGTGGAAAACAACATCAAAATATATTGTGGTGATGCTACCCTACTCGACACCGTCAGCGAACATTTCGACTATGTGGTAGCCAACATCAACAGAAATATCCTCTTACAGGACATGGAACGCTTCCATAAGGTAATGAAATCAGGAGGCACTCTCATTCTCAGTGGTTTTTATACGGACGACATTCCCCTTCTGGAAGCTAAGGGAAACGAGTTGGGACTGACCCTTTCAAAGACAAAAGAAGACAACAATTGGGCATGTATCGTCATGCGCGAACAATAAAATATTAAAAATATTTTCCGAAATCATATTTATTTCGTAACTTTGCAGCCTGTAACTGGTAAATTGAAAATAGTAAATTGTCAAATAGTAAATTAAAATTATGCTTACACTTAAACTCATTACTGAGGAAACCGACCGCGTGATTCGCGGATTGGAAAAGAAACATTTCAAAGGAGCCAAAGAAGCTATCGACGAAGTTCTTGCCGTTGACAAGCGTCGCCGTGAGGCCCAGCAAAAGCTTGATGCCAACCTGAGCGAAGCCAAGAAACTGGCTGCACAGATTGGTGCACTGATGAAAGAAGGTAAACGCGAAGAGGCAGATAACATCAAGGAGTCTGTGGCAAAGATGAAGGATTCCAACAAGCAGTTGGAGGAAACCATGAACGAAGCTCAGGAAGAGATGACTCGTCTGCTCTGTCAGATTCCGAATATCCCCTATGACGAAGTGCCAGAGGGCGCCACAGCTGAGGACAACCACGTGGTGAAGAGCAACCAGAAGGAGTGCGACGGTACCGATACCGTTGGCAACTGGACTGCTAACCCTGTAATTCCGTCAGCAAAGCTGCCACACTGGGAACTGGCTAAGAAATACAACCTCATCGATTTCGACTTGGGTGTAAAGATTACAGGTGCCGGATTCCCCGTATATATCGGCAAGGGTGCTCGCCTGCAGCGTGCCCTCATTAATTTCTTCCTCGACGAGGCCCGCAAGAGCGGTTATACGGAGATTATGCCTCCTACAGTAGTGAATGCTGACTCCGGATATGGCACAGGCCAGTTGCCCGATAAGGAAGGACAGATGTATCACTGCGAGGTGGACGATTTCTATTTGATCCCTACCGCTGAAGTACCTGTTACCAACATCTATCGTGACGTTATTCTTGACGAGGCACAGCTGCCTATTAAAAACTGTGCTTACACCGAGTGTTTCCGTCGTGAGGCAGGCTCTTATGGTAAGGATGTTCGCGGTCTGAACCGTTTACATGAATTCTCGAAAATTGAAATAGTACGTATTGACAAACCTGAGCATTCGAAGGAGAGTCATAAGGAAATGCTGGAGCACGTGGAAGGACTGTTGAAGAAATTGGAACTCCCCTACCGCATCCTGTTGCTCTGTGGTGGCGACCAGTCGTTCACCTCTTCTATCTGCTATGACTTCGAGGTATATTCCGAGGCTCAGAAGCGTTGGCTGGAGGTTTCGTCAGTATCTAACTTCGACACCTATCAGGCCAATCGTCTGAAGTGTCGCTACCGTCGTGCCGACAACAAGAAGATTGAACTCTGCCACACGCTGAACGGTTCAGCATTGGCACTGCCTCGTATCGTAGCAGCACTCTTGGAGAACAACCAGACGGAGCAAGGCATTAAGATTCCTGCTGCATTAGTGCCATACACAGGATTCGAAATCATTGACTAATATCATCAACATGGAAGGAAAAACTGAGGATGAAGTTGTAGAACTGATCCTCTCTTATATAGGATAAAATGAATAAAATTGTAAGAAAAGAGCAATTCTCTGAAAAGGTCTTCCTCTTTGAAATGGAAGCCCCACTGATTGCCCAAAGCCGTAAGGCTGGTAATTTCGTCATTGTACGCGTCGACAAAAAAGGTGAGCGCATGCCACTGACTATTGCCGGTGCAGACATCGAGAAGGGAACCATCACACTGGTGGTACAAATGGTTGGTCTCTCATCCAAGAAATTGTGTGCACTCAACGAAGGTGAGTATGTGGCTGACATCGTAGGACCTCTTGGTAATCCTACCCATATTGAGAACTATGGTACTGTTGTCTGTGCCGGTGGTGGATTGGGTGTTGCACCTATGCTTCCCATTATCCAGGCTCTGAAGGCCGCAGGTAATCGTGTCCTCTCCGTTATGGCTGGACGTTCCAAGGACCTGATTATCCTTGAGGACAAAGTGCGTGAATCGTCTGATGAGGTCATCATCATGACTGACGACGGCTCGTACGGTGAGAAAGGTGTAGTAACCGTTGGTATTGAGAAATTCATCCAGCAGGAGCCTCATGTTGACAAGGTATTTGCCATTGGCCCTCCTATCATGATGAAGTTTTCCAACCTGACAGCCCAGAAATATAACATTCCTTGTGAAGTAAGTCTGAATACCATCATGGTGGATGGTACTGGTATGTGCGGTGCTTGCCGACTGACTATCGGAGGCAAGACGAAGTTCGTCTGCATCGACGGTCCTGAGTTTGACGGTGCTCTTGTCGACTGGGATGAGATGTTCAAGCGAATGGGAACCTTTAAGCGTGCTGAACAGGAAGAACTGGAGCACTACGAGGAACACCTCGTTAACAATAGCGTTCTCGACGGTTCACCCGTCGAGCAAACCCCCGACGTCATCATGGATCACGAACCTACCAATGATTCCATCGAGATTCTGACAGATAGAAACGCACCTTGGCGCGAAGAGATTCGCAAGAGCATGAAACCCAAAGAGCGTACTGCTATTGCGCGTGTTATCATGCCCGAGCTCGACCCCGTCTATCGTGCAACCACTCGCACCGAGGAGGTCAACATCGGTCTCACCAAAGAGATGGCTGTACAGGAAGCCAAGCGTTGTCTTGACTGTGCTAAGCCTACCTGTGTCGAGGGTTGTCCTGTCAACATCAACATCCCTTCGTTTATCAAGAATATCGAACGTGGCGAGTTCCTTGCTGCAGCTAAAGTGCTGAAGCATACCTCTGCCCTTCCTGCTGTCTGTGGCCGTGTTTGTCCCCAGGAGAAGCAGTGTGAGAGCAAGTGTATCCACTTGAAGATGAACGAGCCTGCTGTTGCTATCGGTTATCTGGAGCGTTTTGCAGCTGACTACGAACGTGAAAGCGGAAACATCTCACTGCCTGAAATAGCACCTGCCAATGGCATTAAGATTGCCGTCGTCGGATCAGGTCCTGCAGGACTGAGTTTTGCAGGCGATATGGTGAAGAAGGGTTACGATGTTTACGTCTTCGAAGCGCTGCATGAGATTGGTGGTGTATTGAAATATGGTATTCCTGAGTTCCGTCTGCCCAATAAGATTGTGGATGTCGAGATTCAGAACCTTGCCAAGATGGGTGTTCACTTCCAGACTGACGTGATTGTCGGTAAGACCATCAGCGTAGAACAGCTGGAGAAACAGGGTTTCAAGGGTATCTTCGTAGGCTCTGGTGCCGGTCTGCCCAACTTCATGAACATTCCTGGCGAGAATGCCATTAACATCATGTCAAGTAACGAATACCTGACTCGTGTCAACTTGATGGACGCTGCTAATCCTACTACCGATACACCTATCAATCTGGGTAAGAATGTGTTGGTGGTTGGCGGTGGCAATACTGCTATGGACTCTTGTCGTACTGCCAAGCGTCTCGGTGGAAATGTCACCCTCGTATATCGTCGCAGCGAACAGGAAATGCCTGCACGTCTGGAAGAGGTGAAGCATGCCAAGGAAGAAGGCATCAACTTCCTCACTCTTCACAATCCTATCGAGTATCTGGCCGACGAGAATGGTGCCGTCAAGGCTGCTGTGCTTCAGGTGATGGAACTGGGCGAACCAGATGCCTCTGGTCGTCGCAGTCCTGTTCCCGTTGAGGGTAAGACCGTCACTCTTGATGTTGACCAGGTGATTGTTGCCGTTGGTGTATCACCCAACCCACTCGTTCCAAAGTCTATCGAAGGACTTGAACTGGGTCGCAAGAACACTATCGTTGTTAACGAGGGTATGCAATCAGCCCGCTCCGAGATCTTCGCCGGAGGTGATATCGTTCGTGGTGGCGCTACCGTTATCCTGGCTATGGGTGATGGTCGTCGTGCTGCACAAAACATGGATGAATACCTTCAGAAGCAATGAACGGACTATATACCATTATTTTGCTCATACTAAGTAATGTGTTCATGACACTTGCTTGGTATGGGCATTTAAAATTATCGCAAACAGGTGTCAGCAGCAATTGGCCACTCATTGGCGTGATAGCATTTTCATGGATGATTGCCTTCTTTGAATATTGCTGTCAGGTGCCTGCCAACCGCTTGGGATTTGAAGGCAATGGAGGCCCCTTTAATTTGGTGCAGTTGAAAGTTATCCAGGAATGCATCTCGCTGGGCGTTTTTGCCGTGATAGCCAATATCATGTTCCAGGGACAGAACCTGCATTGGAACCACATTCTCGCCTTCTTCCTGATTATCTGCGCGGTCTATTTGGTGTTTATGAAGTAAGTGAATGACTAACGGGGAGAAACTTTGGAAGACATTCAATAAAGCACTGGGGCTTTATCAGCTCATCGACGAGGGCGACAAAATACTTGTCGGATTGTCGGGCGGCAAAGACTCGCTATGCCTTCTTGAATTCTTGGCACGTCGCTCTAAGATTCATGTTCCTCACTTCACCGTCGAGGCATTACATATCCGCATGGAAAATGTGCTATATGAAACCGACACCACCTACCTCCAGCAGTTCTGCGACACGCTGGGTGTTCCCCTCCACATCATCACTACCAGTTTTGATTCAGAACTCTCCACTCTTAACTCTTCACTTAAAAAGAAGCCTGCTTGTTTCCTCTGCTCATGGCAACGACGCAAACAGCTCTTCAACTTGGCACAAGAGTTGGGATGCAATAAAATTGCACTTGGACATCATCAGGACGATTTGATTCATACATCCTTGATGAATCTCACGTTTCAGGGTCATTTCTCATCTATGCCTCCATTGCTCAAGATGGAAAAAATGCCTTTGTCAATTATCCGTCCACTGTGTCTTTGTCAAGAAGCCGACATTGCCGCATATGCCCAGCAGCAAGGCTATAAGAAACAACTGAAGCAATGTCCCTATGAACACGAAACCAATAGAACCACCGTTCGTCAACTGTTTCTGCAAATGCAACAGATGAACAAAGAGGCGCGTTACTCCATCTGGAATGCTTTGCAGTCAACAATGAAGACATCTACGCTAATCCTATTGCTCTTTACCTTGTTGTCGCTTAATGTCAGTGCACAGCGCCGAAAACCGGTTCAGAAAAAAACTGAGCCATCCACAGAAAAGACGGAAAAACTTAGACAGATGACAATGGCCACCCAGCGCATCATGTTTATCGACAGTGTATTGCTGCCTAAAAAGGATTTGCTGCGTGCCTACCCACTCTCTTCTGAGGCTGGACGTATAGCCCCCTACTCTAAGTTCTTCCCCAAGCACAGGTCACAGGCAATGACCTATATCAATGCATTAGGCAACCGCTGTTTCTATGCAGACAACGACAGTGTTCTATATACGCAAGAGCGATTGCTCAACCATTGGGATAAGCCCGACAGCGTGTCAGGAATCAATACCGACAGACTATTGCAGCACATAAACTATCCCTTTATGCTGTCCGACGGGCTTACACTTTATTTTGCAGCACAAGGACCTGAGAGCATTGGGGGGTACGATATTTTCATGACTACCTATGATGCCGCCGAGGGACGGTTTCTGAAACCTGAGAATATCGGTATGCCTTTCAATTCTACTGCCAACGACTATCTATTTGTCATTGACGAATATAACCAATTGGGCTATTTTGCCACTGACCGACTCCATCCAGAATCCGATTCCGTGTGTGTCTATACGTTTATTCCTGCTGAGAAATACCAGACTTACGACCCTTCTGCTTTTTCCCTTGAACAGATAGCCGATTTTGCCCATATCACAAATATCTCGAAGACATGGGAGAAAGCGCCCCGAAAGGCTGCTTTGCAACGACTGAATCAGGCTCGGAAGAAACAGCAAACGAAACATGACGAATTCCATTTCGTCATCAACGACAATCTTACGTATCACCGACTCAGCCACTTCAAGGCTCCTGGTAACCAAGACCGCTATAAGGAACTGAAACGTCTGCAACAGAAATATCAGCAAACAATAGCCTCTCTTGACAAGGCCCGTTTCTATTATTCAAAAGCAACAAAAGCGGAGAAAGCTGAACTCTCGCGTGAAATCCTTGACTATGAACAAGCGCAGCATGAACTCTCTCAAGCTATTCATCAACAGGAGAAACTGATAAGAAAAGAAGAAAACAATTACCTCTATAAAAAGAAATAAGACCTATGGCTAAAAGACAATTTCCCGAATCCGAACTTATCATCAATAACGATGGTTCATGTTTTCATCTTCATCTACGTCCAGAGCAACTGGCTGATCGCGTCATCCTTGTTGGCGATCCTGGCCGAGTAGAAACTGTAGCATCCCATTTCGATTCACGCGAGTGCGAAGTCTGCAGCCGCGAGTTTCATGCCATTACCGGCTCCTATCAAGGCAAGCGTATTACTGTTCAGTCAACTGGTATCGGATGCGACAACATTGATATCGTGATGAACGAGCTCGACACATTGGCTAATGTCGATTATAACACCCGCACAGAAAAAGACGAACACCGCACCCTCACCATCGTCCGCATCGGCACCTGTGGCGGATTGCAGCCATTCACACCCACCGGATGCTTCATCGCCTCCGTCAAAAGCATTGGCTTCGATGGTCTGCTGAACTACTATGCAGGACGTAATGAGGTTTGCGACCTTCAACTCGAAGAGGCTTTCCGCCAACACATGCAGTGGAATCCCCAGAAAGGAGCTCCCTATGTCGCCATTGCTGACGCAGAACTCATCAATCAGATAGCGCAAGACGATATGGTGCGCGGCTATACCATTGCCTGTGGCGGTTTCTATGGTCCACAAGGTCGTCAGCTCCGTGCTCCCATAGCTGATCCCGACCAGAATGCCAAAGTAGAGTCGTTTGAATATGACAATATGAAGATATGTAACTTCGAAATGGAATCATCTGCACTCGCCGGCATGGCTTCTCTCCTTGGTCATCGTGCAATGACCTGCTGTATGGTTATCGCCAATCGCTACACCACTGAGATGAACACCGAGTACAAGAACTCCATCGACACATTAATCCAAAAGGTTCTAGATAGAATATGATAAAAAACAACGCCCCCCTACCTCCCCTCCCTTTGGAGGGGTCGGGGGAGGCTTCAACCATTTGCGCACTTGCCACTGCTCCTGGTGGAGCCATAGCTGTCATCCGTGTTTCGGGTGATAAGTCATTTGATGCGGTTTCCTCCATCTGCGCTGTCCGTTGCAAAGAAGTCGCACCCAATACCGTTCACTACACCCACCTCAAGGATGGTTCTGAAATCGTTGACGAATGCATGGTATCCATATTCCGTGCTCCACATTCCTATACGGGCGAAGACGCAGTAGAAATCTCATGCCACGGAAGCCAGTATATTATAAATAAGGTATTAGAGTTACTGGTGCAGAACGGATGCCGCATGGCTGGTCCTGGCGAATACACCATGCGAGCCTATCTCAACGGAAAAATGGATTTGAGCCAGGCTGAGGCTGTTGCCGATCTCATCGCCTCCACCAACAAGGCTACCCATCAACTCGCCATGAATCAACTGCGTGGCGGCATTTCCTCCGAACTCTCACAACTTCGTGACCAGCTCTTGAAACTCACCTCACTCTTAGAACTCGAACTCGATTTCTCCGACCACGAAGACCTTGAGTTTGCTGACCGCAGCGAACTGCACGAACTTGCCAAAAATATTGACAATCGCGTCACTCAGTTAGCCGAATCCTTCCAAACTGGCAATGCCCTCAAAAATGGCATCCCAGTGGCCATTGTTGGAGCTCCAAACGTAGGCAAGAGCACCCTGCTCAATGCTCTGCTCGGCGAGGAACGAGCCATCGTAAGTGATATTCAGGGTACCACTCGCGACGCCATCGAAGACACGATGCTGCTGAATGGCATCACCTTCCGTTTTATTGATACCGCAGGTATTCGCCATACCGACGACCAAATAGAAAACCTTGGTATCGAGCGTTCCAAGGCAGCAGCCCAGCGTGCCCGTATCATCCTGCTGATGACAGAGCCCGGTGTCCCCTATCCCACTCTTGAAACTCGCGACGACCAGACCATCATCCGCATCGAGAACAAGACAGCGTCTTTTCAAGCCAAGTTTGGTATAGGTATTGACGCACTGAAACATCAACTCGTCGAAGCAGCGCCTAAGACCTCTGAATCCAACGTCATCATTACCAATGCCCGCCACTACGATGCACTCGTTCGCGCTCACCAAGCCATCCAGCGCGTCATCAACGGCTTGCAACAACAATTAAGTGGTGATCTCCTCAGCGAAGACCTCCGCCAAGCTCTCGACATCCTCTCCGAAATCACTGGTGGCCAAATCACCCCCAACGAAGTTTTAGGAAATATCTTTAAAAACTTCTGCGTGGGAAAGTAGATTCTGCGTGGGCAAGTAGGTTTGGTTTATCCCTCTTTTATATATAAAGCGGACTAAACTAAACCAATATATCTAAAATGTTTTCTCAAACTAAAGCAATAATATAGAAAAACGTAAATTATTTAACCATAAATTGGTTATTCTCTCTGTTAAACATTACGAGGCTGTGTGGTGCTGATTGTTCATCATCATTTTTCTTTCCCTTTAGTTTAGAAGCAGGCAGCTATCATCTCCTTACCCAGTTTATGAATATGGGCGAGGATTTCACTTTCCCTCTCAGCAGAAGGCTTCTTGAAACCATTGATATAGTTGCGCAGCAGCGTGGCGTTCATCCCAATGGAA
>ONDP01000006.1 GCA_900316645.1 uncultured Prevotellaceae bacterium
GTGCCTCGGGTCTTCCCGAAAGCGGATGCAAAGGTACGAACTTTTTTTGAACTGGCAAATATTTTTGCAGGAAATTTTCAATAAAAAGCAAAAAAAATATCTCCACTTGATTTTTGTCAAGGGCAAAACAGGCCTACACCTTATTATATTATATAGCATGCCAGGACTGTCTGACTTAAACTACATTGTAAATCTAGGGGGGACTCAATTTGGCTCGAGTCAAATCCACTTCTGACTCGAGCCAAATCACGATTTAACTCGAGCCCCCCTCTTTTATGAGATCACGTTGCTACATAAATTGATAATCACTTATTTCTTAAAATATTTGGAAATATCAAAGAAAATTACGATATTTGTAGCGTTCATGGCGAAACTCGGAGTTTTCGAACAGGAGTGAAAGGCTAGGACGCATATTTGTGGAAAGACGTTCACAAGGCTTTTTGTCTTTAGCTACATAGAAAGTAGCAGGACGAGTAACCAAGTACAGACTCTCACGTTTTTTCATATCTATGGACACCAATAACTAAAAATAGCGACCAAGTTCTGTGAGTTTACTTGGATGAGATTGATATGAAAATGGTAGATATTCTGAAGCAAGCTGAGAACTTGGCAAATGACGAAGAAAAGCTTTCGTTTCTGGCAAAGTTCATTGGCGATAACTACGATGAATTGGAGACAAGAGATTTTATCCAGTTGTTGACGCCCTTAGTAGATATTACAAAACGGATGTATGAGCATGAACAAAACCAAGATACTTTATCAGACTATTCAACGGCACTGACAAAGTTGGCCGAGTATTATATCAAGGACGAGCAAACATGGAAGGCGACCCCTTTACTTGAAAAGGCCAAGGAACTTCTGCGTGAGTGTGCCGATTCAGAGGAGAATGCGCCATGGAAATTCAATACTTATAGTCAGATTGCCGAATGCTATACTACCAATCAGCGCCGCCCGATGGCAAAGCAAGCCTACCAGCAGGCGCACCTATATGCCACCTCAGAAGAAGACAAGGAGGATTGCGAGTACAGTTTGAATCGGCTGGAGAATCCAACACTGCGGTACGACCCAATAGAGGACAGTGAGGCTTATCTGTCCGTGATTGACGAAGTAGAGCGCAGACTATATGAAGAACTGAAAGATGAGCCACGACACATGGGTTTCTGTTTCCACTATTGGTCTGCTAAACGAGATTTATTAGCAGAATACGGCATAGAATGGCGTTCGCCTGGAGTTATGAATCCAAGAGTAATATTTGACTAAAACGATGTAACGATGGCTACATATAAGGGCGATAAGTTCTCCGCTATAACTGGTGAGAAAGTGATGCTGAGTGAAGGGACACACGGCATTGATATGAAACTGACGCCATCTGACGATGCACTACAGCCAGGCAGTAGTTATTTTTGGGATGCCCCGCAACTACCGTCTGAGGATATGTATCCCTTCACAACAGATGAAAACAACAACAAATACCCCATGCAGTTCATCTGCCAGATTAACTGCGAGGATCTTCCCAATAATGACAGGCTGCCCAAACGAGGGATGCTCTGGTTCTTCGGTGAGATAGACTACTTTCTCGGCTACGATGTAAAGCAGCCTTACGGACTGGGCAAATGGCCTGAACATGCTGTCAGAGTCATCTATGCCGATGTGGCTTTGTCCAATTTAAAACGCGTAAATCCTTTCCAAGAGGATGATATGATACCGCCTCATGCCATCACCTTCTCTGAAGGACCAGAGCGTAGGGAGGGTTTCCGACTTCTAGGCAACCCCTACGAGGAAGATGTAGACAACGAGTTTGGAACCGGGTGGGTACAGCTGTTGCAGTTGGATACTGATGCTAACGACTATTTCGACCTGCGTTTCTATGACATGGGATTGCTCTATCTGATGATTAATGTCGATCAATTGCAGGAGGGTATATTCTCTCGCATACAACCTTATATGACATCTCTATGAAACAGGACCTATAAACTATATTACTATGCAGAAAGGAAAGAACATCAAGGTATTCTTAAGCAGCACCTTCAAGGACATGGACGCAGAACGCGACCTCATTATGAATCGAGTGGCCCCTTTGCTACAAGAGCGATTGTCTTCAGAAGGCATCTCTGTCCAGTTTATCGATTTGCGATGGGGCGTCAATACACAGGACGCTGATGAAAACGAGCGTGAAAACACAGTGCTACGTGAGTGCATTGCGGAAATCCGTGAGTCTCGTCCTTTCTTTATTGGATTATTGGGGGGTCGCTATGGATGGATTCCTTCTGATGATAGTTGGCAGGTGATGTTAAGTGAAATGACGGGTGAAGAGAGCTGTTACATCCGTGAGGAGGCCAAGGAGCAGAAGAGTGTAACAGAACTTGAAATACTTTTTGGTGCACTGATGGATACAGACTCCTTGCGTCGAAGTCTCTTCTGTTTCAGAAAAGATGATGTATATGAGCAGATGGACGAGGCGACTCGAAAGAAATACTGCGATCAAGATAGCGAGTCTGAGCGTAAGCTCAAAGTTCTAAAGCAGAAAATCCAGCGAAGTTGCGAAGAAGCCAATTGCAGCAATAACATTTACGAATACGACAGTAAATGGGATGGGCAGTCTCTGAAAGAGCTCGACCATTTGGGCGATTTCCTGACCTATGCCCTTTATCGGCAAATCTTGCTGTACGAAGGCAGTCCTGAAGTACAGAATCCTCAGAATGAATATCAAATACTATTGGATGCCGATGCAGAAAAAGTGGCCAAGGAAATCGCTACGTTCAAGGCAGAATCTGCTGATTTGAAGGAGATAGAAGATCAAGTCTATTCCATTCTATGTCCTACGATTATTCATGGTGTTCCTGGTTCAGGAAAAACGGCGTTGCTCTGTGAATTGTATTCCCGAGTCAAAGAAGGCATTCCACTGATTCATTTCTGCCGTCAGGACGAAAATCTTGCCGACATTTTAAAAAAATGGCTGGCTGACTCGCGTTTGAGCCCCTATACATTATATGGTCTGGAAGAGCAGGTAAGTGTAGAGGAGTTGGCGTGGCAGTTGCTGAGGGCTCAGGAAAATACAGATAACCTATTTTATCTGTTCATTGATGATATGCATCTTTTGAAGGATGCATACAAGTTGATAAACAGTCCGCTGATAACGCATGGAAGAATTATTATGGTGGCTACCATCGACGAACCGTATCTCATGCTCTTTGAGTATTGGAAGCATGTTGATAAGGCTACATTCCTCAAAATGCCATCAGTTGTAACAGAAGAGGTCGCACGCAGCATGATAGCGCATGAATTGAAGAACGTCGGCAAGTCTTTGCCCGCCGAGGTGATGGACAGGATTGTAAACGTCAGGATCTCTTCTTTCTCCAGCTACAAGTATCCGCTGTGGCTAAAACTCGTTATCAGAAGACTTACCATGCTCTCTGCTGAAGATTTTGAGAAGATCCGTCAGCGAGGTAATGGCGATGATGCCATCACCCAACATCTGTTGGAAATAGTAGACGACATTGCCGCCTCTTCAACAGTGATAGAACCTATGTTTGCCTCTATCCTGTTCGATGGCGGTAAATTCCTTCCTTTCCAATTCTATTGGACAATGGTCCGTATATTAGCTGTCAGTGAATTTGGCCTTCGCGAAGAGGACTTTAAGCAATTATTTGGTAATCAATGGGATCAGTTGTCGTTTACGGCTACCAAGCGTTGGCTGGGGGATTTATTGTATTTCGATGAGATGACAGGAACTATTGATTTTGCCTATCCATGCTATCGCCGGATTATCAGACATTTCTGTCAGGATACTGATGATGGCTACCCACACATACAGGAGGGTATGGTAGACTATTTCATCAAAAAGTATTCTGATAGCCCCCAAGACGTCAATATCGTCCGTGAGTTAACAGCCCTGACAGTTCAGCTTCATGATGATAAAATGATCAAGGCTGCATTATCAGTGCCCGACTCTGACTTATGGTCATACATGGTCGGAAACACCATCCGGCTGTTGTGCTATGACTATCCTGCTGGCACGAAACTGCTGTCGAAAGCTTTGTCTGTCAGTGAAAATGGAGCGTCGTTCGTGACAGATACCGCCATGAGTTTCTATCTTCACGACAACATCTCTATGGCCATCAAACTTTCTGAGGCAGTAGATGCCGATTTGATGAACGAGTTCTATGAAGAGAATATTGCTAAATATAATCGTGATGGCTGGGAATACCAGAAGATGCATCAGATGTTGAGCCAGATACACTATGCTGGTTTTATGTTCTTTACAAGATGCGATGATTTCATGTGCGACCTGCTCTCTAATCAGTCTGCAGTCGATATGGATCTGCTGAATGCATCAGAATCCGATAATGAAGATAAGGCCCAGGTTATCAAGGCAGTGGATATGTATCTTAATTTATGGTCGGGAGGAGATGACGAACTGGAGGAAATAGACACATCAGACTTTTCGCCTGAAGAGTTGATCGACTATGCCGAGAGCCTACTATTTGTAAGATTTGCCCCTAAGCACTCAGGATATATTCTTGACGAGTACGAATCGCGGAAAGGTGACCTTCAGCCAGCAGACTCGCTGGAAATTCGTGCCAACACCCTGCGCTGTATGTTGGGACTTCCTGATGATGTGCAAACAGTGATGGACTACTATGAGCTGCTACAGCCACATTTGAAGAATCTTCCAGATCAGGCTTCCATATGGGCTGCATGTAAATTCCTGTTGCTTTGGAATCTGGTACGAAAGAATTATTCAAATGACACGACCTCGATGTCATCCCGCGCTAAAGAGGCTTTCAGTACTTTCAATTCGATATTGAAGTCTTATGATGCTGATGATTATGGAAGTGTTCTTTTGCTCCAACTCTGTTTCTACAATCTCTGCAGTACCACCGAATATTGTGTGCAGGATATGCTCTACAGAGGCCAACACGAACAGGTTGAAGAGGCTATGAAGGCATTGAGATATGCAATGGACTCCATGAAGCAAACCCATCAGAACACTCCTGTGACCTTTATTGCTTATTCACTAGGCTATGCCGTGTTAAGTTTCTTCTATGAACAGCATGGCGATACGTTCCGCGCCTTTTATTTCACTAAGCAGCATGAGTATGCCATCTACATGGTCCATCAGCGTTTCCCGGAACATTTCAATGAGTTGTCGCGTCGCTATGCTGTCGCACTCAGTAATACGGGCTGGCTCCTAATGACCATGTATCATCAAAACGAGGAAGCCGAGAAAGAGTTTGATAAAGCGATGGTGATATTCAAGAAGATCTTTAAAACTGCCCCTTCGGATTTATACGCAGACGACCTTCTCAAATGTGCCTACCGCCAGATGTCCATCTTGCGACAGAAAGGACTTCAGGCAGAAAGCATTGACTTAGGAAAGGAGAGCCTCAAATTGGTAGAAGAACATCCAGAGGTAAGGCCAAGTCTTCAGGCAACCAGTAATATTCATGACGAATTAGGCGATGCTTATGCTTCGCTGGGCCAGACAGAAGAAGCCTATGAGGAGATGCGACATGCCGGCATGGGCTATAAACGTCTGCATGATGCTGACCCGGAGAATGAGAATCTGATGCGCGATGTGATTATCAATGGTATCCGAAAGGCCCAGTTGCAGCTCTTCAATGCCAATCAACCTGCTGAGGCACTGAACGTATTGGATGGGATCGAGTCTCTTATGAACGAAGCACTGACGCAACAGCCCGATTCCACGAAGGTACGTGATTTGGCGATGAACTATTTTGTATGCTTGTCCCAGACCTATATGGCTTTGGGTGATGTGAAGATGGCATCCATGTTGCGCGATGCTGTCGTCAAACGTTTGTATGGTGACTTGATGGATCATCCCAACCAAAATGACTTTCATCTGTTAATGGATTGTCTTAACAGACTTCGCAATATGGCCCTCCGTACCAACTGCACCCAATTGGCAGAAGAGTGTGACGGGTATATCCAAGGTATTAAACAGCAACTCATTGAAAAAAGATTGATAAGATATGAATAGTCCCATTAATCTTCTTGACTTCGCTCCTGCTGCTTTCAAGGAGCATAGAGAATATTTAAGGCGTGTCGTTGCCTATAATTATGCTCGCATGGAGGAAGAATACCCCATGCTCGACAATGTGATAGTAGGCCATCACTATGTCATCACTGGTAATGTGGGGGTGGGGAAAAACGATGCAGCCCATGCCCTCTTCCACGAGATAAGGCGTATGGAGCAAGTGAGGACGCTTGTGGAAAGGGATGCGCTGAAGCTCTTCGACCCTAACGATGGATTCTCTTCCAGTTTACAAGAACTGACGGATAGCAGTAGTAATACGATGGTTTTCATCAGCAATGCACACATGCTTGGTATGAAAGGAGCTGTCAATTCACAGAGTGGAATTGATATCCTTTGCAATGCTGTCAAGGAACTCAAGGAATGTATCATCGTCTTGGCAGGTCAGCGAAGCAGGCTGATGGAACTCATCAATTCCAACGAACAGGCAAAACAGGCTTTCTCCCGCATCTTCCATTTCAGCGATCTCCCTGTTAAGGCACTATATGACTATGCCATATCAACACTCAAAACGTATCAAATCAAGATCTCTGATAAAGCATGCCGGAAATTGGAGCATTACTTAAAATATGCCTATTCCATGCGTGGTAACCAATTTACCAATAGTCTTTTTGTTGAGCAGTTGATAGAGAGTACCATTTTGCCTCGTATGATGGACAGGACGGTAGGTGGACATGTAGAAGGTTTTACAGGAGCTGATTTGAAGAATACCCAAGTTGAAGCTGCTGATATCCCAGAAGTGATCTTGCCAGACCCCACCCCTGCTATTCAGAAACTGAACTCGCTGGTAGGTCTCGACAACATCAAGAAGCGCATATTAGACCACACCTCATTGGTAAGACTGAATAAAATACGCTCAGAACATGGCCTGTATAATAAAATGCCTCCTATGCATATGGTATTTACCGGTAATCCAGGAACCGGCAAGACCACCATTGCCAAATATCTTGGAGAGATATATCATGGCATCGGGGTGCTCTCCAGTGGCCATGTGGTAGAGACAGAACGTTCGAAACTTATTGGACGTTTCTTCGGTGATGCAGAGACGTTTACACTTGAGGCTCTGCGAAAGGCTTCGGGTGGCATTCTTTTTATAGATGAGGCATATACGCTGTTCGTCAAGGCCGATGATACGAAAGACTATGGCTTGCGTGTCATTGAGACGCTGCTTACTTTCCTGTCCCAAGATGAACCAGACGTCATGGTGATATTGGCAGGATATACTAAGGAGATGAACGAGATGCTGGAGTCGAACCCTGGACTGAAGAGCCGTTTCCCGTATGTCTTCGAGTTTGAAGACTATACACCGGCCCAACTGTTTCAAATTGGGAAGATGGTGTTGGAGCACGAGAACTACCAACTGACTCCTGAGGCGGAAAAGAAACTCTCCGACTATATCATTGACGAGTACAATCATAAGGACGAGCACTTTGGCAACGGACGCTTCATCACCCGTCTGATTACTACGCAAATCATACCCTCGTTGAGTCGTAGACTGATGACAGTACCTGCCGACCAACTGACGAATGACATTTTGGTGCGGATAGAGGCTTGTGATGTGCCATCTGTCAGACGACACGGCTTACACCTAGAGGCCTTTGACGAGTTGATGCTACGGTCAGCTCTTGAGAAACTCGACTCGTTGGTTGGACTAGACACTGTCAAGAAAGCGCTCCACGACTATGTCACAATCTCTTGTCTTCAACACAAGCAAGATACATTGGTACTCAAGCCTGCCAACCTGTGTTGGGAGTTCATTGGGAGCACTGGTACCGGCAAGAGCACGGTAGCTGAGATATTGGCTGAGATTCTGCAGGGATTGGGTATTCTCAAACAAGGTCATGTTGTGAGTGTCAATGCCGAAGAATTGGCAGGCAACGACAACTACCAGGTATTGGAACGTGCCATCAAGAAAGCTGACGACGGTCTGCTCTTTCTCGACATGGATGCCCCCAATTACCAAAAAGACCAGTTTGCGAGTCTTCGCATGTGGGTACTTTCCAAGATTATAGAGCGCCATCAAACTACCGCACTGGTCGTTGCCCAAGTAACCAGTGGCGAGGAAGCCATTGCCAAGAGTCTGGCTGCCGGTGGTGTGGCCTCCTATCATAACTCCATTATCTTCGATGATTTTACGACCGATCAGTTATCTGCAATTTTGCGTTATCTGCTTCGTCATGATTATCAACTCGAAGTCTCTGCCGATGCCAATAAGAAGCTGACAGCTTTTGTTCGGAATATCAAAAACGATGATTCGAAGTCGGCTCCCGTATCAGCCCGCACCATGCAGCATCTGTCACAGGCGATTGCAATGACAGCCCAATTGAGAATTGCATCGGATGACAGCTCTGCCTCAGAGGTCATTGCGGAGGATGTGGATCACTTTGAGTGGACGCGTCAGTCGTCAGGAAGAATAGGTTTCTAGTTTATTACTTTAAACCCCTATAGCTATGAATCCAGAAAATACGCAATATCAAGAGCAAGGACAGAAGCAGACTCTCAAGAAAATCCGTTACGTGGGAGGCATGAGTATGGAGTGCCCTCATTGTGGTGAGTCTGTTGACTCTCATTTGGAACTTTGCCCGGCATGTGGCAGGCCGCTCCATGCTGACCATTGTACCTTCTGTGGTGCCCGAATGGAGCCAGGCGAGAAGTTCTGCTCAGAGTGTGGCAATGGTATTGGTGGCATCAAATGTCCCAAGTGTGGCACATTGAACTATCGCAGCTTCTGCAAGAAGTGTAACGAGCCTCTTGACGACTTGGCTCAGGAAGCCATGCAGCAGGCGGAGGCCGATCCGGCCTATCAGGAAGTGAAACAGCAGGTCAAGGAGTTGGAAGAGATAGCAGAGAAGATGGAGAGCGAACCTGCTGCAGAAAAAGAATTCTCGTTGAAACTGGCGCAACTCAGTGATGCCGTTCAGCGGATGCAACCGCCTCCTAATATGACGCCTCAGATGCAGCGCACTTTCTACTGTGCCCGTGACGTTAAACGCCTGACGAAGACAAAGGTGGTTAAGGAGATTCGTAATGGTTGGGTGTGCAATTACTGTGGCTGCACTCACATTTGTCCAAACGATTGTGTAAAACCTCAGCTCGGTGGCAAGTGGATTATCGAGAGAGTGGAGGAAGAACAGATAGTGGAAACATGGACCAAAGAATAAAGCATATAGATTATGGCAAATAACAACGATAATAATGACCTGCAGGATCTGGAGCATCTGATGGATGCCCCTACCCCAATGGATGATGATACAGATGAGGCGACCTATCCGACGAGTATTGATTGTGGATTGCCTGAGGAAAACGATGAAGAGGGCGACCTGACTTTCGAGTTGGATCATTATACATGTATTAACGGGAAATTGATACGCAAAGGCGAGAACGGCCATGCGGACATCTATTATGTAAATGATGATACTACTTATGAAGAGATAGTTCTAAAACTCTATCAGCCAGGCAAAGAGCCTAAGGATATGAGCGCCTTTGTAAGATTGCATGAAAACTATAGGTTTAGTGCAGATCCCAAATCATTCCATCTGCTCCCGCTGATGGATTACGGCTATTATCAGGATCCTGAGACGGGTAAGGAAAGATTCTATGAACTGACCCCCTATATGCAAGGTGGCTCACTCAACGGTATTCCTGCGAATACTTCTGCTGAAACGCTGAAGGATATCATCTTTTCCATTGCCAAGGCTTTATATATCTTGCATCAGGCATGGGATATGGCGCATGGGGATGTGAAGCTGAGCAATCTTTTCCTGACGAAGAAGGAGGACGGTCAGATTCTGCTTGGTGACTATGATAGTTTAACAGGAGAGGAAAACCATAAATGTGATTATGTTCAACTTGCGGAAATGCTGAGTCGTTTCAAGGTTGCCCAGACACCCGAGTTTCAGAAACTGATCAATCGTCTGGAAGCGGCCGAAGGATATGAGTGGACCTCGACGTTGATTGGCGAATGGTTTGAAGAGACGGAAGGTGAGGACTCGGTACATGGAACAAAGGCTATCTGTCAGATGCCTTACGAAGATATCGTCTATTTAGCCGAAATAGATGTCTCACGTCAGAACCATATGACTTTCCCGAATTGGACTACTGACATCTGCACCTATGCAGAACTATTGAGCCAAAGTGGCTATGAGGAACAGGGTGATTGGGTAGAGGATTGCAATGCGGGCGAAGGATGTGCGCCATATACGACATATATTCACAATTGGAAACAAGTGTATGGGCTTAAGGAAGAGGCCAAGCCTCCCCGCTTTTCTTTTCTCATAAAAGATTTAGAGAGCTTAGAATCTTTTTGTACTGACGATGCCGTCAAGACCATGCTTCGTGAAAAAACGCTGAAAGACTGGATTACTATTTTCTTCCATGAGAATCCCTGGAAACCGTTTACCGAAGAGTATGAATATGAGCATGAGGTGGAAAGGTATCTTGAGTATATCCGCAAACTGGACCCTGATGATGAGAACGTCAGACGCTTGGACGAGGCCAGGGCGACCATCATGTCGGATGTGAGTGCGTTGGGAAACCAGAACACCTGGAAATGGGGCATCAGGTTCACGCAGGCGGTCTGTGGTCTGCTCTTTGTCATCCCCGCGCTGATATTTACCTGGTGGATGATTTTCAAAGGACTGCCTTTCGAGGGTAATCCGTACTCACCTACGATAGGAGGCGGTGTTGTTATCGCAGGCTGCATCGTAGGCATCATCCTGTATTATAGCTTAAGGGACAATGACGACAGCAATGGTTGCGGATGTCTGCTGGCAGGCCTTGGAGGAGCCATCATCTTCGGCGTGATATTATACTTGACATTGAAGTTTATGTCAGTCATTTTGGCCGTCTTGCCTTGGTTGTGCGTGATTTTGATGCTGGGACTTGGTGTCTGGGTCTATTTTATCATATTTAACGAAGACCTTGAAACAATAGATGTGGATCCCCTGAATGATCCCGATATGTGGACTGTGCAACCACTCTATTATGCCTTTGATACGAGCAAACAGGGGTATGAGTATCGTCAGCAGGACTTATACAGAGGTCTTCCTTCTCTGTATCGGGATGGATTGAAGAAAATGGTCTTGATGATGATCGTTCCCATCCTTCTGGCTTGGGGAGCATTCTGGGGTTACAAAGCCATCTCACCTGAGTTTGGCGGAAAGAAAATCGTAACAATTGAGGAACGTCTTGACAAATACGCAGGAGAATGGAGTGGTACTTTCGACGAGAAACCTGCCACCATGCAGATCTTAAGTACACGTCCTGACAGTTTCAGTCTGTCAATCACGGTGACCTACCAGAAAGCCGTAACCCAGACCTTTACGGGTAAGTTGGATGGTTTGATTGATCTTAACCTTGAAAACGATACGCCCGATGATAATGTCTTGGATGGCAGTTTGGATATAACAATCAATTATGATCATCCGGACTCTTTCCATGGTAAATATAAAAATTATACTACAGAGAAGACATGTCTTTTCAGTTTCAAAAAAATAAAAGCAGAAAATGATTCAGTGCAATAAATGTTATGCCGACAATCGCGACGATGCACTCTACTGTCGTCGTTGTGGCGAGAAGTTCCCCGACCTGGCCGATCAGATACTTCAGCACATCATCGGGCAGGACAGATCTGTCAAAGTCATTCGTCAGCTGGCCGAGTATTATCTGATGCTTAAACGCAACAGCAGCCATGGTCAGCGTCCTGACATGGACATACTGTTGAAGGGCAGCAGTGGTACGGGTAAGGATTTTATTGCCAATATCATTCAGGAATATTTCTTCAAGAAAGGTATCGTCCAGAAACAGATGGTCATGGTTGACGCTGCCGATTTTGAGGTATGGATGGACAAGAAGACCACCGATGACTTCAAGGCACTTGGTGGTGGCATTCTGTTTATCAACAACATTCATATGCTCATCCACGACAACAATAACATCTCGCCTATCGACGTGCTCTTTAGCCGAATGGAGAGTTGGGAGACTGATTCCACGGCAGGATGGGACACCTATCCCATCATCATCATGGCAGGCCATCCAATAAATATCGATAAGTTCTTCAAGGAGAAGCCTGCAGGTCTTAATCGCTTTGCCAAGGTATTAGACTTGCAGGATATGAATGCTGACACGTTAAGCCGCATCTGCCAGAACTGTTTGGAGAAAGATCTTCCTGTCAGCGAAGAGGCCTCACAACGTATCTTCGGTTTCTTCCGCAATGTGATCCGCAATCGAAAAGTGGACTTCCGCAATGCGTGGGAAGCCATTGATAAGTGTAACAACATCCATTATCAGGCCATGATACATCACCATAGCGGTGTTGAGCCTGACGACATTACAGGCGAAGTTTATGAACCTCGTTCGCTTGAGGACATCTTGGCTGAAATCGACAGTTATGTGGGCATCGAAGAGGTAAAGGAAGAGGTGCATAGCATTGTCAGGATGGTACAGAAGGCCAAGGCCGAAAACCCCAATGCCGATGTCAGACTGAAACACCACTATCTGTTTCTCGGCAATCCTGGTACTGGCAAGACCACCATTGCCCGTCTCTTCGGAGATATTCTCTACCAGCTCGGCGTATTGCCCAACGGTCAGTTTGTTGAAGTTCGTCGCGAGTCGCTCGTTGGCGAATACATCGGACAGACAGCCCCCAAGACCATGCGGGCCGTTGAGAGCGCAATGGGTGGTGTGCTGTTTATTGATGAGGCATATATGCTGGGGACAGGCTCTTCATCTTCAAGTAGTTCTGGGGGGAAAGCTGATTTCGGCTCAGAGGCCATTGATACCTTATTAGGTCCTTTGGAGAATCAGAAGGGTGACTTTGTCTGTATAGCTGCTGGTTACACCAAAGAGATGATGGAACGCTTCGTTCCTGCCAATCCAGGTATAGACAGACGATTCGATAAAAAGATCACGTTCCACGACTACACTGCCCCTCAGTTGCACGACATCTTTATGGGCATGTTGAAGAAGCAGGGATACACGCTGTCCGATGAGGCAGCCCATCGACTACCGCAGTTCTTCCAGAGTATGTATAATCGCCGGACTGCCAACTTCGGTAATGCAGGCGTGGTTCGTAACACCTTGCAGGATGCTATTGATAACTATTCCAAACGCATCATAGAGCAACAACAGCCTGACGACCACGTCCTAACACCTTCCGATATTGAAGGTGAGGAAGCCACCAAAAAGGTCGACATCAACGAGATGATGGCTTCACTCGACAAGGATTTTATTGGTATGAGCAATGTCAAACAGCTCATGAAGGGAATAGCTGACGACAAGAACTTCATAGAATTGCAACTGAGCATGGGCATTGATCCCAATAATTCGGTGATAGGATTGAACATTGTGCTCGAAGGTAATCCTGGTACAGGTAAGACGACGGTAGCTCGGACAATTGGCAAAATGCTCTATGCTATGAAAGTGTTACCATCCGACCGTTTCGTCGAGCGTCAGCGAGACGACATTATCGGAGCCTTGATTGATTCTGGTGCTGAGAATATGAACAAAGCATTTGATTTAGCGATGGGAGGTACCCTCTTCATTGACGAAGCATATCGACTGGCGCCACGGGGCGCTGCTGATGCAGAAGGTCGTAAGGCCATTGATACACTCATGCGTCGCATGCATGACGACCGTGGTAAGCTCTGCGTCATCTTAGCAGGATACAAAAAAGATATGGACTATCTGATGAATATCAACGAGGGGTTCAAAAGCCGCATCAATTATACATTGGTTCTGAAAGACTACTCGCTCGAAGAATTGGCCGATATTTTCTGTCTGAAAGCCACTAACCAGAAAAACCCCTATCGCTTTGGCGAAGGTGCCAGACAAGCTTTGCTCGGCAAGATAGAAGATATGCTGGAAAAGAGGACTGAAAACTGGGGAAATGCCCGTGAGATGGAAAACCTTTTTAAAGCTGTTACCAAGCGAACTGCTGCCCGTCTGCAACGGATGCAGCGTGAGGGGACGCTGACAAAGGAGGATTTCTTCACCTTCGTGCCAGACGATTTTTATTTTTAAAGATTGAAAAGATATGAAACAGTGCCCACATTGTAAATCCGAGATACTCGACGACAGTCTCTACTGCGACCGCTGCGGTCAGCATCTGATGATCTGTGCCGACTGTGGAACCTATGCACGTGGGAAATTTTGTCCCAACTGCGGTGGAAAACATATTATCGACCCGTTAGAGTATGAACAACAACATAAGCATGAGCAGTCTGTAGAAAACGCCACTGACATTGAAAAGCGGATGGCAGAGCTACGTTCTACTGATGGCAGTATCACACTCCTGCTCAATGATGCTGAGGAATACATCATCGGGCGCAAGTCGCCTCAGTTTGGCAAGCAATTGGCAGGATGTGCCCGTATGTCGCGCAAACATGCCAAGATGTGGTGTGGTAAGGATGACGGCAAATGGCGAGTATATGATTTTGCTTCCACCCACGGCACCAAAATCAACGGTTATCCACTTGAGACCGAGACCACCTATTACATCAATGACGGCAACACAATTAGTTTTGCCGGTTATGAGTTTAGTTTCACGGAAAAAATCGAATAAGAATATGAAAAATCTAATTACAATTATCGTACTGTTACTGCTCGGCATAGAGGCTTATGCGGCAGAGGCTTATGTAGTGACATCAAAAAGTCTGAATATGCGGGCAAAGCCCCAAAATGGAGCCAAGAAACTAGGCTCGCTTCAACAAGGCGAAGTCGTCAGCGTGGATACCATCATCAACGGATGGGCCACTTGTCTGAATGAGGCAGGAGAGACGTTCTATGTGTCTTCAAAGTATCTAGAGAAAGGAAAGTCACTGCCAGCGGCTGAAGAAAATAAGAAACCCGCGGTAGACGAGAAAGATCCTGCTGTGATTGTTCAGAAACAAGTATTGGAAGCATTGTCATCCGTTGGCATTCATATTGAGCAAAGCAAATCTACGCGCTACTTTGAGTATATGCTTTTTATGCCGCTCATCGTGGCAGGTGCCTGTTGGTTGTTAAGCTTGATTATGGACAAGCTCGGTTTAGGACAATATGCCATTCTGATAGGATTGGCCTTTTTAGGCTATCTTGAGTTGAAATGCATGCTGGGCTATAGCGGAAGCCCAGGGTTCTTCGTTCACGATGAAATGATGTCTATCTTGTTCTGGATGTTTGCGCTGTCCATCTTATTTATTTTCCAATCCATCTTTTTTGGATATGTAGGAATAGATGATGTGAGAACGGCAGAATGCCATGTTGGCTCTGTCACTGTATTCGGCTGCGCCACCCTGTATCTTATCACCTTTTTGATTTTCTCGGCCCTACAACCGTGGATTCTCCTGCTTTTCTTCTTTGGAATAGCACTCCATCTTGTCTTGATGTTTTTATGGGGCGATAAGAGTGTGAAGGGAGTGCTATGCTTTGCGGTTTATGCGGTGCTCTATGCGGTGAGTGCATTGGCCATATTCCTGTTTATGGTGATGTTCATTGGACATATAGTCTATTTGATGGGATGGTTTGGAAGTATTCTATTCATTCTCTTCCTCCTTGCCTGTGGCGGTGGAGGCGGACTTCAGATTATTGGAATTATCGTTAAAGCTTGAAGACATGAAAAAACTTATATCAATAATCGTACTATTACTGCTCTGCATAGCGGGCAGTGCGGCAGAGGCGTATTTGGTGAATACCAAGACCCTGAATATGCGGGCAAAACCCCAAAGCGGAGCCAAGAAACTAGGTTCGCTCAGACAAGGTGAAGTCCTGCAGGTGGATACCATCATCAATGGATGGGCCACTTGTCTGAATGAGGCTGGAGAGACGTTCTATGTGTCTTCGAAACATCTGATAAAAAAGGAGGAAGCCAAGGCCAAGAAGAAAGCAGAGGATGAAAAAGAGTATGGCATCCCGCCCACATGGACACTACAGCAGAAAATCAGAAAGGCACTGGCCGCTATAGGTTTCGAGGTGAAGCCAAATCCGTCAACGACGCCGTTCTCCTGGGTCTTCTATCTGTGCTTCGGCGGTGCAATCTTCTTATTGCTTCTATATCTTATCCTCAACCATTTTGATGAAGATGTGGCACTTCTTGCTTGTACGACATTAGGGACGCTTGTAGGGACAGTGATGAATGCACTTGAGATCTGGTGTGTCGTCAAGTATGATGGCGATCCGGCATGGTTCTGCAGTATTGACTGTGGTGTGCTGACAATTATCTTCTGGCTGGTGATAGCACTTGTCATCCTGTGTGCGCAGATATTCCTTCTTTTAGGTATGAATGCTAGTGTGACAGGCATTTTGGGTGCCAAGGTGGATGACTTTGATTTCCTTGGACCCGCCAGTACTTGTATCTTTGCTGGCATCTACCTGGTGCTTTACCTGTTTCTGACATCCCTGCAGCCATGGGTGGTGGGACTTTTCATCTTGGCTCAGATCGTCCATCTTGTCTTGCAACTCATTGATCTGGAAGACAAGAGTGTGAAGGGACTTATCATCTTTGGATTGTATGCCGTCAGTTATCTCATCATAGCTGTGGCAACCTTCCTCATGATTGTCATGGTCATTTCCCACCTTTTCTACCTCGCGTCAAACGTCAGTTTCTGGTGGTATGTTGGCATCATCGTTGCTATCATATTTGTTGCAAGTATCATCGCGGATAGCGATCATAATTATTGGTACGACAAATGGGATATTTACGACAAATATGGTAATTACAAGGGAACGATAAAAAGAAGGTATTAAGACTGTAGCATATAGGAACTTTGTATAGAGATTAATTAAAATATAATATTATGGTAATAGAAGAACTTATCAAAACAAAAGAACTGAGGGACATTGACCTTGGAGGCCAAACACTGGAGTCTGTGAATTTCAGTGGATGTACTCTCGTTAACGTGAACTTTAAAGATGCCATATTAAGGCATTGTAGTTTTGAAGAGGCAACACTGGAAAACTGTGATTTCGACCATAGCGGCAAGACAGGAGAACCAACGCTTCAGAGTGTCTCGTTTCGTAAAGCGACGCTCACGAGTTGCCGCTTCCGTTATGCTAACATCTCATGGAGCGACTTCCGTTATTCTCGCATCGACAGCGCGACATTCGAGGACTCTATCGTAGATTTTTGCGACTTCTACAGAGCCTTCTTTGAGGGCGTCGTACTCTTTAAGCACTCTGCTTTCAGCAACTGTAGCTTTTTCAATGCCTATTTTGGCGACGGTGCCAATATCCGCAGGGAAAACCTTTACAAGGGACGTATCCTCCAGCAGGACAAAGACGACTATACAAAATTCCTTGTTGATTGGCATAGCTTCGGCACTGGTGTCCGTACCAACGACCAGAGTAAGGTTTCCGACTGGAGTCCTGCAGAAGCCGTGAAAGCTCGTTGGGCAGATGCGGAAGACATCTACAAGACGCTCAATGGATTATGGGCAGGCAAAGGCTATATTGCCGATGCCAACTGGGCCTATGTACAAGGTCGTCGCATGGAACGTCATAGGATGGTTGCCGATTACGATAATCCTGAACTGACGTTCTGGACCAAAGTTAAGAACACATGGAGCATCTGCACGAACTATCTCTCCGACCTCCTCTTTGGCTATGGCGAGAGTATGACCAAGATGATTCTTACCTATATCTTTACCGTGTTCCTCTTTGCGTTGTTCTTTAAAGCCCAAGTATCACCCTTGGAATATCTGGAGGCTCTTGGAATAAGTCTGAAGAACATGGCAGGAATGGACTCTGATATACTGAGGGAGGTCTCGCCTATTGTGGATATGCTCAACCTAATGCAGACCACTATCGGTATCCTTCTCACCGGTATCTTCGGTTTCATTCTCGGCAACAAAATTAGAAATCAATAACAAGTTTTTGTATTAAGTTACAGATTTACGTATGAATTTCAAATATATAAAACGTTATGGTTTGTTGGCTTTAGCAATAGCGGCTATTCATATATTGGCAACAAATTATTCGAATCGTTCTGTTCCAGAGGATTCACCTCAGGTTGTATTGAAAAAAAATGCATCCATGTATTTTGTGTGGAACGAAAACGACAAAACAACAATACCTCTGAAAGCAGGTGATAGCTTGAAAGTCATTTGTTCTATTGACAGACATAATGACAGTCTTTTTTATTGGGCAGAAACACAGGAAGGACAGCGTGGTATCGTTCTTCAAAGTGAGGTAGACAATGATTTGGCAGTTGTCAGTAAAAAATCGGACAAGATACCTGGCGATACCGTTGTGGTTGGCAAGGAGGAAAGCTACCATCTCTATAGCGTGAAGACCAAAGAAGGAAAGCATTATTCGATACCTCAAGATGACTACACTTACCTTACCGCCAACAAGTTACCGAATCATGCCAGAAAATATGAAATGGGAGCAATTCATATGACACAAAGCCGTTTTGAAAGCTTATGCGCGGATAAGACACCAGCAGAACTGGACGAGCAGTGGGATCTTGCGGAGTTTGTATGTCATACCGATTCTGGGCAACTGATGCGTTTTCAGGTGGCAGTCCTAAAAGATGATGGCCATTTTTATCGCCCCGTTATTACATTCTCAAACGATTCTTTGATGAGCATTGACTGGGGTGAGCCGTTATCGCTTCATACATCAAACCATTTAGTTTTTAAATATCTTCCAGGTTCTCACCTTATCCTGACTGCCGGGCATAAATTGATTGATGGGTTCTATTATGCATCTCCATTTTTTTACGATTCACTACCATGGTATTTTAAACTTCTTGTTAATATACTTCGTCTTGTGATAGTACTGATATGGTTATTTTGTACACACCTCATGATTCCCTTCATAGTGATTAGTCTGATAGCCATGCGAAAGCCACTATATTTCATGACCAACGAAGTCTTGAAGTGGTTCTCTATAATCATGTTTGGTATCAGTATATATGTGTGGTTTGTTCTGGTTTCTGCAACTGGCTTTCATTGGATCGTCTTTACGCTACTCATGGCTTTAGTGTTACGTATTTATTGGTATCCTTTGCTTGTCAAGGATGTCATTTCCAAACGTTGCCCTCATTGCCGAACGCTTGATAACTTTTTTGTTAACAACACAGAAGTGTTATTTTATAGTGATTACACACAAAAGGCAAGTGAAGTCAAAGAGACTCTTATGAAGAAAATAATAACACGTACAACCATATTAAAAGATTCTAGTGGAAATGTAAAGGATACTTATCGTATTGAAAAACTTGAAGATACGCGTAAGTGTAGGATTTGTGATGGTGAATGGAAGTTCCGATATGAGCAAACAAGACTGATAAATAGGGAGGGAATAGGAACCCATATTGGAACGAGTTCTCATAGTAATAAATAGTTGTATATCTTAGTTTCATGGAGACTGCAATCAATTAGAGTTCAATTAGAGTTTAATATGACTTCAATTAGAGTTCAATTAGAGTTCAATTAGACTTCAATTAGAGTTCAATTAGAGTTCTGATAGAGTTTGGTATGACTTCTGATAGAGTTCAGTATGAGTTTAGTTAGAGTTTGGATGGATGTTATTGCGAGATTTCTATTGAAAAACTTGGGACTTTTATCTTTGCAACGTAAAAGATTACGAATGATATGACACGTACTCATGTTGTTGATAGAATCAGAGAGCAAACTCGGATGATGCTTCCAGAAGCTCAGGCCATTATTTATGGTTCTGAAGCTCGGGGCGACGCACGTCCTGATAGCGATATCGATTTACTGATTCTGTTACCAGAAGAGAAGATAACTCCTGAGCAAGAACATACTATTGTCAGTAAATTGTTCGAGATTGAACTTCAATTAGGGGTTATCATCAGTACGCTTATTTTGCCTCGTCATCAGTGGGAAAATCCTACTGTTATTACTCCTTTTTATCAGAATGTGAAACGTGAAGGAATCCTACTATGAACGAAGTGAACATGACATCTGAACAACGAGCCGACCTTATGGCTTATTATTTTGAGCGCGCCCACGACTCAATAGCGGAAGCTAAATATCTTCGCGATGGAGGATATTTCAATGGTGCTGTCACTCGTCTTTATTATGCATGTTTCAATGCTGCTCGAGGACTACTAACAGCCAATGGCATAGACACATCTACCCATAATGGCGTAAAGTCCATGATATCCATGAACTTCATCCGAAAGGGATTGCTTAGCATAGAACATGGTGCTACTCTTACAGATTTGTTTAACCAACGTCACATCAGCGATTATGAGGCTTATGCATTCAGGGATGCCAGTAGTGTGGAATACCTGCTACCAAAGGCTGAGGCTTTTGTCGAGGCTGTAGAATCGTTGGCAAAGAAGGTATAATCTGGAACCCTTTAAATGCTGAAAAATCTTAGGAGTGTTTGTGGCACTCCTTTTTTGTTTCCCCATTATTATGTTTTTGAGAGATTTCTATTGAAAAACTTGTGACTTTCGGAAATAATCTTTTCTGATTTAGATTGATCGTCAGTATGTCTAACCCTAAGATTAGTTGACGGTTTGACCATTGTCCGAAGGCTTTGGACTACGAGTCCGTCCTTTTCGGACTGAGAATCCGCCGCGTCGGACTAAACGCCACTTTCTATCAAGCTACATTTTTCAAAAGTTTTTTCGTTTTTACCCTCACATCCTAACATTTTCGCAGGAAATGCCTTTGTAGAAAGGGGATAGGACACGTGAGGGAGAAGAGCTTTGGGGTAACGTCTCCCTAACGTTTTTATCTTTTTACCCTCACACCACATGGACTGAAAGGTTTTGTGATTAAGGTGAGGGACTTGTCTGAAAAACGTTAGGGAGGCGTGAGGGAGAACCAATTATCCCTAACGCGTCCAAATGCCCTGTACATCATGGTTTGGGTCAAAAATGTTAAGAAGTGAGGGTTATTTTGCAACAGTCAACAAAAATCAGGTAAAACGTCAAATAAAGGAATGTTATTCTTCAATAAGGGCATGTTATTCGTTAATAAGGACTTGTTATTGCTTAATAACGGAAGAAAAAGAATTCCCACGCTGGGAATAAAACATTCCCGCCCTGGGAATAAATTGCTCCCAAGGTGGGACTAAAAATATAAGGATTTTATTTTGTATTGTCCTCGCTTAATCGTACCTTCTTTGACTTCGTCGAAGATACTCCCTTTCGAGAAAGCTCAAATAAAATTTGGTTTTCTTCTCACTTAATCGTACCTTTGTAGGCAAAATCAGAAATCAATAGTTAGTCTTTCAATTGAGATATCAGAAAGGCGGAGAACTAAGGACTTCCGCAATCGGCGAACCGGAGTTGCTTTCTAATGCAACTTTCCGTTTTCAGACGACCTGAGGCAGATGACTGGACGCCCCAGGCCGTCTGGCCGTCCGCCCCGGGCCGTCCAACCGTCCGGCTCCAGGGCACACCCCGATTATACTAGGTCCTTTTACCTTCTGACCCAGCTTAAATCCCCTTTCTACTTGACTTCGCTAACGGATGCTCTTATCTTTCCTCCAAATTCATTACATGGTTTCAAACCTTACGCCAGACTTTTTGCCACACACATAGGCGATTGGCGGAGCACTACCCTGCCTCAGGTTATCCAAATAAAGAGGTTCACCTTCTACCTGTCCCGCCACCTTTCAAATGACGACCGTTTTCAAATCTGATGCAAAAGTAGGCAAAATTATCAAATAAGAAATATATTTTGCTTTTTTTCTTCATTTTACTTGTATATTTAGGAATAATTTGTATCTTTGCAAAATAATAACCGTCATTATTATAATGACCATTATCATTTCGGGTTATGAAGTTCTATGATAGAGAGTCAGAGCAGCAACTGCTCAAAGAGGTTTTGGATCAAAGTAAACGTGAGGCGCGAATGACTGTCCTCATGGGGCGCAGACGTATCGGTAAGACGGAACTATCGCAAAGATGCGGGGATGAAAGCATCCTATATTTCTTCGTTGGTAAGAAAGCTGAGACGCTGCTATGTCAGGATTTTGTTGCCGAGATTACCAATAAACTTGGAGTGCCGGTTTTGGGACAGGCAAACTCCTTCGCCGAGGTCTTTAAGTTCGTGCTCCAACTTTCAGAGAGCAGAGCGTTCACATTGGTTATCGATGAGTTCCAAAATTTCCAGAAGGTAAACCCGACGGTGTTCAGCGATATGCAGCGTGACTGGGACTTGTGGAAACGGAAGAGTCACTTGAACCTGATTATCAGCGGATCTGTCTTTACACTGATGAAGAAAATCTTCGAGGACTATGAGGAACCGCTTTTCGGTCGTGCCGATGAGAAACTGACGCTTCAGCCATTCAAAACTGATGTATTGAAAGACATCCTACACGACTTTAACCCCGAATATACCCCAGAGGACTTGCTAGCATTGTTCAGCATTACGGGTGGCGTTGCTTGGTATGTCACCCTGCTGCTTGACCGTGGCAAGACCCGTAAGAACAAGATGCTGGCTGCATTGACAGAAGAAAATTCTCCCTTTATCAATGAAGGTAAAAACATTCTGATAGAGGAGTTTGGAACCGACTATGTTATCTATTTCTCTATCCTGACTTGCATTGCCAGTGGTATGAAGACTAGTGCGGAAATCAAGAACGAACTGGGTATCGAAAATATCAGCAGCTATCTGTCACGCCTGGAGGATTATTATGGACTGATTAGCAAGTACCAGCCCATCTTTGCCAAAGAGAGCAGCAAGAAGTTGCGCTATCAGTTGGATGACTGCTTCCTGATATTCTGGTTTCGTTTTTTCTTCAAGTATCAGGCTTTGGTGTCTGTCAGGGCTGATGATGGAGCGTTACTTTGTCCGTAAGTTCCAGGAGGAAGGACGGTACATCGTCGGCAAATGGTGGGACAGAAAAGGCTTTCATGAGATAGACCTTGTGGTGGTTGACCCCATTGGCAAAGAGGCTTGGGTATATGAATTGAAGAAAGATGAGAGCCGTTACGACGAGGCCTCCTTCAAGGAGAAAGTTGACACGATGGTAGCCCAGACCCCAGAACTGCACAAGATGACCATTCACATTGGTTCACTCAGTAAGAAAGATATGTAAAAAGGAACACAAAGTTGGCGCTAGGGCTAACGAACAGGAAATAAATGATGTTAAACAGGAGAAAAATGGTGCAAAATAGGTGTTCAAGCCAATATTTTACATTTATTTACTGCAAAGTTACCGAGCCAAATAATTAGGTGGTTTGGAATTTTCTAGCGGCAGCCATATTTAGAAGTACTCCCTTACTGCAAACTCAAACTGATCGATGAAGATTTGCTTGAAAGCATAAAGGTTGTTCTGCTCATAGAAGATAAGCATGGCCTTCTTGTAGTCAATAGAGTCGACAGAACGGAAACTCAGGGGACAATAACCATTGGCTATCAGGATGGCATTACTGGTAATGCGTGCCGTACGCTTGTTTCCATCAGAGAAAGCCTGGATATACGACAGGAGCACAAGTGTGAGAAGCGCCTTTTCAAAAATGTTCTCTTTGTTGTTAATCAAGTCGCATGTATCATGCATAGCCTCACGAATCTGGAATTCATTATCCAGTGGATGATAATTGGTACCCGTGATGCCCACACGACGGTGACGGATTCCTCTGTCAACTGAGAGTTCTTTAGTGAGCAATTGATGAATATCCTCAATATGACTGAGGGTCAGGTGCTGCAGATAGTCAGGATTGTCAAGGATGAAACGCAAGGCATCCTTATGGTTGAGCAGCATCACTGCCTCTTCCTTTGTCTTTCCATCGGCTGTCTTACTCTCACGAAGCAGACGCTCTGTTTCCAACAGCGAATAGGTATTACCTTCTATCTGTGACGATTTCCAACTGAGATCGATACCCAGTCGCTCCATCTCCTTGCGGTATTCGTTTTCAGTCATCTCGCTTACATGCTGGCGAAATTCGGCTTGCAGTTCTTGCAACCTGCCCATCTCTTCGCCAGTGAAAAGCGTTACAGACGGAAGTTGCTGACGTATCAATTCGAAGTTGAAAGAAGTCTGTACTTGTCGCTCATCGACATCTTGCGCAAAGTAGGTTTCCAGATTGAGTGGCATCAAGAGAAAAGCCTGATCAGAAAGACGGTAACGGGTAGCCCGAGCCTTACCTTCAGCCACAATATCGCCTTTTTGGACGCCTGCTGCAATCAGACGTTTCATAGTGGCATCACTTCCTTCGAAGGCGGTTCCCTTTGCAACTTCATCGCGCGAAGACTGTGGATGATAGTGCAGATACTGTAGTATTTCTCTTGAGATATCCATAGCTTGTGTACTTAAATCGGTGCAAAGTTAGTGGTATTTTTTCAATTATCGGCTCATCGTGAGCTTAAAAATGTATAAATTAGCTATTATTTGAGCCGATTTGAAATATAAAGCAGAGCTTGCTAGCGATTTAGCAAAACTGCAATTGACAAAACAATGCCCGCCGAACTGTTAAAAGTCCGGCGGGCCATTCGCTGATAATCGAAGATTCTTACTAGTTCTTCATCAAGTTCTCCACAATAGTCAGCAGCATACAATGTGAACTCAGTAAACCCAAGTTCATTCAGTCTGTCTTTAATCTGATTGCACAATTCTTGTATTTCTTTATTCTCCATATTTTCCTACGATTGTCCCATACGTCGCGAGTTTTTAGTTGTTGTTTCAAGATTTATGATGTAAAGATAGTAATTTGAAGGTGATTACAATCAGGAAATTAAAAAACGTTTTTTTCGCAAAATGTTTTGCTGAGTGAACACTTTTGCTTATCTTTGCGGAATGAATAAAGCATTAAAGGAATTCTTTGCCAATAAAGAGGCTATCGGAGAGATGATTCGGTTCGCCATTGTGGGTACACTGGTGACAGCTATCCATTATGGGGTGTACTGGTTGCTGCAACTGGTGATGAATGTGAATATAGCATGGACTGCAGGCTATATTGCCGGATTCATCTTCAACTATTATATGAGCGCCTACTATATCTTCCGCAAGAAGACGTCGGCTAAGAACGGAGCCGGCTTCAGTTTGGCACACATTGTGAACTACCTGTTGCAGATGTTTTTGCTGAATTTCTTCATCTGGATAGGCATGAGTGCCGAGCTGGCACCAGTGGGTGTTTATGCAGTCTCGATTCCTGTGAATTTCCTGCTGGTTAGGTTTGTATTTAAAAAGATGTAAGCAGCTAACAGGAAAAATTATGCAAAAAAGTAGAGAAAATGTTTGGGTATATGCAATAAATTGTATAATTTTGCACCGCCAATTGAATAAATATACCAAACATGAAGATAAAAAACAACCGATTGGAGGCGCTCAGAATGATTATTTCCAGCCATGAGTTGGGTAGTCAGGAGGAGTTGTTGCAAGCCCTGAAGAACGAGGGTTTTTCGCTGACACAGGCTACGCTAAGCCGTGACTTAAAGCAGTTGAAGGTGGCCAAGGCTGCCTCGATGCGTGGCAACTATGTGTATGTGTTGCCCAACGACACGATGTATAAGCGGGTGAGCACGCCACACAGCGTAAAGGAGATGATGCAGGTGCCTGGTTTTCTGAGCATCAATTTCTCGGGTAACATGGGGGTCATTAAGACGCGCCCTGGTTATGCGAGCAGTATTGCATATAATATTGATAATAATCATATAGAAGAAATAATAGGTACGATAGCCGGCGACGACACGATCTTTATCGTCATCAAACAGGGTGTGACGAAGGAAGAGGTGATTAGTGCGTTGAGTGAAGTGGTGCCGAATATGAAGTAATTGAGAAGTGAAAAGTGAAAAGTGAAAAGTGAAGAATTGAAGAATTGAAATGGAAGAAAACAAAATACAAGTAGTGGTGGCAGGTCCTGAGCATGAGGTTTATGTAGATACGATTCTGCAGACGATTGCGGACGCTGCCAAAGTGCGTGGTACGGGTATCGCCAAGCGTACACACGAATATCTGGCAACAAAGATGAAGGAGGCCAAGGCTGTGATTGCCCTGAGCGGCGACCGCTTTGCCGGATTCAGCTACATCGAGACATGGGGCAATAAGCAGTATGTGACGACGAGCGGTCTGATAGTTCACCCAGACTTTCGCGGACTGGGTGTGGCTAAGAAGATCAAGGATATGACCTTTTCGTTAGCTCGTACACGTTGGCCTCACGCAAAGATTTTCTCGCTGACCAGCGGTGCTGCTGTGATGAAGATGAATACGGAGTTAGGCTACCAGCCTGTGACCTTTGCCGACCTGACTGACGACGAGGCTTTCTGGCGTGGTTGCGAGGGTTGTGTGAATGTGGATGTGTTGCATCGTACGGGGCGCAAGTACTGCATCTGTACGGCTATGCTCTACGATCCCGAAGAACATCTGCCTGCCAAGATTCCCGAAGAGGTGATAGAGAGAATCAAACAATTAGATTCTTAAAGGTAATAGTAAATAGTGCATAATTTGCTACCGCCGTAGAGAAATAAAAAGTAAAAAGTGAAAAAGATATGGCAAACAAGAAAGTAGTAGTAGCATTCAGTGGTGGATTGGACACCAGCTACACAGTGATGAAATTAACCCAGGACGGCTGGGATGTATATGCTGCATGTGCCAATACTGGCGGATTCAGCGCAGAACAGTTGAAAACGAACGAAGAGAATGCCTATAAGTTGGGCGCCAAGGCTTACGTGACGCTCGACGTGACACAGGAGTATTACGAGAAATCGCTGAAATTCATGATTTTCGGTAATGTGCTGCGTAACAACTGTTATCCTATCTCAGTGAGCTCAGAGCGTATCTTCCAGGCTATTGCCATAGCACGCTATGCCAAGGAGATTGGTGCAGACGCCATTGCTCACGGATCGACAGGTGCCGGCAACGACCAGATCCGTTTTGATATGACATTCCTCGTGATGGCTCCTGGTGTGGAGATTATCACATTGACACGCGACAAGAAACTGACACGTAAAGAGGAGGTTGATTTCCTGAACGAGCACGGATTCTTTGCCGACTTCACTAAACTGAAGTATTCGTATAACGTAGGTATCTGGGGAACCAGTATCTGTGGTGGCGAACTGCTCGACCCCACACAGGGACTGCCTGAGGAAGCCTATTTGAAGCATGTTACCAATCCAGAGAAGGAGTCGCTTTTGAAGATTGAGTTCGAGAAAGGTGAGATAGTGGGTGTGAACGGTGAGAAGTTCACCGACAAAGTAAAAGCTATTCAGAAGATTGAGGAGATTGGTGCTTCTTATGCCATCGGCCGTGATGCCAATGTGGGCGACACCATTATCGGTATCAAGGGCCGTGTAGGATTCGAGGCTGCTGCTCCGAAACTGATTATCGAGGCACACCGTCTGTTGGAGAAATCGACGCTGTCGAAGTGGCAGCAGTACTGGAAAGACCAAGTGGCCAACTGGTATGGTATGTTCCTGCACGAGAGTCAGTACTTGGAGCCAGTGATGCCCGATATTGAGGCTATGTTGACCAGCAGTCAGCGCAACGTGACGGGTACTGCTATCCTGAAGCTCCGTCCTTATGGTTTCGAGACAGTGGGTATCGACTCTGTCAACGACCTGACCAAGAGCAAGCTCGGTGAGTACGGAGAGACGCAGACCGGTTGGACTGCCGACGAAGCTAAGGGCTTCATCAAGGTATCCAGTACCCCATTGCGTGTGTACTATGGGATACATAAGGACGAGAAGAGGTAAAGCCTCCCCCAACCCCTCCAAAAGGAGGGGTGAACAATCATATAAACATTGTATTTATGAAGATAGGTATTTTAGGTGCGGCAGGTTATACGGGTGGAGAACTCATACGCCTGCTGATTAACCACCCGGAAGCAGAGATTGTGTTTGCTAATTCGGAGAGCAACGCAGGCAATCTGGTATCGGATGTTCATGAGGGATTGATGGGCGAGACTGATTTGCGTTTTACATCAGAAATGCCATTCGACCAGGTGGATGTTGTTTTCTTCTGCTTTGGGCACGGGAAGAGCGAGCAGTTCCTCAAGGAGCATACCATTCCTGCCAATGTAAAGATTATCGATTTAGCTCAAGACTTTCGTATCAAGGGCAGTCACGACTATATCTACGGTTTGCCCGAGACACATAAGGACATCATTGCCGGCTGTCAGCATCTGGCTAACCCCGGGTGCTTTGCCACGTGTATCCAGTTAGCCATGTTGCCTGCTCTGAAGGCTGGTATTATCAGCGGCGACATCCACGTGAACGGTATTACAGGAAGTACGGGAGCTGGTCAGAAGCCTGGAGCAACGACTCATTTCTCATGGCGCAACGATAATATCTCGGTTTATAAGACATTCACCCATCAGCACTTGCTGGAGATCAACCAAACGGTGCAGGAGCTGTGTCCTGGCTATGATGGACGCGTACTCTTCATTCCCCAGCGCGGTTGTTTTGCAAGGGGCATCTTCGTCACCGCTTATGCCAAGTGCGACAAGACCATCGAAGAGGTACAGCAGATTTATACCGACTATTATAAAGATGCCGCCTTCACCCATTTCGTGACCAAGAGTCCAGATATGAAACAGGTAGTGAACACCAACAAGGCAGTGGTGTATGTAGAGAAATACGAAGACCAACTCCTGATGATTTCCTGCATCGACAACCTGTTGAAAGGTGCTGTAGGTCAGGCTGTTCAGAACATGAACATCATGTTCGGAATCGACGAGAAGGCAGGACTTAATCTGAAAGCCTCAGCGTTTTAAGGAGTGAAAAGTGAAAAGTGAAAAGTTAAAAGAGAGGAGTGAAAAGTGATTTTCGCTCCTTTTTTCATTTTTGCATTAAAAAAAAGAAAAAAATATTGGTGTTTAAGATAATTTTTCCTATCTTTGCAAATGTAACCTCAATGAGGAGACCTAAACTTTAATATTAAATCTATTGTAGGAAAATGATAAAGGAAGCCAATGACCATGTTCAACTGTACCCCGACGGAAAGTACCGATGGGTGTATGAAGTGAATATGCTGACTAACTACTCCATATTATTTGATGTGTGGAAGGTGTTGGGAATCAGCATGGGCATCATTGTCCTATTGTTTGTTGTCATTGCGATTTTTGATGGCGACTGGGACTCTCTCGCCGGTATGGCTCCTGTATTGGGTGTTGTCGCTTTGGTGATGTTAGTTCTGGGGTTAATTGGTTACTTTATATACGCAGCCATCTCTGGATGGAAATACGCAGTACTCTTTATCATGGATGAGAAAGAAGTGGTACATCAACAGATGCCTAACACAGTAAAGAAAGGTCAACTCATCGGGGCTTTAACCATATTGGCTGGTTTGGCATCGGGGCGCCCAGGAACTGTGGGCACTGGCATTTTGGCGCAATCGCGCATGTCGATGATTTCCACTCTTGCTGATGTTGAGCGTTTGATTCCATGTAGAAGAATGAATCTGATTAAGGTAAACCAACGCTTCGCCAAAAATCGCATCTACGTCAACGACGAAGACTTCGACTTCGTTTACAACTTCCTTCTTACGAATTGCAAAAAATCTTAAACCATAAAAATAATTATTCACTAACTAAACCGAAACAATTATGAAGAAGTTATTATTGACATTAGTAGCATTGTTGGCATTGGTAACTACTGTTAAAGCACAGAATATCGTGCAAGTTAACAGCGGAGAATTACGCCAACTATGTGTAGGTGAGGGACAAAGGGCCTATCATAAAGTGATGGCAAAATTCTGCTATTACAAGCCAGGCGGTCGTGTTGCCGCTGGACAGAAAGTTAAAGCATGGGTTGACGACCGTGATGCCACTCTTTGGGGACACAATAACACTGATACGGATGACCTTATTGTCTATGTTAAGTATGTAGACAAGAATGGCAAGGAGTATAAAATCTACCCAAGACTCCCCAAAGGTACTTTACCCAATCATAATGCACAAAAGCTTGCGTCAAATGCCTCATACGTCATTGAGGTAGGATGGGGAAGATAATTTACAGGGCTTTATTATTCACTTAATACATACAATTATGAAAAAGTTATTATTGACATTAGTTGCACTCTTTGCCATGAGCATGAGTGTTTGTGCACAGGAAGGTCCAAAAATTTGGCAAGGTGGACCAGGTAAGAAATATGTAGATCGTAGTACGTTGAAGAAGCGTGCTTTAAACTACCACTTCATCATTAACGACAAGTCTTCTGATGTATATCTTGCCAAATACAAGGGCAAGAAGTGTTGGTTCGGCGGTGCTACCGGCAAGGACAATATGGGATACTTCGATGAGAGCATCACCTATTCAGAGAAGGATATTATTGAGAAGGAAAACATTCCTACCCGCAGTTCTTCGGATCCCTTCAACGTAGACACCGGCAAGAAGAAGAAAAAGGACAAGAAAAAGAAGTAATTGTTTTGAGTTCCAAAATCACGATATGACGGCAAGTTGAAAGACGTGCCGTCATTGTTTTAAAGATAGTTTTTCGCTCGATTTACACTACCTTTGAGACAAATCTCGAAGGTACTTTCGCTCGAAAATGAAAAGAAAACAAGTTTTTCTTTTGCATTTTGCTCACTTATTCGTCCTTTGAGGCAAGCCTCGAAGGTAGGCTGCATCTCGGAAAAACAAAGAAAAACTTGTTTTCCTTTGGTTTTTCGCTCGATTTGCACTACCTTTGCAGAGTTTTAACGTTAAGACTTAGCAAAGATGAAATTATTCGATGTTTATCCCCTGTTCGACGTGAATATCGTGAGAGGAGAGGGATGCAAGGTTTGGGATGACAAAGGTCAGGAATATCTGGACCTGTACGGAGGACATGCAGTGATCTCGATAGGTCACTCCCATCCCCATTATATCAAGAAAGTGACGGAGCAACTTGGCAAGATTGGGTTCTATTCGAATTCAGTCGTGAATAAGTTGCAGGTGGAGTTGGCAGAACGACTGGGACGCATCAGCGGCTACGACGACTATCAGCTGTTTCTGATTAACAGCGGTGCCGAGGCCAACGAGAATGCACTGAAGCTGGCTTCGTTTACCAATGGCCGTACCCGTGTGCTATCGGCAGAGAAAGCCTTCCACGGACGTACTTCGCTGGCCGTTGAAGTGACTAACAATCCGAAGATTATTGCGCCCATCAACAATAACGGACACGTCACTTACCTGCCTCTGAACGACCTGAATGCATGGGAGGAGGAGTTGCAGAAGGGCGATGTGTGTGCCGTCATCCTGGAGTGTATTCAGGGTGTAGGAGGCATTAAGATGGCTACTTCGGAATTTGCCCAGGGACTGGAGAGACTGTGCAAACAGCATAACACCGTGCTGATTTGTGACGAGATACAGTGCGGCTACGGACGAAGCGGAAAATTCTTTGCCCACCAGTGGCTTGGCATCAAGCCCGACATCATCACCGTAGCCAAGGGTATTGCCAACGGTTTCCCCATGGCAGGCGTATTGATTTCACCAGATTTCGAACCCGTTTACGGACAGTTGGGTACCACCTTTGGTGGCAACCACCTGGCTTGTGCTGCAGCGCTGGCTGTGCTGGACGTCTTCGAGGAAGAGAATCTGGTAGAGAATGCCCGTGAGGTAGGCAATTACCTGATGGAAGAATTGAAGAAGTTAGACAACCCCCATATTCAGGACATCCGTGGACGTGGTCTGATGATTGGTATCGACCTTGACATCCCCCATAAGGATGTGCGTCAGCCACTGATTTACCAGGAGCACTGCTTCACCGGCTGTGCAGGAACCAACATCCTGCGTCTGCTCCCACCGTTGTGTCTGACCAAGGACGAGGTTGACCTGTTTATTACGAAACTAAAGAAAGTATTAGCAACATTATGAAGATAGCAATGATTGGCGCTGGTGCCATGGGTGGTGCCACCGTAGAAGGACTCATCAAGACGGGGAAATACAACAACGAAGAAATTATCGTTGCCGACCCCTCGCGTGACTGTCGTGACCATTTTGCCGCACTGGGCATTACGGCAACTCCCAGCAACCAGTTGGCAGCACAGGGTGCTGACGTGGTTTGTGTGTGTGTAAAGCCCTGGTTGGTAGAGCAGGTGCTGAAAGGAGTCAAGGATGTGCTGGACTATAACAAGCAGATTCTGATAGTCATTGCCGCCGGTGTAAAGTCTGACGATATCAAGAGTTGGATGGACAAAGCAGGCAGCATGATTCCCACCTTCCTGATTATTCCCAACATCGCCATTGCCCACCTGCAGTCGATGACCTTCATTGTTCCAGCTATTGCGGCAGAGGCGCAACACACGGAGAAAGTGAAGGCATTGTTCGACCAGATGGGACAGAGCATCATAACAGACGAGCAGCATCTGGCAGCAGGTACTACCCTCGCCTCCTGTGGTATTGCCTATGCCATGCGTTATGTTCGTGCTGCATCGGAAGGTGGTGTAGAACTGGGATTCAAGGCGGATGATGCCAAGCAGATAGTGATGCAGACCATGAAGGGTGCTGTGGAACTGCTGCAAGCCAGCGGACTGCATCCTGAGGCAGCCATCGACCTGGTAACCACCCCCGGTGGAGTCACCATCAAAGGTCTTAACGAAATGGAACATGCCGGATTCACCTCGAGTGTGATAAGAGGACTGAAAGCAGGAGCTAAGTAAGGGAATAGTGAATAGTGAAAAGTGAATAATTTGCTACCGCCGTAAGTATGTCGTATTTACAACATAACAGTTCTCCACTCTCCAAAAAGAGTTACCTTTTTGGAATAAGGATTGTAAAAATGACCAAGTATATCCAATGCAGTCCTAAGGAGTATGGAATGATAAACCAAATGTTCCGTTCTGGCACAGCCATAGGAGCACTTGTCAGTGAAGCGGCATACGCACAAAGTACAGCAGATTTCATCAACAAACTGTCAATTGCATTAAAGGAATGTAACGAGACTCTCTATTGGCTCAATATTCTAAAGGATACTGAGTATATCAATGAAAAAGAATTTATAAGCATGAGCACAGACTGCGAAGAATTGCTTGCGCTTTTAATATCATCAATAAAAACAACAAAAAATAACAATGAAAACAAGTGACTGTGGAGAGCGGAAGCAAATTTTTCACTTTTCACTATTCACTTTTACTTTAAATTATGGACGAGCAACTGAAACAGATTGGGGAACGACTTCGTGGTTTGCGCGAGGTATTGGATATTCCTGTTAGCGAGATGGCAGAAACAATAGGCATCTCATCGGAGAAGTATGAAAAGATTGAGTCTGGCGAGATGGACATCACCATTTCAAACCTGATGAAGATAGCCAAGAAGTATGGCATATCAACGGAGGAGCTCATCTTTGCTGAGTCTGCCCACATGAAGTCGTACTTCGTAGTGCGCAAGGGACAAGGTATGTCGGTAGAGCGTACCAAGGCTTATAAGTATCAGAGTCTGGTGAGTGGTTTTGTTGACCACAAGGCAGACGTGTTCATCGTCACAGTAGAGCCCAAGCCCGGAGCTCGCACCATCTATAAGAACACCCATCCCGGACAGGAGTTCAACCTCATTCTCGAAGGGTCGATGGAGTTGTATATCGGAGGTAAGACCATCGTGCTCGAAGAAGGTGACAGCATCTACTTCGACTCCACCAAGCCCCACGGTATGCTGGCTATTGGCAACAAGGCCGTCAAGTTTTTGGCATTTACAGTAGAGTAAATGAAGGGAAAAGTGAATAATTTGCTACCGCCGTTGAATAATAATAAGCTACTGCAATGATAGAGAGATTTTTGAAACAGACAACCTTCACATCGGTGGAGGACTACAATAAGCACTTGGAGTTCATCATTCCCGAGAACTTCAACTTCGCCTACGACGTGATGGACCAGTGGGCTGTGGAAAGACCAGAGGGACTCGCCCTGCTATGGACCAACGACCAAGGCGAGGAGATTCGTACCACCTTCGCTGAGCTGAAGGAACAGACCGACCAGGCTGCCAGTTATCTGCAGACGCTGGGCATCGGAAAGAACGACCCTGTGATGCTCATCCTGAAGCGCCGCTATGAATGGTGGGTTGTGATGCTTGCCCTGCATAAGATAGGAGCCATCGTCATCCCTGCCACCCACATGCTGACCAAGCATGATATTGTATATCGTAACACGAGAGCCACTGTCAAAGCCATTATCTGCGTGGACGATCCCTACGTGGTAAGTCAGATTCAGGCTGCTATGCCTGAGAGCCCGTCGGTGAAGCAATACATCACCATTACCGATCATGGCAAACCCATTCCTGAGGGTTTCCACGACTGGCAGAAGGAATGGAAAGAGGCACCGAAGTTTGAGAAGCCGAAGTTTGTCAACACCAACGAGGACACCATGCTGATGTATTTCACCAGCGGTACCTCCGGTGAACCCAAGATGGTGGCTCACGACTACCTCTATGCAATGGGACATCTGACAACGGGAGTCTTCTGGCATAACCTGCACGAGGGTTCACTGCACCTGACCGTTGCCGATACCGGCTGGGGAAAAGCCGTATGGGGCAAGTTCTACGGACAGTGGTTTGCCGGAGCAACCGTCTTCGTCTTCGACCACGAGAAATTCAATGCCGACACCCTGCTTCGCCAGATAGAGAAATACAAGGTGACCTCGTTCTGCGCACCTCCCACCATCTATCGTTTCATGATTCGTGAGGACCTGTCGAAATACGACCTCTCCGCACTGGAATACTGCACCACAGCAGGTGAGGCGCTGAATCCTGCCGTCTTCGACAAGTTCAAGGAGAAGACAGGTATTCAGATGATGGAAGGCTTCGGACAGACAGAGACCACCATGACACTGGGCACCTTCCCCTGGATGAAACCGAAACCAGGCAGTATGGGTATTCCCAATGCACAATACAACATCGACCTGTTGCGCGCCGACGGTACGCCATGCGAAGACGGTGAGAAGGGTGAAATCGTCATCCGCGTAGGCGACAAGAAGCCTTTCGGACTCTTCAAAGAGTATTATCGCGACCCAGAGCTGACCAAAGAGGCCTGGCACGACGGCATCTATCACACTGGTGATATGGCTTGGCGTGACGAAGACGGTTACTACTGGTTTGAGGGTCGTATCGACGACGTCATCAAGTCGTCAGGCTATCGCATCGGTCCGTTTGAAGTCGAGAGTGCGCTGATGACCCATCCTGCCGTTGTGGAATGTGCCATCACCGGTGTTCCCGACGACATCCGAGGTATGGTGGTAAAGGCTACCGTTGTTCTTGGCAAGGAATGGAAGGACAAGGCTGGCGACGACCTCATCAAGGAGTTGCAGCAGCACGTGAAGAAAGAGACGGCTCCCTATAAGTATCCACGCATCGTGGAATTTGTAGATGAATTGCCCAAGACTATCTCGGGAAAGATAAGAAGGGTGGAAATACGCAATAAAGATGCGAAATGAGTAAGAGAATAGTTATCAAGGTAGGTTCAAATGTACTGACACGTACAGACGGGAAACTGGATGTGACCCGCATGTCGGCATTGGTTGACCAGATAGCCTGGCTGAAAAGAAACGGCTATGAGATTATTCTGGTTTCATCGGGTGCCGTTGCCTGCGGAAGAAGAGAGTTGAAAGTGGAGCATTCCCTCGACTCGGTAGAGCAGCGCCAGCTGTTCTCTGCCTTGGGACAGGTGAAGTTGATAGGACTCTACTACGACCTGTTCCGCGAGTTCCATATCCATGTGGGACAGGTGCTGACCATGAAGGAGAACTTCCAACCCGGTGAGCAATACGAGAACCAGCAAGCCTGTATGAAGGTGATGCTGGAGAATGGGGTTCTGCCCATCGTCAACGAGAACGACACCGTCAGTGTTACCGAGCTGATGTTTACCGATAATGACGAATTGTCAGGACTGATAGCCCAGATGATGAAGGCCGACACCCTTGTCCTGCTGTCAAATATCGACGGCATCTATACGGGAAATCCCGACGACCCAGCCTCGGTACTCATCCGCGACGTAGAGACAGGCACAGACCTGAGCCAGTATATCCAGACGGAGAAGAGCGCCTTCGGACGTGGTGGTATGCACTCCAAATACACTACAGCCAGCCAACTGTCGCAGGCAGGCATCCGCGTCATCATAGCCAATGGCGAACGCGACAATATTCTCGTGGACTTAATGGAAAGACCACAAGACATACCTCATACAGAATTTCATCCTAAATCATAAATCATGGACCTGACAGAGATTTTCAAAAGAGTCAAGACCGCCAGCAAGAGTCTGGCCTTGCTCACTGACGAACAACGTAATGAAATACTGATGGCAGTAGCCGATGCTATCGTGGACTACAAGGAACGCGTCCTGGTTGCCAACGAGAAAGACTTGGCGAAGATGGATGTCAAGAATCCGCTTTACGACCGTTTGCAACTGACTGAGAAGCGACTGGACGACATTGCTGCCGACATGCGGAATGTAGCATCGCTGCCCTCCCCCTTAGGCCACATCACCAAGGAGAAGACACTGCCCAACGGATTGCGCCTCTGTAGGGTATCAGTGCCCTTCGGTGTGATAGGCATGATTTACGAGGCTCGTCCCAATGTGACCTACGACGTTTTCTCGCTTTGTTTCAAGAGCGGTAATGCCTGTGTGCTGAAAGGCGGTTCTGATGCCGACCTGTCAAACCAGGAGTCGGTAGAACTCATCCACGAAGTGCTGGAGCGCTTTGGGGTCAATCCCGATGTAGTCACCCTCCTGCCTGCCACCCATGAGGCTACTGGCGAGATGCTGAATGCCGTTGGCTACATAGACCTCTGCATACCAAGAGGTGGACGCCGACTGATTGACTTCGTCCGCGACACAGCCCGCATCCCTGTGATTGAGACTGGAGCCGGTGTTGTCAACACCTATTTCGATAAGGAGGGCGACCTGGAGATGGGTAAAGCCATTATCAACAATGCCAAGACACGTCGTGTCAGCGTGTGCAACGCCCTCGACTGTCTGATTATCCACGAGGACAGGCTGGGTGACTTGACAGAACTGGTGAAGCCGTTGCTCGACCACAAAGTGACCATCTATGCCGACGCTCCCTCATATCAGATACTGACAGGCATCTATCCTGAGGTGTTGCTGCAGGCTGCCACTTCCGACTCCTTCGGTACTGAGTTCATGGACTATAAAATGGCCATCAAAACCGTATCGTCTCTGGAGGAAGCACTGGACCATATCGACCAGTACGGTTCGGGACACAGCGAGGCTATCATCACCATGAATGAAGAGACGGCCCGCAAATTCCAACAACATGTTGATGCAGCCTGCGTCTATTGGAATGCCCCCACGTCGTTTACCGATGGTGCCCAATTCGGATTGGGTGCTGAGATAGGCATCTCTACCCAGAAGCTCGGTCCTCGCGGACCTATGGCACTGGAAGAAATCACCACCTATAAGTGGCTGATTGAAGGTGAAGGACAAATAAGGAAATAGTGAAGAGTGAAAAGTGAAGAATTATGAGAACATTTATCAACGTAGAAGATATCGGACCATTGGACAAGGCAATGGCCGAGGCATTTGAGATTAAAAACGACCGTTTCAAGTATCAGCACCTGGGCAAGAACAAGACCCTGATGATGATATTCTTTAATAATTCACTGCGCACCCGTCTGTCAACACAGAAGGCTGCCATGAACCTCGGCATGAATGTTATCGTGCTCGACGTGAATGCCGGTGCTTGGAAGTTGGAGACAGAGCGCGGTGTCATCATGGACGGCGACAAGAGCGAACACCTGTTGGAGGCCATTCCCGTGATGGGTTGCTATTGCGACATGATTGGTGTGCGCAGCTTTGCAGGACTCACTGATCGTGAATACGACTATGCCGAGACGGTGCTCAACCAGTTTATCAAGTATAGCGGCAAACCCGTCTTCGCCATGGAGACAGCCACCGTACACCCCCTGCAGGCCTTTGCCGACCTGATTACCATTGAGGAGTACTGGAACCTCCCCAACCCCTCCCAAGGAGGGGCTACCGGTTCTCCCCTCCTTGGGAGGGGTCGGGGGAGGTGTAAAGTCGTCCTGACTTGGGCTCCCCACTGCCGTGCATTGCCTCAGGCCGTTCCCAACTCGTTTGCCCAGTGGATGAATGCCGCTGATGTCGATTTTGTGATTACCCATCCTGAGGGTTACGAACTCGATCCCAAGTTTGTGGGTAATGCCCGTGTGGAGTATGACCAGCGGAAAGCTTTCGAGGGAGCCGACTTCATCTATGCCAAGAACTGGTCGAACCCCGGTGTGACCAATCCTGCCGACTATGGAAAGATTACCTCGAAGGATATGTCGTGGACGGTAGATACCGAACACATGTCGTGGACCAACAACGGCAAGTTCATGCACTGTCTGCCTGTGCGTCGCGGTCTGATTGTTACTGACGACGTTATCGAGAGTGCCAACAGCATCGTCATCCCCGAGGCAGCCAATCGCGAAATCAGCTGTTCGGTAGTCATCAAACGTATGTTAGAGTCACTATGATATCATTTGAATGCGATTACAACAATGGGGCGCACCAGAAGGTGCTCGACAACCTTATTAAATATAATGGTGCGCACCCTACCCCATACGGTTTTGACGAATTCAGCGAGCGCGCCAAGGAGCGCATCCGCGAAGCCTGTGGAATGCCAGATGCCCAGATATTCTTCCTGACAGGAGGTACACAGACCAATGCCACCACGATAGACTCCATGCTCTATCAGTATGAGGGCGTCATCTGTCTGGAGTCAGGACATATCAATGTGCATGAATGCGGTGCCGTGGAGTTTACCGAGCATAAAATCATCACACTGCCCGGTAAGGACGGTAAGATGGACTCAAGGATACTGGACAAGTATCTCGACGACTTCATGCACGACGGCAACAACGCCCATGCCGTATTCCCCGGTTTGGTATATATCACGTTCCCTACCGAACTGGGAACCATCTATACTGCCAAGGAACTGGACGATATCTACCAGGTATGCCAGCATTACGAGATACCGCTCTACATCGACGGTGCCCGACTGGGCTATGGACTGATGGCTGAAGGCAATGACATCACGCTCCCCTATCTGGCGCGCCATTGCGACGTGTTCTATATCGGAGGTACAAAGATTGGTGCTCTCTGTGGCGAAGCGGTGGTATTCACCAATCGGCAGGCTCACAAGCATTTCTTCTCTATCCAGAAGCAACACGGTGCCGTGATAGCCAAAGGCGCCTTGATAGGTCTGCAGTTCGAAGCCCTCTTCACCGACAATCTCTATTTCGACCTCTCCCGCCACGCTATCGAGATGGCGATGAAGATGAAAAAGATATTCCAGGAGAAAGGCTTTGAGTTCTATATTGACTCGCCCACCAATCAGCAGTTCGTCATTTTGCCGGATGCCTTGGTCGAGAAACTGTCGAAGGAAATGGAGTTCACCCATTGGGGACAAGCTCCGGGTCACAGAACGATATGCCGTTTTGTAACCAGTTGGGCCACCACCGAGGAAGAACTGCAGGAACTGGAGCGCATTATTTCTTAACTGCCCACTCCTTATAAGGATGCTGACGAAGTTGACTGTTGTAATAACGACGGTCACCAGTCACTTCGTCGCCTATGAAATCGGGTATCTGCACGACGTCTTCTTCCGAGCGCAATTCCACCTCTGCCATCACCAGCCCGGCATTGTCGCCGAAGAATTCGTCCACCTCGAAGGTGTGACTGCCACTCTTCACCAGCCAGCGCGTCTTATCGATAATACCCGGTTCGCACAGCGCCATCAACTGACGGGCATCATCCATGGGAATCTCCTGTTCAAATTCGTAACGGGAGAGCCCTCCGTTCAGACTCGGGCCCTTGATGGTGATATACGCCTTCTCGTCGCGGATGCGTATCCTGACGGTACGTCCCCGTTCACTCGTGATATATCCCTGTTGAATACGACTATGACTGAACGACTCCCTTTTGTAGGAGTCGTTCAGCACTAAGAATTTCCGTTCTATCTCCTGTGCCATTTATGCCATCGACAGACTGGTAGTAACGGCAAAGATGAGTCCTAAGGCAATCAAAATACAGATAATCCACATAATCAGGTTTCTGCCCTTAGCCTCTTCTTTTCTAGCGTATGCTTCACGCTTTGCTTGTCCTTTTTTGCTCATAATATCATTTAGTTTTAAAGTTAATTATTCCTCGTCAGTGGTAGGGAACTCCATCAGATAGGCTTTGATGAATCCGTCAATCTTTCCGTCCATCACTCCGTCAACATCCGATGTCTGGTAATTGGTGCGGTGGTCTTTAACACGACGGTCGTCAAACACATACGAACGGATTTGCGAACCCCACTCTATCTTCTTCTTGCCAGCCTCTATCTTAGCCTGTGCCTCCAAGCGTTTCTTCATGGCACGGTCGTAGAGCTGTGAGCGCAGCAGCGCCATTGCACGTTCCTTATTCTTGGGCTGGTCGCGCGTCTCGGTGTTCTCGATGAGTATTTCCTCTTCCTCACCGGTGTCGGGATCGGTGTACCAATAACGCAGGCGGACTCCCGACTCCACCTTGTTCACATTCTGACCACCGGCACCGCTCGAACGGAAGGTGTCCCACGACAACTTGGCGGGGTCAACATACACCTCAATCGTATCGTCAACAAGTGGCGAAACGAAGACAGAAGCAAACGAAGTCATACGCTTACCCTGAGCATTATACGGACTCACGCGCACCAGGCGGTGAACACCATTCTCACTCTTCAGATAGCCATAGGCAAACTCGCCACCCTCTATCTGCATCGTGACGCTCTTGATGCCCGCCTCGTCGCCGTCCTGCAGGTTTGAGATGCTCACCTTGTGTCCATGAGCCTCAGCCCAGCGCTGATACATACGCATGAGCATCTGTGCCCAATCCTGAGCCTCCGTGCCGCCTGCACCGCTGTTAATCTTGAGGACAGCATCCATCGGGTCTTCCTTCTGGCGCAGCATATTCTTCAGTTCCAGGTCTTCCAGCAGCTGTATCGCGCGGCGATAGTCGTCATCCACCTCTTCCTCGGTGACCATTTCCTCCTTATAGAAGTCGAAGGCCAGCTGCAACTCGTCGGCAGCATTGCGCACGTCGTTATAGCCGTCAATCCATTTCTTGATGGCCTTCACCTTCTTCATCTGCTCTTCGGCACGCTTCTGGTCTTGCCAGAAATCGGGAGCCTGCGTACGCAGGTCTTCCTCCTCGTATTCTATCTTCTTCTCGTCAATCTTGAGATAGCGGTTCAGTTTCTCCGTTCTATCCAAGACATCTTTTAACTGGTCTTGTGTTATCATTTCTCATTCCTCATTTTGAACTAATCGACGTACATTGCATCGATTTGTTCCTTATAGTTCTCATAAAGCACACGACGACGAACTTTCAGGGTATTGGTGAGCTCGCCCTTCTCCATCGACAGATGATGGGGCAGAAGAGTGAAGCGCTTTACCTGCTCGTAATGAGCCAACTGCTGCTGGAGGGTGTCAATGCGCTCCTTCATCATCGTAAGAATCTTCGGGTCGGCACACAGCTGCTCACGATTCTCGAACGGAATGTTCTGGGCACGGGCATATTCCTCTAACAGCGAATAAACAGGCACGATGAGTGCCGAGACGAACTTGCGCTGGTCGGCAATGATACATATCTGGTCAATGTATTTGTCCACCAACAGCTTCGACTCTATCATCTGGGGCGCAATGTATTTACCGTTGGATGTCTTGAACAAGTCCTTGATACGCTCCTTCAGGAACAGTTCGCCGTCTTTCAGATAGCCGGCATCACCCGTCTTGAAATAACCGTCTTCGGTGAACGACTGCTTCGTGAGGTCTTCACGGTTATAATAGCCCGGAGTGATGGTGGGGCCCTTCAACAGCACCTCACCTTCCTCACTAATCTTGATGTCGAGACCTTCTATCACTCTTCCTACGGAACCTACGGTATAAGGCTCTCCGAGATGATCACACGATACGGTGGCCAACGACTCCGTCAAACCATAACCCACTATCATGTTAATACCGATGGAATGCACGAATTCCTCGACGTGGGCACTGACAGCAGCACCTGCCGTGGGGAAGAAATGGGCATTCTCAAGACCCAGTTCCTTGCGGACCAGCGAGAAGACGGTGCGGTTCAGCATCTCGTACTCCAGATGCAACGCCATAGGCGGTTTCTTGCCTAAGCTCAAATACTCGATGTTATGCTTACGACCAACAGCCAGAGCGTGCATAAAGAGTTTACGCTGCAGCGTGCTGGCATGGTCAATCTTATCCATCACACCCATATACACCTTCTCCCAGAAACGGGGCACACTCGACATACACGTGGGATGCGTCTCACGCATCGACTGCTGCACCTCCTGGGGATGCGTGTTCACTATCATCGTGGCTCCCTGTGTCAGTGAAAGAAGCGCCCATCCGCGCTCAAAGATGTGAGTATAGGGCAGGAAATTCATCACGCGGTCCTTATCCGTCACTGGCACGCACTTTCCATTGGCAACAAAGGCTGCATGGAACTGCGAGTGAGGCAGGATAACACCCTTCGAATCGCCCGTCGTACCACTGGTGTAGAGAATATTGGCTATATCCTCATAGGTGGCTTCCTTCTGTCGGGTCTCCACCTCCGACTGACGGGGCAGATTGTCGCCGAGTTTCAGGAAATCGGCAAAATATATAGCATTAGGATCGTGCGAAGAGATATGCACCAAGGGGTCGAACACGATAATGCGCTCTAACGTAGGACACAGCGACACCACACGACGTGCACGGTCATACTGGTCCTGTTCGCCAACAAACAGGAAACGAATCTTGGCGTCGTTAATCATGAACTGTATCTGCTGTTCCGAACTGGTAGCATAAAACGGGATGGTAACAGCGCGCACGCCCCATGCACCGAAATCGCATTCCAAGTACTGAACGGAGTTCTGCGAGAATATACCGATATTCTCCTGCACTTTCACACCCAGGTTCAGCAAGGCATTGCTCACCTTCTTTACTGTTTCAGACACCTGATTAAATGTCAGCGATTTCCACTCCTTACCCCCGAAATCCTGATAAATCAGCATCTCACGATCCCCATAATGGGCTGCCAAGTCGTGTACCAACACCGACAAATGACTATTAATCTGCATAAGCTATATATATTAATTAGGTGCAAAGGTACAAAAAAAAAGTGAAAAGTGAAAAGCGAAAAGTGAAAAGTGAAGAAAAACAAAGAAAACATTCATTTCTTTCGGTTTTTCTCTAAATTTACACTACCTTTGCTACATCATTAATGCAAAATTAAAACAAGACTTATGTTTGTATCAGAGATTTCTTTATGGGGAGCAGCTCTTGTAGCGTGCATCGTCATCATAGCATCAATAGCATTGGCTATAGCCGACTGGCAGATGCTGAAGCGAATGCTGACAATATTCGGAGCAACAGTGGCACAGATGGCTATTGTTGTAGCCGTTGTCTGTGTAGTCAATCTCACTCATGCCTGGTGGTCCTATCTGCTATGGTTCGTGCTGGTATTGGCTTTGTCCATCTGCTGGTGCCTCTATCCGCTGCAGAGCCAGTGGCGAAAGATGCTGTGGCCCGTTAGCTTGGCAATGCTCGCAGGTAGCATCGTGGTGGGAGGCAGTATCATATTGATGCTGCCCATCAGTGTGTTTCTGTCGATTTATTCAGTACTGATGGCGTGTATGACGGCTTCGCTCATGCAGACCATGATAAGACACCAGACCAACCAGCAGAAGCCCGAGGCTGTGCGCGACGACATGTTCCACCAAGTAAGAAATCTTGCCCAGCCGTTGGTTATGGTCATCCCGATGCTCTATGCCGGTATGCTGCTGGGCGGCGTTCCCTACCTTGAAGGATTGCTCGCCACACTATTGTTAGTTGCCGCCTCCTTCGTCGCCAATATCTTAGCAGGCATCATCGCGTTAAAGACGCTCCAGAACAGCTATCGAAAGAGATAAAGGACTTCTTCAATTCTTTCCACGCCCCCACGCAAAATTCCCCACCTTGGGACTGTTTTAGTCCCAGGGTGGGAATTTTATAGTCCCAAGGTGGGAATTATTTTTATTCCGGCAGTAACGAAAAATAAGTCCGCATTAAAAAATAATAGTTCCGTATTAATGGATAACATGCCCTTATTGATGAATAACATGCCCTTATTGATGGATAACATGCCTTTATTGATGAATAAGGTGCCTTTATTGCAAGACCATTATCACTTTATAACTTAAACAACTAAACAAACCGGATAGCCAGCATGGTGAGGTCGTCACTCTGTTCGGCTGAGCCTACGAAATCGTGGACGGATTGATTCATAAGAGTGATGAGGTCGGCAGGACGGGTAATGAGGTTGGTGATGGACGACCAGGCTACGGCATGGACGCGCTCGTCGCCAAACTGCTGATGATTGACGTCTTCGGCCTCGTTCAAGCCATCTGTAAACAGGAAGATGGTGGCACCATGAGGGAGTGTGGTCTCCTGGAGAGAGAACTCGCAGTCGGGTATGATGCCTACAACCAGATTGGGATCGCACTGCATTTCCGTGACTTTATCGCTCACAATCAATGGGGGATTGTGTCCTCCGTTGCAATAGCGCAGGCGCCCTGTCTTGAGGTCGAGCATTCCGACGAACAGGGTGACAAACATGCCGGTGTCGTTGTTTTCGACAAGGGCATCGTTGATGGCACGAACGATGGTATTGGGCTCAGAGACGTGAGCCGCAATGTTGCGGAAGAGCGATCGGGTGACAGCCATGACCAACGAGGCAGGTATGCCCTTGCCCGATACGTCGCCAATGCAGAAGAACAGCTGATCGTCGCAAATGAAGAAGTCGAAGAGGTCGCCTCCGACGGCTTTTGCCGGTGTCAGCATGCCATAGATATCTACATCGGTGCGCTGCGGAAAGGTCTTCGGCAACATTGACATCTGTATGTTGTGGGCAATATTCAGCTCGCTTTCGATGGTGGCTTTCTGGGCTGTGGAGGTCTGCAGCTCGTCGATATACTGTGTGAGCGAGTGCTGCATCTCTTCGAAGGAGTCGCGCAGCAGCCGTATCTCGTCGTGGCTCTTGATTTTGGGCAGCGGAGTGTCGAATTTTCCCTGTGCCACCTCTTCAGTGGCCTGTGCCAGCGTCTTGAGGGGTTTGACAGCACGACGAATGCCAAAGAAACTAGCAAAAAAGACCACTATCAGGGCTATTATGATGAGGAAGAGCAGGATGCTGACGAATCCGTAGCCTACGAACTTGAAGGAGAGTTCGGGTACGGAGACACCCAAGCCCCATCCTGTTTCGGTGATAGGAGCATAGAACAGGTATGAGTTGATGCCTTCAATTTGCAATACATGGTCGTCGTCGCTGCCATAATAGCTGCCCTGATTGCCCGAGAGCATCAGGTGTCCGGCATGAACGGCCAGTGTGTCGGATTGTTTTCTGGCATAGTCGAAATAGTTTTCCTTGAGGATTCTCGCTGTATCAGGGTGGCTGACATAGACACCGTCGTTATCGATGATGAAGGTGTAGGAATAGGCTCCCTTGAAATCGACACCGGCACCACCTGTCCACCAATTGAGACGCATCTCTATCCCCGACATCGCTTCTTTCAGGAAAGTAAGCGAGAGGTCGGACGTGATGACTGCCACCACCTTGCCAGAGCGGTCGTGGACGGGCTGCATGTAGGACACCAGCGGTGTTTCCCTATCGACACAATCAACATAAGGTTTTGTCCAAAAGCCTTCTTCGCTGGCTAGTGCTTTCTGTATGTCGGCTTCTTGCAGGTAGTCGTGTTGCGAATCGCCTGCATAGCCCGTAATGACGTTGCCCACACTGTCGCGTCGGGCATAGGGTGCATACCAGCGTCCCTTCTGCGGATAATAGTCGGCAACAAAGGAGATGCCGATGCACTGCAGGTGGGGGTTGATTTCCACCACTCGTTTCAGTATGTCGTGAAATCGGTCGGGACGGTCGAGATGTTCCTCCAGGTTGCTTACATTATTAATAGTAGCCAGACGGACGTTGGACACGATTTCGCTAATCTCCTTGCTGGTTCTGACACAGAAAGTGCTATGGCGCATCACCGACTCGGTGTTGAGCACTGCCCATGACACCTGGTAAATCAAATAAATAGCTCCACCCATAACGATGGAAAGCGTGAGAACCAGCCGCCAAGAAAGCTTGTTGGCAAAGGAGTGTATGTGGAAAAAACGAGTAATAGATTTCATAAGCTATCAGTTTGCTTGCAAAAGTACAAAAAAAGTTATAACTTTGCAAACAAAATCAGAAAGAAATGGCACAGGTACAAATTGAGGAATCGTGGAAAGCGCAGTTGCAGGGCGAATTTGAGAAGCCTTACTTCCAACAACTGACTGCTGCTGTCAGACAGGAATATATGCAGACAACATGCTATCCACCAGGGAACTTGATTTTCAATGCCTTCAACCTCTGTCCGTTCGACAAGGTGAAGGTGGTGATTATCGGACAAGACCCTTATCATGAGCCGGGGCAGGCCCACGGACTGAGTTTTTCGGTGCAGGACGGTGTGCAGTTTCCACCCTCTTTGCAAAATATTTTCAAAGAGATTCAGAACGATTTAGGCAAACCGGTTCCCACGACGGGTAATCTGACGCGATGGGCTGAGCAGGGGGTGCTGCTGCTGAATGCCACGCTGTCGGTGAGAGCCCATCAGGCTAACAGTCATAGTGCGCTGGGATGGCAGAAGTTTACCGATGCCGCCATACAGGCACTGGCCTCGCAGCGCAACCATCTGGTGTACATGCTGTGGGGCGGCTATGCGCGATCTAAATCGTATATGATTGACAAAGCGCAAAACCTTGTGTTGGAGTCGGTTCACCCGTCGCCACTCTCAGCCAATCGCGGAGGATGGTTCGGTCAGCACCAGTTCTCGCGTTGTAATGAATATCTGCAGGCAAACGGGCTTGCGCCAATCAATTGGTAGAAAGTTAAAGTATTTAAGGAAGTTAAGCCAAATGAACATTCCCCCTATCATAGACGTCGCCGGCGTACTGATTTCGTCAGAACTTTTTACCGATTTTTTTTGTTGTGACTACGAGAAGTGTAAAGGAATCTGTTGTGTGGAAGGTGACGCTGGTGCCCCTGTGACGCTTGACGAGATTGCGGCGATGGAGGATGCACTGGACGGGGTGTGGCATGAGCTGTCGGCTTCGGCACAGAGCGTCATCGACCGCCAGGGTGTGGCCTATGCCGACCAGGACGGCGACATGGTGACGAGTATTGTGAGGGGGAAGGAATGTGTGTTTGCCAGATGTACGGAGGACGGTTGCTGGTTGTGCATGCTGGAAAAGGTGTATCGCGACAAGCAAAAGACCAACATCCAACAGCCAACGGACTTTATCAAGCCCATCAGTTGTGCATTGTATCCTATTCGGGAGAAAACGTTCAGCAACGGGACGACAGGACTCAACTATAACCGTTGGGCCATCTGCCACGATGCTGTGGAAAAGGGAAAGGCGCTGCACATGCGTGTTTACCAGTTCTTGAAGGAACCGTTGATTCGTAGGTTTGGCAAGGAATGGTATGACGAACTCTGCGAAGTGGCCCGTCAATTTAATCTTTAGTGTGCAACTCGGCATTCTTCCTGTAATCGGAAGGACTGACACCTACATGCTCCTTGAAATATTTCGAGAAGAAAGACTGGTTGGGGAAATGCAGTTCTTCGGTGATTTCCTTGATGCTTTTCGTCGAGTTCTTGAGCAACACACGGATTTCCAATACCACATAGTCGTCAATCCACTCATTAGGTGTACGCTTGCTAATGAGTTTGATGGCCTCGGAAAGATATTTCGGGGTGAGGCATAACTGTTTGGCATACCAATTGACGCGTCGCTCGGTGCGGAAATGCTCGCCCAGCAGTCGGATGAACTGGGAAAAGATGACGTCGTGACGCGTCATAGACTTCGACTCCTGCTGTTCTACGCGCCAGATGACATTGCTCATGTCGTAGAACATTGCCAGCAACAGGGCCTTCACCAGACCAGTGCGGTAGTGGTTCTGCTGGTCGCTCATTTTCCGACGGATGGTATAGAAGTAATTGCTATACACCTGTATCTCGCCCGGGGTAAGCGACACGACGGGGTTTTGCATGGAGAAGAGCAATAGCGACGATACGTTCTGCACGTTCTGCACAAAACCATGATAGTATCGGGGGGTGAGCATGATGCACAGACATTCGAAATCGGGCGACGTGGTGTAATGATCGACAATGTGCTTGGCTGAGATAAACATGAGGTCGCCAGGCTTCACATCCAGTTCCTTGGTATCGATGGAATAGTGGGCGCTTCCCTGCTTGCAGAGTGCCATGAGAATGAAGTTCACACGCGTAGGCTCGTGGGGAATGGGAGCGTCGGCAATACAATCGGTGAGGACGAGTCCTTCGTCCATATATTCGGCATTGCCCATTCTGCAAAAGTCTTCGAGATGGGCATCATTAATCGTCTTGTTCTTCTTTACCATGTCTTTACGGGCAGGGTTTGACCTGCTTTTACTTTAAACGTCTTCTGCTGTTCATTATATAATAAGGTGACGATACCTGTCTTCTTGGCCTTGATGGATGCACTGCGCACTTTGCCGCCTTTCCATTGGAAACTGACTTCAAAGCCGCCACGGGCACACAGTCCGCTGACACTGCCCTCGCTCCACTCCTTGGGTAAGGCTGGGAGGAGTTCTATCTTTGTTGAGCGTTGAGCGTTGAGCATTGAGAGTTCTGACTGCATCAGCATTTCACAGACACCCGCTGTGCCTCCGAAATTGCCGTCAATCTGGAAGGGCGGGTGCGCATCCATCAGATTGGCATAGGTGCCACCGACGTGACGGGTACCAGGGCGCTGATCGTCCTGTGCATCGGTGAAGGTAAGCAGTTTGCGATAGATGTGATAGGCATTCTCACCATTATGGAGACGTGCCCACAGATTGATGCGCCAGCCAGTGCTCCACCCTGTTGTCTCGTCGCCTTTCTGAATCAAGGTCTGGCGGGCGGCTTCGAGTAGTTTGGCTTCTTTCAGATGATTGCCAGGATAGAGTCCGATGAGGTGACTCTGATGGCGGTGCCGGGGGTCTTTGTCCTGCCAATCGTAATACCATTCATTCAAATCACCCTCCTTGCCGATGGTATAGGGATGGAGGCGAGCGAGCGTCTTGCGATAATTGACGGTTTTGTCGCCACACAGTGCGGCTGCCTGCGTGGTATTGAGCAGCAGTTCGCGAATGATGGCAAGGTCGGCAGTACCTCCGTAGCACGTCATTCCATGATAGCCCTTGTCAGTGATATACTCATTCTCTGGCGAAGTGGAAGGGGCAGTGATGAGTTCTCCGCGATAGTCAACCAGCCAACTCTTGCAGAACTCGGCAGCCCCCTTCATCAGAGGATAGGCAACGGTGCGCAGATAGTTCCTGTCTTGTGTGAACTGGTAGCGCTCCCATAGTGCGTTGACCAGCCAGGCACCTCCGAGATTGAAGTTTGCCCACTCAGGCCATTCGCGCTTCTCGCCAGTAGGATTGGTCATTGCCCAAAGGTCGCTGTTGTGACTGGAGCACCAGCCCTTGTGGATGCCATAGTAATTCTTGGCAGTATTTTTGCCATTGTCAGCCAGAGCACGGATGAATTGATCGAGCGGCATTGCCATCTCAGCAAGATTGGCAACGAAGGCAGGCCAGTAGTTCTCCTCCAGATTGATATTGACAGTGTAGTTGCCCCGCCAGGGTGACCACAGATAGGGCGTCCACAGTCCTTGCAGATTGGCAGGGACACCCGGTGTGCGTGAACAGGAGATGAGCAGGTAGCGTCCGTACTGGAAATAGAGGGTTTCGAGGTAGCGAAGCCTTACCCACGACACCTCTCCTGTAGAGAGGGGAGATTCCGATGAGCTCTTCAATAGCTGGTCAGTAGGGATATCGGGCATTGTACCTCCCAAATCCAACTTCACCCGGTTGTAATATGTCTGATAGTCTGCAATATGATTGCGCTTGAACGTGTCGTAGGTATAGTTCTGCGTATGCCAGATGTCGTCGGTAGCTGCTTCCAGGTAGGAGGCAGACTCCTTGACAGGGTGCTTGTCGTACCCATTGAAACTGGTTTCGTTGACGATATATACGACGGCTTCCTTACCGTTGCGGATGGTCAGTGTGGAATCGGAGGCACTGACGTTTCCGTCGGTCTTAACCTGCAGAATGGTGCAGAAGTGGATGCTCTCCTGTGGGTCGCCAGTGGCGTGGCCGGTCATGAGTAATTGACCATTGCCCATAGAGGCCTTGACTTGGTGGGGCACTTGGGAGTTCATGACGATGCGACAGTTGATGTTGCCCTGCAAACGAATGGCAATGAGCTTGTCGGGATGCGAAGCGAAATACTCGCGGGTGAAGGTCGTGCCATTGCGCTCATAACGGTCGGACGCCAAGGCGTCGTCAAGACTCAGTTCACGATAGTAATTGCCTGCAACACCTTGATTATCGTCGATGATAAAGACATTGCCCAGCGGCTGGTAGAACTGTGAGTTAGGCCCCTGAACATGCAGTTGCAGCGAGTCGGCCAATTTGTAGTCTTCGTTGAACAGTGCCTCGCGGATGCGGGGAATCCATTGGTGGGCATCCTTGTCGAGGTTTCGTTCGACGGGTTTGCCTGTCCATAGCGTGATGTCGTTCAATTGCACCAAGCAGGTATCAGTGCCACCATAAACAAGGGCACCCAGTTTACCATTGCCGATGGGCAGCGACTCTTCAAAATAACGGGCTGCGTGGTCGTACCATAGTTTCATGGGCAGTTGCTGCTGAGCAGAAGCTGCTAAGCCACTACAGACGATAACAAACGAAATAAGGAATTTTCTCATTATGCTCAGGTTTTTAGTTAGATAAAGCCCTGCCAGACTTCACGTCTTACAGGGCTCTTGATATATGAGTTTAATCGGTTAAGCATCAATGTTGGCATAGGTGGCGTTCTTCTCTATGAACTCACGACGGGGTTCTACGTCGTCGCCCATCAACATAGAGAAGATTTCGTCAGCCTCTGCAGCATTCTCGATAGTCACCTGCTTCAAGAGACGGTTCTGAGGATCCATTGTCGTCTCCCACAACTGGTCGGGGTTCATCTCACCAAGACCTTTGTAGCGCTGGGTGTGGAATCCCGAAGCATTCTCGTCGCCAGCCACATACTTGTCGATGAAGGCCTGACGCTGCTGATCAGTGTAACAGTATTCGCTCACCTTCTTAAAGGTACACTTGTAAAGCGGTGGTGTAGCGATATAGAGATGACCTTCCTGAATGACCTTCGGCATGAAGCGATAGAACAGGGTCATGATGAGCGTGTCGATGTGAGAACCATCGACGTCGGCATCGGTCATGATGATAATCTTATCGTAACGCAGCTTATCGACATTGGCCTCCTTCGAATCTTCACCATCCACGCCAAAGCGGACACCGATACTCTGAATGATGTTCATGACTGACTCTGACTCGAAGACACGATGCCACTGCACTTTCTCAACGTTCAGAATCTTACCACGCAGAGGAAGAATGGCCTGTGTCTCGCGATCACGACCAGCCTTTGCCGATCCACCTGCAGAGTCACCCTCGACGAGGAATATCTCACATTCTTTCGGGTCTTTCTTTGAACAGTCGGCCAACTTACCTGGCAGACCGCCACCAGTCATCGGGCTCTTGCGCTGTACACTCTCACGTGCCTTACGGGCTGCAATACGGGCTGTAGCGGCAAGGATAACCTTTTCGCAAATGGTGTGAGCCTCTTTCGGATGCTCCTCCAGATAGTTGGTCATTGCTTCACCGACAGCCTTCTGAACAGCACCGTTCACCTCGCTGTTGCCCAGCTTGGTCTTCGTCTGACCCTCGAACTGGGGCTCGGCAACCTTTACAGAGATAATGGCTGTCAGACCCTCGCGGAAGTCATCCTGAGCCACCTCAATCTTTGCCTTTTCTATCTGCTTGCGCAACTGGTCGTCCTCGTCGGCATATTTCTTCAGTGCACGAGCCAGGGCAATGCGGAAACCGGTAAGGTGGGTACCACCCTCGATGGTGTTGATATTGTTTACGTAAGAATGGATATTCTCAGAATAGTCGCTGTTATAAAGCAGAGCTACCTCGATGGGCACACCATCCTTCTCCGTCTTCAGACAGATAGGATCGCCAATGATAGAGGTGCGGTGACGATCGACATAGCGCACGAACTCCTTCAGACCTTCCTTAGCATGGAACACCTCGGGTTCACGCAGTTTGCCATCCTCGTCGGGACGCAGGTCGGTCAGCGTGATGGTGATACCTGCATTCAGGTAAGCCAACTCACGCATACGGCGGGCAATGATGTCGTACTTATACTCGGTAGTGGTGAAGATGGTACCGTCGGGCCAGAACTGCTGACGGGTACCGGTCTTGTCGGTGTCACCTACAATCTTAACATCGTAGAGGGGCTTACCCTTCTCGTATTCCTGCTGGTAGATATGACCGTTACGGAACACTTGCGACATCATGTGGGTTGACAAGGCGTTCACACAACTGACACCTACACCGTGGAGACCACCGGAAACCTTGTAGGAGCCCTTGTCGAACTTACCACCAGCATGAAGCACCGTCATAACCACTTCGAGGGCCGACTTGTGCATCTTCTCGTGTTCGTCAACAGGGATACCACGTCCGTTGTCCTGTACGGTGATACTGTTGTCTTCGTTGATTGTTACTTCAATATGCGTGCAATAGCCTGCCATTGCCTCGTCGATAGAGTTATCAACTGTTTCGTTGACCAAGTGGTGTAAACCCTTCTCACTAATGTCACCGATGTACATCGCAGGGCGCTTGCGCACAGCTTCTAATCCTTCGAGTACCTGAATATTACTCGCGGAATAATTGTTTTCTTTGTTAAGTTCTTCTGCCATTTCTAAAAATAGTCCTTATTAGGTTGCAAAGGTACAAAAAAAACATGATTTAAACGAAGGAAAAGTGTATAAAAATATTAAAGGTTGCATTCCTTTCGAAATACAACCTTTATATGCTTGGCTAATATTGAAATTATGCAAGCGAATTGATGTGAGCAGCAAGACTTGACTTGATGTTAGCAGCCTTGTTCTTGTGGATAATGTTGGTCTTAGCCAACTTGTCCAACATCTTCTGCACGCTGGGGTACAACTTAGCAGCCTCTTCCTTGTTGGTCATGGCGCGCAGCTTACGAACAGCGTTACGCATTGTCTTGGCATAATAGTGATTATGCTCTGCTCTTGCTTTTTCCTGACGAATTCTCTTCAGGGATGACTTGTGATTTGCCATTTTTTTCTAATTTTTTATTGTTAATATTAAAGCTTATGGGTCTTACGTCTCATATAAGGACTGCCCTGGGCGGGTTGTTACACCCTCCGCCACCGTTCCCCGGAAGTAGCACTTGGCTGTGCAGATGACGGATTTAAACTGGTAGTCCCTAGGAGAGTCGAACTCCTCTTTAGAGAATGAAAATCTCTCGTCCTAACCGATAGACGAAGGGACCAGTGTCTCTTTTTTGCGGGTGCAAAGGTACTTGTTTTTTTCTATCTGACAAAATTTTCTTGAGGAAAAATGATGTTTTTCAATGATTTTTATGTAATTTCGCCCTCATGTTAGAGAAATCAGAGGCAATTGTGCTCCATACCATCAAGTATGGCGAGTCCAAAATCATCGTGGATATGTTCACGAAGAGATGGGGTCGGCTGTCGTTTATCATTCCGGTGCCAAAAACGAGTAAGTCGCGCATCAAAAAGCAATATTTCCAACCGATGTCGTTGTTGGAGATAGAATGTGAGGTGCGCCCAAGGGTGACGTTGCAAAAACTGTCGGATGCGCGTTTGCTGATGCCTTTTGTTTCTATCTCGTTGTCGCCAGAGAAACTGGCTATCAATATGTTCGTTGCTGAGTTTCTTTACTATGGTCTGCGTTCGGAACAGCATAACGAGTTGCTGTTTGATTACATCTCCGGAGCGGTTCAGTGGTTGGATGCTGCCACAGACGGTTTTGCCAACTTCCACCTCACCTTTCTGATGCATCTGTCACGCTTTCTGGGGTTCTATCCCAACCTTGAAGAAGGTGATGCCTATTTCGATTTGCGCGAAGGGCGGTTCTGTGCTAATGCACCTACCCATCGTGACTTCCTAATGCCGGAAGATGCGCAGCTGATTCGTCTGATGATGCGCATGGACTTTCCCACCATGCATCTGTTCCGATTGTCGCGACAGGACAGGAATCGCATTATGGATGTGCTCTTACATTATTATAAATTACATCTGCCAGACTTCCCTGAGATGAAAAGTCTGGCAGTGCTACAGCAATTGTGGACTTAACTGCTATGAGAATACGATAGTGCCCTGAATGGGTTCCTGCGGAGCCTCGTTCTGCTGCTGGGGGCTATCGCCGTTAGCTTGGCTATAGATGCTGTCGAGTATCTCGCGCGTACGTTTATAAGTAGGTGTCTGCTCAACAGCTGAGATAACATCGTCATTATCCAGTTCGTCGGGACGGAACAGATAGATGTGCGGACGACGCTTATAACGCTTGGTCGAGCCCTCTGAACCATAGTAGCGGTTGCGGCGATCCTGCTTTTCAGCTTCGCGCTCCTGCTGTTCTGCCAGACGGGTAGCTTCCTCCTGGGTGTGACGCTTCAGATGTCCGTTCATACCATCGACATTCTCGATACCGAAACCTGTTGCCAGGATGGTCACCTTTACCTTCTTGCCCAGTTCCGGATCTGTAGCAAGTCCCCACTTGATTTCAAAGTCGCCGAACTTAGCCATGAACTCGTTGACGTCGTTCATTTCTTCCATCATCAGTGAATCCTTGCCGTCCTTGGTTCCTGCGAACGAGATACTTAACAGGATTTTCTTGGAATTGAAGACGTCATTATCATTGAGCAACGGAGAATTCAGTGCATCGTCGATAGCCTTGCGAACACGTCCTTCACCTTCGCCATAACCTGTTGACATAATGGCTACGCCACCATCCTTCAACACAGTCTTTACGTCGTTGAAGTCGAGGTTAATCAGTCCGTGAACGGTAATGATTTCTGCAATTGACTTAGCTGCTACAGACAGGGTATCGTCGGCCTTGCCAAAGGCGTCGAGCACCGAGAGTTCCGGGTATATCTCGCGAAGACGCTCGTTGTTGATTACCAACAAGGCATCGACATGCTTCGACATTTCCTCCACACCGTCAAGAGCCTGGTCAATCTTACGATCGCCCTCAAAACGGAAGGGGATGGTCACAATACCGACGGTGAGAATACCCATCTCCTTGGATACGCGTGCAATGACTGGTGCGGCACCTGTTCCTGTACCACCACCCATACCGGCTGTGATAAAGGTCATACGTGTTCCGTCACTCAGCATATTCTTGATATCCTCGATACTCTCCTCAGCAGCAGCACGAGCCTTTTCGGGCTTGTTACCTGCTCCAAGACCTTCCTTACCCAGCTGCAGATGAACAGGGACGGGAGAGTCGTTGAGTGCCTGATTGTCTGTATTACAGAGTACGAAGGTAACGTCGTGGATACCTTCACGATACATGTGGTTGACGGCATTACCACCTCCGCCACCGACACCAATCACCTTGATGATGCTGTTTTCTTTTTCGGGTGCTCCGAAATCCAGTAATACATTATCCATATACTATTCTTTATTTATTCTTCTTCTTCAACCATTTTCTTACCAAACTCCTTGAGTCCCTTGAAGGCTTTGTTCCAGAAGCTGTTCTCTTTCCTGATACGAGCCTCCTCACGGGCTTTCTCCTCAGCCTCTTCGCGAGCAATACGCTCTTCTTCCTCACGTTTCAGACGTGCCTCCTCTTCAGCACGGCGAATCTCCTCCTGTGTGCGGACGACGCCCGAAGGAGTCTCTGCCGCCTGACGGGCTTTGCGCTGGTCAAGCGGATTAACAGGCTGTGTCTGCTTAACAGTAAAGAGGTCTTGGTTGGGATCAATCTCCTGTCCGGCACAATTGATGTCGCCTTTGGCAAGGAGTCCCAGCACCGTGTTCATCCTACCGTCTTTCGCAGTGATTTCGGGAAGATTGGAAACGATGGAGAGGGTGACGGTCTTAGCCGTACGAATCTTGTCGATATGTGTATATGCGGAGAAGGCCTTCTCGATATTCTGCATATTCGAGCCGCCACCAGTCAGGATGATACCACCCAACAGTTTGTCGCAAAGTTCTTCCGGGACCTGGCACCAAACGTTGGCAATAATTTCCTCCAGACGACCTTCTACTATCTCAACGAACTTACGACTTTCAACCTGACGGTCCTGATCGATAGAGTACTTCAGAGTATTGTCAATCTCGCTGTTGTCGGTGAGTGCACTGGCATATTTCAGTTTCATCTTCTCGGCATCATGCTCTTCCATCTGGAGGGATGCAATATCCTTTGTGATATTATTCCCACCTAAGGGAATAACTGCCAGGTGGCGAAGTACATTTTTCGAATAGACGCTGACCGTTGTCGTGTCTGCACCTAAGTCAACCAAGGCACAACCGGAACGCTTCTCTGTCTCAGTGAGTACGCTATCGGCAAGTGCCAATGGAGCCAGATACATTTCTGCCACATTGATATTGGCAGCCTCGAAACAGAGGTTGAGGTTCTTATAGAATGCCTTGCGCTGCAAGATGTTGAGGAAATTGCCTTCGATATGATTGCACTGAATACCGACAGGATCGAGTTGGAACTGAGAGTCAACCTTATACTCCTGAACAGCAGCATCCAAGATTTCCTGGTCAGGGTATTTCATGTTACGGTTGGCATCCATCAACTCGATAACCATATCCTGAGTTACAACAGTGTCAGCAGGCAGTTCCTTGGAGATAACATTGCGAATAGAGCGAATCGACTGACCCCCTACTCCGACATATACTTGAGTAATGGTTGTCTTGAGCTGTTTTTCCAGTTTGCTGACAATAGTTGCCAGACACTGAGCGGTCTTGTCGATATTATACACATAACCCTTGCGGATGAAAGAGGAAGACTCTTCCTTCACTACGGCTAACACCTGAATGCTGCCGTCAAGGTTCTTCTTTCCTGCGATACCGGTCATCTTGGATGAACCCAGTTCGATAGCAACGATAAATTCTTTTGGCATCTTAGTTCTATATATTTTTATTTCCCTTTTTTCTCTTTTTGCAAATAATCTGGTTGTCAAACTCCAGATTGATATAACTGTATTTGTTCCATCCTGCCTCGCTGAGACCATAACGGTAGAATTTCTCCAGACGGTCGAGCTTCTGCTGGATATCATCGGGACTGCCCAGATAGACAATATGGTCGCCTATACGCGGAACCATCTCCACTGTGCCGTCGTCGAGGATGTTGAGTTGCTCAATCTGACTGTGCCAGAGGGGGCTTTGGACAATGAAATTCCCCAAGCGTGACAGTTTCTTCTTGGCATAACTCCGACTGATATTCCCTGTGGCAATGACCAAATCACTGACATACCGCGTATTAGGCATCATTTCACCATGGGCATCTACATAATAGTCGTCACCGTTCTGTGCCTTGACTCTGACAACGGGAAGGCGCTGTGTGAGTTCGATTTTTATCTGTCCCCCTTGTGCCTTGTAGCATTCTGCCGACTCTACAAACGGGTTCTGGCAGATAGCCTCCTCTATCTTGCGAACCTCAATCTGCTTCATGGGCTGGCCTTGCGGATAGATTTTCGACTGCTTGAGCTGGTCTTGAATCTCGCTTGTCCCCAGGAATCCGTCAACTTTACCATCTTTGATGTTGATCTCAACCTTGGTACACACTGCCTGCTGGTCGTCAGGCTTGTTAAAAGCGGTGACGGCAAAAAACAGATAGCATGCCAAAGCGATGTCTGCTACGATGATTGCTGATTTCTTCCAGTTATATGTCATTGTTTGTCTTCTAATATTTTTGTAATCTGTGGCACTTGATTGTCGAGATCGCCTGCTCCGAGAACTATCAGCACGTCGAAGTCACGACGCTTCACAAGGTCGAGTACATCGTCCTTACGAATGATTTGCTTCTCAATGCCTGGACGCAGATTGTCGTAGATCAGTGCAGAGGTGACGCCTTCAATAGGCAGTTCACGTGCAGGATAGATCTCGGTGAGAATGACCTCGTCAAGCTGACTCAATGCATCGGCAAAGTCCTTGTAGAAATCGCGAGTACGTGTGTAAAGATGAGGTTGGAAAATAGCCGTAATCTTCCTGTTTCGATATAGCTCGCGAATGCTCTTGGCACTCTGATAGATTTCCTTGGGGTGGTGTGCATAGTCACTGAGGAACACCAACTTGTCGGTCTTAATCTTAAAGTCGAATCGGCGATCAACACCCTTGAACGTCTTCATACCATTGCGCAGTTCGTCAGCTGTACAGCCAGCCAGTTGTGCCATAGCCATTGCTGCAATACCATTCTCAATATTGATAGGTATTGGCTGACCGAGCTGGATGCCCTTAACGTTCTCTATAGGCGACACGAAATCGAAAGTAATCTCGCCGTTCTCTATCACGATATTCTCTGCGTGGAAGTCGCCTTCCTGTAGGGCATAGTCATATCGGCGCACATTGTCCTGGAGATGTTCTTTCATTTCCAGTTCTTTGTGAATAATCAATGCGCCTTCAGGTTGTATGAGTTCCGAGTAATGACGGAAACTATCAAGATAGGCCTCTTTCGTACCGTAGATATCCAAGTGGTCGGGGTCGGTTGACGTAATGACTGACATCCAAGGGCGTAGCCAGTGGAAGGAGCGGTCGAATTCGTCTGCCTCAATGACTACATAATCGGAATCAGACAAGATATAGTTGGTACCATAGTTCTTAGAGATTCCTCCCAAGAAAGCATTACAGTCCAGATGACTCTGGTGCATGATATGTGCACACATGGTAGAGGTTGTCGTCTTTCCATGGGTTCCTGCCACACAAAGTCCCTTATGCTCACGGGTCAGAGTGCCTAACACTTGAGCACGCTTTTGTATTTCGAAACCATGCTGTCTGAAGAACTGCAGTTCCTGGTGCTCGGCAGGAATCGCCGGAGTGTAGATAATCAGACAAGACTCAGGCTGCTTGCAGGCAGCAGGAATCGCGTCGACGTTTTCTTCATAATGAATCAGCATGCCTTCTTTCTCCAACTGACGTGTAAGGTCGCTGGGGGTCTTGTCATAGCCGGCAACCACCAGTCCGCGACTGATGAAGTAACGGGCAATGGCACTCATACCAATGCCACCGGCTCCGACGAAATAGACAGCTTTTATATCTTTAATTTCCATTGTTTGCTAATTTAATGACCTCTTTGGCTATGATTTCAGCTGAGTCTGGCAAAGCCAGTTTCAGGATATTCTGTTTGAGAGACTCCAGTTTCTGCTCGTCATTGACAGTCTCGATGGCCAACGGAAGAAGTTGGTCGGGAGCCTCGCTGTCCCTGACATAAAGGGCAGCATCAACATTGACGAGTGCCATAGCATTTTTAGTCTGATGGTCTTCTGCTACATTAGGACTTGGCACCAGAATGACTGGTTTGCCGATGAGACAGAATTCCGAGATACTGCTGGCTCCTGCGCGACTGATAACCAAATCTGCTGCCCTATAAGCGGCGCCCATATCGCTGATGAAATCAGTAACGATGAGGTTTGACATTTTAGAATCAAGATCGGCCAGCTGTGCTTTGATGTCGCCAAAATAGTATTTACCTGTCTGCCAGATAAACTGCACATTACTGCTATGGACTAAATCCAGATGCTGGATGACACTCTCGTTGATGGTTCTGGCGCCCAGACTGCCACCTACCAACAGGATAGTCTTCTTGTTGGGGTCGAGACCGAAGGAACGAAGAGCGTCTTCACGAGAGATGGTGGCATCTATCAGAGACTGTCTGACGGGATTACCTGTCTTGATAATTCTGTCGGCAGGGAAGAAACGTTCCATACCATCATAGGCAACACATATTTTTGCTGCTTTCTTGGCTAACAGTTTGTTGGTGACCCCAGCATAGGAGTTCTGTTCTTGAATCAGACAAGGAATGCCCATGGATGCAGCCTTATTCAAAGTAGGACCACTGGCATAACCGCCTACGCCAACAGCAACCTGTGGCTTGAAATCCTTAATGATTTTCTTAGCCATCCGCTGACTCTTCCATATCTTAAAGAGCACTTTGACGTTCTTGAGTAAGTGCTTACGGTCAAAACCACAAATTGGCAGTCCTTTAATCTCATACCCAGCAGCAGGAACACGTTGCATTTCCATGCGACCTAACGCACCGACAAACAGGATTTTAGCCTCAGGGCATAAAGCCTTGACGGCATTGGCTATAGATATGGCGGGAAAGATGTGCCCACCCGTTCCACCTCCACTGATAATAACTCTCAATTCGTTGTTCATATACCTTATTTATATAGCAGTGTGCAAAAGTACAAATTAAATTTCTTATTTTCGAAAGTTACCCGATATTTTTTATTCCTTCAGGCTCTTTCTTCATTTTTGCCGAGCGGCTGATGCTCAAGATAGCTCCCACATAGGCACAGTTGATGATGGTAGATGTACCTCCTTTTGAGATGAGCGGCAAGGGCTGACCTGTGACTGGTGCCAACCCTACGGCTACCATCATATTGAAAGCCGCCTGAACAACCAAGAGCAAGGCAAGGCCCATCACCAGGAAAGCAGGAAAATTATTCTCGCAGCGACTGGCTATGCGGGCCGACCTGTAAAGCAGGATGATATAAAGGAATACGACGAAAGCTGCGCCTAAGAGGCCCAGTTCCTCAATGACAATGGCAAAGATGAAATCCGAGAAGGCCTGGGAGAGGAAGTCGCGTTCCACTGACTGACCAGGTCCTTTACCAATGATATTACTCGACACAATGGCGATATTGGCGTGTGCCACCTGCGCATCCTTGTCAAGATCGTATTCTTGAGGTGTCACATCTTCCTTACCGAACTTGAGGATACGTCCTTTCCAAGTATCGGCACGGTGCAGCATTTTTTCCAGTTTACTCTTCTTCTTTGGCTGGTCTGTCTGTTCCGTTTTCGCCACTTCCTGCCCTGTGGTGTCGTTACCCACAATCATGACCATCGCAATGGCGAGGAAAGCAAAAAATACAAGTATTCCCACCAACTTACCCAATTGTTTTAATGGTACGAGGCCGATAAACATCATAAGGATGACGACGGCAAAGAGCAGAGCTGCTGTTGACAAGTTCTCCAATCCAATTAAGAAACAGGTGGGTATGGTAATCCAAAGAATCCATTTAAAAGCCTTCCTATCTGCCCCGTTCTCTCTTTGCATAGCACTGAGAATCTGAGCAGTAGCCAACACAATGGTTCCCTTGGCTATCTCTGACGGCTGAAAGGTGAAACCCATGAGCGAGATGACACGGTTGGCGCCATTGATGGTCTGGCCTCCGATGAGCACCCACAAGAGTGTGATGGCTGTGATAAGCAACATGAAAGGAGTCATCAACTTAAAAAACCTGCACGGAATATTCAGTGTGACAATAGCGACAACCACACCGAAGATGATAGTTCCGGTATGATAGACGATAGGGCCGATGTAGTTCTGACTCTTATATGTCAGATTGCTGGAAGCTGAGAAAACCTCCACAATGCTGATCATACAGAGGAAGAAGAAAATCATCCAGATGACCTTGTCGCCTTTGAAAATATTGCCTATCTTTTTATTCATATCTTACAGATTTCTAGCCAATTCCTTGAATTGTTCGCCCCTGTCTTCCATATTCTTAAAGAGGTCGAAACTGGCACAGCAGGGAGACAGTAAGACAGTCATACCTGGTTCTGCCATTTCGTAGCAAGCCTCAACACATTCTTTCATGGAATGAGTGTCACGAACGGGGATACCCATATTGTCGAAATTATCGTGCAGTTTCTGATTGTCGGCTCCAAGATAAACCAAACCTGCACATTTTTCCTTAATCAGCGGTTTGATGGGGTTATAGTCGTTGCCCTTGTCCTTGCCTCCGATGATGAGGATGGTCTTTGTCTTCATCGACTCCAGGGCATACCAACATGCATCTACGTTGGTGGCTTTAGAATCGTTGACATACTGGACGCCACGCACAGTACAAACCTTCTCCAGACGATGCTCTACCCCGGGGAAGTCGCCAAGTGACTTGCGAATGACTTCTTTCTTGATACCAGCAATGTCTGAAGCAATACCTGCAGCAAGTGAATTGTAAATATTATGCTTACCCGTCAAACTGAGGTTTTCCTGCTCCATGTTGAATGGCTCAGGTTTTTCAATTTTGTATTGTCCTTCCTCAATATAACCAATACTGCCTTTCTCCTTCAGTTCTGAGAAGGGATACTGGATAGAGAGGATGTTGTATTTCTCCAGTTCTTTCTTGATAATGGGGTCGTCGTTCCAATAGATGAAGGCATCGTTAGGTGTCTGATTCTGGATGATACGCATCTTGGCATCTACATAGTTCTGCATGCAGAAGCCATAGCGGTCGAGATGATCGGGCGTAATATTCAGAAGAATGGCGATATTCGCACGGAAATCATACATATTATCCAGTTGGAAGGAACTGAGTTCGATGATGTAGTATTCGTGCGGGTCCTCAGCTACCTGCAGCGCCAGAGAATTGCCGATGTTACCGGCAAGTCCGGCATCATAGCCTGCTTCCTTGAAGATATGATAGATAAGACTGGTGGTAGTTGTCTTACCATTAGAACCTGTTATACAAACCATTTTCGAATTGGTGTAACGACCGGCAAATTCTATTTCGCTGATGATGTGAATGCCTTTCTCCTTGATTTTCACAATCATAGGAGCAGTATCCGGAATACCGGGACTCTTGATAATCTCGTCGGCATTCAAGATTTTCTCTTCTGTGTGATGGCCTTCTTCCCACTCAATCTGGTGGTCGTCCAGCATCTTCTTGTATTTCTCGTTGATAATCGACATGTCGCTTACAAACACATCGAAACCTTCTTTCTTGGCTAATACGGCAGCACCTGCGCCACTTTCGCCTGCTCCTAATATGACGATTCTCTTCATTTTATCTTATCTTCAATGTTATAATTGTGATAGCTACTAATATAATGGTGGTAATCCAAAAACGGATAGTGATTTTCGACTCGTGGAAAGGACGATGGGGCCATCCCTTCAAAATATAAGTGCTGGTGGCATCCAACTGGGAATCCAGTTTGCGGAAGGTATCGTGTATTGGTGTAGCACGGAAAATCCTGACACGCTTGCCCTTTCTCTTCTGAATCTTAAACCATTGCGTCTGAAGAATGACGCTCAGACTTTCTATGAAGAAGATGCCGCAAAGGATGGGGAGCAGCAGTTCCTTGTGTACGATGATGGCACAAACACCGATGATGCCACCAATGGTCAGCGAACCTGTGTCTCCCATAAACACCTGTGCCGGATAGGCATTATACCACAGGAAACCTATCATGGCACCCACGAAGGCACTGAGGAACACAACCAGTTCCTGTGTGTGGGGGATATACATAATGTCGAAGTAGGAGGCATAGATAATATGACTGCTGACGTAGGCGAAAATCAGCAGTGCAACTCCGATGATAGCCGAGTTGCCTGCACACATACCGTCCATTCCGTCGTTGAGGTTGGCTCCGTTGCTGACAGCAGTCACCACAAAGATGGTCATCAGAACAAAGAGAATCCATCCTGCAGCTACTTTGTATTTGCCACAGAATGACATAATGTCTGAATAGTTCAGGTTGTGATTCTTGTAGAACGGAATCGTGGTCTGCAGTGATTTCACGTATTCTGCTTTATGCTTCACCACCACCTCTTTGGGGTTCTGCTGCTGTTGCATATCAGCACAGTATTCACGGACAACAGCATCGGGACTGAGCCACAGGGTGATTCCTACAATGAAGCCTATAGACACCTGTCCGATAATCTTGTATTTGCCCTTCAGACCATCTTTGTTCTTCTTGAAAATCTTGATGTAGTCATCCATGAATCCCAAGAATCCCAACCAGACAGTGGTAATGATCATAAGCAACAGATAGATGTTGCGCATACGGCCTAAGAGCAGGACAGGTACAAGGATGGCAACAATGATGATGATGCCACCCATAGTGGGTACGCCCTTCTTCTCGACTCCGAATGGGTCAATATTCGGATCTCGCGCCGTTTCTGAAATGTTGCGACGCTTCATCCATTTGATGAAATGTTCTCCGAACCATGCAGAGATGAGCAACGAGAGAATCAGTGCCAATATAGCACGGAAGGAGATATATGACCAGATATGCGCACCTGGGATATTAAATTGCTCTAAGAATCTGAACAGATAGTACAACATAGGCTTATTCGTTTTCAAATATTTCTCTTACAATCTCGCGATCATCAAAGTGATGCTTGACACCTTTAATCTCCTGATAATCCTCATGTCCCTTGCCGGCAATGAGAATAACGTCGCCCTTGTTGGCCATCATCGTGGCAGTGCGAATGGCCTCCTTACGATCAACAATGCTGATGGTTTTCTTTTTCTGCTGGGCATTAAGACCTTCCAGCATATCATTGATAATGTCCTGAGGCTCCTCAAAACGGGGATTGTCGCTGGTGATGATAACTCTATCGCTCTGCTTGGCTGCCTCTTGTGCCATCAGCGGACGCTTGCCCTTGTCCCTGTTTCCACCTGCTCCGCATACGGTAATCACCTGTCCGCCTTTTCCATCAAGTACTTCATGGATAGCATTCAGCACATTCTCTAAGGCATCAGGTGTATGAGCATAATCTACAATAGCCGTTACGCCTTCCTTCGAGCGGATAGGCTCCAGACGGCCTGCCACACTCTTCAGCGTGCTCAGTATCAGCAGGATGTCTTCGGGCTTCTTGCCCAACATGACGGCTGCACCATAAACAGCCAGCAGATTGCTGACATTGAATTTCCCAATAAACTGTACACCGACTTCCCTACCATCAATCTCAAGGTACATCCCCTCAAAGTGGCACTCGATGATGCGAGCACGGAAATCGGCCATCGAACGCGTGGAGTAGGTCTTGATCTTTGCCTTACAGTTCTGCACCATCACACTACCATTCTTGTCGTCAGCATTGGTAATGGCAAAAGCGTCCTTGGAAAGACCGTCGAAGAAGGCTTTCTTGGCATCCCGGTAGTTTTCAAAAGTCTTATGATAGTCTAAGTGGTCGCGCGTCAGATTGGTAAAGATGCCGCCTGCGAAGTCCAAACCTCCGATACGTTTCTGGGCTATAGCATGACTGGAGCACTCCATAAAAGCATATTCGCAGCCAGCCTCAACCATCTTACTCAACAAGTGGTTCAACTCGATAGGATCGGGGGTCGTATGGTCGGCAGGAATAGCCTCGCCTTCAATATAGTTGCAGACAGTAGAAAGCAACCCGCATTTGTGTCCGAACTTACGGAACATATTATATAATAAGGTGGCGATAGTGGTCTTACCATTGGTGCCTGTAACACCGACCAGTTTCAACTTCTTAGATGGTTCGCCAAAGAAAACGGTGGCTACGGGACCGACGGCACTTTCCGTAGATTCTACCTGCACATAAGTGACTCCAACGGCTTTCTCCTCTGGGATGTCCTCACACAAAACAGCAGAGGCTCCCAATTCCAAGGCCTTGGGAATGAACTTATGACCGTCTGTCTGCGTACCTTTGATGGCCACAAACAGATGTCCGGTCTCTATTTTTCGTGAATCAATGTTCACACCTGTAATATCGATATCGTCACTACCGATGATACAGATAGGCTTGACATTTTTTAGAAGTTCGTTTAATTTCATACCTTATAATGTTTTTTCTTATTCTAAACTGATGCTGCATTCACTGCCTGGCACGATTTGCTTGCCAGCAGGATAGCTTTGGCTTTTAACCTTGCCCCGACCATAAATTCTGACTTTCAGCCCCTGGCTTTCCAAGAGATAGACTGCGTCCTTGGCACCCATGCCAATAACACTGGGGGTTACACCTTTCTCTATCTCCACCTTTTTAAATGCTATCTCCTTCGGCAGGCGCTCGGCCTGTCCCCAAATGGGATTACCTTTGGAGTAAGAGCCTTCCCACGACTTGTTGGTGGGGATACCCAGTTGTCTTAAAGCGTAGTTGGCATCAAGAATATTTCCGTTCTTCACATCGGGAATCTGTACGGAAGCTGTGTCGTGGGCATCTTTCACGTCCAGCTTCAGGTTGCGGGCCATCACGCCTTCTGAGATATGATGGAACACAACACCACTCATACCACCACCTGAGGCAGGCAGACCAGACTTCTTCAAGCAGACAATGCAAGAGTAGCGGGGATTGTCGGCAGGGAAATATCCTGCAAACGACAACCAGTACTTGACGATACCCGTTTTATAGCCGCCGCCCTCAGCTATCTGGGCAGTACCTGTCTTGCCTGCCACCTTAAACATACGTGAACCGGCCTTTCTTCCCAGTCCCTGACTGACCACGTGTTCCAAAATGGTTTGCATGGTCTTGATGGTCTGTGGCTTGGCAATTCTGCGCTCCATCACCTTTTCTGGTGGGAATTCGGCTATCACCTTTCCGTCTTTCATGACACTCTTGACGAAACGGGGACGCATCATGATACCGTCGTTGGCAATAGCGTTATAGAATGTTACCGTTGAAATCGGTGGAATTTGCGTCTCATAACCTATCGACATCCAGGGCAGAGCCGTCTTACTCCAGTTGGTCCAATGCCCATATTTGTCTTTCTCCGGCATACGGATGTGCGGACGGGCATATCCCTTAATAGGTATTTTCAGATCGGCAGCTAATCCTGTGCGATAAATACCTTCGATAAACTTCTCTGGCTTGCTTCCGTATTTGTCGTCAATGATGCGACTGACACCAATGTTGGAACTGACTTCCAGAATGCGCGGAAGGGTGATGGTGCCATAGCCGCCTCGACGCCAGTTATGGTCTTTCATCTCACGTCCGTGCATGGGATAAACACCTCCGCCTGTGTTGACAGCATAGGTTGTATCGACAACTCCGTCGTCCAGGGCTACCAGCATAGAGGCTGTCTTGAAGACGGAACCTGGCTCGCGAAGGTCGGACACTGCATTGTTCTTCACCTCACGATATTCTCCGTCAGGACAAAGTGTCATATTGACAATGGCCTTGATGTCGCCCGTTTCGACTTCCATGAGAATGGCCACTCCAAGATCGCCACCTATCAGTTTCAGTTCTTCTATGACAGCACGCTCGGCCAGGTCTTGCATATTGACATCAATAGTGGTGACAATGTCGCAACCATCGACAGGCAGTGTGACGGGGATGTTCATATACTTATTTAATACCTTACGACGGTTGGTCAGTCCTGAGGTACCACGGAGGATGGAGTCATACGACAACTCCAGTCCTAAACGGGCACTGTCCTTGGCTCCGAACATAGAACCGATGGTACGCTCTGCCAGCGAACCGAAGGGACGGCGACGGGCATTGAACTCCTCTTCGTGGAAACCGCTCTTGTATTTCGGCAGGCGGAAAAGGGGCAACTGCTTCACTTCCGTATAAGTGTTGTAATCAATGCGGCGAGGCCAGATGGGCCAGTGCTGCGACATTTTCTTATGACCTTCCTCCATGTGCTGCTTAAACTCCTCAGCAGTCTTCTGTGGGAATATCTCGTGAAGACCCATGCAGATGGAATCGACTTTCTCCTGCCAGATAGAGTCTTTCTCCTCACCACCTGCCTTGAAGTCCATATATATCTTATATTCTGGGATGGAGCTGGCCATCAGTTGTCCGTCACAACTGAGGATATTGCCTCGTTTGGGCTTCACACTGACACTGTCGCGCTTCAGTCGGTCGGCCACGTCGGTCCAGTATTGCTTCTTTGCCGTCATGATATAGAAAGCCTTGCCCACAACGGCAAAGCCCACCAGTGTGAGAACAACCGCTATAATCATATAGCGCGGCATTACTCTATCATTGTCGAATTTACTCATGACGCAATTCCTATTCGGGTATTTGTATTATATAAGGAGGCTGGTCGGCAATATGCAGCAGCGAATCCTTGTTCTGTTGTAAAATATCTAATACGTGACTCTCTCTGCACTTCTCGGTGAGTGTACTCGAGGCAGCCAGTGCTTTGTTCTTTGCATCCTTCAACTGTGTCTCCAGCTTATCAATAGCCTGCATATCCTGTTGGCACTGATAGCGGAACGCCACATAGACAATGGTATATGCCACGATGAGGACGAAGAGCCATATCTGAGAGCGCACCATTCCGGCTGTCAGGATATCACCACCGAGAATCGTCCGGAGATTGACTTGCTGGGAGGGACGAGGGTCTTCCTCGCTGGCAGTCTCCTTGATTTTCTGGATGGTTTCTTGTAAAACCTTCTCGCTCTCGGCATCTTGAGATTCTGTTGGGGCTTTCTCTACCTCAATGACCGTCTCTCCTGCGTTGTTCTTATTTTTCTTTTCCTTTTCTTCCATTCTGATTAAAGTTTTTCTGCGATTCGGAGTTTGGCGCTCCTGCTTCGTGGATTGTTTTGAAGTTCGTTGTCATCAGGTGTTATTACCTTATTATTGATAGGACGGAGCGGACTGGATATGCGTCCGTAGAAGTCCTGTGTTATCTTGCCCTCTGTGTTTCCCGATTTCATCACGTTTTTCACCATGCGGTCCTCTAACGAGTGATAGGTAATGACACTCAGTCGCCCTCCGCTCTTGAGCAACATACAGGCTCCTTTCAGCATATCTCTCAGGGCATCCATCTCGTGATTGACTTCTATTCGCAGGGCCTGAAACAGGCGGGCCAAGTCTTTCTTCTCTTTTTCTGAGCGCATCAGCTTCTCTGTCGCAGCCATCAGGTCGCCTGTTGTTTCAAAAGGCTTTTGCTGTCTGGCCGCAATGACGGCTGAGGCAATACGACGTGCGCTTTTAAGTTCGCCATACAGATAGAACACATCTGCCAGCCGCTCTTCATCGTATTCATTCAGAACATCGGCTGCCGTCTTGCCAGCACGCTTGTTCATGCGCATATCCAACGGGGCGTCGAAACGGAAGGAGAACCCTCGGCTCTCGTCGTCGAAATGATGCGAGGAAACACCTAAATCGGCCAACAGACCATCAATCTCCTCAACCTCATAATACTGCATCCAGTTGCGCAGGTATCTGAAATTGCTACGGACGAAGGTGAAACGCTCGTCGTTCACAATGTTCTGCTCGGCATCTGCGTCTTGGTCGAAACTATACAAATGTCCGTTCTTCCCCAGTCGTTTTAAAATCTCTTTGCTATGGCCTCCTCCACCAAAGGTTACATCCACATAAATGCCGTCGGGCTTGATGTCAAGTCCGTCGATACTCTCTTGCAAGAGCACTGGTACATGGTATGTCTCTGCCGTTGTGACCATTCTTTCTTCTTTATTCTTCTACTGCCATGAGCTGTTCGAGTGCATTGCCGAATTCCTCGGGCGCCATCTGCTGTTCCTCAGCCTTCTGAACACCCCAGATTTCTATCGTGTCGCCCAATCCTACAAACTTGATGTCCTGCTCGATTGATGCCAATCGCTGGTAGCGCTTGGGAATAAGGAAGCGCCCATTGCCGTCGAGCGCAATAAGTTCCACCTCGCTCACGAACTGACGGAACACTTGCTGGTGCTGTTTGTTCCATCTGTTAAGCCGTTGCCGCATAGCATCCATCTGCTCGTTCCACACCGTCTCCGGATAGAGCACCAGACAAGGCTGGAAAACGTCCTTCCGGAGCACAAGCCGTTCTTCTTTCTCGGCTTGCAGCACCTTGCGGAAAGAGGCAGGCAGGAATGCGCGTCCCTTGGCGTCAATTTTGGCTTCTATGTTACCTAAAAATCGCATGCGTACTTCTTTTATAATGATATCGGATGCAAAATTAATCATTTTCCTCCACATTTCCCCACAATTCCCCACATTATTTTAGTGAATATTCTTTAAAATTTTAAATCGTTGATGTAACTACTTAACTTTTAGGTAATTAAGAATTTAAATATTGGTGGGGAATTTTTACCGCATCCCAAGATTTTGTTTCCGATTCACGTCTAAGTTATTTTTTCTCTGCCTAGGGAAATTTTTTCCCAGCGCTGGGAATATTTTTTCTCTGCTTACCCAAAAACTTTTCGTGCTTGGTGGGGCAAAGTGAAAAACTGCAAATTTTTGCACATTTTTAGGGTGGAAGTGCATTATTCTCAAACTTATTTACTATTTTTGCAAACTGTTAGTAGTTTCAGAGAGAAATGGAACAGGTTACAGAGAAGACAATAGACATTGACGAGATACTGAAAAGCAAGATGGGCGCCAAGGCTAAATGGGTGCCTGGTTTCTTGGTTTCGTGGCTCAAGCGCATTGTGCACCAAGACAAGGTGAATGCCTTTCTTTGGGAGAGTCGTCACAAGGTGGGTACGGAATGGCTGGAGGCCTGCGTGGAGTATCTGCAGATGACGCTCAAGATAGAAGGCATTGAGAATCTGCCTGACAAAAATGACGGAAAGCTATACACTTTTGTGTCGAACCATCCGCTGGGAGGTGAAGACGGTGTTGCGTTAGGCGCTATTATCGGTCGGCATTACGACAGCCGTTTCCGTTATCTGGTCAACGACCTGCTGATGAATCTTCCAGGACTGGCCCCTCTCTGTATTCCTATCAATAAAACGGGACATCAGGGACGTAATTTCCCCAAGATGGTGAAAGCCGGTTTCGAGAGCGACAACCACATGCTGATGTATCCGGCAGGCATCTGTTCGCGCAAGCGCAACGGCGTGATTCGCGACATTCCCTGGTCGAAGACTTTCGTGGTGAAGAGCGTGGAATATCAGCGCGACGTAGTGCCCATCCACTTTAGCGGACAGAACTCGAAGTTCTTCTATCGTCTGGCCAATTTCTCCGACCGTTTCCTGCCTTTCAATCTCGCCATGCTGTTCTTGGTCGACGAGATGTATAAGAATGTGGGAAAGACGTTCGAGGTGAAGATAGGGAAACCCATCCCCTGGCAAACCTTCGACAAGAGCAAGACCCCGTTGGAATGGGCAAAATTTGTACAAGACAAAGTTTACGAACTATAAACAACCAACATTAGAATGGAACAGGAAATCATTCAGCCGATTGACAAGGAATTGCTGAAGAGCGAACTGACGCCCGACAAGCAATTACGCTTAACCAACAAGAGCAATAACCAGATTTATGTGGTAACTGCTCACAATGCCCCCAATGTGCTTAAGGAAATTGGCCGATTGCGCGAGATTGTCTTCCGCGAAGCAGGAGGAGGCACTGGCAAAGCACTTGACCTCGATGAATTCGACGTTTGTGACAATTGTTACAAGCAGTTGATTGTCTGGAATCCTGAGGCAGAAGAGATTATCGGAGGTTATCGCTATTTGTTGGGCACGGATTGGGAATACGACAAACAAGGTCAGCCCATTCTGGCAACGAGTCACATGTTCCATTTCTCTGAAAGATTTATCAAGGAGTATGCCCACAAGACCGTTGAGTTAGGCCGTTCCTTCGTATCTCTGCCTTACCAGTCGTCGAGAATGGGTGCAAAGAGCCTATTTGCGCTCGACAATCTCTGGGACGGGCTGGGAGCTATCACAGTGATTCGCCCTGACATCCGCTACTACTTCGGCAAGATGACGATGTACCCTTCGTATATCCGTAAGGGACGCGACATGATTCTTTATTTCCTCAAGAAATACTTCGACGACAAAGAGAAGCTGATTATTCCGATGAAACCGCTGGTTATTGAAACTGACCAGACGGAGTTGGAACAACTTTTCTGCGAGAATTCCTTCCGTGAAGACTATCGCATCCTGAATCGCGAAATCAGGAAGTTGGGCTACAATATTCCCCCTTTGGTGAATGCCTATATGAGTCTTTCTCCGACGATGAAACTCTTCGGAACTGCCATCAACTATGGCTTTGGCGACGTAGAGGAAACGGGTATCCTTATTTCCATTGACGAGATTTTCGAGGAGAAGAAGAAGCGCCACATCGACTCGTTCATCCAGGAACACCACGATGAACTCCAGATAACCTCTGGCGCCAACAAAATCATTTATAAGGAAAAGAAGTAATCGCCTATACGATAGGCAATGAGATTCCGTTGATTTTCTGATAGACGTCCAGTGCATAGACGTCTGTCATTCCCGAGATATAGTCAATCACCGCCATCAGCCGGCTTTCCAATTCCGGCGAATTGATGTCGTACTGACTCGAAACCCTGTCGATGAGCTGTTGTGAGTAGAAACGGTCTGGGTGCATTACGGCCTCAACCATCTGCGTCATCAGGGTAGCCATGATTTTGTAACCCGACAATTCAACATCCAGAACAGGACGACTTCTATAGACGCGCTCTACCGATAGATCGGCACAACGCCTGTAGGCTTCTTGTTGCTGTTGGTTGATGCGCTTGATGAGCGAACCCTCGAAGCAGCCATTCAGAATCTCTTCTTCGTGCATCAAGAAGGTGTTGACACACTCGTTCTCCAATTTGCCAATGACACAGGCACGCAGGTAAACCACTTTCTCGTTGGGATCTTTCAGTTGTTCGTCCTCAATGCGCTGTAAGATTCTCTGCTGCATCTCCTTGTCAAAGAAATTCAGGAACAAATCCTGCGTTTCTGCGTAGCTGAGAATTTTCAGTTTGTGCGCATCCTCTATGTCCATAATCATATAGCAGATGTCATCAGCGGCCTCCACCAAATAGACGAGCGGATGGCGCGCATAGCGCAGTGGTTCGGACGCATCAGAGAGGCGAATTAACCCCATTTCATCGGCAATACGTTCAAAATAAGGTTGCTCACTCTGGAAGAAGCCGAACTTGCCTTTCTTTTGGGCTGCTGATGAGGCATAAGGATATTTGACAATACTTGCCAGCGTGGAATAGGTCATTACGAAACCACCAGGACGACGACCCACGAATTGATGGGTGAGCAGGCGAAAAGCGTTGGCATTGCCCTCAAAATGGGTAATATCGTCCCAGAAAGTCGGCGAAACTTCCGATTTCAACGAGCTGCCCACACCTTCCGTAAAGAAAGTCTGTATGGCTTTCTCGCCACTATGTCCGAAGGGTGGGTTTCCTAAGTCATGAGCCAGGCAGGCAGTGCTGACGATTTGTCCGATTTGTTCAAACATCGTATCCTTCAGTTCGGGATACTTTTCCTTAATCAGCCGTTGAGCAACATCATTGCCCAACGACATTCCTACGCTGGCCACTTCCAACGAGTGAGTCAGACGGTTATGTACAAAAATACTTCCTGGCAAGGGGAACACTTGCGTCTTGTTTTGCAGTCTGCGAAACGGCGCAGAAAATATCAAACGGTCGTAATCGCGTTTGAACTCGGTGCGATCATCGTGACGCTCTGTGTGGCGATGTTCTTGCCCCAGTCGTTTGTTTGAAATCAGCTTTTTCCAGTCCATCATGATGCAAAAGTAGGAATTTTTTAGTGAAAAACCACATTTTCTTAAGAAAAATATGGCTAATTAAATAGAAATCATTAATTTTGCACCTTATAAGAATGTAACATTTCGAAATGATTCAAATTAAAGTAGTCAATCGTGGCCATCAGCAACTGCCTGCTTATGCTACGCCACAAAGCGCAGGAATGGACCTCCGTGCCAATATCGAGAGTCCCATTACGCTTCATCCCATGGAGCGCCGTCTTATACCTACAGGTCTGCACATCGCCCTGCCCGAAGGTTATGAGGCCCAAATCCGTCCACGCAGTGGACTGGCTTTGAAACATGGGCTGACCGTACTAAACTCGCCCGGCACCATTGATGCCGACTATCGTGGTGAGATAGGTGTCCTGCTGATCAATCTTTCTCAGGACGACTTCGTGATTAACGACGGAGAGCGCATAGCCCAGATGGTTATTGCACGTCACGAACAGGCAGACTTTATCGTTGTAGAAGAACTTGACCAGACAGAGCGCGGCGAAGGCGGTTATGGTCATACCGGAGTAAAATAAACGAATCGTAGTGAAGAAACTAAGAGTTATCATATTACTATTTGCATTATTGCTGGTGCTGCCTGTAGTGTCGCAGGTCATCAGTAATAGCAGTCGCTATAATGCATTCTTCCTGGAAGCCATCTGCGAAAGGGCAAAGGGCAACAGTGATGCTGCCTTCGACTTGTTGCGACATTGCGTGGAGATTGACTCGACTAAGTCGGAAGCCTATTACTATCTTTCTCAGTATTACGGAGCACTCAAGCAGAAAGACAAAGCCATCGCCTGCATTGAAAAGGCTGCGGCCCTGGAGCCTTCGAACTCCACTTATCAGGAGACTTTGGCAAATGCCTATATCAATCTGCACCAGTATGATAAGGCGGCAGCGGTATTGGAGAGCCTTTATGACAAGCACCGCGACAGAGATGACGTCTTGGGTGTTCTGATACAACTCTACGAGGAACAGCACGAATACGAGTCAGCCATCAAGACGCTGACACTTCTCGAAACCGTAGAAGGCAAGAGCGAGCGTCTGTCTTATGCTAAGAGTAATTTCTATACCCAGTTAGGCGACAAAAAGGCGGCGATTGCCGAGATGAAGCATTTGGCAGACCAATATCCCAACGATCAGAATTATCGTGGTCTTTATGCCAATGCACTCTTTGTGAATGGACAGAAGAAGAAAGCGCTGGAGATTTATGACGACATCCTCAGAATAGAGCCCGACAACCGCAATGCCTTGATGGCACTGCTTGCCTATGAGAAGGATGAAGGCGACCCCGACAAGGCTGACGCCCTGACGGAAAAGGTGCTGCTGAGCAAGAATATCACGTCGCAGGACCGTATCCTTCTGATGCGACAGGAGATAGGACAGAGCGAACAGGAGGGAGGTGACTCCACAAGGGTTCTCTATCTCTTCCGAAAAATGCTGGACCAGCCTCAGATGGATGCTGACATAGCCATTCTGTGCGCCACCTACATGAATCTTAAGCAGATGCCTAACGACACCATCAGCGGTGTGTTGGAACAGGTGCTGAGAGTAGCTCCCGACAATGCGGCAGCCCGACTGCAACTGGTCAGCTATGCCTGGCAGGCTAACGATATGAACCGCATTATCTCGCTCTGTCAGGATGCCCGACAGTACAACCCTGATGAAATGGCATTTTATTACTACCAGGGCATTGCCTACTATCGGGAGGGACAACTTGACCAGGCTCTCAATGCATTCCACAACGGCATAGGTGTTATCACCCAGCAGAGCGACCCCGATATCGTCAGCGATTTCTATGCCGTCATGGGCGACATCCTGCACCAGAAGGGCAACGACAAGGAGGCTTTTGCAGCTTATGACTCCTGTCTGGTATGGAAAGACGATAATTACGGCTGTCTGAACAACTATGCCTACTATTTGAGCGAAAAAGGCATTCAATTAGACAAGGCCGAGCAAATGTCATACCGCGTCATCAAGGCAGAACCTAAGAATGCCACCTATCTCGACACCTATGCCTGGATCCTCTTCAAGCAGGGCAGATATACTGAGGCAAAGATATACATCGACCAGACACTGCAGTGCGACTCCGACACATCTGCTGTCCTTTTGGAACATGCAGGCGACATTTATTATTTTGCGGGAGAAAAAGAACGCGCAGTGGATTTCTGGCAACAGGCACTGGCACGTGCAGCCGAAGTGGTTCCTGAGCCAGGGCAACCCGTAGAAGACAGACAACAGATATTAACAAGAAAGATAAAACTTAAAAAATACCAAAAAGAATGAAACCATCACGTATTTTGAAAATTGCCGTTCTGGTTCTGCCATTGATGTTGGCAGCATGTGGCACAAAGAAAAAAGCAGTGCAAGACTCCAAGACTTCGGTTCCTACAACCATGAAGGCTCAGCAGTTCTTGCAGAAAGTGAATGACAATGCACAGTATGCAAAGTTCATTACCTCAAAGGTGAAGTTCTCTGTCGAGGTGGGCAACCAACAGCTGACCCTCACAGGAAATCTGAAGATGAAGCGCGACGACGTTATTCGTTTGCAACTGATGGCATTTGGCTTTGTAGAGGCTGGTCGCTTGGAATTTACCAAAGATTATGTCCTCATCATGGACCGTATCAACAAGCAGTTCATCAAAGCTAACTACAATCAGCTGGACTTCATGCGCAACAGCGGACTGAACTTCTTCTCACTCCAGTCACTGTTCTGGAACGAATTGTTCCAGCCCGGTAAGTCGAAAGTCACCGACGAACTGCTGAACAACTATCAGACCGACCTCATCGGAGAAGACGCCGTCATCTCTATGGAGAACGGCAAACTCTCTTATCGCTGGCTGGCCGACAAGGAAGGAGCCCTTATCAAGATGGCTAACATCATGTATGAGGACAAAATCCGTGGTGACTATCAGTTGAATTGGGACTACGAGGACTTCCGCGCCAATGGCAAGCGTTTCTTCCCATTCACCCATAATATCCTGTTCAATACACCAGGCAAGTCTGTCAAGATGGGTATGACCCTCAATTACCTTGGCAATGATGAGGAGTGGGAAACTCGTACAGAAATTTCTGGTAAATATCGTGAGGTATCGGTTGACGATATTCTTCGTCGCTTTATGGCTTTGTAATTAGCGAATGAGGCGATTAGGTATATTATTGTTGCTAATCTCCTTTGCACTTACTCCGTATGCCCAACAACGACGGACGACAAAGGGGAAAGGGAAGACTACAGCCGTTTCGAAGAAACGCACAACCAAGAAAAGTACAACTAAGAAAGTGACGTCGAAAAAGAAATCGACGTCACAGCCTGTTTCTGTGCAGAGCCTGCAGAGCCAGCGTGAAAAGATACAACAGCAAATCAGAGAACAGGAAAAACAACTTCGCTCTAATGAGCTGGACGTCAAGAAGCGCCTTGAGAATCTGATGATACTCAATACGGAAATAGCCGTCAAGCGCCGTACGATAGACACTATCCGCAAAGACCTCTCCTCGCTCGATGTAGAGATAGAAGTCATGAACACTGAACTGGCTCAGCTGAAATCTGAACTCGAAGACTGCAAGGAGAAATATGTGAAGTCGATGCGTTATATGCATCGTAACCAGTCCATGCAGAGCAAACTGATGTTTATCTTCAGTGCCAGCAGCTTCACTCAGATGTTTCGCCGTATGCGTTTCATGCGCGAATATGCCTCCTACCAACGCTCTCAAGGTGAGGATGTAAAGGTGAAACAGGCTGAGGTCAATGCCAAGCAGGTAGAATTGATGGCTGCTCGCGATAACAAGAAACACCTCTTGGTGCGAGGCGAGAATGAGCGTCGTTCTCTGGAAGGCAAACAGACTGAGCAGAAGAATGTCGTTTCCGGATTGCAGAAGAAACAGAAGGAGATACAGAATGTCATTGCTCAGCAGAAAAAGAAAGATGCTGCCCTCAATGCGCAAATCGACCGTTTGATTGCTGAGGAAGTAGCTCGTCAGAAGGCTCGTGCAGCAGCAGAGGCAAAGCGTAAAGCGGAGGCTGAAGCTGCCAAGAAACGTGCTGCCGAGTTAGCACGTAAGAAGGTGGAGGCTGAGCGCATAGCCCGTGAGAATGCACGTCGTATTGCCGAGGCAAAGGCCAAGGAAGAGAAAGCCAAGGCTGAGGCCCGTGCTGCCCGCAACAAAAAGGCTCGTGAAGAGGCTGAACGACAGGCTCGTGAAGCTGAGGCTGCCCGTCTGGCTGCGGAGCGTCGTGCCGAGACAGAGGCCCGTGAACATGCCAAGGAAGTTGCTGAAGCAAAGAAGAACGTCGAGTCGCTCGATTACTCCATCAGTTCCGACGATCGCCGTATCAGCGGTAATTTCGAGAGCAACCGTGGACGTCTGCCCATGCCTATCACAGGCCCCTATCGCATCGTGAGCCATTTCGGCCAATACAATGTAGAGGGATTAAGCAATGTAACCCTTGATAATAAAGGTATTAATATCAAAGGACATCCCGGTGCCCAGGCACGCTCTATTTTTGATGGCGAGGTCAGTGCAGTATTCAGTTTCGGAGGCACCATGGTGGTGATGGTTCGTCATGGTAGCTACATCTCTGTCTATTGCAACCTTGCTTCCGTCAATGTACACAAAGGTCAGAAAGTATCCACCCGTCAGGCTTTAGGTCGCGTAGGTCAGGACGACATCCTCCAGTTCCAGCTCCGCCGCGAAACGGCAAAGCTGAATCCAGAATCGTGGTTGGGACGATAAAAAAAAAATCCAAGTTGCCGGCAATCAGCACTTGGATTTTTTTAAGCCTTTCTATTTCCTGATGAGTTTCACGTATGTCTTAATGGCATTGTGAATCTCATCGATTTCTATGTATTCATCAGCCGTATGACTGCGGCTTGATTCGCCTGGTCCTAACTTGAACGAGGGGAAAGGCATCAGGGCTTGGTCGGAAAGCGTGGGCGAGCCGTATGGCTTCATCCGCATACGCTTACATCTCTTAATCAGAGGATGATTCTCTGGGAAAAATGAAGAGTGAAGACGGAAGGAACGGGCCTTCAGTTCACTCTTCATGTGTTTCTGTAGGAAGGCGAACACAAATTCATTCTGGTAGTACTCATTGGTACGCACGTCAATGACAAACTCCACTTTGTCAGGAATCACATTATGCTGTGTTCCGGCATGCACCACCGTTACCGTTGCCCTTGTTTCGCCCAGGAACGGACTCACCTTGCGGAACTGATAGTCACGAAGCCACTGCAAGTCGTCCAGCACTTCGTTAATGGCATTCACACCCTCGTTACGGGCAGCATGGCCGCTCTTTCCATGTGCCACACCGTCAATCACCATCAGTCCCTTCTCGGCAATGGCAGGATTCATTCCTGTTGGTTCGCCGACTATCGCCACGTCAATAGGCGGCAGTACTGGCAAAACAGCCGAAAAGCCATTCTGCCCACTGACCTCCTCTTCGCACGAAGCCACATATATTATATTATAAGGTATATCCTTCTCCACCGAAAGGATACGATACACCTGCAACAGACTTACCAGTCCACCTCCGCAGTCGTTAGCCCCCAGTCCGTATAGTTTTCCATCCTCTATCGTTGGCACAAACGGGTCACGCGTCCATGTCTCCACAGGTTTCACCGTATCGATATGGGCATTCAGCAGCATCGTAGGTTTCTTCTTGCTAAGTCGTTTGGCAACTATCAGGTTGTTGCCGATGCGCTTACAAGGGAGTCTCCATTCTTTTATCTTGCGCTGCAAGACGTCAGCAGCAGCCTTCTCGTCGCGACTGACGGAAGGCGTGCTGATCAATTCTGACAGCAGTTCTACTGCATCGTTAGTGTACCGTTTGTAACTCATACGACGGATGACAAGCTTAGGGAGTTCAACTGCAGATTAATCCTGAATCAGGCACTCACCAGTCATGTCGGCAGGCTGCTCCAGACCCATGATGTGGAGAATGGAAGGAGCCACGTCGGCCAGACGACCGTCTTTCACTGTGGCACTGTTGTTGTTGGTGACATAGATGAAAGGAACGGGGTTCAATGAGTGGGCAGTATTGGGAGTGCCGTCGGCATTGATGGCATTATCAGCATTACCATGATCGGCAATGATGATAGCCTCGTAGTCGTTGGCCTTAGCTGCCTCGATAACGTCCTTGACACAGTGGTCAACAGCCCAAACGGCCTTGGCAATGGCATTGTAAACACCAGTGTGACCTACCATATCACCATTGGCGAAGTTAACAACGATGAAGTCGTACTTGTTCTCGTTGATAGCTGCCACCAGCTTGTCCTTTACTTCATAAGCCGACATCTCAGGCTTCAAGTCGTAGGTGGCTACCTTTGGAGATGGAACCAGAATACGATCCTCGCCCTCGAAAGGCTCCTCGCGACCACCGTTGAAGAAGAAGGTGACGTGAGCATATTTCTCAGTCTCGGCAGTGTGCAACTGCTTCTTGCCCTGACGAGAGAGGTATTCACCAAGGGTGTCTTCGACGTTCTCTTTGGGGAACAGGATGTGTACACCAGTGAACGAAGCGTCGTATGGAGTCATGCAATAGTACTGCAGTCCGGGGATGGTCTTCATGCCCTGCTCCTCCATATCCTGCTGAGTGAGCACAATGGTGAGCTCCTTGGCACGGTCGTTACGGAAATTGATGAAGATGACAACGTCACCCTCCTCAATCAGTCCGTTGACAGAAGCATTGTGGATAGGTTTGATAAACTCGTCGGTAACACCCTCGTCATAGCTTTCCTGCATGGCCTTTACCATGTCGGTGGCCTGCTTGCCAACACCCTTCACGATGAGGTCGTAACCTTCCTTCACACGCTCCCAGCGCTTGTCGCGGTCCATCGCATAGAAACGGCCCACGATAGAAGCAATGGCAGCATCGTTCTTTTCGCACTCTGCCTGCACCTGCTCGATGAATCCCTTACCCGAACGGGGGTCAGTGTCACGTCCGTCCATGAAACAGTGAACGAAAGTCTGGTTCTTCAGTCCATAGTGCTTACCCACCTCGATGAGCTTGAAAAGATGGTCGAGGCTTGAGTGTACACCACCGTCTGAGCACAGGCCCATCAGGTGCAACTTCTTATTGTTCTCCTTGGCATAAGTATAAGCAGCCTTCACCTGGGGATTCTCTACGATAGAGCCGTCCTTGCAGGCGCGGTTGATTTTCACGAGGTCCTGATACACGATACGTCCGGCACCGATATTGAGGTGACCCACCTCCGAGTTACCCATCTGTCCGTCGGGCAGACCAACGTCTTCTCCAGAAGCCTGCAACTGTGAATGAGCCGAAACGGCTGTCAGATAATCCAAATACGGAGTTGGCGTGTTAAAGATAACGTCGCCTTTGCCATGCTTTCCGATTCCCCATCCGTCGAGAATCATGAGTAATGCTTTCTTTGCCATAATTTTATATTGTTTATATACATTATTAATAATATCGGTTGCAAAGGTACGCTTTTTTTTCCATACTTTTTCATCTTTTCTTTTGCTTTTTCAAAAAATATTCTCTGCCTTTGCAAAAATAGCATTTCATGGTTTCAAATCAATACCTCTTCGCGCATCCAGGCGGTAACACTCTTGTGCATGCGCCGCTTGAAGGCGCTGCTGAAAGTACTATAGCTGTGGAAGCCGCTCTCATAGGCCAGCTGCTGGGCGACAATGGGCTTCTGTGCAGCGGCAAGCTCGCGGTAGCGGGCTATGAAGTGAGCGACACGAAGGTCGTGGATGTATTCATAGTAGCTTATGTCCTGACTGGCGAAATACTGACTGAGATAATAGCGGTTCACGCCGACGGCTGCCGAGAGTTGCTGCAAGGTCAGGTCTGTCTGCAGGTAGAGCTGCGTGTCCTCGCAGTGCTTCGCCAGCAGATGCCCGATATGTGGGACCTCATCCTTTAGAGCGGAGGTCTTGCTTAGGGAAGCGTCCCTTTGTGCCAAGTGGGGGGATTGGCTGTCGGTGCTTAGGTCGTTCAATGTCTCCACGCGCCACAGCAGGAGACCCGCCAGCGGAAATCCGGTGAGGTGGGCGATAGTGGACATCACGTAGTTGTCGGTAAATTCATAACTCAAAAGCAGTAGCATGAGGCCGATGAGCAGCGTAAGACTGAGCCATACCTCCTTGTGCTCCAGGTCGGCATAGTTGTCGCGCAGCCACCGCCCATATTGTCTCACTGCCACCACCATATATGTAATAAAGGCCACGACGAGAATCAGTCCATAGACCTTGTTCGGGGACGTGAGGTCGATGGATGGCAGAGCAATCTGTAGCACTGCGAGCACTGCACAGGGCGCCATGACAACTAAAATAGGCCACAGCGGTCGGCGACGATCCTGCAGCATGGTCAGCAGAGTGCCGACGAAGACGGGAGGCAGCGCCATGCAGTCGATAGCGACAAGCAGCCCGTAAATCACCGAGTGGGTGTCGTCCGAGTATGTATAGAACAATATCCACCAGACATGGGTCATGGCCATGACACCGAATAATGCCGCAGCCCAGCGACGCAACCGTGCAGGCGGTGTGATACTAGGCGCGATAGCCTTGCCCCGACACAGCAACAGGTAGAGGAACAGCACGACGGCCACTGCAGTTCCTGCGCCATAGAGCAGAAGATACAGTATCGACAATGGAGTTATCTGTTCAGGCATATCGTTTTTTATTCTTATGGCATTTACGCTGCAAATATACTACTTTTTCAGTGAAAAATGCGTGAATAGAGGTTGAAAATTCGTTAATGAACGAATCTGCAAGGGTGTAAAAATCTCTCAGCTAATGCAAAAAGTCTCAGCTAATGCAAAATCTTTACGTGCGCGCGCTTCTAACCCTTGCAAGTTTTGTTGATTTTGAGTATCTTTGAGGCAAATAATAAATAGAAGAAAACAAAAATACTCTAAATATGAAACAAAAGGTGTTTTGGCTACTGACCATGCTGATGACGCTCGGAGTGAGCAGCATGTGGGCAACAAATGCGCCGGAGGATTCTTGGCGCTATCAGGTACGTCTTGACGGAACGACAGCCTTGCGGCTGGAGATGCCGTGTTACGATCGCACTAACTCGGACAGTTGGGTTAAAGAAGGGTATGTGTATATCACCCCTGACGGTGGGACTAAACAGACCCTGTTTTACTACGCGTCGGAGACCGACATCTCCAATGACCGAACAACTGTAGGGATATACTGTAAGACGGAAGTCGGCGGCACCATGACACTGGAGCGCAGTGGCATGAGCTCGTATCAGGTTACCTCTAAGGTCGAGTGGGTGGGAATTCCCTTTGTCAAGGATCAGGAGTACGCCATAGCGTATCTAAGGTGGATTATTCCCAGCGAATTTCGCGGCAAGAACGTTAGAATATCGTGGGATATCGACAAAGATGGCAATACTTCCGAGGATCACAAGAAGATAGACATCAGTCCTGTCGATATATTTATTCCTGCAGAGCCAGAGCCTATCAAACCTCAATTGGTAGATCCCCTGTTGTCGTATAACGAGATGCACCGCAACGAGATTATGCTGCCGTACATCATGGCCGCTCAAGAAATTCAGTCGCTGACGGCAACCTATAACACGGCACCGGCAGGTGTTACTGACAAGTCTGCCTATTGGAAGACGCTGAAACTCGACACCCAGTCGTCGGGTTATCTCTACCTGCCCGCAGACGCCACCATCAGCGAGCTGAAGCTGACCGCCCAGTACCTCAATACCGACAAGAAGCTGGTGACTACGCACTCGGACCCCATCACGGTGCCTATGATGCACCAGCCGCAGATGATGACGGCAGCGATGCTTAACGACGGCTCAGCGCTGGTGCAGTGGCGAATCGCTGACAACGGCTGGCCCGACATCCAGACAAGCGACTCGTGGGAAGTGCAGCGCAACGTCGATGGCGACCCCGTCAACGGCACGTGGACGATGGTGGGACAGTTGGAATTCTCGCCCTTTACGTACGAACTGAGCTATACCGACAACACGCTGCTGCAGGCGTACAAGGGCAAGCCGGTCTTTTACCGTGTTCGCCGTATGATGACCTCGATGTGGGGATGGCATACGCGCAGCGACTATGCCCAGTGCCAGCTGCTGAACGACATCGTGCTGCCCAGCTTCGTAAATCCCACAGCCCAACGCAACGGCACATGGTCGGACGAAAACCGCTCCGTGAATATCAACTTCGCGCTGGGCGGTTCCACCAGTCAGTATGACTCCCAGAGGCGCTTCATCATCAGGAGTGCTGCCGACTGGGACACCTACTGCGAGCTGTTGCGCAGCAATTCATCTCTGTCGGCAGTGATGGCTAACGACATCGAACTCAATGAAAGCAACAAGAAAGTTGGACAATACAATTTTTACGAAGGAGTCTTCGATGGCAACGGATATACCGTAACGTACAACTATAAATCCGGAAAACAGGAAGTAGAAGCTTGTCTCTTCTATCGCCTCGACGGGGCAACCATTCGCAATCTGCACATAGCGGGAACCATCGAAACCAACTCCAGTTCACAATATCCCCACTCCGCGCTGGTTGGTCGATGCGCAGAGACGACCATTGAGAACTGCCGCGTTTCAGCAACCTTCAAGTTAACAGGCAAGAATGACAAGGCGGCAGGATTCATCGGTGAGACTGCCCGAAGAGCATTTAATCACTTAAGCAACTGCGTGTTCGACGGCAGGTTTATATGCCCTGAAGCCAATGACAATTGTGCGGGTTTCGTTTGTTCCAGCAATTCCGCAAAGGAGGAACTCGTCTTAACGAACTGCGTCTTTAACCCTGCAGAGCTGAAAAACTGCAGTGGTCAGAACTTTGTGAGGAGTGGTGACGCCACCCTGTCGGTCTGCTTTGCCACGAATAACATGAACGTCCCAGGCACCGAATCGCAGCAAAGTGACCCGCATTACGATGAGCAGGGCCGATTCATCATCATGAGCGCCGCCGACTGGGAGACCTTCCGAAACAAGGTGGCTACAGCCCATGGCGCGGACGTCAATGCCGTCCTTGCTGCCGACATTACAGTCACCACGATGACAGGCACCAACGACGATAACAAATACTACGGTACTTTCGACGGTGGCGGACACACCATCACCTTTAACGATACCGGTTTTAATGAATACACAGCGCTTTTTGCCCATGTGGGTACTTGCACCATCAAGAACCTGCATGTAACAGGACAAGTAGTGTGCAACTATAACAGCGGAGCCATCATTGGGCGCTGTGAGAATAACGCTTCGAAGACCATTACCATAGAAAACTGCCGCGTATCAACCTATTTCGATTTATACATGCCACTATTAACAACGGGTGGCTATCTGGGCGGTTTCATCGGACAAACCAATGCTGCCAAGGTCGTATTGCGAAATAACCTTTTTGACGGACATGTAAAAACCTATTATAATTTCGACAACATTCATTTTGGTGTCTTTGTAGGAAACGGATATAAAACTGGCACCGATGTCTCTGAGAACAATCTGGACGATGGAATCTACGATATCACAAACGGCGGTAATGTTGAAGTCGAACTCAGCTATGACAGTCAGGGTCAGGCCATCTCTCCTGCCGGAATGATGAAAAGAGACGGCAAGTCCAATGCTGAGCTGTTAGCACTCCTGGGCAACCTGTGGACCGAGGAAGACGGCAAGGTGGTGCCCAAGATGGAAACCTACTCCCTTCCGTCCAAAACCCCCGACGACACGATGACCAGGCTGGAGAGACTGGAGCACATCGCCCTGCTTGTCGGTGAGGACAAGATGGAGCTGATGGGTAACACCATTGTGCCGAAGATGGAACTGAACGACGACCCGGAGCTGAAGACAGCGATCTGGGACGACCGTGCCAAGGCTTACCTATATACCGACAAACTGGTGGGTGGCAAAGTCATCTCTACCTCCCGCCAGGAGCTCAGCAAGGAGCAGATGGCCGACGGCAAAGTGGCGCTGAACATTACCACGCCTTGTGTAGACCACCAGTTCCGACTGGCTGTCAGTCGCTCTACGTCGCCCCTGCTGCTACCGAAGGACAGCGTTGCCAGCGTCCAGAAGATTGATGAGGGCGCCCTCGCCATCTATGAGTTCAACAACAACGTAGAGATAGTCAGTCTGAAAGCCGACACGCTGCAGAGCGGTGTCATGCTGTCATGGGAAACCAATGGCGGCGATGCAGACTGCTACATCATCCTGCGCCGTGACAAGATGGCAGCCCAGAGCGCGAAGGCTGACACGCTGCAGAGCAACTACCAGCATCAGCAGTTTACTGACAACACCGTAGCCCCACACCATAGCTACATCTATACCGTCGAGGGTATCACCCAATGCCAGGGCGAGCACAAAAGCAGCAAGCAGGTGGAAGGTGCCTGCAAAGCCACCGGTATGGTGCGAGGCTATGTGCGTATGGCAAATGGCGTAGGAATGCCTGGTGTGAAGGTATGGGCCCGCAAGGCTGAATCATCGCCGGAGATTATCGGCTATCAGGCCCGCTCGTGCGTCACCGACTCGACAGGTTACTACGAGATTGGCGAGCTGATGTATCAGCAGAGTGCTGTCTATGAAATCACCGTAGAGAGCACCGGTGATGCCGCCTCCTTCCCTGCCCAGCAGGTAGAGTTCAACGACATAAGCAACCTAGCTTCGAACATTGTGTTCACGCAGACACAATATGCCGTCTTCTCAGGTACGGTAATGTTTGAGGGTTCAAGTATTCCCGTCAGCGGCGTGCGCTTCATGCGAGACAACGTACAGGTTACCGATGGCGCCGGCAATGCCGTGACGACCGATGCCCAGGGCCACTTCTCGCTGAGCATCCCTTACGGTGACCACACCGTGCAAGTGGTGAAAGAGGGTCACGTGTTCAAGAACGACGGCTATCTGATAGACCCCGACAGCCATAACCCCGACAAGCGCGTCCATAACTGGTCAGAAAATATAGCCAGTTACTACTTCTGGGACCAGACGCGCGTCAACCTGCGAGGTCGTGTGGTAGGCGGCAACACCCAAGGTCAGCTGCCACTGGGAAAGTCGTTGTCGAAGAACAACCTGGGCGACTCGCTGACGGTGGTGTTCCAGCTGGAAGGCGACAATGCCTCCTGGATAGTCCGTGACCAGAACGACCCGACCATCCGTGAGCGCGACTCGCTGCATCTTCACGGTTTCAACCATACGGATACGACGATAGTGCATGCCTCACGCTACCGCATCAAGATTCACCCCGACAAGAAGACGGGTGAGTATGAGTTGCCCATCTATCCCGTGAAGTACAAGATTACTGAGGTCTATGCTCATGGCTATCCCTCGCTTTTCCAGCCTGGCTCAGTGAGTGAGACCATTGACCTGACGGCTCTCCACAATGGAGATACTGTCCAGTGGTCGCGCATCTACCACGCCAGTCCGTCACTGGTACGCCAGCAGTTCAACGGTGGTGGCGAGAATTACTTCGGAATCAAGCAATATGTCGCTACTGACGTGGCTGGGCTCTCAGATACCGTTCAGGTGTGGTATCCCGAAGTGGACAAGGAGGGCAAGGTGGTGAAAGACGGTCAGGGAATCTATACGCTGGGCTATCCCGTCTATCGTTCCGGACAGCCCGTCAGCATGGTGCTCACGGCACGCGAGGAATACTATTATAACAATGACAGGACAAAGCCCCTTGACACCGTGCCTCTGGACGGTGCCGAGCTGATTATCACAAACGGATTCCATTCACAGGAGGACACCGACCCCGTGACGCTTGACGAAAACGGAATGTATGCCTATATCTTCACCCCGCTGGACGCCACTTTCGTCCAAGAAGGCAAGAATGCCCTACGCACCATGACCTTCACACTGAAGTATGGAGGTGCCTACTACGAGATGGAACCCATCCATGGCTATCTGATGGCCTCGATAGCTCAGCCGCAGGGGCGCCGTGTGTTAGCCGGCATACAGCCACACTTGGTGGAAATACTGCGCGACCCGCCTGGAGCCCATAGCACCGCCTTTATCGAGAAAGGCTCGCAGCTACACTATAGCTACACCACGGATTATACACTGAATCTCGGTATCGTGCTGGATGCAGGATTGGGTACTGGAGTGTCCTGGTACAGTGGCTCCGTGACGGGCGCTGTCGACCAGGGTGTCATCTTCGATCACGAGCAGACTATTGGTGTTAAGGGCAACCTCTACACCACCCGTTACGACAAAGATGTCTATGATTACACGCTGGACATCAAAGAACGCATAGAGACCAGTGACGAGTCACGCTTTGCGCGATATGTCGGCAACGGCTCTGACCTCTACATAGGCCTGAACACATCCATCATCGTCGAAGATGCCCTGGCAGTACGTCTGGTGCCCTCGGCAGCCTTGAAGCGACTGATGCCTGCAACAGGAGGCGTAGTGACGATAGATGGACATAAATACGCGGTAAAAGGCACCGTCAAGGTGTTAGCCAGTGGCTATGACGCCCAGAAGAAGGACTCCGTCTATCTTATCCGCGATGAAGTGACGCAGATAACCGACAAGTTTCAATCTACTTTCGTACACTCGCAAGCATTCCTCACTGAGGAAATAATTCCGAACCTTATCCGTACCCGTGACGCGTTGCTGCTGGCTGCGGGCACAAGCCCCGCATACGCACAGAAACAGGCAGACGACAGGCAGCGTCCTACCTACATCAGCAAGGTAGTCAGGACGGACGAACACTTCGCACAATTGGGGTACTACGACGTGTATTATCCTACCAATACTCCTGATGTGAGTTACGCGGACTCCATTGTCGGACTGAACAGCCAAATCAAGACGTGGACGGGATTCATCCGCCGAAACGAGCAAGAGAAGCTGGAGGCTGGAAGGCTGCTGAAGAACTACGACTTCGACGGCCATAGCAGTGGCATATCGTATAGCGAGGAATTCAACGCGATAAAAGCAAACAGTGGTTATTGGGCTCTCCCCAGTGTAGATGTTACCGGTGGCGGAGGGCGTGACGCATCCCAACAGCCTAAGAAAGAAGGCGAAGAAGGAAAGTTATCTTTCAAAGTTGGCGGCCATTACTTATACATCGGCATCACTCCGATGGTAGGTTTCAAATCCGACTATATGTCAGAAGGTGGCGAAGGAGTGAGCAAGAGCACTGGCTTCACGCTGCGCTGCTCAACGAGGTCGAACCTCAACGTCGATGTCTATCGCATCGCTGCGGACACTACCCTCCTGTCGCAAAAAGTGCGGGACGGGGAGTGGGGCGCTTTCTACAAGCTGTCGGGAGAAACACTGAAGAGCATTATCGATGGCAAAGATTCACGACTGCAATACTGGTCAGCTGACCTCAACTATGGCAGCTTTGTCTTCCGCACCCGTGGCGGTGCTACCTCACAGCCCTACGAGGAGGAACGTACTACGCAGTACTACATGCCGGGCACAGTGCTCGACCAGAAGACCATGCCACTGGACAACCTGAAGATATGGACCGACCAACACGTGGTATCTAACGTTCCTTACGACGAGCCGGCACGCTTCACCATCAAGGTGTCCAACGAGAGTGAGTTCCCCGCACGTGTCACCAGGGAGCTGTTGCTCTACCTTGAGGAAGCCATGAACAAAGACGGTGCCAAGGTCTTTATCGACGGTCATGCCCTGACGGGCTCGGGTATCGACCTCTGGCTGGATCCGAACACCGTCATCGAGAAGGAGGTCGAGGTATATCCCGGTGCAGGCTTCGACTATGAGGACATTGGCATATCCATCGTCGATGACATGGAACCTGAGCGTTTCGCGTCTTTGACTCTTGATGCCCATTTCGTACCCACGGCAGGAAAGGTCAACATCTCGTCGCCGGGTGACAAGTGGGTGATGAATACCGACTCACCTAATGACTCGACGGGTTACTATCTACCCGTCACCATCGACGGCTTCGACGTGACGCAGGAGAACTTCGACCATATCGAACTGCAGTACAAGCTCTCAACGCAGGGCGATAAAGAATGGGTGAATACGTGTTCCTATTATAAGGACGAAGCGCTGATGGCGAAAGCCAGCGGCGTGCGCAAACTCATCACCGACGACGGTCATATCAATGCCGTATTCTATGGCGAGACCGATCCCATCGAGCAGCGCTATGACCTGCGGGCTGTGGTCTATCGCCGTCACGGCAACGGCTACCTGACTAACTCGTCGAAGATACTGAGCGGTATCAAGGATACACGCCTGCCGACCCTCTTCGGCAAGCCACAGCCAGCCAACGGCATCCTCGATATCAGCAACGACATCAAGATGATGTTCTCAGAGGAGATTGCCGGCAACTACCTGAAGAAGGAGAACAACTTCGAGGTGCTGGGACTGACCAACAAGAGCAACATCTCGCTCTCCACCTGTCTGCACCTGAATATCAGTGATCCCGATCAACAAGGACGGCTTTACGGCTACACAGAAGTCAATCGCAATCTGGCAGGCAAGAGCTTCACGTTCGACCTGATGGTGCTGCCCGAGGATCACGACGCCTCCGTGGTGCTGCTGAGCCACGGTATGGAGCAGAACCTGCAGATTGGTCTGACCAAGGACAATCGCATGATGGCACGCTTCAACAATCAGATTGTCGAAGGCAACAAGCCCATCACCTTCACAGCCCTACGCCAGCTGAACTACGTCTTCGAGACCAACGACGAGCAGAAGAACACCGAGGTACGCTTCTATGACGGCAACGCACCGGTAGGCAGCGGCACCATCAATGGCATCTACGAGGGTAACGGTCCGATATCGTTAGGCTCTGACATACAGGGCAGAATCTATGATACTGCAGATCCTGAATTGACAGTCTATCGTGGCGACATGCTGGAGTTGCGCCTGTGGAACAGGGCATTGAGTACCGGCGAGATGGCCGACTATGCACAGAAACGACTGACGGGCTACGAACTCGGACTGGTGGACTACTGGCTCTTGAACGAGGGTAAGGGTTCTTATATATACAACCATGCCGTAGGTGGTGCCGACATCAGGACAGTGATGAACACTACATGGAAAACATCCAAGGGAGTGAGTCTGAAGCTGGATGGCGAGAAGGGTGTGATGCTCAACGCACAACGCTTCAACCGTGCCGACTACCACGACTATACACTGATGTTCTGGTTCAACACCTCGCAGAAGAACGGCACCTTGCTGGCTAACGGCGAGGCAAAGGACGAGGCAGGCAGCAAGAACCACTTCAACTTTGGCGTGAAGGAGGGCGAGTTCTTCTTCCGTGGCGCAGGCTATGAGGCGAAGGTTGCCGGCGATGTGGCCGACGGACAGTGGCACCACGCCGCCGTGACGGTGAGCCGTTCACGCAACGTCTGCAACCTCTACGTCGATACCAAGTTGAGGCAGTCGTTTGCTGCCGATACGTTGGGCGGCATCGTGGGTAATACGCTGGCAGCAGGTGCTACCTACGCCAAGAAGGACACCCCGACGGATGCCCTGAAGGGTCATCTGGACGAGCTAGCAATGTTTGAGATGGCGCTGACGGAGAACCTCATCAAGAACTACTCCGAAACAACTCCTACTGGTAAGGAGCTGGGAACGATGGTCTATGTGCCCTTCAGCCGTCTGGAGCGTCAGGGCGACAACACACAACGCCTCATGCCCTCGGGACTGAGCATCGTCAGGGTGCGCGACAGCCAGGGTGTGTACTCCACGACACCTGACACCATTGTACGTCCTGAAGTCATTGACCTCGTGGCCGACCGAGACATCTATGCGCCGATGAACAACAGCGGTATGCTGGCGAACCTGAACTACAGCTACGTGGCCGACAAGCAGAACCTGCTCATCAACATCAATGAACCGGAGACGAGTATCGAAAAGACGCACGTCTATATCACACTGCGCGACGTAGCTGACCTGCAGGGCAATCTGCTGGCATCGCCAGTGGTGATGGACATCTTTGTGCATCAGAGTCCGCTGCGTTGGACGGAGAAGCGCAAGACCATCAAGACGCAGTATGGCGAGCCGTATGAATTCAACGTCACCCTCCAGAACGTCAGCGGCAAGACGCACAATTTCGAACTGAAGGATCTGCCGGTATGGATTACCGCATCGGAGACCAACGGCACAATCGACGCTATCGACGAGAAGACCATCACGCTGACCATATCACCATATATTAATATTGGTGACTACGAGGAGCGCATCACCATTATGAGTGAGGACGGCATGACAGAACCCCTGCCGCTGACCATCTCCGTGCGTGGTGAGGAACCAGACTGGACTGTCAGCGAGGAGCTGAAGGACAAGAATATCTCGATGAACATCGTAGCACGTGTCGTGATCAATGGCGACATCGCCAACGATCCGAACGACATCGTCCACGCCTATGGTGAAGGGCATAAGACCTTAGGCGTAACACATGTCAACGTGGACAAAACCGCCGGTAGCAATGAGGCACTGACCTATCTCATCGTCTATAGCCCCGACGGACAGAGTAAACCGCTGAACTTCGAGTACTATGATGTCTCGACAGGTCGTATCTACCAACTGGAACCTGCTGACGGAAAGAGGATTCTGTTCAAGACCGATGTCATCGTGGGCAGCACGACCGAGCCGGTGGTGCTGGTGAACACCAGCAAGGAGGTGCAGACGCTGCAGCTGAAGAAAGGCTGGAACTGGCTGTCGTTCTACGTAACGCCCGATAAGAATACCATCGGCAATCTGCTTGACGGTTCAACGAAGTGGACGGTGGGCGATGCACTGGAAGTGGTCAGCGGCGACGGCAAACGCAGTCAGCTGTATACCTACACCTCAAAGCGCCAGAAAGCGAACCCGACATTGTATGACTATTTCTGGGACAACGGCACGGACAGCATACAAATAGACCCGACCATCCGCTACCGTTTCTATTCGGACAACGATAAGCAGGCTTATGTGACAGGTGTATATAATGCCTATGAAACCGTCAACGTAATGCCTGGCTGGAACCGTATCGGCTACGTGTCACGCCTGAACCTGCCGGTAGGAACGGCACTGGCCGACTATACCGACAAGGGCTCTGTGGGTGACATCATCAAGTCGCAGAACGCCTTCTCGGTACTGACGGAGACCGGTGGCGTGAGGACCTGGAAGGGCACACTGACGTTCATGAAGTCCGGACAGGGCTATATGCTGAAGCGTAATGCCAATACCAACACCAGCTTCTTCTATCCTGCATACATGGACAACTCACGTTACGACGGCACCACCGACAGTCAGAATACTGTGAACGCTCAGCGCTACGACAACATCAGTGGCGTGTCGATGAATGTCATCGCTCAGACGAGGGGCGTAGAACTGGAGGCTGGCGACCGCCTGGCTGTCTATAGCGATGGTATGCTGTGCGGTATAACAGAGCAGACGGCCGACGGACTGTTCTTCCTGAGTGTAGGACAGGTTGACGGTGGCAGCGGCAGACTGAGCTTCGCCATAGAACGTGGTGACGATATCATTGCCACGACGCCCGCCATCATGACCTACATCAGCGACAGCGTGTCGGGCAGTATCGGCGAACCTACGCTCGTCAACTTCACCACCATAGAGCGCTTTGCCGACGGCTCGTGGTACGACATACAAGGCCGCAAGTTGCCGAAAAAGCCAACCAGAAAGGGTATATACATTTATAACGGACAGAAAACGATAGTAGAATGAAAATACAGAAATTAATACTGGCAAGTGTGGCACTGAGTGCCACCTTGCTCTTCGGAACGTCCTGTTCCAATGGTAGCGATGATACCGGCCCCAATCCGCCCGTAGTACCCGATAATCCATTGACGCCGGGTACTGACCCACGCCCCGACTGGGACCAATACGCAGTGGATTATCTTCGCTACGACAGTGAGATGCCCGTGGTGATAGGTATCCAGCCTGAGCTGGCCTCCTATACCTCTGACAAGGACATGATGCGTGCCACTATCGGCGGTGAGACGAGGGCATGGAGCGTGCAGCCTCTGGAATGGGAGAGCGCCAGCGGAACTGCCAGTCGCAAGTTTATGCTGACCGTTGGCGGTAATGCCGGAGAAGGCAGTGTCACGCTGCAGTACTATTGTGACCAGTTGCACCGCATCTTCACCGTCAGTAACTGGAAGAACTATGACGCCAGCACTACGCCGACAGAAGGCGGACAACCCTACATACCGATGTTTTATACGAGACAGTAAATCTGAATGAAAAAGATTTTGTTAAGCATAGTCTGTCTGTTGGCTGTGACAGTAAAGGCTGCGGAAATCAGTGTGGGCAGCCAGGCTGAACTGGCAGCGCTGGTAGGCAGCACCCATGAAGGTGATGTCATTACCCTGACAGCGGATATTGTACTGACTTTCGATAATGACGCCTATTGGACGCCCATCGGAACGTTCAGCACACCCTTTGAGGGCACCTTCGACGGTGGCGGACACACCATATCGGGCATCAGCATTGACTACGGGAGCAAAGCCGAACTGGCAGGGCTCTTCGGGTATGTCGGCACTGGTGGTGTCGTCAGGAATGTGACAGTATCAGGCAATGGCTATATCTATAGCAATGGTGACGGAGAGAATACCAACTACGTGGGGGCCATAGCCGGCTACAGCGCTGGTACCATCCAGTACTGTGGCAATACAGCACCCGTCAGCGCCATTCATAAGCACGGACGCGCCGGCGGTATCGTCGGATATAATACCGGTACTGTTACGGGATGCTATAATATGGGGGTGGTGCAGCGCAGTGGTGCTGATGTTTCAACTATCTATATCGGTGGCATCGCAGGCGAGAACGATGGTGGCACCGTCAGCCAGTGTATGTCCACCAATGGCATCGAAACCCACATAACGCTGGCTAATAAGAGCGACAATGCCTCGACGCTCTCTGCCCACATTGGAGAGACCGTCAACGTGTTGCTTGACAGCAGAACGCTCTTTGCCGACGGCTCGTGGAACACGTTATGTCTGCCTTTCACGATACCTGCTGCAGCACTGGCAGGAGCCACCGTCAAGGAGATTGACACCACCCGGTCGGGATGCAGCGGGACGACGCTGACGCTCTATGCCAATGCCGTCACCACCGTGGAGGCAGGACATCCCTACCTGGTGAAATGGTCTGCTGAAAAACCGGATATCGCCAATCCCTGCTTCCAGGGCGTCACCATCGACGTGTCCAATCCCGACGCTATCTTCACGGGCGGACGCTTCATGGGCAGCTTCAGCCCCACGACGCTGGAAGCCAACAACAAGAATAAACTATATGTCGGCAGCAACAACCAACTTCATTGGCCGACAAGTAACATTACAATGGGGTCTTGTCGCGCCTACTTCCTGATGGATGAAAGCGTAGAGGGTAGAGAAGTGGTATTGTATTTTGATGACGAACTACCGACAAGTATCAACTATGTCCCCTACCCCTCCAACGAGGAGGAAAACCTGACAGGCAAGGATGTATGGTACACCCTTAGTGGCTGTCGGCAGAAAGTCAAACCCGCCACCAAGGGAATCTATATTCACCAAGGCAGAAAGGAGATCGTGAAATGAAAAAGAAATATATCACTCCAGCGTTCACGCCACTGCCTTTACCCCACGTCAGACTCCTGATCACCTCGGTGAAGGGTGATACAGAATTTGTATTGGGCGATGGCGGCAGTGAAGAACCCCGTTAACGATTTTTGTTTGTTGTTGGAACCTCACATATATATAGTGGTTCCAACAACAAACGAGAATCCGCCAACAAAATTTCATCTTTTCTTTTGCTTTTTCAAAAATTATTCTCTACCTTTGCAAAACAGCAACACTATTGGCCCATGAATACGGAGATGATGACATGTAAGATTGCTATAATATGGAAAGGAAGTTAGTTGACTTTTGGACACAAACGCTGAGTTGCACGCTCGGTACCGTCATCGGTATCGTTCTGACTTTCGGCACTTCTGCCTGGATTGAATATCGGGAGAGGCAGGAAATGGAGCGGACGGCAGCGCTGATGGTGATTCACAACCTCGATAGTTTTTGTGAAGATCTTGATGAGGCGGTCAAGGATTTGCAGCCTATTGACTCGATTTGCTTTAAGGTGCTGGGTGCGAAAGACAGACTGGAAACTATACCTGAAGACACGCTGGATATGTTTGTAAACAGTTTCCTTTCTCACTCCTTCAACACCCATGACCAAACCACAGAGACCATTTTCAGTAGCAATATCGAGACTTGGAAGAGTATTGACAATCGGGAATTTATAGATTTGGCAGGTAATTGTTTCTCTGCAAAAAAGTTGATGGTCAAGTTTCAGGAAAGACTGGAAGAGGAAAAAAATGACCTGACTGACCTTTTCTTGAAGACCATTGCCTTTGGTGACAAACCGCCAAAGTCTGTACATGAGAAGGCGGCAGCGATTCTACGCTCAGCTACATTCTGTACATTTATCGTTAAACAGCATTCATTCTATTTGTATGGTATTAAAACGGGGCAGAAGCTCTTACGCGAAAAGACAGAAAAATGCAAGCAAATGATGAATGTGACTGACGAAGAATTACAAGAGTTCTGCAAAAATGACTAAAACAAAGTATGGCTGAAAGTGGTGCAATAAAGGCGCTATGTTTTCTTCAATAAGGGCATGTTATTCATCAATAAGGGCATGTTATTTGCCAATAAGGGCATGTTATTTGCCAATAAGGGCATGTATCTATGACCTGGAGATCGAAGATACTTTCGTTCAACAATAATAATAAAAATCGATTTTAATTTTGTATTGTTCTCACTTATTCGTATCTTTGCAGCAGAATAACGGAAAATCGACTAACTAATTATTATAAAAATGGCAAC
>ONDP01000026.1 GCA_900316645.1 uncultured Prevotellaceae bacterium
TGCTATGGTGCCATGATAAGAGAAATGAATTAAGAATACTGCCGAAGAAGTTCCTCAAATTGTGACAAAAGGACTTCATCACCTGTCATACACCTCAGATAAAATTCTCTTTATTGTTTTTCTTTTTCCATAGGGGGCAGATAGAGCGGGTCGTCCATAGCATCCATTTCCTTGAAAATCTTCTCTAATTTCTTCAAAACTTTCCTGTCGTGTCTTTTCCTTCGATCTATCATGTCGGCAAAGTCGAAAGTCGCGATTACCGTTCCAGATGAAGGTTGTGGAGCGCCAGCAGCGGCATATTGGGCAGCTTTCTGGTGAAAAGCCAATGAATGTTTCTGCTTATCAACACCATAGATGGTAACCTCATGTAAGAGGTTCATTTTTTTTAATAGGAAAATGGTGTCGGGTAGGGCAGTGCGCTTTACTTTAGTACTGTGAAAAGAAGGATGACTGACAGTAGCGCTGTCGAAAGCATACTGCATTGCAAAATACCCATAGAGATTTGTCCGAGCAGCGTGGTGAGTATCAGTCATAATTAATACGTTTTTAATAGGTTTTCTGCTCTCCATATCTGCCACCACACAGGTTCGCTGTGCATGAATTGTCATCATCCATGTCAGCAATAGCCATACAATCAAGAATCGTTTCATCTGTGTAGTCTTTTCGGGTTTCGCCTGCAAAAGTATTGCTTTTCAGGAAATCTGTGCAACACGAAACGTTATAAAGTATTAGTGAAAAATAAAATAAGACTAATTTAATTCTTTTTAAAAGAATAAGCGTACTTAGCGATATCGGATAAATGTCAAAATAGAAGGAGGCATTTCGTTGCCTCACTCGAGTCAAATGGCCTTCTGACTCGAGTCAACTCACAAATTGACTCGAGACCCCCTTTTTTGCCTCCCCTTCACAATTTAGTTATTCAGATATCTATTTCTAAAAAAGTACAGTTTCGCTCGAAAAAAATATTTGAATTCAGTTGCGTATAGTCGAACGATCGTTTGCGTAGGCGAGCACAATCGCTTGGGCGTACGCAAACGATTGTTACCCTGCCTTCCAACCCCTGTTCGGATGGCTTCCATCCCCTGTGCAGACGGCTTCCATCCCCCTATAAACCCTATCTTAACGGCTGTAAGGGACTATCTGAACAAGCGTAAGGGACTATCTGAAACAAATAAAAACGTGGGAAAGTAGATAAGTAAGAACTTACTCGGTGTTCAGAAATGCTCAAATTAATTTGGCATTTCATTCTCTTTTTTGTATCTTTGTCGGCAAATAGAAAGATAAACAGATTATGACAAGAGAAGAATATGAGGCATTGATGACGAAATATGCCCAGCAGATAGAGCATATTCGGAAGATGGCTCACGAACTGCATCAGAGCGTGAATCAGACTTATGGCGACGAATTGCCCTATGGCTACCATCTGGATATGGTGGTGAACGGCATCAGAGACTTTGGCCATCTGGTGTTGGCAAAGGAAGAGGACTTGATTCCTTTGTTCTTCGGGGGCTATTTTCACGATAGCATCGAGGATGCACGACTGACTTATAACGATGTGCTGAAGGAGGCTCGCCCCCTGATGACGGAGGAACAGGCTCTGATGGCCACTGAGATAGCCTATGCGCTGACCAACGACAAGGGACGAACACGCGCCGAGAGGGCTGGGGAGAAATATTATAAAGGTATTCGCGAGACTCCCTATGCGCCCTTTGTGAAACTGTGCGACCGCCTGGCTAATATTACCTATAGTTGTTCGGGCGTGAATGCCGACAACCTGCACATGAAGGAGGTTTACAAGGGCGAGGTGCCCCATTTCCTGGCTTCTATCAATCCGCATAGTGACGACCAGCGATTGCTGGTGCCACAGGAGGTGGTGCTGAAGTTGGCTGAGTGTCTGATTGACGACTTGGAGCGCGAGGAACAGAATGAGTCGGCTTGGTGGCACGAGTATTAGTTCATAGTTCATAGTTTAGAGTTGAGAGTTTAGAGACATATTTATTTATATTATGGCATTTGGTACTTGGATAGGAGGTTTCTTGGGATGGATGACAGCTGGACCGCTGGGGGCCTTGGCTGGTATTGTGTTGGGCAAGGTGTTCGACTCGATGATGAACTCGGTGAACAGCCCGGAGACTCAGGGACCTTTTGAAGACCCCTTTGGACGTCAGACATCAGACTTCAGGCATCAGACCTCCGGTTATCAGCGCACCGACTATGGGCAGCGCAACAGCTTTCTGTTTTCGCTGCTGGTATTGGCATCATACATCATCAAGGCCGATGGCAAGGTGATGCATTCCGAGATGGAGTTTGTGCGCCAGATGTTGCGTCAGAACTTTAGCGATGAGGCATCACGTGAGGGCGACAGTATTCTGCGCAAACTCTTCGACGAACAGAAGAGGGTGGGGATGCAGGCTTTCCGCAAGACGGTGGCTGACTGCTGTGTGCAGATAGCCCGCAACATGGACTATTCGCAACGCTTGCAACTGCTGAATTTCCTCGTGATGATAGCCCAGGCTGACGGCAGCGTGCCGCAGAGCGAGATAACAGCCCTGAAGGAGTGTGCCCAGTGGATGCGCATGTCGGCTGACGAGGTTGACTCGATGATGGGTCTTGGCAAAGACGATCTGGCTTCTGCCTATCAGGTGCTGGGTGTATCGCCCAATGCTACCGACGACGAACTGAAGAAGGCTTACCGCAAACTGGCCCTTGAGCATCATCCTGACAAGGTGGCTGCCTTGGGCGAAGATATCCGCAGGGCAGCCGAGAAGAAATTCCAGAAAATCAACGAAGCCAAAGAACGTATTTGGAAGGCACGAGGACTATGATAGACATCATCAATCAGGTGAACGACCTGCTATGGGGCTACGTTATTATTGCTGTATTGGTAGGCTGTGGGGTGTGGTTCACCGTCAGAATGCGTTTCGTCCAGTTCCGTATGTTGGGCGAAATGGTGCGACTGCTCAATGATTCTCCCGTCAAGGTTAAAGGACAAGAGCGACACATCTCTTCCTTCCAGGCCTTCACCGTTTCGCTGGCATCACGCATCGGAACGGGCAATCTGGCAGGTGTGGCTACAGCCATCGTGGTGGGTGGACCTGGTGCCGTATTCTGGATGTGGGTCATGGCGTTGTTTGGTGCTGCCACAGCCTTCGTGGAATCTACGCTGGGTCAGTTGTATAAGCTCCGTCATAGCGAATCGTTCATCGGCGGTCCAGCCTATTACATACAACGCGGTCTACATTGCCGTTGGATGGCAGTACTCTTTGCCATTCTCATTACCGTCACCTTTGGACTTGCCAACAATTCCGTACAAACCAATACCATCTGTGGAGCTATGGAGGGCGCCTTTGGCTGGAATCCCACGATAGTAGGCATCGTGCTCATGGTGCTCACGCTGCTGGTTGTTTTTGGCGGCATTCAGCGCATAGCCCGAGTCAGTTCCATCCTGGTACCCCTCATGGCATTGGGCTATCTGATACTTGCCGTTGTCATCATCGTGATGAACATCCATCTGATACCCCACGTTTTCAAAGTCATCATCGAGAGTGCTTTCGGATTGGAACAAGCCGTAGGAGGCACCGTTGGTGCAGCCATTATGAATGGTGTCAAGCGTGGACTCTTCTCCAACGAGGCAGGCGAGGGTAGTGCCCCTAATGCCGCAGCTACAGCCGCTGTGTCGCATCCCGTCAAACAAGGTTTCATACAGGCTTTGGGCGTATTCACCGATACCCTCGTCGTCTGCTCCTGCACCGCTTTCATCATCCTTATCAGTGGTTTCTACGAGCATCCCCAGCTCAATGGCATCATGCTCACACAGGAAGCCCTCGAAAGTCAGGTAGGACCCTTGGGACCCATATTCATAGCCCTTGCCATCCTGATGTTTGCCTATTCCAGCATGATAGGCAATTATTACTACGGCGAGGCGAACATCCGTTTCATGACCAATCGCCCGATAGTCCTCACCGTCTATCGTATCCTCTCAGGAGGCGTGATGGTGATGTTGGGTGCCCTCCTCTCGTTGAACACCGTATGGAGCATCATCGATTTCTGCATGGCGTTGCTCACAGCCTGCAACCTGGTAGCCATCATCCTGTTGGGAAAATACGTCTTCCGCCTGCTCGACGACTACACCAGCCAGCGGCAGCGAGGCATCAAGAGTCCCACTTTCCATCGTTCCCAAATCCCAGAAATCGAGCACGATCTCGAGTGTTGGGATTAATGATTTCAAAGTGCCCTGTCTTCGGTCAGCTTTGATGTGATGTCAGTACCGTTGACGCTGACGGTGTGCGAGGTGTAATACTGATGATTAACCGTCCAGAATCTGAAGGTATTTTCCACTACGCTGAAATGTAATTCGAGCGTGCAGTCGTAGTCGTTCCAGTTCTTGCCCGAGAATTCAAGTTTGTTGCCGTTCACATTCAGACTGCCTTCGAAATCCCCTGCATCGTTACCGCTAATCTTGCTTGAAAACTTTCCACCCTCATTGATGAACGTGAAGACGGTAGTTGAGTTGCCGTTCCACTTGTAGGCTATTTCCACCTTTGCACCTTTCACGAGCGCGTCGGCGAGTGTCACTTCATCCGTTCTGTCCTTCAGCAATTTGGTAATCTCGACGTTTGAAATCTTCATTTTGAAGCCCGTCACCTGAATCTGAGAGTCGCCTGGAACCACCTCCAGCGTGCTCTGTTTGATATCAATAAAAGCCGTCAGCACGTGGTTGGAAGTCTTTTTCTCCTTCACGATGAATGTTATCAGCCCCTTGTCCTTGTCATGCTCCATCGTAAAGTTGAAATCTTTCTCCGATAGGGTATTCTCAGCCGCACGACTTGCGTTAGGGTCCATCAATAGGAAGGTGTCGCCCGTTCTCAAGAAATTGACATCGTAGTCCACACCGTTCAGGTTGAAAGTCAGGGTCACAATGGTACCCTCATACAGTGCATTCTCAAGTGTGACTTCCGGTATTCCCTTATCGTCATCGTTGTTAGAACACGATGCGAATAAACTTGCGCCGCAGACGAGGATGGCGGCAAACACCCATAGCATTTTCTTTTTCATTTGTATCTGTCATTTACTTCATTTCTTCATTTTCATTTTTCCGTCTCCTCCTTCATCATTCCTGAGAACGTGATGGGGTCACGCTCTCTTGCCACCACGTTGATAGTAGCATTTCCGTTTTCATACACGTCGATGGTGTAATGATACGTGTCCTCTTCATTCGTCGCGTCGAAGTCAATCTTGCGCAGATTCTTCTGCCATAGCCCGTCGCGATAGTTCTTGATAGGAGCATCGAAATTCAGCCCCTTTCCCCCTCCGAAGGGCACGTTGTATGCCCTGCCCATATAGGGCAGATACGAAAACAGAGAATCTTTCTTCACCTCCAGCGACCATCCTGACGTCAAGTTCTTGCCAGGTCCCTTCAAGGGGGACATCATCTGGACGTTTATTTCATATTTCCTTTCATCCAGCGCCGTATTCACCCTCTTGGCCAGAGCCTCCTTCTCGGCAGGAGTCAGTGTGCTGCACGCCACAGCCGCCCCCATCATCAACATCAGTAAGAATCCTTTTTTCATTCTCATTGTCATTTTAGTATTTTCTGCAAAGATACAAAAAAATCCCGATAACCACCAAGGATTATCAGGATTTTCTAATTGCTCACTTAAAACGGACCATGTCCCATGCATGTTTAGAGCCCTTTGGTAAGGGGCGGCTATAATGCAGGGTTATAGCCAATACATGATACAGTGCCTAATGCCGTTCCCATTGCGGTGAGGATACTAACCAGTATCTGAATCACCAATTTCCAAGTTTCTTTCTTCATGAACTATGAATTATGAACTATGAACTATGAATTACCCCTCTGCACTGGGTCCGGAGGCGTTGCCACCGCTGTGAGTGCTGCCACCCTCAGCCTCAGGGTCTTCGATGTCCCCGCTGTCACCCGAGGTCACACGCTTCAGCACATTGCCCTGCTCGTCGATGCAGGTAATCTGAATGGCGGTGTTCTTCAGCTCGTCCTTCACCTCCACAGAGGGAGTGAACACGATGCGACGGGTGGTGATCAGTCCAGCCTTCACGTCCTCCAAGCTCTCCACAGCCTTCGAACGCACACCGAAGCGCATGGTGCCGAGACCGGGCAGAGGTACTGAGTGACCTTCCGTAGCCCACGTGCGGAGCACTTCTCCTGCTGCATCCCAGGCAGCCTTGATAACACCTGCGGAGATTCCCGAATGCGTGGAAGCCTCAGTGAACACCTTCTTCTCCTGCATGGGCGTGTAGAGGTCGGGACGCATCACGAATTTCTTACCAGGATTCTTGCCGATTTTAACCTCACGGCGTTGGGCGATAACTTTAATTGCCATAATTGTGTAATGAATTTTGATAGTTAATAATAAGTTAGATTCTGTCGCTCGTCAGGCGGATATTCGAAGAAAATTTTGCTACCATTAATGCGCGCAATTTCAAGACTTAATGCTCGCAATTTTTTCCTTAATCCTGTGGTCACTACCACTTCCGATTGACAATGCAAAGGTACGAAAATTTCATGACCCCACCAAATTTAGAGGGGTCAGAATTTACACTTTTGAAGGGCAAAATTTCAGATTTCAGTATTTCAGTTGTAAATCGAGCTAAACACATAAATATATTTATATATTATTATAATATAATAAAAATTTTACTCATACTTTTTTATTCAATTTGCTAATTGAAATACTGAAATACTGAAATCTGAAACTCACCAACGGCACACTGACAGTAGCCGTGGGGACAATATTGTCCCCACGACTGACATGGGCCTCGTAATCTGTTGGAATTGCTGCCCGATGAGTTTAGTCTGAATGACGCAGAACGGGTTCACCAACAGCAAGGCATTAATAAGGGAAACGCCAGCAAGATGGTTAACAATTGGAAATCGCGTGGCTATGTGACTCAGATATCAGATATCAGTTATAAAAAGACTATAGCGTATTTGCAAAACATCAAATAATTATGAAACAACCAAGAGGTTTGCGGAACAAGAATCCGCTGAATATTATCAAGAGTGAAAACATTAATTGGAAGGGGGAGGTGAAACCCTCTACAGATAGGAACTTCGCTCAGTTTGAAACAATGGAGTATGGGCTGAGGGCGGCACTCTGTCTGCTACGTACCTATTATAATAAACATGGGTGCAGGACTGTTAGGCAGATTGTGGCGCGATGGGATCCTGAGGGGGAACGGGTGATTGCGGCTTACGTCGGGACGGTGTGTCGACTGACGGGACTGGAGCCTGAGGCACCGCTGCCACCGATGAAGGTGGAAACGCAGATGGTGTGGTGCGACTTGGTACTGGCTATGGCGACGATGGAGTGCGGACTGAATAACGAAGGCCGGCAAGCCCTTCGCCCCGATTTGGAAAAGGCATGGGGTATGCTGTATAATCCTTTCATTATTTCTTGCTAATCTTTTTTGACGTTAAAAGTCATTCTATGATGGTTGGGAAACCATCGAAGGTGTTGTTTTTTGATTGCCAAGTATAAAATAATTTGGAGAAATGATGCGCATATTGATAATATTTCTTATCTTTGCAGCAGAAAATACTATAAACTATGGCATTCGGAAAATTATTCAGTAATCTCAAAGGGCTGTTTAATGGCGGTCCAATGAAGGAGTTGGCAGAGGAACTGGCAACAGAGCAGGCCAAGCAGTCGGCAGAAGAGGTGGTTATCACTGACGAGTTCCGTCATGTGTTTGAAGTCAATACGCCCGTGAAGGAGAACATCCGTCACAGTTTCATGCTGTCGATGCTCGTCATGGCATCGCATATCATCATTGCCGATGGTAAGGTGGAAGCAGAAGAGTATGGATTCCTGGGTCGTTTCCTGCGTGAGAATTTCAACGACGAAATGGCTGAAGAGGGTGTCAGCGTAGTACAAAAGCTCATTACCAAGCGCGAGGAACTGGAAGCCAGCAAGCCTAATGCCTTTATTCAATATATTGGCGACTGTGCCTTGCAAATCAAAGAAACGCTCAGCGAGGATCTGCGTTACCAGATGCTGTCGATGCTGGCTCTTATCGTGAAATCGGACAGCAAAATTGACGACAAGGAGGTGGAAGCGCTGCGCGAGGTGGCTTTGTACATCGGTATGAAGGCTTCTGACGTGGACACACTGATGAAGATAGACGTCAACAAAGCCAAGGACGATTTGCGTTGGCTGAAGTAAAATACGTCTATCCTATAAGCACTTGATGAAACAACCGGCCATTGTGATTCCTGAGGGATGCAACGAGGTGCTGTTGCATGCTTGCTGTGCGCCCTGTTCGTCAGCCATCGTGGAGTGGCTGTTAGCGAATGGGGTACAGCCGACTATCTTCTACTACAATCCGAACATCTATCCACGCGAGGAATACGAAATCCGCAAGCAGGAGAGTAAGCGCCATGCAGAAAGTCTTGGCATTCGGTGGATTGACGGCGACTATAATCATCAGGAATGGTTGCAGGGAGTCTGTGGATTGGAATCAGAACCGGAACGTGGGCGACGCTGTGAACAGTGCTTCACGTTGCGACTGAAGGAAACTGCCAAGAAAGCCAGCGAACTGGGCATCAAATACTTTGCCACCACACTGGCATCCAGTCGATGGAAGAGTCTTGAACAGATAGAACGGGCAGGATTGGCTGCCGAGAAGATGGTCAGCTCTCAGCCCTCAGCCCTCAGCCCTCGTTTCTGGGCTCAGAACTGGCGCAAGGGTGGTTTGCAGGAGCGTCGCAACCAATTGCTGAAGGAACTGCATTTCTACAACCAGCAATACTGTGGCTGTGAATTCTCTGCCCGACAAGGTGCTGCACTGACAAAACCCTTGTTGCGCCAACAAATGCGCGAGGCCAAAAAGCAACATGCCGACCAGTTGGCCAAATGGTCTGCCGACATCGTGGAGAAACTCACTTCGTCCATCTTGCCTCATACCTCTACCATCTTATGCTATTGGCCCTTGCCTGACGAACCGGACATTCGTCAACTGATTAATACGCTGGTGAATGAGGGCAAGACCGTGTTGCTGCCTAAAGTAACAGGTGATGTAACGATGACTTTACACCGATACACATCACCTGACGATTTGGCTGAAGGGGCTTTCCACATCATGGAACCGACAACTGCGGCCTTTACCGACTTGGCGCAGATAGATACCGTTCTGGTGCCTGGCGTCGCCTTTGATGCAGCAGGTCACCGCTTAGGTCGTGGCCGTGGCTATTACGACCGTTTTCTGGCTACCTGTCCACCAGTGAGGAAAGTGGGCATCTGTTTCCCCTTCCAGCGTGTAGCCGAGGTGCCGTTTGAGGGTCATGACATCGTGATGGACGAGGTCATTGCATAGTGATATCTTTTCGCCTGAGAATGCGATAACCGTATAGGCTGACCACAAGGAAACAGAACAGTGGAAGAATGAACGAAGCATTCGTTGCAGGAATATTGCCAAATACTGTTCGCTGGTCGATAATCATTGCCTGTAACGGTGGTAATACCGAGCCTCCCAATATAGCCATTATCAGACCTGCAGCACCAAATTTCGCATCGTCACCCAGTCCCTTGAGGGCAATGCCGTAGATGGTGGGGAACATCAGCGACATACAACCGCTGACACACACCAGACAATAGAGTCCCATGCGGTTTTGCAACAAGATGACGCCAGTGGTGAAGACCATTGCCAGCAGACCGTAGATGGCGAGCAGACTGGCAGGCTTGACCCACTTCATAAAGAAAGTGGCAATGAAACGTGAGCAGATAAACAGCACCATTGCATAGATATTGAACCGTTGCGACAGCACCTCGGCACTTTGCTCGTCCATACCTTCGGCCATGAAGATGCGGGTGCCATATTGGATGATAAATGTCCAGCACATGATTTGTGCGCCCACATAGAAGAACTGGGCAATGACGCCCTCACGATAGTGTGGCAGTCGGGCAATGCGCTTCAGGGTGGTCAGTGGGTGAATGTCGTGATTCATGTCGCCAACCTTGGGCATCTTAGTCAAATAGATGATGATGAACATGACCACTATGACGAGACCGATAATCAGATAAGGCGAAATCAACACACTGAGGTCGTTGTCTTTCAATACCTCAAACTCTTCGTCGCTCAGCAGAGCACGCTCATCGCTGCTCAACGGATTGATTTTAGCCTGTATGAAGTTCATGGCCACAAACATGCCGATGATGCTGCCACAGGGATTGAAACACTGTGCCATGTTCAGTCGTCGGGTGGCAGTCTCTTCTGGTCCCATCGTGAGGATATAGGGATTACAACTCGTTTCAAGGAACGACAGTCCACAGGTCATGATGAAATAGGCAAAGAGGAAACAACCGTAGATGCCGATGCCCTTGGCAGGAAAGAACAGCAAGGCTCCAATGGCATAGAGCCCCAGTCCCATCAGTACACCAGCCTTGTAAGAATACTTGCGAATGAAGATGGCAGCAGGAAAAGCCATACAGAAATAACCGCCGTAGAAAGCCACCTGCACCAATGAGCCATCGGTCACATTCATGCGAAATATCTTGGAGAATGCTTTAACCATCGGGTTGGTGATGTCGTTGGCAAATCCCCATAGGGCAAAACAGAAAGTGACGAGAATGAACGGAATGAGATAGCTCACCCCGTCTTTCACAATAAGAGATTGCTGCTTATTCATATTCAATTCTTCAATCCTTCAATCTTTCATTCCTTCAATTTTTAAATTCCACCAGAATGCGGAAAGTCTTGCCAGGATTGTCTGCCCATTGCTGCATGGCTTCAGCAGCTTCCTCTGGTCGGACAACGCGGCTGATCAACTGGTCGACAGGACAAGTGCCACGCTCCAAATAGTGGATGACAGCACGGAAATCAGAAGGCTGTGCATTGCGCGAACCACGAATATCGAGTTCTTTCTGCACGAAGTATTTTGTCTGGAACGAAACCTCGGTCTTTGCATAGCCTATACAAATGACACGTCCCGTGAAGGCCACTTCATCAACAGCCATCTGGTAGGTCTGACTGCTGCCAACAGCCTCGATGACAACATCTGGGCCAAAGCCGGAAGTCATTTCCAGAAGACGCGCATGAACATCCTCAGTCTTGGTATTGATGGTATAGCTGGCACCCATGCGACGTGCCAGTTCCAGTTTGCTGTCATCAATATCGGCAGCCACAACAGTAGCTCCGCGCTGAGCTGAACGAACCACTGCTCCCATGCCTACCATTCCGCAGCCGATAACCAGCACCACATCGATATCTGTTACCTGTGCACGGCTGACAGCGTGGAAACCAACACTCATCGGCTCAATCAGTGCACAGGTGCGGGGTGTGAGCAATCCGGCAGGAATGACTTTCTCCCAAGGTAATGCTATCAGTTCACGCATGGCACCATTGCGCTGTACACCCAGCGTCTCGTTATGCTGGCAGGCATTGACACGGGAGTTGCGGCATGAGGCACATTTGCCACAGTTTGTGTAGGGGTTGACAGTAACCACCATACCGGGCTTCAAACCCTCAGGTACATTGGCACCGACCTTCTCAATGACGGCTCCTACCTCGTGGCCTGGAATGACAGGCATGTTCACCATCGGATTCTTGCCCAGAAAAGTGCTGAGGTCTGAACCGCAGAATCCTACAAAGTTTAGGCGCAGCAGCACCTCGTCAGGTTTCATTTCCTCTTCAGGAATGTTTACGACTGCCATCTGACGTAAGGCAGAAATTTGAATTGCTTTCATTATTCTGACATGTTTTTAATGTACGGTAAGTTGACTAAGTTGTTGAATCGATAGAAGTGGCTGGCATTGCCGCCAAGGAACTGCCGTTTGTCATCATCACTGAGCTCGCGGCTCTTGAGAATGAAGTCATACGACATGCGATAGGTGATGGCTGTGATGGTGCGCGGATAATCGCTCCCCCACATCAGACGGTCCATACCCACCAAGTCGGCCGCCTCCCTGATAGCTCGGATGGCAGAAGGGTAGGGGTAGAACTCGGAATGATAGAGCCATGTGACGCCACCTGACTCGATGTAAACATGAGGATGGCGAGCCAGACAGACCTGGTCGCGCCATAGAGGGTTCTCCCAAGGAGGAGTCATGGGCGGATTAGCCATACAGAAATGGCCGATGGCAATGCGCAGTTGGGGACATTCGCTAATCACTTCACGCATCTGTGCCACTTGATCGGCACTGTCAGCCAAGGTAATGGAAAGTATCATGTCCTGTTGTTCCATCAAATGGAACATTTGCATCATTTCAGAACTGTTTAATGGCGAGGAGAGCCGATGGGCAGGAATAGCCATAGCCCGAAAACCACGAGCTGCCAGACTTTCTACCTGTCCTACCAGGTCGGGCGCATTGAAGTCGCACATGCCGCAGGTCAGGAAACGGTCAGGATGCTGGCGCTGTACCTCCTCTAAATAATCATTCTGCAAACCATCAATAAACTCCTGTACAATAACTGCTGCAGAAACCTGTGCATAGTCCATGTTAGACAGAAAGACCTCTGCCGTATTCCTGCCGTCAATCATAAACGGTGGCAACATTTGCACCTCTTCGCCCAAGAAGATGGAACGACCGTTGTGCAGGGTACGGATAGGTTTCCCATTCCATGTAGTATCCTGCCTGAGCCAAAGGTGGCTGTGGGCATCTATGAGTTTTTCCATCTTACAAACATTTGGTCGCCAATGATTGCCTGCACCTCCTTCACCAGCCCTTCGTCCATTGGTTCGCTGGCATAACGAATGTTCTTGAGTACATTCTCTGGGTTGGCGCTGCTGAAAAGTGTTGTGGTGATGCGAGGATTCATACTGGTAGAGAATTGGATAGCCAGTTTCTCAATGGGGTAGCCTTTTTCTAAGCAATAGGCAGCAGCTCGGCTACATGCAGTGCGCAGGTCGCGTGAACCTGGATGCCACATGGGAGCACCTCGGCTGGAAAGAAGGCCCATCGACAGCGGCGAGGCATTAATCACACCAACACCATGCTGCTCGAAGAATCCTAAGAAGTCTGACAGTAAAGTGTCGTTGAGCGAGTAGTGGCAGAAGTTCAAAATACTTTCCACCGTCCCTTCTTCAGCGTGTTCTACCACCCATTTCAGATTCTCGGGCTGCAGGTCGGTGATACCTACATGGCCCACAACACCTTTGCGGCGTAGTTCTACCAAAGCAGGCAGCGTTTCATCGACAATTTTCTGCAAACCTCCCGGCAATGATGCCTGGAACTCAATGTCATGAACATTAATAATGTCGATGTAGTCAACATTCAGTCGTTCCATGCTTTCATAGACACTCTCCGTGGCACGTTTGGCAGAGTAGTCCCAAGTATTGACACCATCCTTCCCATAGCGCCCTACCTTCGTCGACAGATAATACTTGTCGCGAGGAATCTCCTTTAGGGCTTTGCCCAATACCGTCTCAGCCTTGTAGTGACCGTAATAAGGGGAGACATCAATAAAATTGATGCCATTGTCTATTGCCACATGTACTGCCCGGATTCCTTCTTCCTCACGAATGTTGTGGAAAACGCCTCCCAGAGAGGATGCGCCTAGTGAAATATTTGACAAACTGAGGCCTGTCTTTCCTAATTCGTTGTATATCATAAGTTAGTTATTTAATTAATTTGGCAGCAAAATTAATAAAAAAACGTGAATTGACGTGCTTTTTTAATATTATTTTTGTAACTTTGCACCCCAAAATAAATAAGGTATATATGTTTGAGAACTTAAGTGACAGACTTGAACGCTCGTTCAAGATATTAAAAGGTGAGGGAAAAATCACCGAAATCAATGTTGCAGAAACGCTGAAGGATGTGCGCCGCGCCCTGTTGGATGCCGACGTTAACTACAAGGTTGCCAAGCAGTTTACGGATACCGTCAAGCAGAAGGCAATGGGCATGAACGTGCTCACCGCCATTAAGCCCGGACAGTTGATGGTGAAGATAGTTCACGACGAACTGGCCGAACTGATGGGCGGCAAGGCAGTAGAGCTGCAACTGGAGGGTCGCCCCTCTATCATCCTGATGTCGGGTCTGCAGGGTTCTGGTAAGACCACATTCTCAGGTAAGCTGGCCAACATGCTGAAGAACAAGCAGCACAAGAATCCACTCCTGGTGGCTTGCGACGTCTATCGTCCTGCTGCTATCCAGCAGTTGCATGTGGTGGGTGAGAGTGTCGGTGTTCCCGTTTACTCAGAGCCAGACAATAAGAACGTTGTTGAGATAGCCAACAATGCTATCCGCGAAGCCAAGCAGAAGAATTACAATGTTGTCATCATCGATACTGCAGGTCGTCTGGCCGTTGACGAGGAGATGATGAACGAGATAGCCACCCTGAAGGAGGCCGTCAATCCTGACGAGACGCTCTTTGTGGTTGACTCGATGACTGGTCAGGATGCCGTCAATACAGCCAAGGAGTTTAACGATCGCCTTGACTTCGATGGTGTCGTACTGACCAAACTGGATGGTGATACCCGTGGTGGTGCAGCCCTCTCCATTCGTACTGTTGTCACCAAGCCCATCAAGTTTGTGGGAACAGGCGAGAAGATGGAAGCCATCGATGTGTTCCACCCAGAGCGAATGGCCGACCGCATCCTCGGTATGGGTGATATTGTCAGTCTGGTAGAGCGTGCCCAGGAGCAGTTTGACGAGGAGGAGGCCAAGCGTCTTGAGAAGAAGATTCGCAAGAACAAGTTTGATTTCGACGACTTCATGGCTCAGATTCAGCAAATCAAGAAGATGGGTAACATCAAGGATTTGGCTGGAATGATTCCCGGTGTGGGCAAGGCCATTAAGGACATCGATATCGACGATAATGCATTCAAGGGAGTAGAGGCTATCATCAATTCGATGACGCCCAAGGAGCGTGCCAATCCTGACATCATCAACCAGAGCCGTCGCCAGCGTATAGCCAAGGGTTCTGGTACGAAGATAGAAGAGGTGAACCGCCTGATGAAGCAGTTCGACCAGACTCGTAAGGTGATGCGCATGGTGGCAGGCGGAGGCAACTCGAAGATGATGCAGATGGCTGCTGCCATGAAGAATATGAAAGGTGGCAAGATGCCGTTTTAGGGAATTGAGAATTGACAATTGATAATTGATAATTAATGACACTGATTGATGGAAAAGCAACGGCAACGGCTATAAAGGCTGAGATTGCCGAGGAGGTAAAAGAGATTGTAGCACGTGGAGGCAAACAGCCCCATCTGGCTGCTGTGCTCGTGGGACATGACGGAGGTTCGGAGACCTATGTGAAGAACAAAGTGCTGGCTTGCGAGGCCTGTGGTTTCAAGAGCACACTCATCCGCTATGAGGATAATATCACCGAGGAGGAGCTCCTCGACTGTGTATCGCGATTGAATAGCGATGACGATGTGGACGGATTCATTGTCCAGTTGCCGCTTCCCAAGCATATTGACGAACAGAAGATTATCGAGGCTATCGACTATCGCAAGGATGTTGATGGTTTCCACCCCATCAATGTGGGGCGCATGGCTATCGGACTGCCTTGCTTTATCTCGGCTACTCCATTGGGCATCATCACCCTGCTGAAGCGTTACAATATCGAGACAAGCGGAAAGAAATGTGTCATCCTGGGTCGCTCAAACATTGTGGGCAAGCCAATGGCTCAGCTCATGATGCAGAAGCAGTATGGCGATGCAACGGTTACGGTATGTCACTCTCGTTCAAAGACGCTGAAGGAAGAGTGCCGTGAGGCCGATATCATCATTGCTGCTATTGGTAAGCCCGATTTCGTAACAGCTGATATGGTGAAGGACGGTGCCGTGATTATCGATGTTGGTACTACTCGTGTTCCTGATGCCACTCGCAAGAGCGGTTTCCGCCTGAATGGTGACGTGAAGTTCGACGAGGTGGCTCCGAAATGTTCCTTCATTACTCCCGTTCCCGGTGGCGTTGGTCCAATGACTATCTGTTCGCTGATGAAGAATACCTTAGCTGCTGGCAAACGGGAATATTATAAGTGAACAAGTTCATAGTTCATAGTTCATAATTCATAGTTCATAGTTCATAGTTCATAGTGAGAAGTGAAGAATTTGCTACCGCCCAGGAGTATTATGAGCAGGGCAATGCCTATCGGAAGCAGGGTAACTGGCAGGAGGCAATCAATTGCTATCTGAAGGCGATAGAGCTCGACCCGGAGAGTCCTGCTGTCGAGGCCAAGCAGATGCTCGACGACATCATGAATTTTTATCATAAGGATTATTACAATCCATAACAACAAATACAAAAGAGAGAATGGCTAAACTGAAAGGTGCTATTGTGGTGAATACCGACCGTTGTAAGGGCTGCGCGCTTTGTGTGAGTGCGTGTCCGCAGGGGGTTATCGCAATGGCCAATCGTGTGAATGTGCATGGCTATCCCTATGTGGAGCCCGTGCAGATAGACAAGTGCACTGGCTGTACGTCGTGCGCTGTGGTTTGTCCTGATGGATGCATTACGGTCTATCGTAAAAAAGTAGAGGAGTAAAAAGATGGCAGAACAGGAAGTTACTTTGATGAAAGGCAACGAGGCGATAGCTCACGCTGCCATCCGCTGTGGTGCCGACGGATATTTCGGATATCCCATCACCCCGCAGAGTGAAGTGATTGAGACGCTGGCAGAACTGAAACCTTGGGAGACAACTGGTATGGTGGTCTTGCAGGCTGAGAGCGAGCTGGCTTCTATTAATATGATTTACGGTGGTGCAGCAGCCGGTAAGAAGGTGCTCACCTCGTCGTCGTCACCTGGTATAGCACTGATGCAGGAGGGCATTACCTATATGGCTGGTGCTGAGCTGCCGGGTGTGTTTGTCAATGTGCAGCGCGGTGGTCCCGGACTGGGCACTATCCAACCTTCACAGGGCGACTATTTCCAGGCTACCCGTGGTGGTGGTAATGGCGACTATAACGTCATTGTGCTGGCTCCTAACTCGGTGCAGGAGATGGCCGATTTCGTTGACCTTGCTTTTGAGTTGGCTTTCAAGTATCGCAATCCTGCCATGATTCTGTCCGACGGTGTCATTGGTCAGATGATGGAGCGCATTGTGTTGCCTCCCTATAAGCCCCGCCGTACTGAGGAAGAGATTCGTCAGCAGTGTCCTTGGGCTACTATCGGTCGCACGAAGGACCGCAAGCCTAATATCATTACCTCGCTGGAGTTGAAGCCTGAGATTATGGAGGCTCGCAACTTGCATCTTCAGCAGAAATATGCTGAGATTCGCGAGAAGGAAGTGCGCTATGAGACGCTGTTCTGCGATGATGCCGAACTGTTGGTTGTTGCCTTCGGTTCTGCTGCCCGTCTGACACAGAAAGCCATTGAGATGGCTCGTGAGGAAGGCGTAAAGGTAGGACTCTTGCGTCCCATCACCTTATGGCCTTTCCCCTCGAAGGCGATTGCCGAGTTGGCGAAGGGCAAGAAGGGCGTTCTCGTTGTAGAGATCAATGCCGGACAGATGGTTCAGGACGTTCGTCTTGCCATCAACGGTGCCCTGCCTGTTGAGCAGTTTGGTCGCTTGGGCGGTATTGTTCCTGAGCCCGAGGAGATTGTGGAAGTTTTAAAGAAGATGATGTAAGATGGAAAACAATATTATAGCACCAGAGAATCTGGTATATCAGAAACCGACACTGATGAACGACAACCACATGCACTACTGCCCCGGTTGTTCGCATGGTGTGGTACATAAACTCGTGGCTGAGGTCATCGAGGAAATGGGCATGGAGGAGAAAACCGTCGGTGTTTCGCCTGTGGGTTGTGCCGTCTTTGCCTATAACTATCTGGATATCGACTGGCAGGAGGCTGCCCATGGACGTGCTCCAGCTGTGGCTACTGCCATCAAGCGCCTGTGGCCCGACCGTCTTGTGTTCACCTATCAGGGTGATGGCGATTTGGCTTGTATCGGTACTTGTGAAACCATTCATGCCTTGAACCGTGGCGAACATATTGCCATCATCTTCATCAACAATGCCATCTATGGTATGACGGGTGGTCAGATGGCTCCTACCACGCTCATGGGTATGAAGACTTCAACCTGTCCCTATGGTCGTCAGGCCGACTTGCACGGATATCCCCTGCACATCACTGAGATAGCTGCCACGTTGGAGGGTACTTGCTATGTGACTCGCCAGAGTGTAGAGACTGTTGCAGCTATCCGTTCTGCAAAGAAAGCCATTCGCAAGGCCTTCGAGGCTTCGATGGCTGGCAAGGGAAGCAGTCTGGTGGAGATTGTATCAACCTGTAACAGCGGTTGGAAGATGTCGCCCAAGGCTGCCAATGAGTGGATGCAGGAACACATGTTCAATTATTATCCGAAAGGAGACTTGAAAGACACGACAAGTCTTTAATTGATAATTGACAATTGATAATTGATAATTGATAATTAAGATGAAGAAAGAGATAATAATCAGTGGTTTCGGAGGGCAGGGTGTGCTCTCAATGGGTAAGATTCTGGCTTATTCAGGACTGATGGACGACAAGGAGGTGACATGGATGCCTGCCTATGGTCCGGAACAGCGTGGAGGTACTGCCAACGTGACTGTGATAGTCAGCGACGAGAAGATTTCTTCGCCTATATTGAGTAAGTTCGATATTGCCATTGTGCTCAACCAACCATCACTCGAGAAGTTTGAACCGAAACTGAAGCCAGGCGGTATTCTGATTTACGATGCTTATGGCATCATCAATCCTCCTACGCGCAAGGACATCACCGTTTATCGCATCGATGCGATGGACAAGGCAGCCGAGATGAAGAATGCCAAGGTGTTCAATATGATTGTGCTGGGCGGACTCTTGAAGGTGGCTCCCGTCGTGAGTACCAATGGTGTGGAAAAGGCCCTCTACAAGACACTGCCTGAGCGCCATCACGCCATGATTCCCCTCAACATGCAAGCTATTGAGGAGGGCGGAAAGATTATCGAGAAACAGTAAAAATAATAGTTAACCCCTCGAAAAAGGTGCCTACTCTTACCTCGTAAAAGTAGGCACCTTTTATATCATAAAGGTTTCTTTTTCGTTTAGAACGAGACATTTGCACCGGCCATGAAGGTGGCACGGGGCATGGGGTAGCCCGCATTGATTTCGTAGCGCTGCGCCAGCAGATTTTCGCCACGCACCCATAGTGCCAGGTTGTTCACCAACCTGTAACTGACAGTAGCATTCAGCAGCAGGAAATTTTCCTTCTTTTCATTGTCCCCGATAGCAGTATATAGCCCGTTGATATACTGCAGACCAGCCACAACATTCCAGCGCTGCTGACTGAAGTCGGCACCCAGGAATCCCTTATACTGCGGAGCACCCAACACGTGGTTCTTCATGTGGAGTAACGAGTGGTTGGTGGTCAGGCGCCAGTGTGGATTGATGCGGTAGGCTGCTTCAGCCTCCAGACCGTAGTTCTCTATCTCGCCGGTATTCACATTGCGTGGCTTGCCGTCAACGGGCATTGTCTGAATCATGTTGTCGCCCTTCAGGTAGAACAGGTTCAGACCGTAGTTAAACTGTCCGAGACGATGGCTCCAAGCCAGTTCGTAGTTCATCAGTCGTTCTGGTTTCAAATCTGTATTTGAGGGGGGATAGAGATACATCTCGCGCATGGTGGGATTGCGGAAACCCTTGCTCACCATTGCCTTCAGTTCGCCACTCTCCATCGGACGAATGACAATGCCGCCCTGTGGAATCCATTCCGTTCCGGTTATAGAATGATGATCAACACGAAGGCCTGCATCGACAGTCAACCACGATGTGAGGTCTTGGCGGAACTCTACATAACCGGCAATCTCGTTGCGATATGACTTGCCACTCTGTTTGTTGGGCGTGTCAAGTGTCTCGCCAGTTTCCTTTGATGTGTAGTAGGCATAGCCATAGATATGCTGATAGTCGATACCTGCTGTCAGGCGATTACCCTCGAAGAGTTGGAAACTCTCATACAGCGAGATTCCCATCAGCGCATCCTTCGAACGGAAGTAACGCTGGGTGGGTTTCGCAGGGTCGGCAGTACCGTCGTCTATCTTATGGCGTCCGAAATTAGTGTAGAGACTCAGTGCACCATTGCTCCGTCCATAGTGATTCTCCACAGCAGCAGAAACCATACCTCGTGTTATCCACTGGTCGGCATCGTAGAGTGGGGAAGCCGTACTGCCTGGTTGGCTGGCATTGAAATGGGTGATGTTGGCATCCACATAGGCATTCCAATGGTCGTTGAAGTCATAGCCCAGTTTCAAGTAACCCCCATATTGCTCAAAACCCATGCGGGGACGGTGGTTGTCGGTGCGTCCATACTGGGCGGCAATTGTGCTTGAGAACTTTCCACTGCGTATCTGGTTAGTAACCTCGGCCTGCAGGGTTCCATAGCTGCCTGCGCCGATATTGATATTTGTATGAACCGAATTGCCACCTGCAGGGCGACGCGTCACAATATTGATGACACCACCCATCGCATTCGAACCATAGAGCATCGAGGCTGGTCCGCGCAACACTTCCACGCGTTCAGCCATCAGCGTCTGATAACTGTCGGATATAGGATGGCCATAGATGCCCTGATATTGTGGATGACCGTCAATCAGCACCATCATCTGACCACTGCCGCCTGCTATACCGCGCATGTTAATACCTCCGGCGGCTCCTCCTGACACACCGTAACCCAACACAGAGCGCGAGGTCACAAACAGGCCAGGCACCTGCTGTACAACGGTGGGCAGGATACTGGTTTGATATTGATTCGTCAGCAAATCGCGCTCTATCACCGTCACAGTCCGTGGCAGATAGCGCGTGTCTGTGGCTGAACGGGTTCCTGTCACTACGACCTCCTGCAAGTGCAACGAATCGTTTATTTCAATAGCTTGAATGCCCGATGTGCTGGCTACGAGCATCATAGTCAATAAATGCTTTTTCATTCCTAACATCTAGTTTATGATATTGTTATGTTTCATCTCACTTAAAATTTTCTCGTGCAAAGTTACACATTATTTATATATTATAGACACATTAGGAGGAGAAAGTTTAATGATATAGATTAAGAAAGTTACTCTATTTTGTTCCTATCGCGCATTTTTATTGTCTATTTTTCCGTTATTTGCATTATTCTTTGTAACTTTGCAGCCGAAATCCATTAAAAAGAGAAAAATGAGGAAACTATTACTTCTTGCAGTTACTGCTACTGCTTTCTTGACAGTTCGTGCAGGCGGACTGATGACCAACACGAATTATCACATTGCTTTTGATCGCATGATGGCGCGCGGAGCCACCTTCGACATTGATGCCACTTTCAGCAATCCTGCCGGTCTGGCATGGGGGCACGAAGGATGGGAACTCTCGCTCAACTTCCAGAAACCGTGGCAACATCGCGACATCAAACTCGGTGAGACTACTTATGAAGGCAAGGCATCGGCGCCCATCGTTCCAGCCTTGTTCGCTACGTATAAGAAAAATCGCATTGCCGTATCTGCCATGATTGGTATCGTTGGCAGCGGTGGTTTTGTAGAGTATAAGCAGGGCGTCCCGATGTATAACATGCTCTTGGGTGGTATGCTGGCTGCCAATGGCATTACCCCCGACCAGTACAAACTTAATTCTGAGATGAAGGGTAAACAGTATATCTATGGCGGTCAGGTGAACTTCACTTATAAAATATCCGATTGCTTTGCTGCTGCAGTGGGTCTGCGTGCCAATTATTACGACGGATACTATCGCGGACACGTCATTGCTGCCGACCATCCCCAGCTGGGCGAACTGGCCAAGCTGTTGCTGGATGTCGATCAGAAAGGGTGGGGCATTACACCCATCATCAGTCTTGACTTCCACAAGGGACCTGTGACGGTTGCTGCACGTTACGAGTTCCGCACCAAACTCAATCCCAAGAACGAGACCAATGTGCTCGATGCTGGTCTCGGCACCAATCTCATTGCAGCAATGATGGCTGCCGACCCAGCAGGTGCTCAGGCTAAACTTCAGGCGCTGGCTGCACAACTTGGCAATTATACCGCTCCCTTTGCCGATGGAGCCAGAACACGCTATGATATGCCTGCGCTTCTGTCTTTGGCTGTCGGTTACGAGTTCTCACCCAAGTTGCGCGCTACGTTGGAATATCACTTCTTCGACGACAAGAATGCCAAGATGGCTAACGACCGTCAGAAGGAACTCAAGCATGGTACCCACGAGATCCTGGCTGGTGTGGAATACGATATCAACGAGAAATTTACCGTCAGCTGTGGTGCTCAGCGTACCGACTACGGACTTTCTGACGGCTACCAGCAGAATACCTCGTTTGCCTGCGACAGCTATTCAATAGGTTTGGGTGGTGCTTGGAATGTCACAGACAAGATTCGTCTCAATGCCGGCTACTTCATCAGTCTCTATAGCGACTATAAGAAAGCCACCAGTTATGGCGAGGAAACCTACTCGCGCACCAACAACGTGATAGGTATCGGAATTGATTACAAATTTTAATGTTTTGTAGTATAAAAGTGAACGGAAACCGATATAAATCAAGAAAATAGGGCTAAAAAAGTACTTTTTACACGTTTTTTCTTGGAACTTAAAGTTTTTTTTATTTACTTTGCACTCGAAATCTAGATAAATAGGTAGAATTTTTATAATTTAACAAAAAGTTAGTAAGAAAATGAAAAAGCTTTTTTTAATGCTTGCTGTTGCAATGCTGACAGTTTCAGCTAACGCACAGAAAACTGCTGTTACAGCTAACAAGGCTGGTGACAACTGGTACATTGGTATCAATGCTGGTGTAGCTACTCCCATGAATAAGTTCAGAAGTAACTTGGGAGGTGGTGAAGATTTTGGTTTCATGAAGGGCGTATCTCCCGAGTTCGGTGTACGCGTTGGTAAGAACCTGACTACCGTATTCGGTCTGGCTCTGGACATCAACAACTACTTCGGAAACAAGTCTGATTCTAAGTCTATGTTCGGTAGCAAGACTTTCATCAACTCTACCGACTTCGACATTTTGAGCACATGGAACCTGAGCAACCTCTTCGGTGGTTACCTGGGTCAGCCTCGTAAGTTTGAGGTTATCGCTCTTGCAGGTGGTGGTTACAGCCGCGCATGGGCTCAGAAGCAGGGCGGTATCAACGCTAAGTTTGCTTTCGACCTCGCTTTGAACCTCGGTGCTGCTAAGCAGTGGCAGGTTTACTTGGAGCCAGGTGTTGTTTTCGGTCAGCCTGCTCCTATGTATGCTAACCCATTCCGCAAGGTTGAGGTTCTCTTCAATGGTAAGAAATGGAATGGTGCTTTCTCTCTGAAGCTGGGTGTTAACTACAAGTTCGGTACCAGCAACGGTACTCACAACTTCAAGATTGAAGAGCTCCGCGACCAGGCTGAGATCGACGCTCTTAACGCTAAGATCAACGAGCTCCGTGGCGATGTTGATGCTAAGAATGGTCAGCTGAATGCTGCTAACCAGACCATCAACGACCTGAAGAAGAAGCTCGCTGAGTGCGAGGCTCGTCCTACTCAGATCGTTGAGGAGAAGAAGGAGACCACTCTGCAGCCAATCGTTATCTTCCGTCAGGGCAAGAGCACTATCGACGCTGCTCAGTATGCAAGTGTTGAGATGGTTGCTAAGTATCTGAAGAATCATCCTGAGTCTAAGGTTCTCGTTAAGGGTTACGCTTCTCCAGAGGGTAAGGCTGAACTGAACCAGAAGCTTTCTGAGGCTCGTGCAACTGCTGTTGCTAACGCTCTCATCAAGCGCTACAAGATCTCTAAGGATCGCATCACCACTCAGGGCTTGGGTGCTACCAGCGAGATTTCTGAGGAGAACGACTTCAACCGTGTTGCAATGTTCGTTGACACCACAAAGTAATCTGAATCAATTAGATTTAAAATAAAAGAATCCCTGCAGGCCAGTTCCTGCGGGGATTTTTTAATTTGTGCCAAAAGTGTTTCAATTTGTTTCATTGATAAATTTTCTTCCATTAGTGCTTGTAAACTATTATTTTTTATCGTATCTTTGCGGAAGAATTTACAAGTTACTATTATGAAACAGTTATCATTTATTCATGCTCATTTGCGCCTGGCATTGGTATGCCTGCTTCTTGGTGCTACCACTATGTTGATGGCAGCCTCTCGCTTTGTCAGTTTTCAGTCAGGCGATTTACAGTTGACAGGTGGTCAAATCACCATCAGTTATGATGTTGCCGATGCCAAGGCAGTAGCCATTGCTGCCCAAACCTTGTCACAGGACTTCCAACGTGTGACTGGTTCGCCGGCTCAACTTACACAAAATGACCGAGGCAATATCCTCGTGGGTACATTAGGCCAGTCTGCCCTCATCGATCGTCTTGTCAAACAACATAGACTCGATGCCTCGTTGTTGAAAGGCAAACGTGAGAAATTCGTTATTACGCTGATTGACAATCAGTTGGTTATTGCAGGCAGCGACCGCCGAGGTACTGTTTATGGCATCTACGAACTCTCCCAGCAAATGGGTGTGTCGCCTTGGTATTATTGGGCAGATGTACCTGTAGAACATCATGATAAGCTATATATTAAAAAAGGTATATATACCGATGGCGAACCGGCTGTCGAATTCCGTGGTATCTTTCTTAACGACGAGGCTCCCTGTCTCACGTCGTGGGTCAAGCACACCTTCGGTACTAATTACGGTGACCATCGATTCTATGAGAAAGTTTTTGAACTTATCCTTCGTCTGCGTGGCAACATGATGTGGCCAGCCATGTGGGGATGGGCTTTCTATGCTGACGACCCTCTCAACGGCAAGACAGCCGACGATATGGGCATTATCATGGGAACCTCGCACCACGAGCCTATGGCACGCAACCATCAGGAGTATGCACGGAAGCGCAACGAGTGGGGACCATGGAACTATCAGAAGAATGCCAAGCGTCTCGATCAGTTCTTCCGTGAGGGCATCCAACGTATAAAAGGTACTGAAGATATGGTCACTATCGGTATGCGTGGTGATGGCGACGAGGCCATGAGCGAGGATGCTGATACCAAACTCCTGCAGCGCATTGTCGAGAACCAGCGTCGCATCATTGCTCAGGAAACAGGACGTAAAGCCAAGGAAACCACCCAGGTGTGGGCACTTTATAAAGAGGTGTTAGACTACTATGATAAAGGTATGCGCGTGCCTGAAGACGTCATCATGCTGCTCTGCGACGACAACTGGGGCAATGTGCGCCGTGTGCCCAATCAAAAGGAGCGCCAGCATCCAGGCGGCTGGGGACTCTATTATCACGTCGATTATGTGGGAGCTCCTCGCAACACTAAGTGGATCAACGTCACCCCCACCATCAATATGTGGGAACAATTGCATCTGGCTTATGTCAATGGCATTCAGCGCATGTGGATTCTCAATGTGGGCGACTTGAAACCTATGGAGTATCCCATTACCTTCTTCATGGATATGGCGTGGAACCCCAATCAATACACTTCAAGACTTGTTACTAACCATACTGAGGCATTCTGCCGTCAGCAGTTTGGCGATGCGCAGGCTGTTGAGGCAGCGCGTCTGCTCAACCTTTCGTGCAAGCTTAATGGACGCGTAACAGCAGAGATGCTTGATGCCCGGACCTATAACGTCAATACAGGCGAGTGGCGTCAGGTGGCCGACGAATTCATGCGCCTCGAAGCCGAAGCCCTGCGCCAGTATATCACCCTCGATACCCGTTATCGTGATGCCTACCAGCAGCTGATACTGTTCCCCATTCAGGCTATGTCGAACATCTATCAGATGTACTATGCCCAGGCTATGAACCATAAACTCTTTGCCGAGGGCAATCCCGACTGCAACTTATGGGCTGATAGGGTGGAGCAGGCCTTCCGTCGCGACTCGCTGCTTTGCGCCGACTATAACCATAAGATGGCTGGAGGCAAGTGGAATGGCATGATGACGCAGAAGCACATCGGCTATACCTCTTGGAACGACGATTTCCCTGCCGACCGTCTGCCCAAGGTCAATCGTTTGGCTGATGCGGCTTCTGGCGGCTACATCTTCACCATGCAGCACGATGTTGTATCGATGGAAGCCGAGCATTATTTCAAAGCACAGGATGGTCCATCTACCAAGTGGACAGTACTGCCCGATATGGGGCGCACACGCAGTGGTCTTACGCTGATGCCCTATACCGAGAGTCCTGCAGGCGGCAGCCTGTCGTATCGCTTCACCACCGCCACTCAGGCTCAGCGCAAGGTCAAGGTACATGTCGTAGTTAAGTCAACCCTCGACTATCTCAACAAGGGCGGACTCACCTATCAGGTGTCGCTTGATGGCAGCAGCCCTGTTACCGTCAACTTCAACAAGAATCTCAATGAGTCGAAGGAGAACATCTATAGCGTCTATTATCCCACGATAGCCCGTCGCGTAGTAGAGTCGGTAGTCGAGTTGCCATTGTCGGCTTCCAGTGTGCATACACTTACCATTCAGCCCGACGATCCTGCTATCATCTTCGAGAAAATCGTGGTCGATGCAGGTGGTTATCAACCCTCATTCCTCTTCATGGATGAATCTCTATGCAAGATTGATGCAAGTCAAAAATAATGCTTTTGCGTGCAAATATCACCATTCTGATGCTTGTACATCACCAACTTTGACGTACTTTTGCATTAGAAAAAGCATAGAAATAGAAATACTGTGGCATTTGTCTAAGGTAAGAAGATTGTTAGTAAGGAGATTATACAGAGCAGGGCACTCGTGATGAGAGTCCTGCTTTTTTGTTTTTTCTTGATATATGTCATTAAAAGTAAACCTTTTTTTGTTAATTGTGTACGGAAACAATTACTATAATTTTGAGCTTTGGTGTTTACTACAACTTCTAATTCAGAGGAACAAAAAGCCTGAATGCTAACTCCTACAAACAGGAGCAGCATAGAGATGAGTAAACTTTTTTCATATTACTTAGTCTTGTTGTGTAAAATGGAAGTATTATTTCTTGATTTTAGCTTCTATTTCGCTCTTGGCTTTCTCGGCCAAGTCTTTCAACTTGCCTTGAAGGAGCCCCTCTAGACTACCGGAGAGGGGATTCGACGAATTGTCCGTACTTGCCTCGGCATTGGCTTCGCCCTTGCCTTTCAGCGTGTCTTGCAATTTGTCTTGTAACATGTCGGTCAATGAACCGCCTTTTTCCTTGAGTTCGTTCAGAATCTCTTCACCTTTCTCACTGGTAATGGTGTTAAGTATTTTCTTAAAGTCCATAATTGTTTGGTAATTTTGAGTTTATAATTGTTAGCTGCTGCAAAGATAAGAAAAAAACTGATGAATTGAAAGCAGAAATGCAGAAAATCTTCATTTTCGTTGGTTTTTATATAAAAAAGGTGTAACTTTGCAAGCTAAAATAGACAAATACGAAAGATTAAGATATGAAACATCAGTTACGCAGTGCAGTATGCACAGAGGGTAGGAGAATGGCTGGCGCCCGTGCTCTATGGGTAGCCACAGGTATGAAACAGGAGCAGTTTGGCAAGCCGATTATCGCTATTGTCAACTCGTTCACGCAATTTGTGCCTGGTCATACACACCTGCACGAGATAGGACAGATTGTTCGCGAGGAGATAGAGAAAATGGGGTGCTATGCCGCCGAATTCAATACAATAGCCATCGACGACGGTATTGCCATGGGCCACGACGGTATGCTGTATTCGCTGCCATCACGCGATATCATTGCCGATAGCGTAGAGTATATGGTGAATGCGCATAAGGCTGACGCCATGATCTGTATCTCGAATTGCGATAAGGTGACACCTGGTATGCTGATGGCTTCTATGCGACTGAACATTCCTACGGTGTTCTGCTCAGGCGGACCGATGGAGGCTGGACGCTGGCGCGGCGAGAATGCCGACCTGATTACGGCTATGGTGAAAGGTGCCGACCCATCGGTGACCGACGAGGAGATGCGCGAGATTGAACAGTGCTCATGTCCCGGTTGCGGAAGCTGCTCGGGCATGTTTACGGCTAACTCGATGAACTCGCTGACAGAGGCTATCGGACTGTCGCTGCCCGGCAACGGCACTATTCTGGCTACGCATACCAACCGTGTAGAACTCTTCAAGGCTGCTGCCCGTCAGGTAGTGAAGAATGCCTTCGCCTATTATGAGGACGGCGACGAGAGCGTACTGCCCCGCAACATTGCTACGCGCAAGGCCTTTATGAATGCCATGTCGCTCGATATTGCCATGGGTGGTTCTACTAATACAGTGTTGCACCTGTTGGCTGTAGCCCAGGAGGCCGGTACCGACTTTACGATGAAGGATATCGACGCCTTGAGCCGTAAGGTGCCCTGCCTTTGCAAACTGGCGCCCAACACGCAGAAATACAGCGTGCAGGAGTGTGGCCGTGCCGGTGGTATTCTCGGCATTCTCAACGAACTGAACAAAGGTGGCCTGATTGACGGCTCTGCCCCCCGTGTGGACGGTATGACGCTTGCTGAGGCTATCAAGAAATATAGCATTGTTGATGGTGACATTGACCCGGAGGCCAATCGTATTTACCAGACTGCTCCAGGCAACCGCTTTAGCACCAAGATGGGTTCACAGTCGGAAGAGTGGGGCACGCTGGATACCGACCGCGCCAACGGCTGTATCCGCGACATCGCTCACGCCTACACCAAGGATGGCGGACTGGCTGTACTCTTCGGCAACATCGCTCAAGACGGATGCGTGGTGAAGACTGCCGGTGTCGATGAGAGCCTGTGGCACTTCGAAGGTCCTGCCGTCTGCTTCGATTCGCAGGAAGATGCCTGCGAAGGCATTCTGGGCGGACGCGTGAAGAAGGGCGACTGCGTGGTGATTACCCACGAGGGTCCCAAGGGCGGTCCCGGTATGCAGGAAATGCTGTATCCCACCTCTTATATTAAGTCGATGCACATGGGTAAGGAGTGTGCCCTGATTACCGACGGACGATTCTCGGGCGGTACCTCAGGACTCTCTATCGGTCATATTTCGCCGGAAGCTGCTGCAGGCGGTAACATCGGCAAAATCAAGGATGGCGACATCATCGTGATAGACATCCCCAACCGCAGCATCAACGTGAAGCTGTCTGACGAAGAACTGGCAGCCCGTCCACAGCAGCCCCTGAAGCGCAACCGCCAGGTGTCGAAAGCCCTGCGTGCCTACGCTCAGAGTGTATCAAGTGCTGATAAGGGTGGAGTGAGAATAATTGACTAAGAATTTCGAGATAACGTTATAACGTCATAACGACGCAAAAGAGAATATGAGAGACAAGATAACTGGTTCGAAAGCGCTGATGCGTGCATTGCAGGCCGAGGGGGTGAAGACTATTTTCGGTTACCCTGGCGGCTCTATCATGCCCACGTACGATTCGCTATTCGACTACACACGAGGTGAAAAGAAATGTTTTGACCATATATTGGTGCGCCACGAACAGGGTGCCGTACATGCTGCTGAGGGCTATGCCCGCGTCAGTGGCGAGGTAGGTGTAGCCTTGGTGACCAGCGGTCCCGGTGCCACGAATACGCTGACGGGTGTGGCTGATGCCATGCTTGACTCAACGCCCATCGTGGTGATAGCCGGACAGGTGGCTATTTCAGCCCTGGGTACCGATGCCTTCCAGGAGGTTGACCTCGTGGGTGTGGCTCAGCCTATCTGTAAGTGGGCTTACCAGATTCGTCATGCCGAGGATGTGGCTTGGGCTGTCAGTCGTGCGTTCTATATTGCACGTAGCGGTCGCCCGGGTCCTGTAGTGCTCGACTTCCCTCGTAACGCACAGGTAGAGGAGGTAGAATGGGAACCCAAGAAGGTTGATTTCGTGCGTTCGTATGTAGCCAAGCCCCAGCTGAATGAAGAGGCTGTACGTCAGGCTGCCGAACTGATCAACAATGCCAAGCGCCCCTTGGCTCTGGTAGGGCAGGGCGTAGAGCTGGGTAATGCACAGGAAGAGTTGAAGGCATTCCTGGAGAAAGCCGATATTCCTGCCGGACGCACCATGCTGGGTCTGTCGGCATTGCCATCCGACCATCCCCTGAACGTGGGTATGCTGGGTATGCACGGCAACTATGCCGTCAACCTGAAAGAGCAGGAGTGCGACGTGCTGATAGCCATCGGTATGCGTTTCTCCGACCGCGTGACGGGTAATACGAAGACGTATGCCAAGCAGGCGAAGATTATTCATTTGGATATTGACCGTAGCGAGATAGATAAGAACGTGAAGACCGATGTGGCTGTAGTGGCAGACTGTAAGGAGTCGTTGCCCGCTATCACGGCTTTGCTGAATTCCAATAATCACCGCGAATGGCGTGATTCGTTCAAGGAACTCGACCGCAAAGAGCGCGAGAAAGTTATCGAGCCCGCCATCCATCCCACACAGGGTCCGTTGCTGATGGGCGAGGTGGTGAATGTGGTTGCTGAGAAGGCCCCACGCGGTACTGTCCTCGTGACGGATGTTGGTCAGAATCAGCTATTTGCGACCCGCTACTTCAAGTATCCCGAGAAGCGCAGTATCTGTACCAGCGGTGGACTGGGAACGATGGGCTACGGTATGCCAGCCGCTATCGGTGCCACTTTTGGTACTGACCGTATGGTGTGCTGTTTCATGGGCGATGGCGGTTTCCAGATGTGTATCGAGGAACTGGGTACCATCATGGAGCAGCAGTCACCCGTCAAGATGATTCTGCTCAATAACAACTATCTGGGCAACGTGCGCCAGTGGCAGGATATGTTCTGGATGCGCCGCAAGTCGTTCACCAAGATGATGCAATGATCTGGCTGCTGCCGTCGAGAAGATGCTGACGACCGACGGGCCTTTTATTCTTGAGTGTGCTATCAAGGAAGACGACGACGTGCTGCCTATGACGCCTCCGGGAATGAACGTGAACGATATGATGCTGGAAGTGTAGGAGAGTTGAAGGATTGAAGAATTGAAGGATTGAAGTAATCGAAAGATTGAAGTAATGGAAGACAAAAAGAAACTATATACGCTGCTGGTTTATTCGGAGAATATTGCCGGTATATTGAATCAGGTGACAGCCGTATTCACCCGTCGCCAGGTGAATATCGAGAGTCTGAACGTGTCGGCATCGTCGATAGAGGGTGTGCATAAATACACCATCACGGCATGGAGCGATGAGGACCAGATTATCAAAATCACCAAGCAGATTGAGAAGAAGGTGGATGTCATCAAGGCCAACTACTTCACCGACGACCAGCTGTTCATCCGTGAGGCAGGACTCTATAAGTTGCAGACCGACCTGGTGATGCAGAATCCGGAGATATCGCGCACCATCCGTCGCCACGATGCCAAGATAACGGAGGTGAACCCTACCTATATCATCGTGATGAAGAGTGGACGAACGGAGGACATCATATCGCTCTATCGTGCATTGGACGAATATGGCTGTGTGTTGCAATATACCCGCAGCGGACGTATTGCCGTGACACGCGGCATGCAGGAGCAGGTGAGCGAATTCTTGGAAGAAAGGGAACAGCAGAATGGATAAGGTTGGGTGCTACGAGTTTATGGCAGAGCCGTTCCACTGCGACTTCAGCGGGCGTCTGTTTATGGGGCATCTGGGTAACCACATGCTGAATGCTGCCGACTTCCACAGCTCGGCACGTGGCTTTGGCATGAAGTATCTGATGACTATCAAGCGCTCGTGGGTGCTGTCGCGCCTGGCGATAGAGATGCAGGAGATGCCCACGCAATACACGAAATTCAACGTCGAGACATGGGTCGAGAGTGCCATGCGCTATTTCACCAGTCGTAATTTTGCAGTTGTCGGCGATGATGGAAAGGTTTATGGCTACGGGCGCAGCATCTGGGCCATGATTGATACCGAGAGCCGTCAGCCTACCGACATCTATGCTATCGACAACGGTGCCATCAATCAATGGATAGTCAACGATAAGGAATGTCCCATCGACAAGGGTGGGAGAGTGAAGATGAGCGACGATGCCAAACTGGTGCGCACCATCGACACCTATTATAATGATGTAGACATCAACGGGCATATCAATTCGGTGAAATATATCGAGCACGTACTCGACCTGTGGGATATGGCGTGGTATAAGGAGCACGGCATCAAGCGTTTCGAGATAGCCTATGTGGCAGAGGCTCATGCAGGCGACAAACTGTCGTTCTATATGGAGGAAGAGAATGCCTCGACTTTTAATGTTCGGATTGTGCGCGGCGACGGAACAGAGTGTTGCCGCAGTAAAATAGTGTTTTATTAATTTTATAGTGAGTATTTGATGGCTAAACTTAGACAATTGTTTTTGATAATTGCCCTGTTACCTGTTTGTGTGATGGCTCAGGAAGAAGAGCCGGAACCCTTCACAACAGATTTGTTTGGAGGCATATCGGCTCCCGACGTGATGCCAAAGGGGCGTGTTCAATGGGAAACCTATGTGGGATACACTCACAGCACCATGTATGATGTGAAGACTGATTTTTGGAACATCAATTCTTCCCTCCTGCGATTTGGTGTCATTAAAAACATAGAATTGTTCATGATGGGGACACTGGCACATACAAATCTCGAGGGCGAAAAGGAAACTGGTGTTGCCGATTTATCTGTAGGCGTTAAGGCAAAACTGTTTGACGGGTGGAAAGCCATTCCTTCCATCGGAGTGAGGGGATTCCTGTATTTACCGGGAGGCGAGGATCATCCCTTCATGCCGGAAAAGTGTGCTTATCAGGTTGATTTGATGTTCGACAATCCTATTACGTCATGGTTTGATATTGGGTATATGGCATCGTTATTATGGGATGATAACGAATCGCCTACTTTCTATGGAGGTATTGACTTTAACTTCACGCTGTCCGAGAAGTTCGCCTTGACGTTAGAGCAAGCCAATTTCTATCTCCCTCCAGAATACGAAAAGCGATACCAGCCTTGGGCATCAGCCACGCTGACCTATCAGATTCATCCGCGTGTGCAATTGGGTATTACGTCGGATGTCTTCTTAGAGCACATCAGTCAATACCGTAATGTGATGCTCGGTTTTGCTTGGCAATTGACTAAAAAATGATAATTAATTGAATTTTATTTTGTAGTTTACATACTTATTCGTAAATTTGCATCCAATTATTAAGTTAACCCCTCGTCGGTGGTAAACACCAAACGTCCGGCTCTCGGGTTAAGGGCTGGCATGGTCGGCAAGGGACAAGTATAACAATTTTAAAAAACAATTTGCAATTATGGCAGAAATGAATTTTGGTGGCGTTATCGAAACAGTAGTCACCAGCAAAGAGTTCTCTTTGGAGAAAGCACGTGAAGTATTGAAGGATGAAGTAATCGCAGTCATCGGTTACGGTGTGCAGGGTCCTGGACAGGCTTGCAACCTGCGTGACAATGGCTTCAACGTTATCGTTGGTCAGCGTCAGGGTAAGACCTACGACAAGGCTGTTGCCGATGGATGGGTTCCTGGTAAGACCTTGTTCTCTATCGAGGAGGCTGCCGAGAAGGGTACTATCCTTTGCATGCTGCTCTCTGATGCTGGTCAGATTCAGCAGTGGCCTACCATTAAGCAATATCTGAAGCCCGGTAAGACTCTGTACTACAGCCACGGTTTTGCTATCAACTGGAGCGACCGCACCGGTGTTGTTCCTCCAAAGGATGTTGACGTTATCATGGTAGCTCCTAAGGGCTCAGGTACATCTCTTCGCACCATGTTCTGCGAAGGTCGTGGCTTGAACTGCTCTTACGCTATTTACCAGGATGCTACTGGCAAGGCTAAGGAGAAGACGCTGGCCTTCGGTATCGGTATCGGTGCAGGTTACATGTTCGAGACAACTTTCCAGCGTGAGGCTACTTCCGACCTCACCGGTGAGCGTGGTTCGCTGATGGGTGCTATCCAGGGCTTGCTGCTCGCTCAGTACGAAGTGCTCCGCGAGAATGGTCACTCACCCTCTGAGGCTTTCAACGAGACCGTTGAGGAGCTGACTCAGAGCCTTGGCCCGTTGTTCGGTGCTAAGGGTATGGACTGGATGTATGCCAACTGCTCTACTACCGCACAGCGTGGTGCTCTTGACTGGGCTCCCCGTTTCCACGACGCTATTAAGCCTGTGATGGAGTGGCTGTATTACTCAGTGAAGACTGGTAATGAGGCTCAGATCACTATCGACGCCAACTCTAAGCCCGACTATCGTGCCGGTCTGGAGAAGGAACTGGAGGCTATGCGCAACCAGGAGATGTGGCGTGCTGGTGAGACCGTTCGCAAGCTGCGTCCTGAGAATCAGGAAGACTAATAGAATGCGTCTATTATAATCCGCCTCGTGGGTATTACTACTCACGAGGCGTTTTTTTCTCAACATAGCTACCACGTTTCATTCATAAAATAAAAGCCCCTAACGGAGGAGTCAACCCCCAAAAAGATAGTTTAATCGTTGTTTCTGCAATTATTATACAACATTTTTGCGTTTTATCCTTGTATTTACAATTTTTATTTGTGTCTTTGCTGCCGAAATACATAAGTCAGTGATAATATGTGGACAGAACTTAGTGATACAGCCATACTGAACAAGCTTGGAACGAGGCCATGCATGCCATAGGCTTCAGCTATAATGAAGGAGAAGAAATCCAAAAGACCTGTGGCACCATCACCATCGGCGGCACGAAGTACTACGACGGGTCGACCAAGGCCTGGGTCAGCGTGGCATTGGAGAACGCGCTGAAGGTTGCGACCTTCACCTATCCGGCGCCATAAGGATACCCTCTGTTATAGTTTAAAATATCTGAGCAAATCGTTATATTGGTCTTCTACAACATCAAATAGCCATCCTGCTGGGTGATGTATTCTTCTTGCAGCAGGTGGGTGAGGGCGGCATCAAGATCCTCCTTCGGTAAACCCAGGTGGAGGACTTCGGTGATGTGGTGGCGACGGTGGTCGGATAACAGCGTGAGAATCTGGTGCTGCGCATGCTCCGTAGTATGAGAATGGTTTGCTTGACAGACATCACACTGCCCGCAATCCTTCGTGACTTCCTCTCCAAAATACTCCAGGAGCTGACGGCTGCGACATTTGTCCTGACTCATCGCATAACGCAACATGGACTCGATGCGCTCACGGTATTGCGTCAGGCGCTCTTCGTAAACGGACGGGGGCAGACTGACGTGCTCGCTGTCCTCGCGTCGCTGCAGATAACGGACATAAGGCACTTGCCTGCGAGGGATAAACTGAATGACGTGCTTCATGGCGAGCACCTTCAGTGTCTGATAGACATCGTTGGGCTTCAAGCCGCACTGGCTGGCTATCACACTCTCGTCGATAAAACCGAAGTCGGCAAAGAGTCCGCCGTAGTTGCGCAGCAGGGCAACAATCACTTTTTCCTCGTTGGGCGAGTCGCCACGCAGGCGATAGAGATCTTCGCGGGTGACGAGAAATCTGACACGCGCCTGATTGTCCTGCTCCTCAGTATATTCCAGATAGCCTGCCCGTTGCAGAATCTGCAGGGCAGCATGTACACGGATAGGGAAGTGGTTGAACTTTCTGGAAAAGTCGTCGATATTGAATTCGCGAGCTACCCCATAGCCATCGCCGGTGGCTATCTGATAGTAATATGCCAGGTGGTCGTAAACCTTGCGGATATACTCCTTTTCGGGGAAGGTGTCGCTGATGCGCTTATGGAGCTTGGGTTCGTCGGCAGCATTATAGAGCAGAACGGCACGAGCCGGATTGCCGTCACGGCCAGCCCGACCGGCTTCCTGGAAATAGGCCTCGATGGAGTCGGGACAGTCGTAATGTGCCACGATGCGCACATCGGGCTTGTCGATGCCCATTCCAAAGGCATTCGTTGCCACCATGATGCGCACACGGTCGTGTTGCCAGTCGCGTTGGCGCTGGTCCTTCTGCGCATGTTCCAGTCCGGCATGATAGAAGGTGGCACTGAGTCCTGCATCCGTCAGCAGTTCAGCCACTTCGCGAGCATGGCGCCGACTGCGGACATAGACAATAGCCGAGCCTTGCTCACCATCCAGCAGCCGAATCAACTCCGTCCGCTTATCCACAGCATGGCTGACGAGGTAGGTGAGATTCTTACGCTCGAACGACATGCGGAAGACATTGAAGGGAGAAGACCCCTCCAACCTCCCCTGATGAGGGGAGGCTTGGAGTTTATCGCAGATGTCAGCCACGACTTTAGGTGTTGCCGTTGCGGTGAGGGCGAGAACGGGAACTTTGGGGCAGATGCGCCGGATGTCGGCTATCTGGAGATAGGAGGGGCGGAAGTCGTAACCCCATTGGGAAATGCAGTGGGCTTCATCGACCGTAATGAAACTCACTTGCATGTGGCGGAGCTTGGTCTGGAAGAGCTCGCTGCCCAGTCGCTCGGGCGAGACATAGAGCAGTTTTGTGCTTCCCATGATGCAGTTCTCCAAAACCGTAAGAATCTTGTCGTGCTGCATACCGCTATAGATGGCAGCGGCAATGACACCCCGTTGGCGCAGGTGGTGCACCTGGTCCTTCATGAGTGCTATCAAAGGGGTGATGACGATGCAGACACCCTTCATCGCCAGGGCAGGAACCTGGAAGGTGACAGACTTTCCGCCACCGGTAGGCATCAGTCCCAGCGTGTCGTGACCAGCACCGATGGACTCGATGATCTCCCGTTGAATACCACGGAAGTCATCGTAGCCCCAATATTTCTTCAGAAGCGATTGATAATTGAGTATTGACAATTGAGAATTATTTGGCGCACCATTATTCATCATTAACAATCAATTATCCATTATCCGCTGAAGGTCGAATGTCTTCTATCTGCAACTGCACCTCGCCACGCTTGTAGGCGTTCTCCTCGATGGTGTAAACGATATCAAACGAACGCTTCGACTTGATATAGCGCGCCTCGGAACTCTGTCCGAAGGCAATACCGTTCATCACGACAGCCGACTTGGAATCGACCAGTTCCAGTTTGATATGCTCCTGATGGCGTCCCACCACCTTGGATGTTCCGTAGTCGAAGACATTACGCGTCAGGAACAGCGGTTTGGGATTCTCAGGTCCGTGAGGTGCCAGCTTGCGGAGGTCGGAATGCAGGCGCTTCGATATGTCCTTGAAGTCGATCTCCTTGTCAATCTCGAGCGTAGGCAGTGTCTGTTCAGGCAGGATATGACAGCTCACATACTCCTGGAAACGGCGGCGGAACTCAGGGATGTTTTCCTGTCTGAGCGTCAGACCTACCGCATAGGTATGTCCGCCGAAGTTCTCCAGCAAGTCGCGACAGCTCTTGATGGCATCATAGATATCGAAGCCTGCCACACTGCGGGCTGAACCCGACGCCATACCGTCGATGATGGTCAATACCACCGTAGGACGGAAATAGAGTTCGGTCAGACGGGAGGCGACAATGCCCACCACACCTTTCTTCCATCCTTCGTCATATAACACGATGGACTGCATGTGCTGCTGACTCTCCAAACGCGCCACAATCTCGTTGGCTTCCTCGGTCATCTGTTTGTCAACATCCTTGCGCTGTTCGTTGTATTCGTTGATGCGATTCGCCAGCGTCAGTGCCTTCTGCAGGTCGCGCTCAACCAGCAATTCCACAGCCTCCTTACCATTCTGCATGCGTCCGCTGGCATTGATGCGAGGTCCTATCTTAAAGACGATATCACTCATGTTAATCTCGCGTCCGGTGAGTCCGCAGATGTCGATAATAGCCTTCAGGCCGATAGATGCACTTTGGGTGAGCAACTTCAGTCCGTGGAAAGCCATGATGCGATTCTCGCCTGTGACGGGGACCAGGTCGGCAGCAATGCTGACAGCGCAGAGGTCGAGTAGGGGAATCAGTCGTGAAAAGGGAATGCCGTTGTTCTTGGCAAAGGCCTGCATCAGTTTGAAGCCGACGCCACAACCCGACAAATCCTTGAAAGGATAGGTGGAATCCTCGCGCTTGGGATTCAGGATAGCCACAGCCGGCGGCATTACTTCATCGGGCACGTGATGGTCGCAGATGATGAAGTCGATGCCTTGCTGTTTCGCATAAGCAATCTCCTCGATAGCCTTGATGCCGCAGTCGAGGACAATAATCAGTTTCACGCCAGCGTCTTTTGCATAGTCTATTCCCTTAACGCTGACACCATACCCCTCTTCTTCACGGTTGGGAATATAGTATTCGATGTTGGAATAGAACTGCTGTAGAAACTTATATACCAGTGCCACTGCTGTACACCCGTCAACATCATAGTCGCCATAAACCATGATACGCTCTTTGCGTCCCATTGCGTCGTTCAGGCGGTCAACGGCAACGTCCATGTCGTTCATCAGGAAGGGGTCGATCAGTTCGTTCATCATAGGTCTGAAGAACCTCTTGGCTGCAGACTCCGTCTTGATGCCTCGTCCAATAAGCAGATCGGCAACGATAGGGCTCATGCCTATCTTCTCTGCCAGTTCGTTAGCCGCTTGCTGTCTTTCGGGTGTAGGTGGTTCGTAATTCCATTGATAATGCATCTTTAAATCCCGAGTTTCTTTCGGATATCCTTTGGAATAGCATTCTTGTTGATGAGGAAGTCCATGGTATTGGCGGCGATGAAGGCCTTGGTCATATACCAGATGCCCTTGTAGTCGCCAGTCTCGCCCCATGAGTTCTGAACCATATAGTACTCCTTACCGTTCTGGTCCTTAGCCACACCGAAGATGTGCATGCCGTGGTCGTCGGTCAGTTCCCAGTTGTCGAAACGCTCCTGGCGCATCTGCTGTGTAGGAACAATCTCGGGCACGGTGCAGCCCAGCGAGTCGATGACGTCGCGCTTCTTGGCGGCAGTCATCTTCAGCCATTTTGCCATGTCGCTGCCTTGCAGACTCTGTGTCTTTTTGTCGTCGATGGCATAAGCCAATCCCTGACGGGTGAAGCCAGGCTCGCTGACGTCACCGCCCCAGGCTACGGTATAGCCGTTCTTCACGGCATTGTCGATAATCTGCATCATCTCGTCCATAGGCACGTTGTAGCTCAATGGGAAGCGCCAGTTGTCCTGCACCTCTACGGCAAAGGCGGTGTAGAAAGGATGGTGGGTATAGCTGGTGATGCTCACATAGTCGTCGAGATTGATGCCCAGTGATGCCATGAAGCTCTTCGGGGTATATTCCTTGCCCTCGTAGGTGAACTTCTCAGGGCACTTGCCCAGATAAGCGTCGAGGATGCCCTGCATACCTGTCTTCCAGGCACTGCTGAGTTTCTTGGCGTTGCTCTTGGCAACAGCGGCTACATAAGGTTCCAGCACGCTGAAGAACTCGTTGAAGTTGTTCAGTGAGTCACCATAGAGTGAGCCGGGGAAAGGCATGGCGTCGATGGGGCAGATGCCGTAGGTCTTCAAGGTCTGGAGCACGTCCTCGGCACTTCCGCCCTGTGCAAACTGGCAGTCACCGTGGTAACGTACTACCTGGATGGCACGCTCCATATAGGTCTTGTTGGCAACAAAAGCCTCACAGAGGGTGTACTTCTTTCCCGTAGCCTTCAGGATCTCAGCCTCGAAGAAGGAGAGGGTAGAGTAGTCCCAGCACGTACCCGAGCGGTTCTGGTCCTTGATAGTGGTGATAGGGTTTTCCTTGATCACCGTGAACACCGGTTTGTTCTTTTTGGCAGAATCTTTCTTTTCTTCTGCTTGTACGCCAGTTGCAATCATTGCAAGCATGACGAGGGTTAAAATCTTTCTCATTGTTGTTTTTATTTTTAATTATTATTCATGAATTCTTCCAGTTCGTGAGGGTGATAAGGGATGCGCTTGCTCCCCAGGAAACGGCAACCGTCCTTGGTAATCAGCACATCGTCCTCGATACGGATACCCCCGAAATCCTTGTAGGTTTCCAGTTTCTCGTAGTTGATAAACTCCTTGCAGTGGCCGCTGGCCTTCCATTCGTCGATGAGGGCAGGGATGAAGTAGATGCCCGGTTCGTCGGTGACGACAAAGCCTTCCTCCAGTCGGCGCCCCATGCGCAGGCAGTTGGTGCCGAACTGTTGCAGGTTGGGGCGCGTCTCCTCGTCGAAACCCACGTAAATCTGTCCCAGTCCTTCCATGTCGTGCACGTCCATACCCATCATGTGACCCAGTCCGTGAGGCAGGAACATGGCGTGGGCTCCGGCACGGACAGCCTCGTCCGTATCGCCCTTCATCAGTCCCAATTCCTTCAACCGTTCGGTCATCATGCGACAGACGGCAAAATGTACGTCCATATATTTCACACCAGGTTTGGCTACCTCCAGAACGTAGTCGTGACAAGCTTCCACGATGCTGTAGATTTCCAGTTGGCGCTGATCAAACTTACCTGTGACAGGCATTGTGCGGGTGTGGTCAGAACAATAGTCGTCCAATTCGCATCCGGCATCACACAGTGCCAGGCGCCCAGCCTCAAGTTTTGCCGCTGAGGGATTGCCGTGCATGATTTCGCCATGTTGGCTGAAGATGGTGGCAAAACTGGTGCCGTTGGCCAGTGAACGGGCAATACCGTCAACCTGTCCGCCGATGAAGCGTTCGGTCACACCGGGCTTGATCAGCAGTTGTGCTGTGGTGTGCATGGCATAGCCCACATCGCAGGCACGGTCAATCGCAGCTATTTCCTGCGGCTCCTTGGTGGCACGCATCTTCACCACAGACTTGATGAGCTTCAGCGAGGCTGCTTCCTTCTGTTTCGAAGGGTGAATGCCCAGCAGATCCATAATCTGTATCATCGTGTCGTGACGATAGGGGGGGAGGAAATGGATGGTTGATGTGTGATGGCTGATGTATGACGTAAGTTCCTTCATCGGGGCGGTCTTGGTGATGCCCACCTCGGCAGCTAAGTCGGCTACACTGGGTGTGAAACCGAGCCAGACGATGTCCTCGACGTCGATATCGTCACCGAAGAGCCTTTCCTCGTCGTTGTCGATGTCAATGACACCGACCAGTCCGTCGCGGTGCTGTCCGAAATAATAGATGAACGACGAATCCTGACGCATGGGAGCGTAGGTATTGGCAGGATAGTTGCAAGGAGCCTCGTTGTTGCCAAAGAGCACAACGATGCCTTCGCCTACCAGTTTTTTGAGTTCAGCGCGGCGCTGAACGTATGTATTTTTATCAAACATATTTCTAGTTTTCGGCAATATTGTCCATTTTGTATGCAAAGTTACACATAATTTATGAAAAAACAGTACCTTTGCATTGTAAAAAACATTAAAATGCAAATCACTTCCAATACAGGACTTGTTCTCGAGGGCGGAGGCATGCGTGGCGTGTTCACTTCCGGTGTGCTGGACGCCTTTATGAAACATGAGGTTTATTTCCCTTATGTAGTGGCTGTTTCGGCTGGTGCCTGCAACGGACTTTCCTACATGAGTCATCAGCCCCGCAGGGCTCGCTGGTCGAATATCGACATGCTTCAGAAATATGATTATATCTCGCTGAAGAGCCTGATAGTCAATGGCAGTATTTTTGACCCGGAACTGATTTACGAGCGGTTTCCCAATGAGTTTTTCCCTTTTGACTATGATGCCTACGAGAAGAACCCTGCAACGTTCGAGGTGGTGACGACCAATTGCCGTACGGGGCGTGCTATGTATCTGACAGAGCGTCATGACCATAGGCGACTGACGCAGTTGATCAGGGCTACCAGTTCTTTGCCCTTTGTCGCCCATATTACCCGGGTGGATGGTATTCCGATGCTGGATGGTGGTATCGTGGACAGTATTCCTATTCTGCGTTCTATCGATACAGGGCATCAGGAGAATGTGGTGGTGATGACGCGCAATCGCGGCTATCGTTCTTCCGAACCCGATATCAAGATTCCCAAGTTCCTATACGGAGAATATCCCCGTCTGAGAGTGGCATTGAGCCGCCGTACGGCAGCATACAACAAACAGCTCGAACTGGTAGAGCGCATGGAGGATTGGGGCGAGATAGTCGTTATCCGTCCCCAAAAGCCATTGGAAGTAGGGCGTATCACGGAAGATGTTGCCAAGTTGGAACGTCTGTATGAAGAAGGGTTCCAACAGGGCGAACAGTTTATTCTTTCAGCAGGTCTGGCCTAAGTTGGCGGGTGCGCTCCATAGCCTGTTCTAATTCCCAGTTGCGTATTTTCGCTTCGTTGCCAGACAACAGGATGTCAGGAACCTTCCACCCTTTGTAGTCTGCAGGACGGGTATAGATGGGGGCTGCCAACAAGTCGTCTTGGAAGCAGTCGCTCAATGCACTTTGTTCGTCACCGATGACACCGGGCACTACACGTACGACGGCATCGGCTATCATAGCAGCCACCAATTCTCCACCGGTCAGCACGAAGTCACCGATTGATATCTCCTTGGTAATCAGATGGTCACGCACTCTTTGGTCAACTCCTTTATAGTGTCCCGCGAGGATGATGAGATTACCTTTCATCGAGAGTTCGTTAGCCATATGCTGGTCGAAGCGTTCACCGTCAGGCGAGGTAAAAATCACTTCGTCGTAGTCACGCTCCGCTTTCAGTGCTGTAATGCAACGGTCGATGGGTTCACACTGCATCACCATGCCTGCCGACCCTCCATAGGGGTAGTCGTCCACTCGGCGCCATTTGTCGAGTGTATAGTCACGCAGGTTGTGCAGTCGTATTTCGGCCAGACCTTTTTTCTCTGCTCTGGCCAGTATGCTTTCGTGGACGAAGCCTTCCAGCATTTCGGGTAATACAGTGATGATGTCTATTCGCATGTTAATTGAGAATTGAGAATTGGGAATTGAGAATTATGATAACTTGTAGAAGGCTCGGATTCTTTCGATATATTTCTCGCCATCCCTTCTGCCCAGTTCATAGACGTGGCGCATTTTGTCGGGATTGTGCGAGATGTGTCCGATGGGGATTTTGCCTTCAGGACGTATGACGAGACAGCGACCTTCAGCTTCTGCCTTCGCCACATAGTCCAGTTCGCGGTTATACATGATGTGCCGTTCCTCCATCGCCTTGAGTATGTGAGGATATTTGCGGAGGGCAATGCGCATGATAGGCATCAGCTTGTTGGGCTCCTTCACAAACCCCTTGGGCTGCGTCAGGATGACCACATTGCGGGTGTAGCCTTGTTGCTCGAAATATTCCAAGGGGATGGAGTCGGCTACTCCGCCGTCGAGTAATTGGTATCCCTGAACCTTCACCACCTTTGATGCCAACGGCATGGAGGCCGACGCCCTGAGCCATTCCAACTCGTCGAAGTCCACATGGTCGATATCGTGATAAACAGCCTTTCCTGTCAGTACGTCCGTGCAGACGACCGTAAACTGCATGGGATTCTGTTGGAAGGTCTCAATGTCGAAGATGTCGTATTCCTTTGGTACGATGTGGTAGCCGAATTCAGCATTGAAATAGTCTCCGCTGCTCAGCAGGGAGCGCAGTCCGCTGTAACGCGCATCCTTAGCGAAACGCGTATTGTATCGAATGGCCCGTCCAATCTGTCGCGACTTGATGTTGCAACCAAATGCTGCACCAGCCGACACGCCAATCAGTCCGTCGGGCCAGATGTCGTGCTCCATCATCACGTCGGTCACGCCAGCCGTCCATAAGCCACGCATCGCTCCACCTTCTAATACCAGTCCTTGTTTCATTTCTGTATCTTATTTTTCTTCTTTTTCTCGTATCTTTCAGCGGTTGCCGTGAAGAAAACGTCGGCACTCGAATTCAGTGCAGTTTCGATGGAGTCCTGTATCACACCGATGATGAATCCGATGGATACGGCCTGCATGGCTACGTCGTTGCCGATGCCAAAGAACGAACAGGCCATGGGTATCAACAGGAGAGACCCTCCGGTGACACCAGACGAGCCACAGGCAGCAAGGGTGGTGATGACACAGAGGAAGATGGCCGACATGAAAGTGACATGGATGCCTAAAGTGTTGACCATAGCCAGTGTCATGACCGTGATGGTGATAGCTGCTCCGTTCATATTGATAGTGGCTCCTAAGGGTATGCTGACCGAGTAGAAGTCCTTGTCAAGATTTAAATCCTTGCATAGTCCCATGTTGATGGGGATGTTGGCTGCCGACGAACGGGTGAAGAACGCATGGATGCCACTGACCTCCAGACATTTGAAGAGCAGTGGGTAGGGGTTCTCCTTCGTCAGCAGGAAGGCAAGCAGTGGGTTGAACACCAGTGTGCTGAACAGCATGCACCCCGCCAATAATAATAAGAGTTGTCCGTAGGTAGTGAAAATGTCCAGTCCATTCTCGGAAACGGCTACGAAGACAAGTCCCATGATGCCAAAAGGCGCGCATTGGATAATCCAGCGCACAGCCTCAGTCACCACATTGGCAATGTCGCCTATCACTTCAATCGTGGAATGACTCGCCTTGTGTTTCAGTCCGATGCCAATGATGACAGACCAGAACAGAATACCGATATAGTTAGCTTCAGCGATAGATTCCACAGGATTGGCTACCATATTGGTAAACAGGTTGACGAAAACGTCAGACAAAGTACCGGGGGTGTTGGCTGTCGCAGCATCTTTCAGGTCGAGGGTGACAGGAAACAGGAAACTGCCTAATACAGCACAGAAAGCTGCAAAGAACGTATTCAGCATGTATTCGCTGATGACGACGCGGAACCTTGGTCCCAGTCCTTTTTCTGCCTTCGAGATGCTTGATGCCACCAGTATCATGACCAGCAGCGGCGCGATGGCTTTCAGGGCACTGACAAATATCTTGCCCAGTAGTCCGACGAAGGTCCATCCCGGAACGAAGAGTCCCAGGATGACACCTATCGATAAGCCTATGAGGATGCGGAGCACCAGACTGGTCTCCGTCCAGAATTTCAGGATAGTACTAAAGACGTTTTTCTTTTTCATTTAGTCGTTAGATGTTAGGCTCGTCCCAAATCTTGGTTGCTGTGCAAGCAGTACCAACGGTTTGATTTCCGACTCTCAGCACGAAATCGCCCTCTTCCAGGGTCCAGCGTCCGTCAGCGCCGACGAAAGCGAGTTTGCTGGCAGGCAGTTGGAAGGTGACCGTCTTGGTTTCACCAGGTTGCAACTCAATCTTGGTAAAGTCGCGCAGGCGCTTGTTGTCAGGAACGACAGAAGCTACGATATCGCTGGAGTAGAGGAGTACTGCCTCTTTACCAGCACGAGCACCGGTATTCTTCACATCCACCGTCACGGTCAGAACATCGTTGGCAGTGAAGTTTTTCTTGTCCACCTTCAGATTGGAATATTCGTAGGTCGTATAACTCAAGCCATAGCCAAAGGGCCATTGCAGTGACACCTTGGCATCGTAGTTATAGGCACCAGCCATTGTTCCCACTTCCTCGCTGACCTTGTAGTCGTAGGTGTTCAGTGAGTTGATTTCACGTGGATAGGTGTAGGGCATCTTGGCCGAGAAGTTGGCATCACCTGCCAGCAAGTTGGCAAGTGCATCGGCTCCATAGTTGCCGGGAATCAGAATATCGATGACAGCCTTGGCCAGCGGCTCGATGTCGGCAATCAGACGGGGACGTCCTTCGTTCAGAACGAGGATGATGGGTTTACCCGTTTTTGCCAGTTCCTTCACGAGGTTGCGCTGGTTCTTGGAGAGCCACAGGTCAGTCAGGTTACCAGGCGTTTCGGTATAGGAGTTCTCGCCAATGCAAGCGATGATGACGTCGGCTCCGGCAGCCGCTTTGACAGCTTTGTCGATCTGAGGTTCGTTCTCGTCGTAGTAAGCTTTGCCTTCGTCATAGGAAACGCCCTGCTCGAGGATGATGTTCTCTTTACCATACTTATTACAAAGCGCCTCGTAGATAGTGTTGTATTTTTCCGAGAGGTCTTCAGCCTTGGAACCCTGCCACGTATAGCTCCATCCGCCATGCAGACAGCGCATCTGGTTGGCATTAGGACCCGTCAGGAGAATTTTGCGGTTTGCCGGTTTGAGGGGTAGGATGTTGCCTTCGTTCTTCAGTAACACCTCAGATTCCTCAGCTGCTTTCAGAGAAGCCTGGGCAAACTCGTCACAGCCGAATTTCTCGAAGCCCTTGCCACCGGTGTTGGGTTCGTCGAAGAGTCCGAGGCGATATTTTGCACGGAGAATACGGCGAACAGCATCATCGATGCGTGACATGGGTACCTTACCTTCGTTGACCAGTTCTTTCAACAGGATGCAGAATTCAACGTTATAGGGATCCATCGACATGTCGATACCGGCATTGATGGCAATACGAATGGCGTCTTTCTTGTCTTTGGCAACTTTCTCACGCGAATAGAGGTTGTTGATGTCAGCCCAGTCGGTGACCAGGAATCCATCCCACTGCAGGTCTTCTTTCAGCCACTTGGTAAGATATTCATAGCTGGCATGAAGGGGAACGCCGTTGACGGAGGCAGAATTGACCATCATGGTCAGTGTGCCTGCAAGTGCAGCCTCTTTGAAAGGCTCGAAATATTTTTCGCGGATCATCTGTGGTGAAAGATAGGCAGGTGTGCGGTCCTTACCCGTCCAAGGAGCACCGTAAGCGAAATAGTGTTTCGTGCTGGTACCTACGTGGTAGCGGTCGATATGGTTGGGATCGTTACCCTGATAGCCTTGAATCTCGGCAACCACCATCTTGCTGTTCAAGATAGCATCCTCGCCAAAGCTCTCATAGACACGGGGCCAGCGTGGGTCGCGACTCAAGTCAACAACGGGGTTGTAAACCCAAGGGCAGTTGGCTGCACGACTCTCGTAGGCGGTAATCTCTGCACCAATCCGAACCAAGTCGGTATTAAACGTAGCTCCCATATTGATGGGCTGTGGGAAGAGCGTTCCCCCCTGTGTATAAGTGACGCCGTGGTTATGGTCGAGTCCGTAGATATCCGGAATACCGAGATATTTCATCGACTTCTCCTGAATCAGACGAATCCAATTCTGCCACTGTTCAACACTCGGGGCGCGGGTGCCGGGGGCATTCAGGATAGAACCCACCTTCCACTTCGAAATCAGCGTGTCGAGCATTGTCTCGTTGAGTTTCCAGACGCGCTTCGTGTCGCCCTGATAGATGTCGATGGGATAGCTGCCGAGTCGGTCGATAATCTGCTCGTCAGTCATCTTCAGCAGTTTCTCCAGCTCAGCCTGTCCTGTTCCGTATTGTTGCAGCACTGAGCGCACTTTCTCGCGGTCAACCTTTGCGTTTTCCACTCGCATTTTGCCCATCACGTCGATGTTCAATTCCAGCATCTGACCGATTTTCTCGTCAAGTGTCATCTTAGCCAGTGTCTTCTCAACTTTTGCTTCCAAAGCCGCATCACGCGGAATGGCTGGCTTCTGTGCTTGTGCTGCTACCATCGTGCAGCCTAAAAACATTGTTGTTAATAGTAATGATTTCATAATTATGTTATTTGGTTATTTGGATGTTGTCAAGCATTTCTTTGGGGAGCTCGTACATCACCTTGGCATGATTGGTGCGTATGAGTTGACTGTCAATCCGGTTGCCTGTGACACGATCGATGGTGTCCCGATAGACCTCACCGTTGCGATAAATGGTGCCGGCTTCGCGAGAGAAGAACTCGTTTTCGGCATGAATATGGAAAGAGTGGGATAGCGGTTCTTGGGCACGCAGCTCCCCACACAGATATTCCTCATCTACCCACAGGCGGAGCTGATAGGTGTTCTTTGTGTCGTTCTTTACCCGATAGTCGATATAATTGTAGGAGATACTCGTTCCGGTTCCGAAAGGAATCTGACGTCCGAAGTCGGGAAACAGGTCTAAAGCATCATGATGGTGGTGCTCCGTAATGGTCAGTTCGCTGTGCAGCACCATCCAGTGGATGAGGTTTGACAACTGGCACAGACCGCCTCCGATGCCTTGCGAGGGTTGCCCTTTCGCAATGGTGAGTCCTTCTTTGTAGCCTTTCTTCTTGGAAGTCCGTCCGATGAGTTTCCAGACGGAGAATGTCTCACCGGGGTGTATGAGCAGCCCGTCGATGTTTCTGACTGCCAGAGCCAAATTGGTGGCTTTGTTCTCCTGCAATTGCATGTTAACATTCCCCAACCGACGTCTTATCAGCGAGTTATGATGATAGATGACAACGGGAAGGGACGCTGTAGAACGCTCCTTGGCAAAATGGGTATGCTTCAGCCAATCCTTCACATGACGTTTCAGGATTTCTTTCTCCATCGACAAGCGATAGGCGAGAGGGGACGTCTCGCAAAATAATTTCCGTTTCATATTCAGTTGCAAAGGTATAAAAAAATGGTCAAACTTATCTCAATTCTTCAGAAAAGTTTCAACTTTTAAACCTTACAACCGAAATTAATTCGCAGCTTCGAATTCCTTGAGGAAACGGACGTCGTTTTCAGAGAACATGCGGAGGTCGCTGACACGATACTTCAAGTTGGTGATGCGCTCAACACCCATACCGAAGGCATAGCCGCTGTACTCCTTGCTGTCGATACCGCACTGTTCCAGTACGTTGGGATCAACCATACCACAACCGAGGATTTCCACCCATCCGGTGTGCTTGCAGAAGCCGCAACCCTCGCCACCGCAGATGAAGCACGAGATGTCCATCTCGGCACTGGGCTCGGTGAAGGGGAAATAGCTGGGGCGCAGACGTATCTTGGTGTCGGCACCGAACATCTCGCGTGCAAACGAAAGCAGCACCTGCTTCAAGTCGGTGAACGACACGTTCTTGTCGATATACAGTCCCTCGACCTGATGGAAGAAACAGTGGGCACGTGCAGTGATGGCCTCGTTACGATAGACGCGGCCCGGGCAAATGACGCGGATGGGTGCCGTCAGCTTACCATCCTCGGTATGCATGTGTTCCATCACACGGGCCTGAACGCTCGAAGTATGTGAACGGAGCAGAATGTTCTTGGTGACATCATTGGGATGTTGTGATACGAAGAAAGTGTCCTGCATATCGCGTGCGGGGTGGTCGGCGGCAAAGTTCATCTTGGTGAACACATGCAGGTCGTCCTCCACCTCAGGACCGTCAGCCAGTACAAAACCCATACGCGAGAAGATGTCGATAATCTCGTTGGTGACAATGGTTAACGGATGGCGTGTGCCCAGCTTGACGGGGTAGGGCGTGCGTGTCAGGTCGATGGCGTCGCCCTCGCTTTCTTGCGTCTGACATTCCTCACGCAACTGGTTGATACGCTCGGTAGCCAGTGTCTTCAGTTCGTTGATTTTCATGCCGATCGTTTTCTTCTGGTCGGCAGCAACGTCACGGAAATCGTTCATCAAAGCTGTTATCTCACCTTTCTTGCTGAGATATTTCAGTCTGAGTTGCTCTACTTCTTCTGCATTTTTGGCACTCAATTGCTGCACCTCTTTTAGCAGTTCGTCTATCTTATCAAGTATCATAATCTTGCTTTAAATTAAAATTTGCGTGCAAAGTTAGGAAAAAAATATGAATTATGAATTATGTAATCGAAATTATTTTGTACCTTTGCATCAAATTTGAGAGTGAATCGTCAAAAAGCCAAGTCACAAAGATGAAACGTTTAGTGTTTGTCATGATGGTCGGAGGCCTGTTGCTATCAGCCTGTCAGGGGCAGAAAAGCAGCAGTGATACCACTGGGGAGAGCCAAGACTCGACCCAGACGGTTGATACCACGGCTACCACTCTGGAAGAGGAGATTGCCCAGGAGGCTCCGATGCCAAAAGCGGCAGATGAGCTGTTTGACGATTTTATCTTCAATTTCGCTGCCAATAAAAAATTGCAGTCCTCTCGTGTAAAATTCCCTTTGAAGGTGTTGCGTGGTGAAGAGGTGAGCTATGTCAGCAAAGGACAGTGGCAGATGGAATATTTCTTCATGAACCAAGACTTCTACACGTTGCTCTTCAATAGCGAGGATGAGATGAATCGCGCGAAGGAGAGTACCAGCATAGAACATGCAGTGGTAGAGAAGATTTATCTTGATGCCAAGACGGTCAAGCAGTTTGTCTTCGACAGGGTGAAGGGAGTGTGGATGCTGCAGGAGGTGATTCACATGCCACTCAGCGAGTCACAGAATGCTTCGTTCCTGATGTTCTATGATAAATTCTCGAAAGACGAAGATGCCTATCAGTCAAAACATCTGGCAGAGAGCGTACGATTCGTAGGTCCCGACCCAGACGACGACTTTGCGCAGATGGAGGGCGTTATCACCCCCGACACTTGGGAGGCGTTTGCTCCTGAATTGCCTTCAGGTATGATCTACAATATCGTGTATGGCACACCGCAGAAGGAGACTGGTCGTAAAATCTTCGTGTTGAGGGGTATTGCCAATGGACTGGAAATGGAACTGACCTTCAAGCATGAAGGCGATAAGTGGATATTAACAAAATTGGCAACGTGAGAGATATAGCAGACTATAGTTTGAAGGCACATAACACATTTGGTATCGAAGCCAAATGCAGTAGGTTCTTGGAGTTTGAAGACAGCCAAGAGGCCATTGAAGTGGCTAAAATCCTCAGGGAGTCTCCCTTACCTTTTATTATAATAGGTGGTGGAAGCAATCTGTTGCTGACCAAGGATTTCGACGGTATCGTAGTGCGTTCGGCTATCAAGGGCTATGCTTTTGAAGACGGCAACAGGATGACTTGCGGAAGCGGAGAGGTTTGGGATGATATGGTAGCTGCCAGTATCAGGGCAGGTTATTATGGCATGGAGAATCTCTCGCTGATACCAGGTGATGTGGGAGCCAGCGCTGTACAGAATATCGGCGCCTACGGTGTGGAGGCGAAAGACTTGATACTCTGTGTTTGGGCTATAGAAATAGCTACAGGAAAGCCCTGTATATGGGGCAATGAGGAATGTGGATACGGCTATCGGCAAAGTCGTTTTAAGAAGGATTGGAAAGATAAATACCTGATTTGTCGGGTAACGTATGGCTTGTCGAAGACCTTTACTCCTCATCTTGACTACGGCAATATCCGTTCCGAACTGGAGCGTCAGGGTATCACGAGTCCTTCTGCCAGTCAGGTCAGAGACATCATCATAGCTATCCGTAATGCCAAATTGCCCGATCCGAAGGTGTTGGGGAATGCAGGCAGTTTCTTTATGAATCCTATTGTGAGTCGTGAGAAATACGAACAGTTGGCGGCTTGTTACGAGGGGATGCCCCATTATATGGTCGATGCCGAACACGAGAAGATACCTGCAGGTTGGATGATTGACCAATGTGGATGGAAAGGTAAGTCGATGGGCAAAGCTGGTGTTCACGATAAGCAGGCTTTGGTACTTGTTAATCGTGGTGGAGCTACAGGAAAAGACATTGTCGCCCTTTGTGAAACCATCCAACGGGATGTTAAGGCAAAGTTCGGAATAGATATCTATCCGGAGGTTAACATTATATGAAACTGACATTCTTAGGAACGGGAACATCGTCAGGCGTCCCTGTCTTGGGATGCCACTGTGCGGTATGCGACAGCAGTGATCCGCGCGACAAGCGTTTCCGTACCGCAGCTTTACTGGAGGAAGGCGATGTGCGTATCCTGATAGACGCAGGACCGGATATCCGTATGCAGCTGATGCCGTTTCCCTTTGCCCCTCTTGATGCCGTGCTGCTGACGCATGTGCATTACGACCATGTGGGAGGTCTGGATGACTTGCGTGGATTCTGTAAGTTCGGTCATCTGAATATCTATGCTGATAGCGACACGATAGAGCAGTTGAAAGCCAGTTTACCTTATTGCTTCAAAGAACATCTGTATCCTGGTGTGCCATTGTTGAAGGTGCACGAAGTCAATCCCTATCAGCCCTTCACCGTCAAAGGCATAGACATCCTGCCAATAGAAGTGATGCATGGTCAGTTGCCGATTCTTGGCTATCGTATAGGCAAACTGGCGTATATCACAGATATGAAGACCATTCACGACGAGGCTATTCCTTATCTGCAGGGTGTTGAGACGCTTGTTGTCAATGCCTTGCGTTTCGAGCGCCCTCATCATTCCCATCAACTGGTTGATGACGCCATAGCGTTCTCCCAGCGGATAGGAGCCGGCAAGACATTCCTCATCCATGTAACCCATGAAATAGGATTCCATGACGAAGCAAACAGCCGATTACCCGAAAATGTGTATTTCCCCTACGACGGACAAGTCATAGAGGTGTAAGGAACTTATTTCTTTTTCTTTTTCTTCCCTAGTCCGAAAATACTGCCATAGTTGTTGTAAAGCTTACGGACTGTCAGGAAGACGTCAATGACAGTGATGCTGTTGACTAATAGGCTACCAATGAATTCAGCCTTACTGCTGTTCTCCTTGGGGGTGAACAGCTTAGTCCATTTAGCACCAAACTGATTGTTGTCGGTTTTGAGCTCTTCCAACAACTGGTCTTTGCGCGCCTGAATGTCTTCAAGCGACTGGTAGCTTGGTTTCTTGGAGTCTTGAACAGGTAGCTGCATAGTATTAGTTGTTTAATAATAGATTGGCAAAGAAACGGACAAGCGGTTTCTCAATCCATGACTTGCGATTCAAGAAGAAGATAATGACGAGAAGCAGGTGAATCGCTCCTACTACGAGGAAGGCAGCAGCCGTCCCCGTGTAGGAGGCAAGCCAGAAAGCGAACGCTAACGAACAGAAGATAGCAACCCCCACCAGAATAAGGAAGAAGACGATGGAGAGCGCAAAGAATGTCAGCAACCTTACTAACTTCTCGACAATGTCAAGTTTAAGGTATTCAGTCTGAATACCCAGATAGTGCTTGACAATCTCTGCCAATTGCGCTATAGTCTCTACGTTTTTGTCGCTTGATAGCATCGTCGTTAATCTTCTACTTCAGGAGCAGCATCTGTAATGTCATCCACCAGGTCGCTCACGTCCTTGCGACTCAACTTGATGTTGTGCTTCTTCATGAAGTCGTCAACAGCATCCGTAATTTTGGTACGGGTGTCTTCTCCCTTCTCAGGAGCCAACAACAAACCTAACACTGCACCGGTTAATGCGCCACCGAAGAATGCGCCTAAGAAACCTAAACTTCTCATAATCGTATTGTTTTAAAGTTAAATGTAATTCGAAATGTAACTGCAAATATACTGAATGTTTTTGAAAAAACCACCAAAAAGGTGTACATTTTTTGTTAAAATGGTTACTTTTCCCTTATTTAACAAACTTTATGCACGTTTTTGTGTCACGTTTGCGTTATATTTTGTAATTTCGCACGTGAAATTTGAAACAAGTTTAATTAATATAATCAAAGTTAGAAGAAAACATGAAAAAGTACTTCGTATTATGCGCAGGAATGTGTGTGGCTATGGCTTTCACAAGTTGTAAATCAAGCGAGAGTGCCTACAAGCAGGCATATCTGAAGGCAAAACAGCAGGAGGAGATTCAGCAGCAACAGCCAGTGGTTCAAGCCCAGCAGGCTGAGACCAATGTGGTAGTGCCCCTGGAAGAGAAGCCCGCTACTCATACTCAGGTAGTTGATAATACAGACAATGTAAAAGTGACTCAAGAGCGCGTATCGCTGATTTCTGGTAATGGACTGAAGAATTTCAGCGTCGTTGTTGGCTCTTTCTCTTTGGAGGCCAATGCAATGGGACTGCAGCAGCAGTTGAAGAATGCAGGCTATAACGCACAGGTTGTTAAGAACGAGGAGCGTAATATGTTCCGTGTGGTAGCCACAACTTTCGACACCAAGGAAGAGGCTGCTGCCAGTCGTAATGACCTGCAGTCGAAATATGCCGGAGCTTGGTTGCTTTACAATGCCCGTTAAAGGCTGAACAGCATTGGCGTGGCACGAATATTATCGATAGATTACGGTAAGAAACGTACAGGATTAGCAGTCACCGACCCTTTGCAGATTATAGCAGGAGGGTTGGCGACTGTTGCTACATCCGAGCTCTTTGATTATCTGCAAGCTTATGTAGCCCGTGAGCCGGTGGAGCGCATTGTCATTGGTGAGCCTCGTCAACCCAACGGACAACCCAGTGAGAATCTTCAGCGTGTTCAGCAGTTTGTTAATCGCTGGCGTAAAGCCGTTCCGCAAATCCCTATTGAGTATTACGACGAGCGTTTTACCTCCGTATTGGCGCATCAGGCCATGATAGACGGAGGACTGAAGAAGAAAGCCCGACAGGACAAAGCCTTGGTTGACGAAATATCAGCCACCATCATTCTTCAAGACTATCTCCGCTCCCGTAAGTAATCATAATTCTCAATTCTCAATTCTCAATTTTCAATTTTCAATTAGTAAATGGTATTACCTATTTATATATATGGACATCCCGTGCTCCGCAAGGTAGCCGAGGACATTCCTGCCGATTATCCCGACCTGCAGCAGTTGATAGCTGATATGTGGGATACTTTGGCAGAGAGTGAAGGTATCGGATTGGCAGCCCCTCAGATTGGCAAGTCCATCCGTTTAGTAGTGATTGATTTAGATGTACTCAGCGACGATATGCCGGAGTATAAGGGTTTCCGTCATGTTTATATCAATCCGCACATCATAGAGTATGACGACACCAAGACAGAAACACTGGAAGAGGGTTGCCTGTCGCTTCCTGCCATCCACGAGAAGGTGACGCGTCCTACCCGCATCCGTGTTCAGTGGCTCGATGAGGAGATGCAGGCCCACGACGAATGGGTGGAGGGTTATCTCACCCGTGTGATGCAGCATGAGTTCGACCACTTGGAGGGAAAAGTCTTTGTTGACCGCGTTACTCCATTGCGTAAGCAACTTATTAAGAGTAAGTTACGCGCTCTCACTCAAGGACGTTACCGCTGTGGATACAAGACTAAAGGCATCATAAAGAAATAATGGTTGAATGCTTAGAAAGGCTGTATTCCTATTTCTGTTATTCCCATTAGCGGCTCTTGCGCAGTTCAAGACCGACCGTTTGGTAATGATAGGGCGCTCGGCGCTCTATTATGAGGATTATGTCCTTTCTATCCAGTATTTCAATCAGGCCATCTCAGCCAAGCCCTATCTCTATGAACCTTGGTTTTACAGAGGGGTTGCAAAATACTATCTTGATGATTTTGCCGGTGCTGAGGCCGATTGTACGGAGGCCATCAAGCGCAATCCGTTTGTGGTTACGATGTACGAGTTGCGTGGACTATGCCGTATTCAGCAGAAGAAATACAGTGAGGCTGTTAAAGACTATAACCAGGCTCTTCGCTACGACCCTGAGAACCAGAGTCTTTGGCATAACCGGGTGCTTTGTCATATCCAGGAGAAAGACTATGATCTGGCACTTCGCCAACTCGACACCATTCTGACCCGATGGAGCCGTCACGCTCCGGCTTACGCCATGCAAGCCGAAGTGTATATTCTCCAGAAGGATACCACTAAGGCCATTGCCGCCCTCGACAAGAGTCTTGAGGTGGACCCCTATGATGGCAACCTGTGGAGCCAGCGCGCCGTCATCAGTCTCTCGCGTCAGGAGTGGAAAGAGAGCGAGGAATACCTTTCGAAGGCTATCCACTTGCAGCCCAAGCAAGCCACAAACTATGTCAACCGTGCTTTGGCGCGTTTCAATCAGAATAATCTCCGAGGGACGATGGCCGACTATGACACAGCTCTTGATCTCGACCCCAATAACTTCCTTGGTCACTACAACCGAGGACTGCTACGCGCTCAGGTGGGTGACGACAACCGCGCTATCACCGACTTCGATTTTGTGCTCAATCTTGAGCCCAACAACCTCATGGCACTCTTTAATCGTGCGCTGCTGCTGGAGAATACGGGTAATCTGCGCGGTGCTATCCGTGACTACACCAAGGTCATTGACGAATTTCCTAATTTCTGGTTCGGTTTGCAGCACCGTGCCTCTTGCTATCGCCGATTGGGAATGAGCCGACAGGCAGAAGCCGACGAGTTCCGTATATTGAAAGCACAGATGGACAAGCGCTATCTGGGCAAACAGCCGCGCCTCTCGAAGGAACAAATGCGTAAGCGCAGCGATCTGGATATTGAGAAATACAACCAGTTGGCTGTAGCCGATGAACAGGAGATAGAACATGAATACCAAAGCGAGTACAGAGGTAAGGTGCAGAATCGCCGTGTGGCGCTTGATTACCTGCCCATGTACACCCTTTCATACGAGTTGGAACCCAATCAAGTCAAGCAGTATGTTGCCTTCGACCGCTTGGTTGATGCCTTCAATGCCAGGGAGCGCAAGCAGCATCAGTTGCATATCATCAACAGCAATCCTATACTCGATGAACAGGACACCAGAAAATACTTTGCCTATATCGACAGTCTGACTCAACAGATAGACCGTCAAAGAAACGAACGTCATCTGGCACCCCTGTTGTTCCGTCGCGCCATTGCCTTCAGTGTTATCCAGAATTTTGATGCAGCCATCGACGATCTCTCCAACTATTTGCAGATAGACTCCACCTCGGTGCTGGCATATTGGCAACGGGCAGCCTGTCAGTCAAAGCTCAATGATTTCAATGCTGCCCAGGGTACCGATGTGCGCATGAAGACAGCCAATGTGCTGTCCGACCTTACGGAGGCCATTCGCTATGGTGAGAATGCTTATCTCTATTATAATCGTGGCAATGTCTATGTTCAGCGAAACGACTACCAACATGCCATAGAGAACTATAACCGGGCTATTGCCATTGATGGTAATTTGGCAGAAGCCTACTATAATCGTGGACTGGCTCGTATTGCCAACAAACAGCAGGTTGAGGGCATCAACGACCTCTCGAAGGCAGGTGAGCTGGGACTCTATCAAGCCTACAGTATTATTAAACGATATCGGAAATAACTATGCGTCAATTTTTACTTTTTATCCTGTTCGCCCTATTGCCTTTTACGGCAATCGCCCAGTGTCGTTACACAAATACCTGGCAGGACTTCCTCAATGACAATTGGAAAACGGAGGAAGGTCGGGTGGAATTGGTACCTTCCGCCAAAGAAGACTGTCTGGCCTTGGATGTGGAAGCAGACAAGAAAAAGACAGCCAAGATGTTGCGCAAGACAGCCTGTGTGATAGAGTGGGGTGGTTCGCTCTATCTTAACCTTCGCCCTTTCAATACCTTTGGTGATGTCTTTGTGCAGGCGTGGCGCATTGGTGGCGATAAGGTGTTGTTTGCCCGTCAGGATGTGGCACCGTCACGTTTTTCCATCGCCAATGGCGACAGTGGTATTCCGCTGTCCAGAAGTTCTTTCCGTTCCCTCTCTAAGTTAGAGAATCTGGTCTGTTATCTGGCGGCTTGGGATCCACAACGCGAAGAGCTCCGTATAGCCCGTGTCACAGCAGCAATCGTAGCCAAGTTCCTTGCCGGTCATCCTGCTCAGCTCTCCCAATACCAGCAGTTGGAGCGTGGTCAGCGTGAACAGGCCGACATAGTCATTACCACCCTCCAGGCAGCAGGGGTCATTTAACGGAAAAAGTATTTGTAAATAAGAAAAGCCAGTCAAAACGACTGGCTTTATAGTTGCGGAGGCAGGACTCGAACATGCGACCTCCAGGTTATGAGCCTGGCGAGCTACCAACTGCTCCACTCCGCGATCATTTTCTTAAGCGGGTGCAAAGGTACGATTATTTTTCGAATAAACAAAATTATTACCTCCTTTTTTTACTTTTTTGGCAATTTTGATGCATTTTTGCGCAAATTATTTGGCAATTAGGAAAGTATTTTCTAATTTTGCACACTGTATAAGTAATGTGCAATGCATAAATTTGGGAGGATATATAGATGTCAATATCAAAGACCAGACAGACATTGGTTGACGTAGCCCGTCAGTTATTTGCCATGAACGGTATGGAGAATACGACGATGAACGACATTGCTTTGGCTTCAAAGAAAGGTCGTCGTACGCTTTACACCTATTTCAAGTCGAAGGAAGATATTTACTATGCCGTCATAGAAAGTGAGTTGGAGCGTCTCTCCGACAAACTCGACGAGGTGGCAGCTCGTAAGATTCGTCCTCAGGAAAAGGTGATAGAGTTGATTTACACCCATCTTAACATGATTCGTGAGACCGTAGTGCGTAATGGTAATTTGCGTGCAGAATTCTTTCGTAACATCTGGATGGTCGAGAAAGTGCGCAAGAACTTCGACGATGCAGAAATCGAATTGTTCTGTAAGGTGTTCCGTGACGGTAAGGAGGACGGTGAGTTCGATATTGAAAATGTTGAATTGGTGGCTCATATCACCCATTATTGTATCAAGGGGCTGGAAGTGCCCTATATCTATGGCCGTATAGCCCGTGGTCTTTCAGAGGAAGCCACGAAGCCTCAGGTAGCCAAGTTTATCTATGGTGCCTTAGGTCATATTTCATCAAAAGGTTAAACATTATATTAATATAAAGAAAATTATGGGATTATTAGAAGGAAAGACAGCGCTGATTACAGGTGCTGCACGTGGTATCGGAAAAGCTATCGCGTTGAAGTTTGCTGAAGAAGGAGCAAACATTGCATTCACTGATTTGGAGGTGAATGAGGAGACAGAGAAAGAAATTGCTGCCAAAGGGGTGAAAGCCAAGAGCTATGCCTCAAATGCTGCCGACTTCGCTCAGACGGAGGAAGTGGTGAAGGCAGTGAAGGAAGAGTTCGGTTCTATCGACATTCTGGTGAATAACGCCGGAATAACGAAGGACGGTCTGATGCTTCGTATGACAGAACAGCAGTGGGACGCAGTGATTGCCGTTAACCTGAAGTCGGCTTTCAATTTCATCCATGCTTGTGTACCCGTCATGATGCGTCAGCGTGGCGGCAGCATTATCAATATGGCCTCTGTCGTAGGTGTTCATGGTAATGCCGGACAGGCTAACTATGCTGCTTCAAAGGCAGGTCTGATTGCTCTTGCCAAGAGTATTGGTCAGGAGATGGGTCCAAAGGGAATCCGTGCCAATGCCATTGCCCCGGGTTTCATCGAGACAGCAATGACGGCTCAGTTGCCTGACGAGGTTCGTGAAGAGTGGAAGAAGAAGATTCCTCTTCGCCGTGGTGGTCAGGTCGAGGACATTGCCAACGTAGCTACCTTCCTTGCCTCTGATATGTCGAGCTATGTAAGCGGACAGGTCATCCAGGTTGATGGTGGTATGAATATGTAATTAGTTTTTATTTAACCTTTTGAAGATGCAGAAGAGAACATGGGCAGCAAGGCTGTTGTTATTGGTTTTCTTACCAATACTGGTGTTCTCTTCCCTGCATATTCATGACTATGTTGTAGCGCAGGGTGATTGCTATGAGTGCGCCAACCATTTGCACCATAGTGGTCACATCTCGCTTCAGACAGCAAGTTTTCATGACTGTGTACTTTGCCAGTTTGTATCATTGCCTTTCCTATTGGCACTGACGCTGGTCGTTGCTGTGGCAGGAGCAGTTGGTACACTTCGTCTTGTCACATCCATTCCGCTGTATCTGTCAGCAACGTCCAGTATCCACGCCCCCAGGGCACCGCCAGTTATCTGATTGTCCTTACTGTTTTTTTAAGTAACACAATTAGATAACACAACATGAAAACAATATATATGATATTGCTGTCATTGGTGTGCCTGAGTGCCCCAGTGTCAGCACAAATAAACGTAGATAGTATTGAGGGTTTCGATCCTCACATACATCATCTGCAGGAAGTGACAGTAACGGGATTGACAGGTACTACACGGGCGAACCATTCGCCAGCACCTATTTCCGTTATACCGCCGCGCGTATTACAGGAAACGTCGTCTGCCAATATCATTGATGCTGTGGCTCATCAGCCCGGTGTTGCCCAGATTACGACGGGCAGCGGTATTTCAAAGCCTGTTATTCGAGGATTGGGCTATAATCGTATTGTGACCGTCAATGACGGCATTCGTCAGGAGGGTCAGCAATGGGGCGACGAGCACGGAATCGAGGTAGATGCCCAGTCGGTGCATTCAGTTGAAATACTGAAAGGTCCTGCTTCGCTGATGTATGGTTCAGACGCAATGGCTGGTGTGCTGGTCTTGCACGAACAGCCCATCCTACCCCAGGGACAGATGCGTGCCACAGTGGGCGGAGAGTATCAGACCAATAACCGCCTTTGGGACTACACCGTCGATTTCGCAGGAAACAAGGGTGGTATAGTATGGAATTGGCGCTGGAGTCAGAAAGACGCTGGCGAATATAAGAACAAACGTGATGGTAAGGTGTGGGGCTCTCAGTTCCGCGAACAGGCACTGACGGGAATGTTAGGGCTCAATCGCCGTTGGGGTTATTCGCATTTGAAATTCTCTACCTATCACATCACACCAGGTCTGGTGGAAGGCGAGCGTGACGAGGAAACGGGTAAGTTACTGCCGTCGGAGGCTTATCAGAAAATCTATCATACCAAGTTGGTTTCCGACAATTCTTTCATCTTGGGTGATGGCTCTCTGAAAGCAGTGATAGGTTATCAACAGAATCGCCGTAAGGAATTTGAGGGTGAAGAGAATCCCGGGCTCTACTTCCGCTTACACACCGTCAACTATGATGTCCATTATACGATAGCCAGAGAGAAATGGCAGTGGGCTGCAGGTGTTTCGGGCATGTGGCAACATTCCGAAAATCTTGGCGAGGAATTCCTCATACCTTCCTATCGGCTGTTTGATATTGGTGCTTTCGCTTCTGTCACACGTAATTTCGACCGGTGGACGCTGAGTGGCGGTCTGCGTTTTGATCATCGCCATCTTCACAGCTATGCACTGGTGGACGACGGTGAGGAGCGTTTTGATGATTTCAGTCGCAATTTTAAAGGATTGACAGGTAGTATCGGTGCCATCTATCGCGTAAACGACCAATGGAATATGCGACTGAATCTCTCGCACGGATTCCGTGCACCTAATTTAAGCGAACTGGGGTCAAACGGCGAACATGAGGGTACTTTCCGCTACGAGATTGGTAATCACGACCTGAGTCCGGAACGCAGTTGGCAGTTTGATTTAGGCGTCGATTATTCTTCCAGGATTTTGTCTGCCCAACTCTCGTTGTTTGCCAATCATATCAGCAACTACATCTTCCTGCAGCGCCTGGATGCAAATAGCAACAACTTCCAGTATATGGCTGGTGATGCCCGTTTGTGGGGTGGGGAAGTGACCATCGACTTACACCCTATAGAACCATTACATTTCGAGAATTCTTTCTCGTATGTGAATGCCGTTCAGCTGCATCAACCTTCAGACAGTCGCTATCTGCCCTTCACGCCAGCCCCCCGGTGGAACAGCGACCTTCGCTACGACCTCATCCCTAACGGGCGCGTGTTGAGCAACACTTACGTCAACCTGGGGCTGGAGTGCTATCTGCATCAGAGCCACGTGCATACGGCTAATGCCACAGAGACGGAAACTCCGTCCTATACGCTGGTGAATCTCTCAGTGGGAACAGATATCAAGTGGAACGACAGGAAAGTGGCTTCCGTATTCCTGACTGCCACCAACCTCTTCGACCGAGCTTATCAGTCGCACCTGAGCAGGTTGAAATATGCCGATGGACCGGGCATCTGCAATATGGGAAGGAATTTTACGGTGAAAGTCTTGGTGCCTATAGCACTATAGGGTTATTTCCGCTTGAATTGTAGCGTCTTAGGGAGTTTCTGCCATTTCCCGTTCTTGGGAATTTTGACAGTGCTCCCTTTTTCCTGTTTAAAGATATAGATGGAATCGTTCTTGCGCGTAAGGGAAGCCTCCAAATCCTCGCTGCCGAAATCGTTAATCAGCGTCATTCGGGCTTTTTCGTCACTCTCCACCTCGGCATCCACCATCACCCAGCAGAACGAATGTTTCTTCCTGCCTAAATATCCGGGCAGTTCACCATACAGTTCCTGTCCAGGTATTTTGATGTTTTTATCATAGAAATTAATACGCAGGTAAACCTCGTAATCATCATTCACAAGGTAGGCTTTAAACGGCTTGCTCTCCGTTTGGGAAAAAACCGAAAGCACCCCAATTGTAAATATAACCGATAAAATAGTTCTTTTCATCATGCGGCAAAGTTACTAAATCTATATCAATTTTTTGGGAAAATGCGGAAAAATTCCTCTTCAATCATTCGAATTTTAAAAAATATTTAAGTAACTTTGCAGGCGTTATACTAGTATAAGATGGGAAAAGAAATGTTGATGCCTGATTATATCTTTGAATCGAGTTGGGAGGTTTGCAACAAAGTGGGCGGTATTTATACCGTTCTCTCTACCCGTGCAAAGACATTACAGGATGTGTTGAAGGACCGGATTATCTTTATCGGTCCAGATTTTTGGCAGGAAAAGGAAAGCCCATACTTCTGTGAAGACAAGTCGCTCTTTGCCGAGTGGCAGTGTGAAGCAAAAGAAAACGGCATTGCCGTCAGGGTGGGGCGCTGGACTATTCCTGGAGAACCAATTGCGATCTTAGTTGACTTCCGTCCATACTTCGAGAAGAAGGACGAGATTTACGGATGGCTGTGGGAACACTATCAGGTTGACTCGTTGCACGCCTATGGCGACTATGACGAAGCCTCGATGTTTTCCTATGCTGCAGCTTTGGTCGTAGAAAGCTTCTACAATTACTATCTACAAAAGATAAACAAACGTGTGATTTATCATGCCAATGAATGGATGTGTGGTCTGGGCGCTCTATATATAAATAATGTGTTGCCTCAGATCGGAACACTGTTCACCACGCATGCTACAAGTATCGGCCGCTCTATTGCCGGCAACCAGAAACCGCTCTATGATTATCTCTTCGCATATAATGGCGACCAGATGGCAGGCGAGCTGAATATGCAGTCGAAGCATTCTATTGAGAAGCAGACTGCCCTGCACGTAGATTGTTTCACAACCGTTAGTGATATTACCGCCAACGAATGTAAGGAATTGCTCGACAAACCAGTCGATGTTGTTCTGCCCAATGGATTCGACAACAGTTTCGTTCCCAAGGCTGCCACATTCACCAAGAAGCGCAAAGCAGCTCGCAAGCGTCTGTTGGAGGTGGCTAATGCCTTGCTTGGCGAAAGTCTTGACGACGAGACACTGATTGTTTCCACCTCAGGGCGTTATGAGTTCCGCAACAAGGGAATTGATGTCTTTGTCGAGGCTATGAACCGTTTGTTGCGCGACAAAGAACTGAAGAGGAAAGTGCTTGCTTTCATTGAGGTTCCGGGATGGGTCGGCGAGCCCCGCAAGGACTTGCAGGAACGCCTGGCAAGTGGTCAGTCGTTCGACACACCATTGGAGGTTCCTCAGGTTACGCATTGGTTGCACAACATGAGTCACGACAATGTGTTGGGCATGATGAAATATTACGATATGCACAATCGTAAGGAGGACAATGTGAAGGTTATCTTCCTGCCTTGCTATCTGGATAGCAAGGACGGCATTCTGAATTTGTCATACTATGATGTCGTATTGGGTAACGACCTTTGTATCTATCCTTCCTATTACGAGCCTTGGGGCTATACGCCACTTGAGGCTGTTGCCTTCAAAGTGCCCTGCATCACTACCGACCTTGCCGGTTTCGGCCTGTGGGCTAACAAGGTGTTCGGCCGCTATGGTGAGATTGAGGATGGTGTGAAGGTGATTCATCGCACCGACTACAACTATTCCGAGGTGGCTGATGCCATCAAGGATACCGTTGCCCATTTCTCGGGAATGACGCAGAAGCAGGTTGACGAATGCCGCAAGCACGCTGATGCACTCTCGAAGAAAGCCCTTTGGAGTGAGTTCATCAAGTATTATTATGAGGCTTACGACATAGCCTTGAGAAAAGCCGAGGCACGTTGTGCAGCCAAATAGACAAGAGAGAAATTTAAAAGGTATAAAGTACTAAGTAATCAATACAATTTGATAAATTATGAAAATTAAAGCCGATTATGCAAATGCTCCACAGTGGAAGGAACTGGTTGTTAAGTCCAGTCTTCCCGAGCAACTGAAGTGTTTGGACGAAATTGCCCACAACATGTGGTGGGTATGGAACTACGAGGCACGTGACTTGTTCCGCGACCTTGACCCTGAGCTTTATCATGAGGTGAAGCACAATCCAGTTATGCTGCTGGAACGTCTGAGTTTCGCCCGTAAAGAGGAGATTGTTAAGGATAAGGCGCTGATGAAGCGTGTCAAGAACGTTTACGACTTGTTCCGCAAGTACATGGATGTGAAGCCTGATGCCAAGCGTCCGTCAGTAGCCTATTTCTGTATGGAATACGGTATCCACTCAGCCCTGAAGATTTATTCCGGCGGTCTGGGAATGCTGGCAGGTGACTATGTGAAGGAGGCTTCCGATTCTAATGTCGATATGTGTGCAGTGGGTTTCCTCTATCGTTTTGGTTACTTCACACAGAGTCTGTCTATCGATGGTCAGCAGATTGCCAACTACGAGAGCCAGAACTTCGGTTCTCTGCCCATTGAGCGCCAGCTCGACAAGGACGGCAATCCTATGGTGATTGATGTTCCCTACACCAACTATCAGGTTCATGCCTGTGTATGGCGTGTCAATGTAGGTCGCGTAAAACTCTATCTGCTGGATACTGATAACGAGATGAACTCTGATTTCGACAAGCCTATCACCCACAGCCTCTATGGTGGTGACTGGGAGAACCGTCTGAAGCAGGAGATTCTGCTCGGTATCGGTGGTATACTGCTGCTGAAGAAACTCGGTATCAAGAAGGATATCTATCACTGCAACGAAGGTCACGCAGCCCTCTGCAACCTGCAGCGTCTGTGCGATTACATCGAGGAAGGTCTTACATTCAACCAGGCTCTCGAACTGGTTCGCGCCTCTTCGCTCTATACTGTTCATACGCCAGTTCCTGCCGGACACGACTACTTCGAGGAGGGCTTGTTTGGTAAGTACATGGGTGCTTATCCTTCAAAACTCGGCATCTCCTGGGACGAGTTCATCGGCATGGGTCGTACCAATCCTGACGACAAGAGCGAGAAGTTCTGTATGTCAACCTTCGCTTGCAACACCTGCCAGGAGGTAAACGGTGTGTCAAAGCTTCACGGTTGGGTTTCACAGCAGATGTTTGCCCCCATCTGGAGTGGTTACTATCCCGAGGAGAACCACGTTGGCTATGTTACCAATGGTGTTCACTTCCCCACATGGTGTGCTGCTGAGTGGCTCAGCGTCTATGCCAAGTATTTTGACGCAAGTCACTTGAGCGACCAGTCGAACGAGGAGATCTGGCACGGAATCTACAACTGTCCTGATGAGGAAATCTGGGCAACACGCCAGGCACTGAAAGCGAAGTTGTTCGATTATATTAAGGAACAGTTCCGCGAGACTTGGTTGAAGAATCAGGGCGATCCTTCACGCGTTGTGAAATTGCTCGAGCGTTTCAACCCCAATGCATTGGTTATCGGCTTCTGCCGTCGTTTCGCTACATATAAGCGTGCTCACCTGCTGTTCACCGACCTCGACCGTCTTTCTAAGATTGTCAACAATCCCGAGCGTCCTGTTGTCTTCCTCTTTGCTGGTAAGGCTCACCCCGCTGACGGTGCCGGTCAGGGACTGATTAAGAAGATTTTCGATATCTCACAGCGTGAGGAGTTCCAGGGTAAGATTATCTTCCTCGAGGACTACGACTTCCTGTTGGCTCGTCGTTTGGTATCGGGTGTTGATATCTGGATGAATACTCCTACACGTCCTCTCGAGGCTTCTGGTACATCAGGCGAGAAGGCCGAGATGAATGGTGTTGTCAACCTCTCCGTTAAGGACGGTTGGTGGCTGGAGGGCTATCGTGAGGGTGCCGGATGGGCTCTTACCGAGAAGCGTACCTACCAGAACCAGGGTTATCAGGATCAGTTGGATGCAGCTACCATCTATGGTCTGCTGGAGAACGAGATTGTTCCTCTCTACTACGATAAGGACAAGAAGGGCATTTCTAAGGGTTGGATCAAGGTAATCAAGAACTCTATCGCTCAGATTGCTCCTCACTACACCATGAAGCGTCAGTTGGACGATTACTATTCTAAGTTCTACGAGAAAGAGGCTAAGCGCTTCAAGGAACTCTCTAAGAACGACAATCGTCTGGCCAAGGATATCGCTCAGTGGAAGGAAGCCGTTGCCGAGCGTTGGGATGCCATCAACGTAGTCAGCTGCGAGTGGGATTTCCCTGCATCTGGTTGCGAGGCAGGTCGTTCTTACCACATTAAGTACGTTATCAACGAGCAGGGTCTCGACGATGCTATAGGACTGGAGAAGGTGAACATCAGCGTCGATAAGGACGGTAAGGAGAAAGTGTTCAATGTAGAGCCACTGAAGATGACAGGTCACGATGGTAACAACTATACCTTCGAGGCTGATCTGACTCCCCGTCAGTTCGGTCAGTACAAGTCTGCCATCCGTATGTATCCAAAGAACAAGCATCTGCCACACCGTCAGGATTTCTGTTACGTGAAGTGGCTGGAATTACCTCAGATTTAATTTTTTAAAGATAAATAATTCAAAGGACAGGGGTGCGTGAAGTATCTCTGTTCTTTTTTTTTGTGCCGAACTAGTCATAGCCAACAAAAAAGTTCCACATTTATTTTGTAGTTCGCTTATTTATTCTTATCTTTGCCTCAAATAAATAATGAATGCCTAAAATACTGCTCTATATCACAGCTAAAGTAATCTGGAGCTTCCTGTTTTGGAATACGGATTACAACGAAAAACGTGCTCACGTTCATGTTGGTAAGCGAAGTACAGAGCACTTATGTAAAATATGGTTAGAACCAGTAGTAGAGTTGGATAAACAAGGCGATCTGACTGATGCACAAGCTAAAGAGGTATTAGAAATTGCCAAACAATATCGTGAAAGGCTTCTTAGTCAGTGGTCACTCTTTAAACAAGGCAAACCTGTAAGAATCATTAAGGTAAAGAAAACAAAATAGGAGGCTCGTAATATGCACAAGACTGAAGGTTATTGGAATGTGATACCAAAGATAAAGAGACTGTCCTTCCCAAGAAGAGGGAAGTTTCAGGTGGATCTTCAAGATGGACGCTCTATCCTGATGCCAATATCTGCATTTCCATCTTTAAAGCGTGTACCTACCAAGGAGCGCGATAATTGGTATCTCATGGGAGGAGGAGTCACTTGGGACTCTTGCCCAGAAGTCATCCATATTGAGCAGATTCTTGGAAACTTCCAGAACTATGCTCATGAATCAGATAACGGATTATAATTTCGTGGCTGGAATTGCCTCAGATGTAATTTTTAATGTTAAAATAATTCAAAGGACAGGGGTGAGTGAAGTATCCCTGTCCTTTTTTGTGCACGCCGAACTTGTCATCCTATAGAAACCAAAAAGCCCCTCCCTTTTAGGGGAGGGGTTGGGGGAGAGGCTTCCTCCCTTTTAGGGGAGGGGTTGGGGAGAGGCTGTTGGGGAGAGGCTTCTATTCCGCCATACAGCTAGTCACTCCCAGCGATGTTCCCAGTGCGGTGAGGATACTTATCAGTATCTGAATCACCATCTTCCATTTTGAATTCTTCATGTTTTTTTTAGTCGTTTAGGAAATTAGTCGTTTAGTGAGGGGGCTCTCATTCCTCATTCCCCCGAGGGGGAAGTTGAGGATGTAGGGGTCAGTTTTTCACTATGAACTATGAACTTAATATTTCACTTTTCACTATTCACTTTTCACTTCTTTTACCCTTCGGTGCTTGGACCGCCGCCTTCGGTTGATGGACCCTCGGGATCCTCCACGGTGCCATCGTCATCAGAGGTGACACGCTTCACTTCCTTACCAGTGCGGTCGAAGCAGGTAATCTGGACGGCAGTGGCCTTCAGCTCGTCCTTCAAGTCCACATCGGGAGTGA
>ONDP01000056.1 GCA_900316645.1 uncultured Prevotellaceae bacterium
AAGCGAGTGGGGACGATGTGAGTAGCGGTTGTGTGACGAAATGGTCAGTAGATGGCTGTCAATACGACGAACCAGTTGCAAATCGTTGGTGATGTCAAGAGATGGGAGGTCGGACTGTTGCTGTAGTGTTTGCGTACCGCTGACGGCAGACGTGGCACGATTCCACAGTGCATCCACGCTGAGATTGTCCTTCAGATAGTTATTACGTCGATTCAGTTGCATTGACCATTCGCCGTTTAGCTGGTTTTTGTGGCTGCGCATAGTGTTCTGCTCTAAGAACGAGGGTATGTTCTTGTCGAAATAGCGAGTGGTGCAGGAATTGGTGAAGTCCAAACGGTCAGCTTGATAGGTAGCATTCAGCTTGACATCAAGACCATCGGCTACATGGCGGGAATTGCTCGACTGTGCCAGAAATGAAAGATTGTCACGGGTGCGCAGTTCGTCAAGCGGCGCAGAGGTGGTGCCGATGGCGATATAGTCTGGCCACGGATTGTCATTATAGCCACTGCCTGGGAGCGTGTTGTCAGTATGCCTCTGGCTCTGGCTGCTGGGGTTCCATCCCGTGTCGTTCAGTCGAAGTGTTTCCATGTTCTGCCATTTTTTGGCGATGCGCATGGCAAACAGGGATGCGTCGTAGAGCAGAGGCTCGGCACCCATGCCGCCATTCAGGATGCCAATCCAGCGGGCGCGGGCGGCTTCTTTCAGTTTGATGTTCAGTCCGGCTTGCTGTGAGAACTCCAGTCCTTCAAGCACCTTCACGGGCTGGTGGTTCTCCATAATCTCTACGCTGGCTACGTCGTCAGGGGAAATGTTATTGGTGGCCACGCCGTAGCGGTCGTTCACAAAGTCAGAACCGTCGATATAGAACTTGTTGATAGGTTCGCCGTTGTACTTGATAGCTCCGTTCTCTGCCACCTCCACGCCCGGCAAGCGACGTAGCACGTCGGCCATGTTGCGGTCTTGTTTTTGCGCCCACTTGCTCATGGAATAGACCAGCGTGTCGCTTCTTTGGATAATGTCGGGAGCTTTGATGATAACGTCTTTCAGTTGTGTGGCCTCCGCCTTCATCTTGATGTGCATCGGACTTTCTGTAACATCTACCACGATACTACGATAGCCCATTGACTGCACACGAATTTGTCGTGCCTCACCCTTTAAGGATCATTGGTGGTAAAAGTGTAACTTTTCCCGTCGACAGCCTGCACGATGGCACCAGCCACAGGTTCGCCACTTTCCTCGTCGGTCACAGAGCCAACAAGAGCTTTCACCTGTCCGTAGCAGAAGGGCAGGTGAAGGTTCACGTACAACAATAGGATGGCGAGTCGTTTCATAAGATATTACTTCCAGTCGCGTTCGATGTAGTCGTATTGTAATGTTCGTGCCTGTGTGATATCAGTTCGGGGTTGACCGTCTGCACCCACCACATTCACGTTGACACCATTTACATTCATCATATACGTGAAGGGATCGGTGTCAAACCTTAACTTAGTGGCATAGAATTTGGCGCGAGTGGTCTTGTTGAAAGGAACTTCGGGTATGGTCATGACTCGGTCGGCCTTGGAGTTTATGCCCACACAGGTAAACTCATACTGATGCCCCTCATCATAGACCTGCATGATGAAGCCCGGCAGGCCACCAAACTTCCACGGTCCATCGGCAACAGGAACTGAGTCGGTATAAAATGCCGTCCACCGTCGACCACGGAAGTCACACACAGCACTCTTGCATTCATAGCCCAATATATTACACGTATCGTCGGTCAGTATCCATTCCTGCACTGGTATGTCCTCTTCGTAATGGAACCAGTCTGTGGAAACCTTATCGATGACGGTGAAGCGCCCTTGCGGATAGTTCTTGTAGATGCTAAACGTTTCACCACCTATGTAACTGTCAGGGTTAGCCCGGATTTGTTCTGCGGTTGAGACGCGAATAAGAGAATCAATCTGCATGGCTCGGAAACTCGTGAACTTCGACATGCCGTAAGCCACTTGCAGCGTCATTCGGTCAGTCTCATTACGAGTCACATCGGTTGTGTCAGTCAAGTACTTGTAGTCATACATAAACTCCATCACTGCCTTGCCGATTTCTTTCTGCTCAACGGGTGTAGCAGTGTTAATTCCTTCCTTCCTGTGCTCTACTTCTTGTGCCATCATTGTGCTGACAAGGGCATCAGCGAGGGCGATAAATAATACTCTTTTCTTCATTTTATTTACGTTTTGATGTGAAATTGGGTGCAAAGATAGGGCTATTATACCCCGTAAAAGAAAATAATTATTACTGAATTATTACTATTTGGCATTTTTCGGATTCTTTCGGGCGCGGGTTCATAATAAATATGTACTTTTGCAGCATGGAAAGTAGATTTAAGTTCATATATGGCCTGACCATCTGTGCCATCGTAGCCTACAGCATCGTGCAGGGCTACTGGCTTTACAGCCGTTACCGATTGTCGCTTGAAGAATACAAAAGCGAACTGTACAGTACGATTATTGCCTGTGCTGAAGAAGATATAGCAATCAGGAAAACATTGCCGATGATTATTGCCTGTGCTGAAGAAGAATTAGCAATCAGGAAATCATTGCCACATTCTCCAAGGTTCTACGGTAACCGTTTTAGGAAAACATACGAAATAAAGGGGGACGATGCTGTTGAGACATGGAGGTATGAAGTCTTTGCACTTGATACGCTACATTATATTCCCAAAGGAAAGGCTACGGGTAGGCGAACGAAGTTCGGGAATTCAGATGCCAATGCATATCTAATGGATTATATAGCCAACCTCCATGATAGCGTTCCTACGGAACTGCCCAAAGGCTTGGAATACTTTGTTTTTACTTGTGACAGCAAGGACAACAAAGAAA
>ONDP01000033.1 GCA_900316645.1 uncultured Prevotellaceae bacterium
AAGATGAAGAAGCACTATTAAAATTCTACAGTCCTGATGGAATAGAAAAGATAGTATTACTGAAGAGAACAAATTAAGGAATCATTATGTACAAAAAAAACATCATCACTATCCTGCTCGCCCTCGTCACAATGGAAGGGCTGGCACAGAAAAAGATTGCAGAAGTAAAGGCGGACTCATTACTGTTATTCGTACAAGCTGGCGACAGTTGTATGAGTCAGTATAACACCTTTGAGGCTCTGAGCTATTATAAGAAGGCTTATGATATTGCGAAGGGGAAGGTATCCATTGAAACAGAAGAAACGAAGATACCGCTTGACCAACTAGAACAATTTGAAAATTTACCACCTGAACAAGCCGACGAAATCATTCAGAAAATTATAAATGGTGCAGAAAGGAGCGCAGCTATTCCTTATTCAATCGCTAGTAAACTTGCCAACTGTTATTACAAACGTGGCAACTATCGCCAGACTTCAGATATTCTAAAACGCTTCCCAGAGGACAGTCTGAGCCATGAATCGTTCCGACAGATAGCCTTCAGCTATCAGAAACAAGGCGACAACGACTCGTTTATCTACTGGGCTAGTCAGCTGATTAACCGTTATCCGATGGATGGTGAGGTCGTTGCTAACCTGATACTCGCATATACAAAAGCCCATCAACCACAAAATGGTATCATTTGTGGACTAAAATACAGTCTGAGGGACTCCACGAACATCCCAGTGCATAGGGCGTTGGCAGACGCATGGTTTATGAATCGCGACTTCACAGCAGCAAGCATGATGTATAGTCATCTGCTTGAGTTGGGCGATTCTACTTTTAATACCTTTTATTCTGCTGGCATGTGCTATTCACAAATCAAAGACCTTGAGCGTGCCTATACACACCTGTCATCAGCTTTAACCCTTTCCCAGATGCAACACGCTGGTGCAGCCTGGCGTCTTGGTGTGGTCTGTATTGACACCAAGCGTTATGAAGAGGGACTGGCTTACCTGAGTCTGGCCAAGGAACTGCTCCGTCCTGATACCGCTGTGATGAAAGCCATCACCCTCTCAGAAGGTGAAGGCTATTATTTGACAGAACACTATCAGGAAGCTATTACAGCTTGGAAAGAGCATTTAGCATATAACCCTACATCCATCGCTACCTATTACAATTTAGCTAATGCCTATCTCTACTGCTCACAAGACGGCAGACAAGCCAAGGAATACTTTGAACGTTTCCTCGCTCTTGCACGTAAAGAAGAGAAACCTACTGAACAGCTTTCTGAAATGATAGAGAAAGCAGATAGCCTCTTGCATCATACTAACTGGGGAAAAGTCAAATCCCAAAGGAATAATAAATCAAGATAGTATTGGTGTATGAGTTATCCCAACTTGATACCATACTTCACGTCTGGATACGATTTCCAGTCTATCAGATTTTAGTTTTTTACTAAAATGTCATATTCTTCTTTAACTTATTAATAATAAGTCTGTTAGATGGCATGACATTGAATTCGGAAATGTCATGCCGTTTCTCTTCATGTAAAACAACTTGTTTTACTTTGATAGATGGCTCTTTAACGGTCATAAAGACGTTTCGGACAATAGTAAAACAACTTGTTTTACTTTTATACTCCATATCTCTTCAAAAAGGTAATGTAAGAGTTTATCGTTAACCCCATGTTCATCTCGTGGTTAACACTACTTTTCTTCAATTAAGTGGCTTACTTTCCTTGATACCATTCCTTGAGAACGTAAAAGGCTTTCTTCTTGTGACCGTCGTCGGAGAAAAGACCCTTGCGGTTGTAGTAGTCCTGAATGCCGTTGAGGACACGGCGAGGGGAGCGGAAATCCTTGAGAATCCAAGGGGTAGTGCCTGCCAAACCGTCTATCTTGTCGAGCATGGCACAGTTCTCACGATAGAGATTCTCCTGGAACTCTTCTGTCCAACGCTGGTTCTTGGCTCCATGCAGACCATACTTAGCTCCACCACCGAACTCGCTGATGATGACGGGCTTGTCGTAGGGTATCTCCCACTCCATCTTGGGGGCGTCGTTGACATCACGATACCAACCGATGTACTGGTTGAAGGATATGACATCAACATACTGGTTCATATTGTCCTGTAGGCGGTTCTTGTGATGATTGGCTGCTGTGACCTCCATTGCCATCGAGATAAGACGGGTGGCGTCGAGCGAGCGGGCTTTCTGGGAGAGACGGCTGAGGAACTGATCGCGTGCATCACTATGGGGCGTCTCGTTAGCTATCGACCAGAGGATGACGTTACAGCGATTGTGGTCGCGACGTATCATATCGGTAAGCTGACGCTCGGCATTCCGATAGGTATCGGCATTGGTCCATGCTATGGTCCAATAGACGGGTATCTCGGACCATACGAGCATGCCCATGCGCTCAGCCTCGCGGACAGCATATTCGTTATGGGGATAGTGAGCCAGGCGCACATAGTTGCATCCTAACTCCTTAGCCCACGACAGTAGGGTGTGGGCATCGGCTGTGGAGTTGGCACGACCTCCACCGTTGGGTTTTTCCTCATGGATGGAGATGCCCTTGAGGAAGATAGGGTTGCCATTGAGCAGTATCTGCTTGCCACGCGTCTCGATGATGCGAAAACCTATTTCGTCGCGTATCGACTCGGAGCCAAGCTGTATGTCAACCTGATAGAGCTTGGGCGTTGCAGGCGACCAGAGGATGGGCTTGGCTTTCATCGAGAGCGCTGCCTTGCCCTCGGCATCGGTGGTGAGTGTCTTCTTGATTTTCAGCTCTGGGATGCTGAGGGTTATCTGCTGACCGGAAAGGGGCTTGTTAAGCTGGACGCTGAAACTAAGAAGACGTCCTTCAAGACTGGCGAGTTGCAGGTTATAGTCTTCGATATAGACGGGCTCGACATCGACCAACAACACATCGCGCGTTATGCCGCCATAGTTCCACCAGTCGAATATCTGGGTGGGCACAGCCTCGGCATGGCGCTTGTTATCAACCTTGAGAACGACAAAGTTGTCGCCTTCGCGGAGCAAGTCGGTCACATCGAAATTGAAAGGTGTGAAGCCACCGACATGATGGCCTGCCAACTTACCGTTGACATAGACATAAGTGTCGTAATTGACTGCCCCGAAATAGAGCAAAGTACGACGATTGCCATTGCGGTGCCACTGGAACGCACGTTTGAACCACACCGTCCCCTCGTAGAAGAAAAGCCGTTCGTCCTGTGTGTTCCAGTCGCCAGGCACCTGCATCACGGGAGCCTTGTCGAAATCGTACTCAATGAGGTCTTCGGGTTTCTGCGGCTTGGCATTCTGGAAGAATCCCCATGGTGTGGGCTTCATGCGATAGTCGTAATAACCCTCTTCCTGCACATCGACGATATAATGCCACGAGCCGTTGAGCGACACCGTAGAACGCGACAGGACGTTTTGGAGCAAAGGCACTTCTTCTGCCACACAGGTCGTGGCGGCAGACAGGAAGAGTGCCACGAGGACAAACAATTGTTTCATCGTTCAGTTTGTATTTGATAAAGCTGATGATTAGGAGAATAACGCCACGAATACGCCTGTGACAAGGGAGAAGCACAAGATGATGATGGGCACGTAGCAATATTTCAGTTCGTATCGGGCAGGTATGGTGATGCGGCAATAGAGCCAATGCACAAACCATCCGACAAAACCGCCCCACAACAGTCCGATGGTGATATCGCCAGGATAATGCACACCCAGGTAGAGGCGCGTATAGCAATTGAGCAGCGACCACCCGACGAGGAAGAAGGTGAGCATGCGCTGACGGATGAGCAGCGAGAAGAAGACGGCAATGCTGAACGTATTGGCGGCATGGGCTGAGAAGAAACCGTAATTGCCTCCGCGATAGCCGTTTGCAACATCAACGAGATTGCCTATCTCTGGATCGTGAGTGGGACGCCAGCGAGCCACAGTGGGCTTGACAAACCAGTCGTCGAGACCACCGGCGAGGAGCACACAAAGTCCGGCAGCAGCCATGATAAGCAACACGTCACGATAGGTCTTGTTTGACTTGATAACCACATAAAGGAGTCCGACATACATGGGAATCCACGTTTTTGCGTTGGTGAGGAACAGGATAAGATGATCCATAAACAACGAGTCGCTGCCATTCACCATCAGCAGCAGTTGTTTGTCTAAATGAATGATTTCTTCCATATTGTTGGTCTGTTTGACTATTAGCTTTTGCTGTTAAATAATTTCAATCTTATTGGTTTCTATCCAGCCTTCCTTGCCGTCGTCCACCCGGATTTCCTTCCAATCCTTCATGGAGTTGTCGGTAATGGTGACACGGGTGCCTTCGTGAAGGATGAAGAGGTCGGTTCCGTTCTTCGAAGGAGTGCTCTTCACCGGTACGGAAGTGGTCATGATGACGGCTCCGGTGCGGTAGGTCAGCTTGCGCTTCTGATGGAAGGCAAAGAGATTGCTCAACAGGAATACCACCACCAGCAGCAGGGCACCGAAGAACCCAACTTTGCGCAACCATATCCTGTCGGAGAAGAGATAGGCCAATGCCAGGATGATGGCTATGGCAAGGGCTATCAAGGCTGTTCGCGCCCAAGCATCGACACTCATCAGATTGACCAGCGAGCGATACCATGTGACAAAGAACATCTCCGACTCGGGCGTAATCTTATCGATGGTCTTTGAACGGGCCATCTGCAGATTGAACCGTATATCGGCGTCGCCAGGCGACAACAGCAGGGCGCGTTCGTAGTTCAGCACGGCCTTCGGCATCTGGTCGGTGCGATAATAGGCATTGCCCAGGTTATAATACAGCTCGGCACTGACGCCTTGCTTCAACAGAGCTTCGTAATCGGATATGGCCTGCTGATAGTGCTCCTGGGCGTAGGCGCTATCGGCCTGCTGGCGCGTCACGGTGGACGCTGAGAGCGAGATGCTGACGAACAGCAGCACCAGTGTGACGGCACTGCGACGGATGTGTTTCTTACCTTTCAAAAAGTCTTCTATCTTCATAATAGCTTGGATGGCGGCATCATACACCTTATTCATATTACCACGTGGGTCACCCGGTGCATAACGTGCATATTCGCACTCGTCGAGGGCACCAAGGAACTGACTGAGAGTGGCCTCATCGACACCGCGCTCGGAGAACTGCTGACTGATGTTCTCGCGCGAGAGCTGGGCAACAGGCATATTGAGCTTATCGCCCACATAGCCCCAAAGAGCACGCAGCACCTCGTCGTAGAACTCGCTCTGCTTGCCTGCCTTGAGCAGTTTATCAGCTACACGCAAACGGCGCACAGCCACCTTGTTGGCTCGCTTGCCACGCATCTTACTGATGTTGGCATTCTCGATGGCCCGGTGACGGAAGATGATGAAAAGCGAAATGAAGACTGCCAGCAGGACGGCAAGACTAATCCAATAGAACGTGGAACCGAAGAAGAACTCATCGACAGCACGCAGACGGGTATTGTCGGTCTTGATGTAGCGGATGTCCTGATTGAGCTGCTTCAACTCCTCGCTGCTATAGCTGGATACGCTCGACGAACCGTCGCCCTTGGCCACATTGAGGGTGAAGGGCTGTGAGCGCAGCGTCTTATAGCTGTTCGACTGTATGTCGAAATAGGTGAACTCAACGGGAGGAATATCGTATTTGCCCTGATGACGAGGCACGATGAGCATATCGTAAACCATGCTGCCCTCAATACCATTGGTGGTGAGTTTGGTCTTATCCTCTATCTTGGCATCATACTGGTCGAAGTCCTTGGGCAGATTGACAACAGGCTGCTTGATGAGTTTCAGGTTGCCACTACCACTTACCACAATGCGCAGATTGACAGGATTGTTGGCCTTGACTTCGGTCTTATCCAACTGAGCCGACAGGTTGAAGGTGCCCACGCCACCCGAGAAGTTCGTAGGACGGGCAGGCAGCGGATCGACCGTGATGGTGAGTCCAGGCGCCTTGATTTCCTTCTTCACCTCCACATAGCCCGAACCGCCATTAAAGAAAGCCTCGAAGGGATCGACGTTGCGGTTCTGCAGTACCACCATACCATCGTAGGTAATGCTGGGTATCTCGAGTTTTCCCGTTGTCTGGGGGAACATCACATATTGTTGCCACGTCACGGTGCGATAGGGGCGTCCGTTGAGCGACTCTATCTTAAAGCTCTTCTCTTGAGGCAGAGGAACCTCACGCGTATAGAAGCTCTTCAGATCGGGCATCTTACCACTGAGCGACGTGAGGTCAACGAGGGTGTAAACCTTATAGGTGAGCAGAATGGGCTCCTGTTCGTGAACGCGACTCTTGTTGGCGCTCACCTTGATAAACAAGTCGTTGCCCGAGATGTGGGAGCCAGCAGCACGCATCTGTCCCCCACCCTGCGAGGGCTGTCCGCCACCATTGCTACGTCCCTGCTGGACAGTACCTGACACCTTGATATGCAGTTCGTTGGAGTGAACGGTCTTACCATGCACCGAGGCATGAGCGGCAGGAATGGTGAACGAGCCGTTCTTCGTAGCTGAGAGGATGTAGGTATAGGTGACCGATGTGGAACTGGACGTATGACCGTTGACCATCTGGAAACTCGACTGCGTGGAGGTGCTGGGTCCCATCAGTACGTCGAAGGCGTCAGGAATATTGCCTGCACGGAACCCGCTGACGTCGTCGGTATTGACAGTATAGGTCAGACGGAACTGCTCGCCCACAGCCACCTGCGAGGGAGCCTTACCGGTAATCTGCTGTGCCAAGGCGGCTACAGTCAGCAACGATAAATATAATAATGTAATCGTCTTCTTCATTTTCTTCTTGTGTTACCAGTTTTTCTGCAACCGACGGTTCTGCTTCTGATGCTGGGCTTTCTTGATGCGCTGTTGCGTATTCTTCTCTTCCTGCATAGCGGCATTGAGCAACTGTTCGGCATTCTCCTTACTCATCTGAGGTTTCTGCTCCTGTTGCTTCTTCTGATCATCCTGTTGCTTCTGCTGGTCTTGTTTGTCTTGATCTTTTTTCTTGTCTTTATCTTGTTTATCCTTATTGTCTTTGTTGTCTTTGTTATCCTTGTTCTGCTGGTTCTGCTGCTGTTGCTTTTGCTGGCGCTTACAGAGCTCCAGGTTATAACGTGTCTCGTCGTCGTCAGGATTATTGCGGAGCGACTCCTTGTAAGCCTCGATGGCCTCGCCGAACATCTGATGGCCCTGACAGACGACACCGATGTTATGGAAAGCATTGGCGCGACGACGCGGATTGGTCTCCAGCTTGGCGGCCTGCTGGAACTGCTCGACTGCTGCCGAGTCTTTCTTCTGAGCCAACAGAGCATTGCCTAAGTTATAGAGTGCCTGCGGATTCTTGGCATTGCGCTCGATAGCCTTGCGATAGTCAACCTCGGCCTCAGCAAATTTGCCGGCACGGAACTGCTGGTTGCCACGACGCACATAATCCCTGTCGCTCTGGGCATGAGCAACAGCTACTGCCATCAGCAGGAGCAGAAGCGTCACCGTCTTCTTGCGATTGAACAGATGGATGTTGCGCAGATGCGGGTTCTTGATTTCAAGAATACATATCTCAGCAATTAAGAGCAGCAGAACGAGGATGCCTACTGCCTGGAACTGCTCGTCGAAGTCGCTATAGACCGTACTGGATATTTCCTTCTTTGCCAACTTGTCAAGTTCACGGTTCAGCTGTTCCTGTGCATTGCTGTTGTTCTCCACATGGATATAGGCACCGCCACCAGCCGCAGCCACCTGTTTACACATATCTTCGTTGAGCGCCGACATCACCGTCTCGCCCGAGTTGTCCTTCATATAATCGGAGGTGCCTGGAATGGGTATCGGAGAGCCCTTGGACGAACCAATGCCCAACACATAGACACGCATGCCTTTCTCCTTCGCCTCCTGAGCGGCTTCCAAAGCCCCACCCTCGTGGTCCTCACCATCGGTAATGACGATGACGGCCTTACCGACACCTTCCTCCTGCGTGAAGCTATGGGTGGCCATATTCACAGCTGCTGCTATGTCGGTGCCCTGGGTCTCAATGAGTCCCGGCTCTATGCTGCTGAGGAACATCTTTGCCGACACGAAATCGCTCGTGATGGGCAACTGCACATAAGCCTCGCCGGCAAAGACGATAAGACCTATCTTGTCGTTGGTGAAATGATCGACCAAATTCTCGACCATCATCTTTGCACGGTCGAGACGACTGGGGCTAACATCTTCTGCCAACATCGAGTTACTGATGTCGAGGGCTATGATGGTTTCAATACCTGTCCGCTTCTCGTGACTGATCTTCGTACCCATCTGCGGACGAGCCAGCATCACAATGAGCAGAGCCAGCGCCGTGAGCAACAGACCGAACTTAACCAACGGACGGAAGCGTGAGACATCGGGCATCAGCTGGCGTACCAACTGAGGGTCGCCAAACCGACGGAGCCTCTTGCGCTGGCGAAGCATCATCCACCAGCGTATCAGTGCCAATACGGGTATCAGCACCAGTGCATATAGATATATAGGGTCTTCGAATCTGAACATATTTATATTCTATGGTAATTTTCTAAAGACAGTTATTCGCAAAAGTATCTCGAGTAGCAACAGCAGAACGGCAGCAATGGCAAAGGGCTGGTAGGCCTCGTAGCGCTTGCTGTAGGTCTTGACGCTGAGCTTCGACTTCTCCAGTTTGTCAATTTCCTTATAGATATTCAGGAGTTCTTTGTTGTTGGTGGCACGATAGAAGTCGGCATCGGTAGCTGCAGCTATCTCGCTCAGCGTCTTGCTGTCAATCTCGACGGGGATGTTCACATACTGCACACCGCCAGCGACAGGCATGGGATAAGGAGCCACCTTGTTGGTGCCCACACCGATGGTATAGACACGGATGCCCAGACTCTTGGCAATCTCGGCAGCTGTCATTGGCGAGATATCGCCACGGTTGTTACTACCGTCCGTCAGCAGAATGACCACCTTGCTCTTTGCCTTGGAATTCTTCAGACGACTGACAGCATTAGCCAGTCCCATACCGATGGCTGTACCGTCCTCGATGAGTCCGCGAGTGGCTAAATCGGTACGCACGCCATGCAGCAGATTAAGCAGCGAAGCATGGTCGGTAGTCATAGGACACTGGGTGAAAGCCTCACCGGCGAAGATGGTCAGTCCGATATTGTCGTTGGGGCGGCCTGCTATGAATTCAGCAGCCACCTGTTTGGCAGCCTCAATACGGTTAGGGCGCAAATCCTCAGCCAGCATAGAACCGGATACGTCCATAGCCAGCATGATGTCGATACCTTCCACCGACTTATTGTTCCACGAATTGTGGGTCTGAGGGCGAGCCAGTATGAGGATGAGCAACACAAAGACAGCCAGGCGCAGGACAAGCTGCACAGGCATCAGCATCACCTTCCAACTGCGGGGGGCGAAACGATAGGCACGCGTATCGCTCATCCGTATCGTAGGCTCGGTTTTCTTCCTGTACAGCAGGTACCATATTATATAAGGTACGAGCAGAAGCAGGAGAAACAGATATTCTTTATTGGCAAATTCCATCGTTCTTTTGTTTTAATTACATCACGCCTGAGAGAACCATCAACCGATAGACGACAAATCCCAGCATGAGCAGACAGGCTGTAAGGATAGAACCTATAGCCCACTTCAGGATGCGTCGGGCCTTCAGCGTGCGCTGGTCGGCTTCGGATATCTGTGGTTTCTCCTCTTCCACCACAGGCGTTTCAAGCTTGGTCTGATTGATAAACTCAATGGCATTGACCAGATTCATATCGTTCTCGTTGATGAGCGTAGAATACTTGGCAAACTTCACGAGGTCGGCAGTGGTGAAGAGCTGGCGCAACTCGTCGAGCGACTTCTGGTCGCCGTCCTGGGTGAGGCGTTCAATAATCTCAGAGCTGGTCATCTCCATTGCCGAGAACTTATAGCGTTCCTCAATATAGCGACGCAACGTATCGGTGAGCTTGGTATAGTACTCCTTCTGATTCTCTGACGACACCATCTTGTCGGCCTTAATCTGCTCAATCTCCTTCATCGCCTTCTGGTGAGGCAGCAGACGCTTCACAAGTTTGAAGCTCTTGATGAGCGGCTTGTTGTCGCGCAGACGCACATAGAGATATGCGGCAACACCCAACAGCACCAGCAACAGGACACTCAGCCAGAACACCAGTGACCAGTCGCTCCACTGGAAGGGATTGTCCTGCACATCCTTTGGTCCGAAGAACTGGTTCATCTTGGTGGTATCCACATCAACCTCCATCACTTTCAGGGCAAGACTCTTGCTCTGATACTCCTTGCCATTGACCTTCACCTTGAAGGGAGGAAGATAATAGAGGTTTCCGTCAAAAGAGGTCAGCGTATAGATACGCGACAGGCGCTGTCCGCCATCAGTCGTTTCTTTCTTTTCTTCACTGACAGTCAGCACCTCGACACCTGCTACCAGCTGTTCACGCGACTTATAGGTGGGGAACACCACTGTGGCATCAACAGGGGTGGTGGCTGTCAGCGTCACATGCACCTGCTGGCCTATCAGCATCTGAATAGAGTCAATGGTAGCCTCTACCCCCACCTGTGCCAAAGCGGTGGCTGTAACGTATGTCAGACTGATCAGTAATAGTAATCGTTTCATGTCAACTTCGTTGTTTAAAGAGCATCAGCAGATGTTTCACAAAATCATCGTTCGTGGCGATACTGATCATATCTACATTACTCCTGTTCATTGTCTCGCGGAGCTGTTGCTGACGCTTCATCCAATATTGCTCATGAGCCTTGCGCAACTTCTTGCTGCTGGTGTCGATATACTGTTCGAAACCTGTCTCGGCATCAACGACACGCATCAGACCTACGTCAGGCAACTCACGGGCACGCTGGTCGTACACTTGTACAGCCACCACGTCGTGCTTGCGATTGCATATCTGCATTGCCTGCAGGAAGTCTTGCTGAACATAGAAGTCGCTCAGCACAAAGGCTGTGCAACGGCGCTTGGCCACACTGGTCAGGAATTCCAAGGCCAGTTTCACATCAGTACGCTTGCTCTCTGGTTTGAAATCCAACAGTTCGCGGATGATATAGAGAATGTGCTTACGACCTTTCTTAGGCGGGATGTATTTCTCAATATGGTCGGAGAAGAACACCACACCTATCTTATCGTTGTTCTGGATGGCACTGAAAGCTATAGTGGCAGCTATCTCCGTCACCATGTCGCGCTTCATCTGCTTCTGTGTTCCGAAGTCAAGCGAACCGCTGACGTCAATCATCAGAATGACAGTCAGCTCGCGCTCTTCCTCAAAGACCTTCACATAAGGACGATGGAAACGGGCCGTCACATTCCAGTCAATGTCACGCACATCATCACCGTATTGATACTCACGCACTTCGCTGAAGGCCATACCACGCCCCTTAAAGGCAGAATGATACTGACCTGCAAAGACGTTAGCACTCAATCCGCGTGCCTTTATCTCAATCTTGCGTACTTTCTTTAATATCTCAGATGTTTCCATCAAGGAACTTCCACCTTATTAATAATCTTAGATACTATCTCTTCACTGGTCACATTGCTGGCCTCAGCTTCGTAGGTGAGACCAATACGGTGACGCAGTACATCATGAGCCACGGCACGGATATCCTCGGGCACCACATAGCCGCGACGCTTGATGAAGGCATAGGCACGACCTGCCTTGGCCAGATTGATAGAAGCACGGGGACTGCCACCGAAGGAAATCATATCCTTCATATCCTTCAAACCGTATTTCTCAGGATAACGGGTGGCAAAGACGATATCGGCAATATACTGCTCGATTTTCTCGTCAATATATACCTCACGCACCACTTCGCGGGCTTTCAGGATTTCCTGAGCTGTGGTAACTGGAGTCACCTCAGGCAGCGCACCTGCAATATTCTCGCGGATGATGCGCTTCTCTTCGTCCAAAGTAGGATAGTCAATCACTACCTTCAACATGAAACGGTCCATCTGGGCCTCAGGCAACGGATAGGTGCCTTCCTGCTCGATGGGGTTCTGTGTGGCCATTACCAGGAAGGGTGAAGGCAAATCGAAGGTCTCTTTACCAATGGTCACCTGTTTTTCCTGCATGGCTTCCAGCAGGGCACTCTGCACCTTTGCCGGAGCACGGTTGATTTCATCTGCCAAGACGAAGTTGGCAAACACAGGACCCTGCTTCACCTGGAACTGCTCGTCTTTCTGCGAGTAGATCATCGTACCTGTCACGTCGGCAGGCAGCAAGTCAGGGGTAAACTGAATACGACTGTAGGAGGCATCAATCAACTGGGACAGTGTCTTGATGGCAAGTGTCTTTGCCAATCCCGGAACACCTTCCAGCAGTATATTGCCGTCGCTCAGCAATCCTATCAATAAGCAGTCGACCAGATGTTTCTGTCCGACAATCACTCGATCCATACCTGTTACCAAGTTGGTAACGAATCCACTCTGTTGTTCAATCCGGATATTCAACTCACGGATATCAATAGATTCTGCCATAATTTTCTTTTATTTCTTATTGTTTCTTATTTATCATACAAGTTCAAAAATACCTGTCGGCGTGTTTCGCTTGAGCACTTCCATCTTCAAGTCAACACCCACAATGATGCCGAAGTCGCGCAACACACTCTCTACCGTCTTACGCGCCAGCTCGGGGTGATTGTTCTCCTCGCTCAGATGGCATAGCCACACATAGCGCAACTGCTCGGTCATATTTTCGACCAGCGCAAGTCCACAGGAACGGTTGCTCAAGTGGCCCGTATCAGAGAGGATGCGCCCTTTCAGGAACTGCGGATAAGGCCCGTTGGCCACCATCTCCTCATCGTGGTTGGCTTCGATGACCAGATAGTTGGCTCTCGAGATATAAGTCTTCATCTCGTCAGTGACACAGCCGGAATCTGTGATGATGCAGAAGTTGACACCTTCTGCCTCTATCATATAGCCCACATTGTCACTACTGTCGTGTGGAACGGCAAAGGGCGTCACCTTGAAATCGCCCAACTGGAAAGTCGTGCCCTTTTCCACAAAATGTTTCAACTCTGACGGCACTTTCTGCTGCACAGAATAGTTCTTCATCATGCCCTCATGCACTTTCTCAGTGGCATAGACTGGCACATGAAAATCTTTACTAAACGAACCTACTGACTTGATATGGTCTGCATGGTCGTGAGTCACCAACACGTGGTGTACTTGCGACATGCTAAGTCCGTAATCCCTAAAGTCTTTTTTCAGACCTCTTAAACCTACTCCGATATCTATCAAAAGTCCATCCGTCGGGGTCATCAGCATATAGCAATTACCGCTACTGCCGCTTCCAAAGGATATAAATTTCAGCATTTTTGTTAATATTTTGTGCAAAAGTAATAAAAAGTTGGGAGTTTTTCCTTATCTTTGCAATGTTTTATGATAATTTTAAATTTATGAAATATTGCTATTCACTTTTTCTTGGGGTTCTTTTGGTTTCCTGTCAGCTTGAAAACAATGGTTTCAATGATGCCGACAATGCCTTAAACAAATGGGCTGAAGCCTATTTTAACTTTGATTACAAGGAGGCGATGGGCTATATGACACCTGAAAGTGCGAAATGGATTCGCTTTGCCGCATCGAACATCACGGAGAAGGATGTTGAATTCATCAGAAGCCAGAATCAGAAAACGGTGATTCATATCACGGACAGGCAGGATGTTGTTAACGACACACTCTACAACGCTACGATTCACGTTTCGAACTTCATACAGTTAGGAATCGGTGAAGGCAATAACCAAATGATTGACGAGGCCGATTTCGATATTCAGATGGTGAAGCGCGACGGGGAATGGCTCGTCAGAATGGAAGGCCTACCGCGAAGTGGAAAGCAAAGTCGCGACTAAGTTTCGGATGGACAATGGGGAAACGGTCGTCGCCCTTTTCGTAAGCAGGATTAATGGCCTTCATACCCATATCAAAGCGAAGCACAAAATAATCGAAGTTTAAACGGAAGCCTAAACCGTAGCTGACAGCCATCTGCTTGAGGAAATCGGAGAACTTAAACTGGCCTCCCGGTTGTTCATCATATTCACGGAGCGTCCAGATATTTCCAGCATCAGCAAACAGGGCTACACCTAATTTCCAGAACAAATGGGCCCGATACTCTACGTTGAGGTCGAGTTTCATATCACCTGTTTGGTTAATAAAGTCGATACGCCCGTCACGACTGATGTATTTACCGGGTCCTAAACTGCGCACGCTCCATCCTCGCACACTGTTGGCACCGCCCGAGAAATAGCGCTTCTCGAAGGGCAGAATGGTACTGTTACCATAGGGATAGGCAACGCCCAGTCCTGCATGGAACACCAACTGGTCGTTATAATTGAAGTTGATGGTACGCGTCACGTCCAAGTCAACCTTCACATACTGGGCATAAGCCACATCCAGGAAAGTATATTGATCGTCATTATTCCGGTGGAATCCAAAAGTCCTTGCCATTAGTCCTAACAGATTACCTGCTGTCTCGGCATTGGCCTTGATGGCAATGATTCCGTTATTATAGGCATAGCCCACTCCGAACTTCATAATGAACAGGTTCTCGTAGTTATAGCGTAGAATGGCATTGCGACTGGTGGTATTGTCAAGATATTCTTCCCTGAAAGTATCACTAATCCACGGCATGGAGATATAGTTCATGTCGAGCAGATCGATACGATAAGAGTCGTGATGGCGAGGATCGTTCCATTTGTAACGCCAACCGACGGAGAATACTCGGCGATGAAACTCGGGACGGTTCTGCAGGTCGTAGAGCATGGACACCTCGCTGGTGGCATTGACACGACGCTGGAAACTCGACGACAGGAAGGGAGCAATGAAACGGGGGAACGTCAACTTTGTACCCAAGCTGTATTCCAGGAAGTTATGACTGGAATAGCCCTCCAAACCCTTAATGGCCTCATAGGCGCCACGCAGTTCTATGGAGAGATTCTCGCTTCCCCTGAACAGGTTTCGGTTCTGATAGGTCAGTGATGCAGCAAATCCCAAGTCACCTGCCGTATTGGTGCCTTCCGGCTGAAACGAGATGGTGGACGGCTTATTGGTGCTGATCTGTATCTGGCAATCCAGCAGACTGGTATCGGGATGTTCCTTCCACGAAATATTGGTATATCTCACGGCGCCCAGTCTGCCAAAATGGTTATAGGTGTTCTGCAAATCCTCAGCAGAATAGTAATCATCTTGCTTTATGTAGGTGTTTCTCCTCAGCACACCTTTGCGCAGGTGAATCACCGAATCCTCCCTGTCGCCACTCTTGAACACCACCTCGTCCACCTTATAGCGCTGATGGGCAGACTCATGACCGTCATTGTCGCGCTGTTTACGAAGTACGAGTACGACGTCGATTTCCTGTGTACCGACGGAATCTGCCTCGAAAGTGATGTATTCCTTGTTGAATCTGTAATAGCCCAGGTTATTCAGTTCCCGGGTAATGCGCTTGCGCTCGCCATCCAAATTCTGCACACTGAACTGCATTCCTGTCTTCAACTGACGGTTCTCGGGTTTGTCGAGCTGCAGAAGTTGAGCTATCATAGAGTCCTGAATGACGTAGTCCACATTGCGGATAAAATAGGGCTTGCCTGGGTGCAACAGGTACGTGACATCTATCTTTTTGTTCTTCGCCTTCGTCATTGCATCCACACTGGCCCTCAGATAACCCATATTGACCAGTTGCATCTGCAGGTCTTCCATAGAGCGGCGTGTGCTCAGCGAATCGTAGATAACTGGTGCCTCGCCTATCGAACGGAGCATCCTGTTCAACCACTTCGTGGTATCCCTGCCTGACAACGAATAGGTGTGCAATGGAATCTTGGCTGCTGAGAACCAGCGGGAATTGCCCACCTGCCGCACATAAGTCTTCATGTCGGAAGCATTGACATCCTTTCTCTTGGTGTCGTTCTTTACCTTCACCTTATCTAATAAATACTTACCCTCAGGGACATATTTTGTCTCTGAACAGGCACAAAACAAGAGTGCCGACAGTAAGAAAAAGGCATTTCTGATTCTCATTTTGTTGCAAAGGTACGAAAATAATTGAGAATTGACCACCGTTAATTGAGAATTATTCTTATCTTTGCCGTAAAATTCAAGAAAATGATTAGTAAAAACCAAATTAAATTCATCCGTTCACTGGAATTAAAGAAGAACAGAAAGCAAAACGGACTCTTCGTCGCAGAGGGGCCGAAGGTGGTGGGCGACCTCCTTCATGCCGATTACAAAGCCAGGATGCTGTTTGCCACCAAACCATATCCCGGGGCAGAACTCATCACGGACGACGAGCTGCAACGTATCAGTTTCCTGCAGCACCCTCAGGAAATCCTTGCCGTCTTTGAGATGCCAACTCTCAACTCTCAACCCTCAACTCTCAACTCTCAATTATCTCTCGCTCTCGACGGTGTTCAGGATCCAGGCAATCTCGGCACGATTATCCGCATTGCCGACTGGTTTGGTATTTCCACCATCTACTGTTCACCCGAAACGGCTGACGTCTATAATCCTAAAGTGGTGCAGGCAACAATGGGCAGTTTGGCCCATGTGCAAGTAGTATATACCGACTTGCTGGCGTTGGTAAGTCAACTTCCCCCATCCTATCCCGTTTACGGCACGCTGCTTGACGGTGAAAACATCTACCAACAGGAACTCACCTCCGAAGGTATCATCGTGATGGGTAACGAAGGGAACGGCATCTCACAGGCTTTGCGTGAGCATATCAACAGGCGACTGCTAATTCCCGATTTCCATACTGGCGAACTGCGTGCCGAAAGCCTCAACGTGGCTATTGCTACTGCTATTACGTGCTCTGAGTTCAAACGCAGACAATAAAAAAAGGGAGCCGTCTTCACAGATAGCGTCCCCTCGAGGAAAATGATAAATATAGATTAAATTACTAGTTGTGTCGATGCAAAGGTAGAAATTATTATTGAATGTGCAAAATAAAATTCATAAAAATTTCAACATTTAACATTTTTATCACTCTGTGAAACCCTTTAAGGCTTCATAAATGCGTTGAACGGGAAGTCCCATCACGTTGAAATAGCTGCCGTTCATTCCCGTGACACCCACATGACCAATCCATTCCTGAATGCCATAAGCTCCTGCCTTGTCGAAAGGACGGTAGTGGTCAACGTAATAGTCTATTTCTTCGTCAGTGAGTTTCTTGAAGGTTACGTCTGTCTCCACCGAGAAACTCACCTGCCGCTCCTTCGTTGTCAGACAAACGCCTGTAATGACTTGGTGTGTCTTGCCGCTCAACTGGTGCAACATGCTATGAGCCTCTGCCGCATCATGTGGCTTACCCATCACCTGCTGTCCTAAAACAACGATGGTATCTGCCGTGATAATCAACTCGTCGGCACCCATCGTCAGTTGATAGGCATCAGCTTTTTTCTTGGAGATATAACCAGCTATTTCCTTGGTTGACAGCTCCGCAGGATAACTTTCATCTATCCCATCTAACACTCTGACTTCAAACGGGATATCAAGACCAGATAAAAGCTCCTTTCGCCTGGGCGAATTGCTGGCAAGAACAATATGATAACGACTGTTTACCATCCAAAAGCCCTTTCGTCTTGCAACCATTTTCCCTGTGCCTTCAGCGTCTGTTCTATGACGTCTCTGCCACATCCGCAGCCTCCTTCAAAATCACTGACATAGACACTGACGGCCTTCACTTCGCTACACGCATCTTTCGGACAAACGGGGCAACCCACCCGACGCATGATTTCCAAATCGGGAATATCATCGCCCATAAACATCACCTCCTCTTCCTTCAACTGATGCTTGGCCAGAAACTCTTCGTATATCTTGATTTTCACAGCAGCTCCCAGGTAGATGTCCTTCATGCCCAGACCCTCGTAGCGCTTCCTCACAGCATCTATGGTACAACCTGACAGGATGGCTACATTCAAACCCATTTTAATGGCAAGTTGAATAGCATAGCCGTCCTTGATATTTACCGTTCGAAGGGGCGTTCCGTCCACCCCCAGCGAGATGGTCGACTTACTCAGCACTCCATCTAAATCAAAGATGATAGCGCGTATCTTCTGCAAATCGTAGTTGATCATTTCTCAGTAACTTTTCTATGTATATTCATTGACATACGTTCGTATATTTCCCTTGCTGCCGGATTGTCGTTCAGCAGTTCCAACTGATGCCGGATGACGTTCTCGTCGTAACGAATTGCCGGTCCCGTCTGGGCTTGCAGGGGGTGCAACTGATGCACCTTTCGCGCTGTTTCGTCTATTAAAGGCAGCATCACGTTGAAATCCATACCGTGTTGTTCCAATATCTCAGCCGCAAGGGCATAGCAATGATTGACGAAATTGCAGGCAAAGACAGCCGCCAGATGCAGATACTGACGGTCGTCGCTCGACAGTTCTATGACGTGCTGCGTCACACTCTCTGCCAACTGACAAATCACCTGCTTGGTCTTGTCGTCATTCGCTTCGATAAAGGTGGGAATTTCGGCAAAATACACGGTGCGCTCCTTCGAGAACGACTGCATGGGATAAAACACACCATAATGATGCGCCAAACCCTGAAACAGCGACATTGGCATAGAACCGGCTGTGTGCATGAACACTTGCTCTTCCCTACCCTTTGTCACAGCACGTATCACGTCGGCAAGTGCCGAGTCCTTTACGGCAATGATATAGGCATCAGCCGTCTGAGGCAGTTCCTCCAATGTACGGCTGTTGACACTCACCACGTCGTGACCAGCATGTTGCAACGCAGGCAGCAGATTCGTAGCCAACCTACCTCGTCCAATCAGTGCAATCTTCATAACTCTTGAATTAATATTTATTCAGGTGAACGCTCTCCCACTTTAGTTTGTCCTCGTTCTGGGGTTTACGTTCGTCAGCCTTATGACCGATGGCTAAAATGCAAAGACAAGACATATTCTCCGGAATATCCAGAACGCCCTGAATCACGGTGTCGGCACTGGTGCCGTCGCTCAATCCGCGTCCACGCATCTGAATCCAGCATGAACCGAGTCCCAGCGCTTCTGCCTGATATTGCATCGAGATAGCGGCTATTGAACCGTCTTCCACCCAACAGTCGTTCTGCATCGGATCGCCCAGGACGACAATGGCAAGAGGGGCTCCTTTCAGGAACTGGCCTCCCATATCCTTGGCATCCGAAAGCTTTTCGAGGTCCATCTTGTCGTCAACCACTACGAATTGCCAGGCACGTTGTCCTTTCGAGGTAGGCGACATCAGTCCTGCGCGCAAAATCAGTTTCACGTCCTCTGCATCAATCTCTTCTTCCGTAAACTTACGATGCGAACGGCGCATCTGCACTAAATCCTTAAATTCCATATCTCCTTTTTTGCTTGCAAAGGTACAAATAAGTGAGAGAATAACCAAATTTATTTCGTTTTCTCCATAATTTTACTTATCTTTGCCGCGAAAAAACATATAATATTATGAATAGAGCGAAAATATGGATGCTTGCCGCCATCTTTGCCATCATTTGCGGCACAGGAGCACTAACGTCTTGTCATAAAGACGACAGCGCCGCTATTGCTCCAACAGAAGACACCACTCAATTTGTGACACTGACTGATGCTGTTCCTGATGCCATTCTTGAGATACGCTATTTTAGTACCTACAATTTCGTAGGAGAACGCATTGACGGTTATTTGGAACCTACGGCATTACTCACCAAACAGGCTGCAAAGGCTTTGAAAGAAGTCAGCGACGACGTCAAGAGCAAGGGTTACCGACTGAAAATCTATGATGCCTATCGTCCACAGAAGGCTGTTGACCATTTTGTTCGCTGGGCAGCTGACCTCTCGGCAACGGAGATGAAACCTTATTTCTATCCCGACCTCGACAAGAGCGTGCTCTTCGAACAGGAGTATATCATGGGAAAGAGTGGCCATACACGCGGGTCAACAGTTGACCTCACCCTCTTTGACATGAACAAGGAAAAGGAATTGGATATGGGTGGAACCTTCGACTGGTTCGGACCAGAAAGTCATCCCGACTTCTGCGGGAATCCTGAAACGGGCGAATATACTGGCGACAACTCAAAGTCGCCTGCCGGTCGGAGCATCACTGCCGAACAGTTCGAGAACCGTATGATACTTCGTCGTGCTATGCTTCGTCACGGCTTTGCACCTTTACATACCGAATGGTGGCACTTCACGTTGAAGGACGAGCCCTTCCCCGACACCTATTTCACCTTCCCCATACGACAGCTCAAGCATTAAGAGTTCCCCCACTCAGAAATAAATATTGAAGGTTGTAATAAAGTAATATGTTTGAAATAATGAAAAGAAAGGATATCATCCGTCAAATCATCATCGTTTTAGCAGGCGCAGTGCTGACGACGGCCTGCTCAAGTAGTGACAAAGAAGAAGTAACACCACCGGCTAAACGCACGGTGATGGTATATATGGCGGCTGAGAACTCGCTGTCGAGTTATGCACAACAGGACATCAACGAAATGATTGACGGTGTGAAATCTATTTCAAAATGGGATAATCTGATTGTCTTTGTGGATAGAGCCAGTACAAGGGAAAAGCCGTTTATCATCCGACTGAGGGATGATAAGAATGCACCGGCTGACACCATCAGAAAGTATGAACAGGACTTTGTGAGCTCTGACCCTGAGAGGATGAAAGAGGTGCTGTCGTGGATGATGAGTAATTATCCTGCGGACGACTACGGACTGGTGATGTGGGGACATGCCAACGGCTGGGTGATTATGGATGCCAACAGAAGAGCAATCGCCGTTGACACTGGCAACAATTCGACAAGCGGCGCAGGAGTGTGGCTGGAGGTGCCCGACTTCCGAAAAGTGCTGGAGGCACTGCCCCACCCCTTGAAATTCATCTTTGCCGACTGCTGCAACGTGCAGAACGTGGAGGTGGCTTACGAACTGAAAGACGTGATACAGTATCTGATAGCTTCACCGGCAGCCATCCCCGGTACCGGTGCTCCTTACAAGATGATTGTGCCCGACTTGTTTACTTATGACGACAACCAGTTGTGCAACAAGGTTTGCACCGATTATCATGACATTGTGGATAATGAAAACGGACACCTGCCCATAGCGGCTATCCGCACATCGGCGATGCCCCAACTGGCTGCGGCTACCAAGAAAATCCTCAAGAGCATCTATGAGACGAATACGCCTATCAATGTCGATGGACTTATTTATTATTACAGATACAGTTATAAACCAGAAGAAAACGTGATGTACGACATCAATGATTTTCTGCTCAGACATGCGCAGGAGGCTGACTATCAGGAGTGGCTGACTGCCTTCAACGCGGCTATAGTATGCAAGAAAATGAGTAAGAAATGGGAAGTACAGGGAGGATTGGATTTTGACTTTGGCGAAATCACTGAGGAGCGTTTCGGGGGCGTGAGCATGTTCATCCCCTTGGAGCGTTATGAAAACACCCTGCTGAAATACAACGAACTCATCAAGCAGACGGCTTGGTATCAGGCTGTGGGCTGGTCGGAACTGGGTTGGTGAATCACCACCTTCACCTTCGATATACGACGCTCCTCCATCTCCATGATTTCGAACGTGAAGTTCTGGTAGTCAATCTTCTCGTGCAGCTCAGGGAAATCGCCTTTGATTTCCAGCAGCAGTCCTGCCAGTGAGTCGGCATCACCCTCCACTTCGGCAAAAATCTCGTCGTCGAGTTTCATAATCTTATAGAAATCGCTCAACAGCGTCTTACCTTCAAAGATGAAGGTGTTGCTATTGATGCGCACATAGCTCTTCTCGTCTTCGTCGTACTCGTCGTTGATTTCGCCGACAATCTCCTCCAGCACATCCTCGAGGGTGACAATGCCACTGGTGCCGCCGAATTCGTCAACCACAATGGCAATATGCACCTTGTTCTCCTGGAACTCGCGCAAGAGGTCGTCAATCTTCTTTGTCTCCGGCACGAAATAAGGAGGACGGATAAGTGACTGCCAACGGAAGGAGGCAGGCTTATGCAAATGGGGCAAGAGGTCCTTGATGTAAAGAATGCCTCGCACGTTGTCGCTATTATCCTGATAAACAGGTATGCGCGAATAGTTGTTCTCGACAATACACTTCAACACATCACTGAACGAAGCCTTGAAATCGAGATCAACCACATCCTGGCGACTGGTCATGATTTCCTTAGCCGTCTCGTCGCCAAAACGGACAATACCCTCCAGCATACGCTGTTCATCCTTGATATCCTCCTTGTCCGTGAGTTCGAGCGCCTGTTCGAGATCATCGACACTCAGAACGTGATTCTCCTTCTGTATCACCTTGCCTGCCAAGATGCCCGACTTCATCAGAATGGTCTCGAAGGGCCAGAACAACCGACGGAAGAAACAGAGGTGACCTGCCACCGTGCGACAGAAGCGCAAAGGCTGCTGACGAGTGTATATCTTGGGCATAATCTCGCCAAAGAGCAGGATGAGGAAAGTGAGGATGACGGTAATGCACAGGAATTCAACCCAATAGGCACGACCGAAATTGACAACCTGCGAAAAGAAATAGTTGCAGAGCATGATGATGGTGACATTGACCAGATTGTTGGCAATCAGTATGGTGGCCAATGTGCGCTCGGAATCAGCCCGAAGCTGCAATATCTGACGGTCACGTTCAGTGCGCTCTTCTTCCAACTCGCTCAAATCGGCTGGAGAGAGTGAGAAGAAAGCAATCTCGGAACCCGAGGCAAACCCTGAGAAAACCAAGAGAATGCCTGCCAAAACTATAGCAAAGATGGCACCATAACTTGGTGTCATCAGGTGTATTTCACTGATTATCTGCTGAAGTTCTACCATTCAACATTTCCATATTATCAGCCCAAATCTCTGCCACAAAGCGACGCTGACCTTGCTTGTCATCATAAGTGGAATAGCGCAGGCGACCCTCGATATACAATTTGTCGCCTTTATGAACATACTTCTCGACAATCTCTGCCAGCTTGCGCCACAGAATAACATTATGCCAATCGGTATGGTCAGGAACTTGCGTGCCATTCTGCAATGTATAACCACGTTCGGTGGTGGCCAGACGCAGCCTTGCCACAGCGACACCCTGTTCGACGTAACGAACTTCGGGGTCGGCACCTACATTGCCTATCAGCATTACTTTGTTCATCCGACTTGCAGCTACTGTTTACTTACAACCCCCAAGATAACGGAACTTGAAATTCTTACCCTTGGCAGATGGGAACTGACTGCGCTCGTCAACACGCTCGCGCAGATACTCGACAATGCGATTGTAGCAATCCATACCGGACATTGCCTTGCACTGAGCTACGAAATGGGTGTCACGATACTGGAACTTACCTGTGCCGGGAACCATCAGTACACGCTTGAAATCGAGCACTCCCTCATACCATCCCGGCAGTTCCTCGTTGAGACGAACCAGCGCTGGAGCCACAGGCTTCTCAGGGCGCTCTACGGGTGGATGAACAGCGCGGTTCTCCTTGAAATCAGCCATAGTAGGCGCGTCGGTCTTGATGATAATAAAATAAACACGGGGACGTATCTTGTAGCGCTTGGGATATAACATATCGCTGGCACAATAGTTGCGAATGTCATTCTCAAGAACGGGATTCATGCCTATCTCATCAATGTCGGCAAGAAAGGCTATTGCATCATCTACAGTATTAACGAGAATTTCTTTATCAAAGTAGCGAATATAAAAATTCATAGAGAATAGTTAGGATTTCAAAAAAATGATGGTTATAAAAAAGAGCGGAAAACGGGACTCGGACCCGCGACCCCAACCTTGGCAAGGTTGTGCTCTACCAACTGAGCTATTTCCGCATTTCTTGTCAAAAAATAATTTCGTGAAGAGGAGGAGACTCGAACTCCCACGTCGCAATTGACACTACCCCCTCAAAGTAGCGCGTCTACCAATTCCGCCACCTCTCCAACGAGTAAACATTGAATAAAAAAGAGTGCCCAGAACAGGACTCGAACCTGCACGCCTCGCGGCACACGCACCTGAAACGTGCGCGTCTACCAATTCCGCCACCTGGGCATTACGCTCTTTTTTGTTCAATAAGTGAGCGGAAAACGGGACTCGGACCCGCGACCCCAACCTTGGCAAGGTTGTGCTCTACCAACTGAGCTATTTCCGCTTGTCTTCCTTCGGAAGCCAATCGGCATTCTTGGCTGCGCCTCGGCATAAAAGCAAGCTTTTCTGCTCTCGGCTTGCGCAAGAATTCCGCCTTCTCTGAAGGGCATCTCTCTCGATTGCGGATGCAAAGGTAATGCTTTTTTCGGAATTGACAAACTTTTCAGCCGTTTTTTTAATAAAAAAATTGCAATTATTTTATTTCGACCCCTCGAAAAGGCTGTTACACCTTATTATATATTATTTTCTGAAATAGTTTATCAGTTACTTTACTTCGGTATCAGCTTCAATACTAACACCGCGCTTCAAGAGATTCACTTGGGTGACAATGTTGTAAAAACCATTGGCATACAGCCCTATCTTGCGGAGTTCTTTAACATCTTTAGCTGTCAGGTGGATGCGGAACACGCCCGAACTACCCACCGAGGCACAACCCCACTCGTTCAACTGGTCGGCATTGCCTTCAAGCGTTGTGGTAGTGCCGCCGTAGATGGTCTTGAACTGCCAGTACTCCACTTTCGGATCGCTGGTGTCGTTTTGATAGATAAACTCCAACTGGTCACCGTCCTGAGCTTCAAGGAACTGAGAAGCAGGAATACTGATGCCGTTCTCCCAATTGCCAAACGAGCATTCGCCTTCCCATAACTTGGTAGTTTCCCACGCAGAGGTGCCCGGTGTGAGATAAACGCGCTTGATTTCAAGGGTGCAGGAGTCGGACGACTGGATAGCCACATAGTCAACCTGACTGGCATCCTGTCCGTCGAAATAGTAGCGCAGCTTGGTAATGCCGACACGTCCGAAGGTACGCATCTTATTGGATAGTTTCACCTGAACACTATGCTTGAGGGGTTCGGCAAACTCGATGGTAATCGACTCATAGCCAGACCAATCGACAGGAAGATTACGGTCGCGGACAGAAGCCTCCAATCCACCCCAGGGTATGGCGTGGTAAGAGATGGAGCCGTCGCTGTGACGCTCGAATGACTCATGTATATTGCGAGTTCCGTCAAACTTGTCAGTAATGTCGTTGGGGTCGTCGTTACCTCCAATACAAGCCACTAACAGCACGGGGGCGAGAAGAGTCCATATTTTTTTCATGTCGTAGTCTTAGTGTAGTAAAAATGTTTTGTTATTCGGTGCGAAGATAAGCATAAAATTTGAAATAGCCAAGAAAACAGCAGAAAAATCGCCAAGAAGGGTTGTCAATCCATCCTGTCACGATAGTCTTCATAACCATACTGTCGCAATATTTCCAATTGTCCGTCGGTATGCAGGATGCCAAGGGCAGGATGGCTGATGCCGTTAAACATATTGGTCTTGACAGTGGTGTAGTGAATCATATCCTCGAAAATGATTTCCTGCCCTATCTCAAGCGGTCGGGCGAAACGCCAGGAACGCATGAAATCGCCTGCCAGACAGCTGTTGCCACCTAAACGATAGACATTCTCGCCCGTCTCCTCATCCACATGTTCGGCACCGCGTACCTCCGGATTGTAAGGCATTTCCAGACAGTCGGGCATGTGACAGGTAAAGCTCACATCCAAGATAGCCGTCTTGATGCCCTTATCCTCCACTATATCAACCACATGCGACACCAACGGTCCTGTTTGCCAGGCAAAGGCGCTGCCCGGTTCGAAGATGACTTTCAGATGGGGATAACGCTGGTGGAACGCCTGCACGGTAGAAACGAGCAGGGGGATATCGTAGTCCTGACGCGTCACCAGATGTCCTCCGCCGAAATTAATCCACTTCAGTTGAGAGAACCACGGCGAGAACTTTTCCTCTATATGACTGAGGGTGCGCGCAAAGACATCTGCCCCACTCTCACAATGGCAATGACAATGGAAACCTTCAATATCGGCAGGCAGTTGCTGGGGAAGTTTATCGCAAGTAACACCGAAACGGGTGCCTGGTGCACAGGGATTATAGAGCAAGGTGCCCACCTCGGAATATTCTGGATTGATGCGAAGGCCCACAGAGCAGGACGTTGCACGATGATGGAAGCGCTCGTACTGAGACAGCGAATTGAAGGTGAGGTGCGACGAACAACTGACTATCTCGTCGAACTCTCCGTCGGTATAGGCTGGTGAGAACGTATGTGCCTTATTGCCAAACTCTTGCAGGGCCAACTTAGCTTCCGAGAGAGAACTGGCTGTTGTGGAACTGATGTATTCGCGGAAGATGGGAAACGTCTTCCACAAGGCAAAAGCCTTAAAGGCCAGAATAAACTCTGCATCCGTCTGACGGGCCACTTGCTGAATAAGTGCAAGATTCCGACGCAGTTTTGTCTCCTCTACAATATAAATAGGTGTCTTCATTTCCTTTTTTTGTGTAAAAATTCTAAATTCACATGCAAAGATAACTTTTTATTGCGGTTAAATTGCATTATTCCGCTAAAATTATTAATTTTGCAGAAGAATTGAGATAAAAATACAATGAAACTCATCGTAATGACTCAACCCACGTATTTCGTGGAAGAAGATAAAATACTGACCTCTCTCTTTGAGGAAGGGCTCGATTGTCTGCATCTGTATAAGCCGGGGACATCACCCATGTATGCAGAGCGACTGCTGACACTCCTCGCTGATGAATACTATTCCAAAATTGTTGTCCACGACCACTTCTACCTGAAGGAGGAATACAAACTGCGAGGGATTCATCTTGACAACGACGAGACGGCCATACCGCACGGATACAAGGGGAAAATCAGTCGCACTTGCACGAAGATTGAGGGTCTGAAAGAAGCCAAGCGGAACTCGGAATACGTGTTCTTGAAGCGGATTTTCGACAGCCAGACCTTTGCCGACAACAAGTCGTCGTTCACTGCCAACGAACTGGAGGATGCTGCCAAGCGCGGACTCATCGACAGGCACGTATATGCACTGGGCGGTATGAACATCGACAATATCCGGGTGGCAAAAGACCTTGGTTTCGGCGGTGTGGTGATATGCGGCGACCTGTGGAACCGGTTTAATATTCATCAGGAACTCGACTACAAGAAACTGATAGCCCACTTCGAGAAACTGAGAAAAGTGATTGGATAATATATTTTCATCAAAATATGAGTACAAATAAAAATTACATGGTGTTTTCCGGTACTGCCACAAAGTACCTCGCAGAGAAAATCTGCCAAAGTCTGGGATGTCCGCTGGGAGAACTGCAAATCACGACATTCTCTGACGGCGAGTTTGCTGTATCTTACGAAGAGTCGATTCGCGGACGCGACATCTTCCTCGTACAAAGCACATTCCCCAACAGCGACAATCTGATGGAGCTTCTCTTGATGATTGACGCTGCCAAGCGTGCTTCCGCCCGTACTATCAATGCCGTTATCCCCTACTTCGGATGGGCACGTCAAGACCGTAAGGACAAGCCACGCGTGAGCATCGGTGCTAAACTGGTGGCCGACCTGCTGTCGGTAGCCGGTGTCGACCGCGTCATCACGATGGACTTGCACGCCGACCAGATTCAGGGATTCTTCGACGTTCCTGTTGATCATCTCTATGGTTCAAACGTGATTCTGCCCTACCTGCAGAGTCTGCATCTCGAGGATTTGGTGATTGCCTCTCCTGACGTAGGCGGTTCGAAGCGTGCCAACACTTATGCCAAATATCTTGGCTGTCCGCTGGTGCTCTGCAACAAGACGCGTGCCCGTGCAAACGTGGTTGCAACCATGCAGATTATCGGTGATGTGAAAGACAAGAACGTAGTCATTGTAGATGATATGGTGGACACTGCCGGTACGATTACCAAGGCTGCCGACATCATGAAGGAGGCTGGTGCCAAAACGGTCAGAGCCTGCGCCTCACACTGTGTGATGAGCGGACCAGCCAGCGACCGTGTTCAGGCCTCTGCCCTTGAAGAGATTGTCTTCACCGATTCCATCCCCTACACCCAGCGTTGTGCAAAGGTGAAGCAACTGAGTGTTGCCGACCTCTTTGCCGAAACCATTCGTCGTGTTATCAATAACGAAAGTATTTCAAGTCAATACATCATCTAATAATGAACATCCAATCAATGCTCATCATGACAGCAGCAGGCCTCGGGCTTGCTGCTTGTCAGTCTAATACGTACCAGATAAAGGGTACCATCGAGGATGCTACGGAAGGCGACACGCTATTCCTCACTACCGATATGCAGCAGGGAACGCCCCGCGACACCATTTTGGTGAAAGACGGACAGTTTGAAATCAGTGGCGAGACGGACTCTACCTTCTTCTGCGTCATCTACAGCAAGACGGAGGAAGCCCTGAACGTGCCCCTCTTCGTAGAACCGGGAACCATCAAAGTGAAGATGTCGAAAGAACCTGGTGGGTCGCGCGTTGGAGGAACTGCCATCAACGACGAATGGCAACGCATGAACGATTCGACGATGGTGATAGGAAAGGAAATCAACAACATTGCCGAGAAAGTGTATGCCAACCAAGAGGCAGGCCAAGAGGAACAGGCCAAGGCGATGGAACAGATAGACAAGCTGAACAAGCGGTTCAGCGGTATTGTACTGAACTTCACCGAACGTAACATCAAAAACGAACTGGGCTATTTCCTGCTGACGGTATATCCTGAGGAAATCATCCCCAACAAGGATCGTATGCGACTTATCGGTATGCTGCCGGCTGACGTTCGCAAGCGTGAAGCCATCAAGCAGATGGAACAGCTCATCTCCAATTCCGAGAAAACCAGCGAAGGGGCTACCCTACCCGATTTCACGATGCAGTCACTGACGGGCACCCCTATCAGCATCATGAGTGAAGTCAGCAAGAACAAGATAACGATTCTTGACTTCTGGGCGAGCTGGTGCGGTCCCTGTCGCCAGATGATGCCGCAGATGTTGGAATTATACAAGAATTACAAGGACAAGGGACTGGGCATTGTAGGCATCTCACTCGACGAGGAGGCAGGTGCCTGGCAACAGGCTTCCGACGATTTAGGCATTCCCTGGCCGCAGATGAGCGACCTGAAGGGTTGGGAGTGCGAAGCAGCCAAGATGTTCAACATCACCAGCATTCCCCACACCATCATTGTTGACCAAAGCGGAAGAATTCTTCGCCGAGATTTGCGTGGCGATCAGCTGGAGCAATTCATTGCCGAACAGCTGAAATAAAATCCCTCCCCGATTCATCTTTAACACAAAGATACAGAGGTACAGAGGAATATATGAACCCCTCCGTACCTCTTTCTTTAATTTCTCATTTCTCATTCCTCATTTTGCAAGGACTACAGGACTTAAGGACTTTTTTAATGCTTAATGCTTAATTTTTAATGCTTCGTTTCTTGTTAACATTAATAGGTGTATTTTGGGAAAACGCGATGCTATAGGCGCTGTGCATTAGGAAAATACTGCGTTTTTCTGGAGGTTTTTCACAATATTAATAGAAGATGCTGCAATTGGCCAACAAGACACCTTGTCTTTTTGTAAAATCTTACAACCTTACAACCTTACAACCTTACAAAGGTCGTTTCCCTAAGTTGAAAAGAAGATTAATAATAATATAATATATATATTATATTATTATTAAAACTAAATCTCCCAAAAATGGAAACATACTAATGTAAGATGTAAGATTGTAAGATTGTAAGAAATGACCTAAAGTGCATCTTTTCTGAATTCTTTACACAAATAATTTGTTTTGCTCACGAAATTTTATTACCTTTGCATTGTCAATAAGAACGATGGAATTGGAGCGCAGGGCAACAAAAATTTGCTTTCAGGCCTGGCAAAATTTTCTGCCTGCCCAGAGCGTAA
>ONDP01000018.1 GCA_900316645.1 uncultured Prevotellaceae bacterium
GTAGACTACCACGTTGATAGGGTGCAGGTGTAAAGACGGTGACGTCAAAGCCGAGCACTACTAATTGCCCGAACGCTTTCGCTTCGCTCAGTCCATTGACCATTGACCATTGGGCTGCGCACTTCAGGCCATACATTCAGGTGTTGAAGAAGTTCTTCGTCCCAGTCGTTGCTTGTGGAGATTGTCACCTATACGTTGACATGCTGATGATTGTCGTTGTACCCTAATGGTCAATGTTCAATGGTCAATGTTCAATGAAGAATTATCAGGTGGTTATTGCGGCGGGGTCCCACCTCTTCCCATTCCGAACAGAGAAGTTAAGCCCGCTTGCGCCGATGGTACTGCAATGCAATGCTTAAAAGAAGCCCTGAGGATGCAATATCTTCAGGGCTTTTTCGTTTTATATCTGTATGCAATGGACAGATAGAATCCGACAGGTTAAGATTTTGCTGGTAGTGATGGCCATCATCATTGCTGTTGTTTCTTTGCTGGTGTCGCATTTCCTGGTTGACGACCTTTCCGCTGAGGAGCGGAAGAAGATGGAGGTGTGGGCTCAGGCGCTTCATTCGTTGAATGAGGCTGATGAGAGTACGGATTTGTCGTTGGTACTGAGTGTGATGGAGGGCAACAGTACGATTCCTGTTATTGTGTTGGATAAGGACGGACATGTTGCAGATTACCGGAATATTAAGATTAAAGCAGCTGATGCTGCTGACACGATTGCTTTTGTAGAGCGGATGGGTCAGCGGATGAAGGCAGCCGACCGATATATCAAGATACAGATTGGCGATTCGACAGACTATCAGTTGGTTTGTTATGACGATTCGGTGATGCTGAAGCGTTTGGCAGCATGGCCTTATGTGCAGTTGGGTATTGTGTTGATATTTGTCGTTGTAGCCATTTTCGCCCTGTTATCGTCAAAGCGTGCCGAACAGAATAAGGTATGGGTAGGACTTTCGAAGGAGACGGCTCACCAACTGGGAACACCTATCTCCAGTCTGATGGCATGGACAGAGATGTTGAAGGAAAACTATCCGAATGACGAACTGTTGCCGGAGATGGATAAGGACGTGAAACGTTTGGAGCGTATTGCTGAACGTTTCTCGAAGATAGGATCGGTGCCGGAACCTGTTGACACATCGATGAAAGAGGTGTTGCAGCATGTGATAGAGTATATGAGTCATCGTACTTCCCAGAGGGTGCAGATAGTCAGCAAGATGCCGCAAGACGATGTTGTCATCAAGATCAATGCCTCGTTGTTTGAATGGGTGATAGAGAATCTCTGCAAGAATGCGGTGGATGCGATGGAGGGAGAAGGTACGATTGAGATATTGCTGTGGCAGACGGACAATCGTGTCGTGATAGAAGTGTCGGACACGGGTAAGGGTATCCGGAAGAAAGATATCAAGAACGTGTTCACCCCCGGTTTTACAACCAAGAAACGAGGGTGGGGTCTCGGTTTGTCGTTGGCCAAGCGAATTGTAGAGGAATATCATCACGGACATATTTTTGTGAAGTGGTCGGAATTAGGAAAGGGTACCACTTTCCGTATCGAAATGCCCCAATAAGATTGCACACTACCCCCTGTAAGTGTGCAATCTGTGCGTTCTTAGTAGCTGATTTTCAACGGAAAAGCAAAAAAAATGTAATTGATAATTCATAATTCGTAATTATTTTGTAACTTTGCAACTCAAAAGTGTGGTTATGTGTAATCTGGAGTCGTTTAAGATTGATTTAAAAGGTATGAAGACAGACGAGCAACGTCTGGAATTTGACCTGAATGATGATTTCTTTAAGGCTTTGGATGTCTCGGAAGTGAATGGCGGAGCATTGCACGTGTCAGTGTCTATACGCAAGGCTACTGGCTTTTATGAACTGCAGTTCCATGCCGAGGGCACAGTGACTGTTCCTTGCGATATATGCCTTGACGATATGGATCAGCCCATAGAGACCGACCATGTTCTGGTGGCAAAGCTTGGAGCAGAGACCAACACCGAGGATGATGATGTCGTGACAGTTGACGAGAATGAAGGAATACTCGATACCTCATGGCTCATTTACGAGTTTATAGCTTTGGCCATACCCATCAAGCACGTTCATGCACCTGGAAAATGCAATAGTGCGATGACGCAGAAGCTGGAAGAGCTGAGCGGTGCCGTCCGAAGCGGCGAAGTTAAAGTTAAAAGTTTAAAGTTTATAGAATTATGGCACATCCTAAAAGAAGACAGTCGAAGACTCGTACACTCAAGCGTCGTACTCATGACAAGGCAGTAGCTCCCACACTGGCAGTATGCCCTAACTGTGGTGCTTATCATGTTTATCACACCGTATGCCCCACTTGTGGCTACTATCGTGGTAAGATTGCCATTGTAATGGACGAAGCAGCAGAGTAACTGTAATTGATAATTGATAATTGATAATTGACAATTGGAAAAAAAGATCAATGCGATAATCACCGGTATTGGTGGCTACGTGCCCGATTATGTCCTTACGAATGAGGAGTTGTCGCGCATGGTAGACACCAATGACGAGTGGATTATGACCCGCGTAGGTATCAAGGAGCGTCACATCCTCACGGAGGAAGGTCTCGGCACCAGTTACATGGCTCGTAAGGCAGCCAAGATGGTGATTCAGAAGACCGGTGTAGATCCTGATACTATTGACGCTGTGATTGTAACCACCTCGACGGCTGATTATAAGTTTCCTTCTACAGCCAGTATCGTGTTGGGCAAGCTTGGATTGAAGAATGCTTTTGCTTTTGATTTCTGGGCAGCATGCTGTGGATTTCTCTATACGCTCGACGTGGCCGCCTCGATGATACAGTGCGGTCGTTATAAGAAGATTATCGTGATTGGTGCTGACAAGATGTCGTCAGTAGTCGATTACAAGGACCGTGCTACCTGTCCTTTGTTCGGTGACGGTGCAGCAGCAGTTCTTGTAGAGGGTACCGAAGAAGAGAATATCGGTGTGATGGACTCTTATTTCCGTGCTGACGGTAAGGGACTTCCGTTCCTTCATCTGAAGGCAGGTGGTTCGGTATCACCTCCCAGCCATTTCACCGTTGATCATCGTTTGCACTATCTGTATCAGGAAGGTCGCACGGTATTCCGTTATGCAGTGACCAATATGAGTGACGACTGTGCATTGATAGCCGAGCGTAACGGTCTGAACAAGGACAACATCCAGTGGGTGGTACCTCATCAGGCAAATATGCGAATCATCGAGGCTGTGGCCAAGCGTCTTGAGTTGCCGATGGAACAGGTAATGGTGAACATCGAGCACTTTGGAAATACATCGGCTGCAACGATACCCTTGGCACTCTGGGAAAACGAGCATCTGCTGAAGAAGGGCGACAACATCATTATGACCGCTTTTGGAGCAGGATTCGTTCACGGAGCAAGTTATTACCGATGGGCTTATGATGGAAACAAGAATGCATAAAGCGGGATTTGTAAATATAGTTGGGAACCCCAATGTAGGTAAAAGTACGCTCATGAACCAATTGGTTGGTGAGCGTATTTCGATTGCTACGTTCAAGGCTCAGACGACGCGCCACCGCATCATGGGTATTGTGAATACCGACGATATGCAGATAGTGTTCAGCGATACGCCGGGTGTGCTGAAACCCAATTATAAGTTGCAGGAATCGATGTTGGCATTCTCGGAATCGGCTTTGCAGGATGCTGATGTGCTGCTCTATGTGACCGATGTCATTGAGAATCCGGAGAAGAACATGGATTTTCTGGAGAAGGTGCAGAAGATGAAGATTCCTGTGCTGCTGCTGATTAATAAGATTGATAGCCTCACCCCTAACCCCTCTCCTAAAGGCGAGGGGAACAAAGGCGAGGGGAGTAGCCAGGTGCAACTGGCAACGATTGTGGAGAAGTGGCACGCGCTGCTGCCCAATGCCGAGATACTGCCTATTTCGGCTAAGAATAAGTTTGGGGTGGATATGCTTCTGAAGCGCATCAAGGAGCTGTTGCCCGATTCGCCCCCATATTTCGATAAAGACCAGTTGACGGACAAACCGGCGCGTTTCTTCGTGTCGGAGATAATCCGTGAGAAGATACTGCTCTATTACGACAAGGAGATTCCTTATGCCGTCGAGGTGCGTGTGGAGCGATTCAAGGAAGAGGAGAAACTCATCCGTATCAATGCCGTTATCTATGTGGAGCGTGACTCGCAGAAAGGCATCATCATCGGCCATCAGGGTGTGGCGTTGAAGAAAGTGAACAGCGAGGCCCGCAAGGCATTGGAGAAATTCTTCGACAAGCACATTTATCTGGAGACCTATGTCAAGGTGGATAAAGACTGGCGTTCGTCGCAGAAGGAGTTGGATTCATTTGGATATAACCCAGAATAATAACCATTAAAAAAAGGAGGTAAAAGATGCAGTTACACCGTCATGGATTCAAAGTGATGCTTTGCAGTCTGCTGCTATTGATGGTAGCATTGTCGGCAAAGGCACAGACAGCGCAAGAGTCGGACTACACCAAGTATGCAGGCAAGATAGGTCCGTATGCAATCACGCTGTTCGTCAATGTGCACAGCTATGGAGGAGAGGATGCAGGATATTATTATTACAACGACCGTCCTCAGACCAAGTTTACGCTGAAGATGATAGAGAACGAACCAAATCCGAAGGGATTCAATAAGGTGGTTCTCAACGAGTATTCACCCAAGGGCAACCATACGGGTACTTTCAAGGGAATAATCGAAGGTCGTGGCGATGGATTCTATGGAACCTTCACCAACGGTCAGGGAAAGAAATTTGAGTTTAATTTGATGCAACAATATTAATGGGAAACTTAGTAGCGATAGTAGGACGCCCCAATGTGGGTAAATCCACCTTATTTAACCGACTCACCAACAGTCGTCGCGCCATTGTGAGCGACGAGGCAGGCACTACCCGCGACCGCCAGTATGGCAAGTGCGAGTGGAACGGTCGTGAGTTCTCTGTTGTCGATACCGGTGGATGGGTTGTCAACAGCGACGATATTTTCGAAGAAGAGATACGCAAGCAGGTGATTGTTGCCACCGAGGAAGCCGATTTGGTGCTGTTTTTGGTAGATATCAAGAACGGTCTGACCGATTTAGATCAGGATGTGGCACTCATCTTGCGACGCTCTAAGTTGCCCGTAGTGCTTGTAGCCAACAAAGCCGACGACGGAAAAGACCTCTATGGCCAGTATGAATTCTATAAACTCGGACTGGGTGATCCCTTCTGTGTGAGTGCTGCCACTGGTTCTGGTACAGGCGATTTGCTCGATCATATCCTGACGAAGCTCAAATCCGACGAGGTTGACGATATCGAGGACGGCACCCCCCGTTTTGCCGTTGTGGGTCGCCCGAATGCCGGTAAGTCGAGCATCATCAATGCCTTTATCGGTGAAGACCGTAATATCGTGACGGAGATAGCCGGTACGACGCGTGATTCTATCTATACGAAATACGACAAGTTCGGCTTCGATTTCTATCTGGTTGACACAGCCGGTATCCGTCGTAAGAATAAGGTGACCGAGGATTTGGAGTTCTACAGCGTGATGCGCAGTATCCGTGCCATCGAGAATTCCGACGTCTGCATCCTGATGATTGATGCCACTCGAGGTATCGAGGCACAGGACATGAATATCTTCCAGTTGATACAGAAGAACAACAAGTCGTTGGTAGTTGTCGTCAACAAGTGGGACCTCGTAGAGGACAAGTCGCAGATAGCCATCAAGACCTTCGAGACCGCCATCCGCAACCGTATGGCTCCGTTTGTTGATTTCCCTATCATCTTCGCTTCCGCAGTTACGAAGCAGCGCATTTTCAAAGTGTTGGAGACAGCTAAGCAGGTATATCTCAACCGCACCATCAAGATCGGCACATCCAAGTTGAACGAAGTGATGCTACCGTTGATAGAGGCCACACCGCCCCCTTCCATCAAGGGAAAATACATCAAGATCAAGTATGTATCGCAGGTGCCCGACACGCAGATACCCACCTTCGTGTTCTATGCCAACCTTCCCCAGTATGTGAAGGAGCCCTATCGCCGTTTCCTGGAGAATAAGTTGCGTGATAACTGGACACTGACAGGAACACCCATTAATGTGTTTATCCGACAGAAATGAAGCACAGTTTCGTCCTTCTGCTCATTGCTGCACTGATGTTCGGTGGCTGTTCAAAGGAACAGACTCCCGAAGAATTGGCAGGTCAGGCAGCCAAGACCTATTACGACCGCTTGCTGGCAGACGACTATGAGGGATTCCTGCGTGGTAAAGTCACCAGCGACTCCTTGCCCGGCGACTATCGCTCGCAGCTGCTGACCTCTTACAAGCAATATAAGCAAACGCTGGACGAAATGCATGGTGGTGTAGCCTCCGTGACCATTTCAAATACGCGCAACGACAGCATCATGCAGATGATGCAGGCATTCCTGTTGCTTCATTTCAAGGATTCTACAAAAGAAGAGATTATTGTGCCGATGGTGCTTGAGGGTGCTGAGTGGAAGATGCGTTAACCACTTCGCGCATTTCTTTCAGCAAGTCGGAGGCAAAGATGAAATCAGTCAGCCGCTTGTTGGTTGACCCCATGATTTCCGACGAAATACCCTGCCACTCCTTGTGACCTTCATATATAAAGACGATATTCTCACCGATGGTCGTCACCGAGTTCATGTCGTGCGTATTGATAATCGTCGTCATGTTGAACTCCTTCGTGATGCTGTGCAGCAAGTCGTCAATCACCAGCGACGTCTTCGGGTCGAGTCCAGAGTTAGGCTCGTCGCAGAACAGGTATTTGGGATTGAGTGCAATAGCGCGTGCGATAGCCACACGTTTCTGCATACCGCCCGATATCTCACCCGGATACTTTGTTTCAGCCCCCACCAGATTCACGCGGTCCAGGCACTCCATCGCCCTCTTGGTGCGCTCACGGAGATTCATCGGGGCAAACATATCCAGGGGGAACATCACATTTTCCAATACCGTCATTGAGTCGAAGAGGGCAGCATTCTGGAAAATCATACCCATCTCGCGTCGCATCAGAATCTTTTCCTCTTTCGACATAGCCACGAAGTCGCGTCCGTCATACAGAATCTGTCCGCTGGTGGGTTCAAACAGTCCTACCAGATTCTTCAGCAGCACCGTTTTTCCGCTACCGCTCTGACCGATAATCAGATTCGTCTTGCCGTCTTCGAAAACGGTAGTGATGTCTTTCAGCACTTCAAGTCCGTCAAAGCTCTTACAAAGATTCTTTACCTCTATCATGACAGCAGTTGTGTTAAGAATACATCACTAAACAGAATCAATACGCTTGAGCAGACCACAGCGTCAGTTGAAGCCTTACCCACATTGACCGAACCGCCCTCGACGGTATAGCCGAAGAAAGAGGGTACAGCCGATATGATGAAAGCAAAGAACAGACTCTTGATGATACTCATCCATACGAACCACGACTTGAACGAGTGCTGAATACCCAGTGTCAGGTCGTCGGGCACGATGATATGTCCCAGATAGGCAGTGCCGTAGGCTCCTATGATACCCATTGCCGACGAGAATATCACGAGCATGGGCATAATGGTCAGCATGGCCGTTATCTTTGGCAGAATCAGGTAGCCTGCCGAGTTGATGCCCATGATGTCCAGGGCGTCAATCTGTTGCGTCACGCGCATCGTACCCAGTTCCGAAGCAATGTTCGACCCCACCTTACCAGCCAGAATCAGACACATGATACTGCTGGAGAACTCCAACAGCATGATTTCGCGGGTGGTGTAACCACTGACCCAGCGCGGCATCCACGGGCTCTGGATGTTCAGTTTCATCTGAATGCAGATAACTGCACCGATGAAGAATGATATCAGCAGCACGATGCCTATTGAGTTGACACCCAGTTGTGCCATCTCCTTGATATATTCCTTGGCAAACATGCGCAAGCGCTCTGGGCGCCTGAATGTGCGTCCCATCAGCATGATGAATTTGCCAAACGATGTCAGCGATTTATGCAATAGTTTTATAATCATGGGTGCAAAGATACATATTTTTATGAAAAAAATCATACCTTTGGTTGTTTTTTATCAAACTTATTCGTAACTTTGCCATCAACTATGGATGAAACAACCAACAAACAGGACGAACAACTGGTGCTTCGCACGCAAGGACTGGTGAAGGTGTATGGCAAGCGCACCGTGGTGAACGATGTGAGCTTTAATGTCAGACAGGGTGAGATAGTGGGTCTGTTAGGACCTAACGGAGCAGGTAAGACCACCTCTTTCTATATGACCACCGGGCTGGTGGTGCCCAATGGCGGCCACGTCTATCTGGGCGAGGAGGAAGTGACCACTTACCCCGTTTACCGTCGTGCCCGTGCCGGAATCGGCTATCTTGCACAGGAAAATTCAGTGTTCCGCAAGATGTCGGTCGAAGACAATATTCTCTCCGTACTGGAAATGACGGGCAAGCCTCGCGACTATCAGTTGGAGAAGTTGGAGAGTCTCATCCGTGAGTTCCGTCTTAACAAGGTTCGTAAGAACAAGGGCGACCAGCTGTCCGGTGGTGAGCGTCGTCGCACTGAGATAGCCCGCTGTCTGGCCATCGAGCCAAAGTTCATCATGCTCGACGAGCCTTTTGCCGGTGTCGACCCTATTGCCGTCGAGGATATCCAGCAGATTGTGTGGCAATTGAAATATCGCAATATCGGTATTCTGATTACCGACCATAACGTACACGAGACGCTGAACATTACGGATCGTGCCTACCTGTTGTTCGAGGGCCGCATCCTGTTTCAGGGCAGTCCCGACGAGTTGGCTGTCAACCCCATCGTAAAGGAGAAATATCTTGGTTCCAACTTCGTCTTGCAGAAGAAAGACTTCCAGCGCATGGCCGAGGAGAAGCGTCGCAAGGAGGAAGAGGAAGACAAACAGTCATAAAAAAGAAAGGAATCAACCTGACGTCGGCTGATTCCTTTTTTCGTTTTATACCAGTTCCTTCGGCATGAGCTGCTGTGCCCTTTCGAAGTCTTCCGGAGTGTCCAGTTCGTACGAGAAATAATCCGTAGTGTCCACCACTTTAAACGTATGCCCTTGTGGTATCAGCCTTTCGAAGCATCGCTCGTAGAATACGTCGATGAGTCCTTCGTCCTCAATCATCTTGTCCAACTCCTTGTAGAGCGCCGTGCTATAGTCGGCAGTCATTTTCTCGATACCCACCGATTCACCGATAGCATCCTTGATGCTGCACACCTTGCTGATTTCAGTGATGCGCCCCTCACCGTCCACAATGACCTTGATTTCCTCCTCACCACACTCATGGCGATTCAGAGCCAGTGCCGATTCGGGTTCCTGGGCAATGCGCACAACGGCGGCTGGGTCGCACAGGATGTCGCTGTCCATCAGCAGAAACTCCTTGCCGCGAACGTATTCGCCAGCCATCCACAGCGAGTAGATGTTGTTGTTGTGCTCGTAGTCGGCATTATGCAGGAAATGGAAGGAAACCTCACCCCCGTCCCCATTCCTATGGGCGAGGGGGTTAAGGAAGTCAACTATTTGGTTAGCGCGATAGCCGGTTACTACCACGAATTCCGATATGCCAGCCTGTTGCATGGCTCTGACGGTGCGCTCCAGCAAGGTGCGTCCACCCACCTCCAACAGACACTTGGGTTTTGTGTCAGTCAGTGGGCGAAGGCGTTTTGCCATTCCGGCGGCTAAGATAACTCCAATCATTTTTTCTTCAGCACGTTGAGTATAGTGTCCACAACGGTCTGAGTCTGCTCTTTGCGACCGAGTGTGATGCGCAGACACGACTCCAAACCTTTGTCCGACATGAACTTGATTTTGTAGTCCTGCACCTTCAGTGCCTCCATCAGCGCATCCTTGATCTCTACGGGATACTTGATGAGAATGAAGTTAGCCACCGACTTGTAAACCTTGAATCCAGGCAGCGAACCCAGTTCCTTCTTGTAAAGCTGGCGTCCCCATTCCATATCGTCAGCCACCTTGCGGTAGTGCTCGTCGCTGTCGAGCGCAGCCAGTGCAACAGCCTCCGAGAAGCGGTTGTAGCCCAGATATTTGTTGACATAGCTCTCAAACTGGTCGTGACCTTTACCGATGAATCCGAAACCGACGCGCAATCCGGGCAGTCCGTAGAACTTCGAGAGGGTGCGCGAAATAATCAGATTGCTGTATTTGTTCACCAGCGGAGCAATATAAGCGGTGTCGGTAGAGATGAAGCTGGCATAAGCCTCGTCAATCAGTACCATCGTGTCAGAAGGGATGTTCTCCATGATGCGTCCAATCTCCTCGGGTGTCAGTCCGTTGCCTGTCGGGTTGTTGGGCGAAGCCAGCAGCAACATACGGGGATGCACGCGGTTGGTGTACTCAATCACCTCGTCAATATCATAGGCGAAGGTGTCGTCTTTCTCGTGCAGGGGGTACATCTCAAACGTACCGCCACACTCAGAGGCAACGCGGTTGTAATACCACCACGAGAACTCAGGGATAAGAATCTTCTTGTTGTCACCCAGCATCAGGAAATAGTGGATGGCGTTTTTCAGCATGTCTTCGCCGCCATAGGTCAGCAGCACCTGGTTTTCGGGCACGCCATAGATTTCGCTGAGGCGTACGGAGATGACGCTCTTCTTTCCCTGGTCATAGATTCGGGTGTAAAAACACAGTGTTTTCGGATCAAAATTCTTAATGGCCTCCACCACTTTCTGGCTGGGCTCAAAATTAAATTCGTTTCTGTCGAGATAATTCATTTCTTATTTCTTTTATATCGTTATTTCAATTCTTCCATTTCATCAACGCCATACCGATGGCAATCCATATAATCTCCCTCACGCGGCAGATGATGCTCACGAAGATGCCGAGCGCTGCCGACAGGCCAAGGGCTGCGATGGAGAGCACGAAACCGCCCTCTTGAACACCCAACTGCATGGGCAGGAATCCGATGAGATTGGCAAACAACGTGGTGAATGCCACTATCAGCACACTGTGCAGGAAAGTCAGCGTCAGTCCGTCCCAGCCGCCTCCGCAGTCGATACCGAACAGCAGCAGCATGAACATCACCTCCGAACTCTGCACGACGCGCGAGAAATACTCCAGCAACAGACTCTTATAGAAAGCCCCCTTGTCCTGATGGTGCAGGGCGGCAATCTGCTTGTCTATGTTCTCGATGGCCTCCGCATGGCGCGCCCAGAATCGCAGCGTCCATTTCTTGCAACCGGGGATATTGGCCACAACGCCCAGCACATATTTCACCAATCCGTTCTTATACCCTCGCGAAAAGAGGTAGAAGAAAAACAGGCAGAACACCACGATGATGGCCAGCGTGATGCCGATAGCCGTCGTGATGGGCAAATCGCCGACGATGGCCAGAGCCAGATAGATGAAGATGCTGATAAACCAAAACCAGAAGTGGGCGAAGAAATGCATCATCGCATAGAGAATGACCGACGACGTAGCATGCTGCTTGTCGATATCCTTCGAAAGCTCCATGATGCGATATGGTTCACCGCCCAGTCCGCCAACGGGAGTGGCATAATTCAGCGCATAGCCCGTAATGGTCAGTCGGTAGAGCCGCCAGAAGCTCACGGGCATCTTTCCTCCTATATTGCCCTCGATGGTAGCCTTCCATGCCAGTGCATTCAGTGCATAGACGAAAATCCACACCCCTACGATGGGGATGAGCCAGTAACCTGCGTGACACAGATGGTCCCACAGTTCGACGAAACTCACGTCGAACGTCAGCAGCATCACCACGATGGCTGCGATGCCGAGAAAGAAAAACAGGTTATTCAGCCTTTGTTTCGTCCATTTCATAAGCGCTCAATCTTCGTTCTGATGCGTTTGCAGAAGCCCTCGTGGCGGTGGTTGACATACCATGCCAGCAGTCCCATGCACACGATTTCGAACACAAAGTTCATGGCAGGCACGTCGAGCAGACAGAACAGGAACAACCATGCCGAACGGAAATTAAACGTCAGCAGTCCGTTCCATGTAATCACGGGCAGCGAACTGTCGTGGAAGTCCTGACGGATGTCGGCAGGAATATTGTCCAGCGAACCGTATTTCTCGCGCATAGCCTTCAGCATCCGCTGAAACTCGGGAGTCTTCTGCTCCTGCTTCTTCGTATAGTCGATATACGACTTCTGGAAATAGCGTTCAGCCCAAGGTGTTTCGGGCGTCATCTGGTCGTAAATCTCCTGCTGCTTCTGCGAATTATCCAATTCCGAACCCTTCTCGCCTTTCAGGAAGAAGAGGTGAGCCTGGATGTAATAGTCGGCCAGGCGCTGCTGACCAGCCAGTCCCACAACCCCCGAGATAATCCCCAACGCATAGACCACAGCCGTGGCAATCAGTGCATTCTCGGGCGTATCCTCAATGCCAAGCCATCCGAACTCAATGTCGTGGTGCACATAGAAACGATACACCAGTCCGTGATAGATGGGTACAAACCATGCAAAACCAGCCACACCGTCGAGAATGCGCCCCAGTCGGCTTTTCTTGCCCGTCATGCGAGCCAGCTGTCCGTCCGTGCAATCGAAGATATCAGCCAGGCACAGCAGCAGGATAGCGATGATGTTCATCACCAGTCCGTGCGTACCCTCATAGATAAAACTGCCATAGGCAAAGAAGAAAGTGCTGCCAGCCCCGATGAACATCGAAAGAATGGTCACCGTATTGGGATGAATGTCCAACTTGGCAAACAGCACCGCCCACCAATAGCAGAATGGGCGCACCACATGCAAGTCGAGCCAGTCTTCCGTCTCAGCCGATTTCAGTGTCTTTTGAATCTTTTCGTTCATGTTCCTATTTAATAATAATTAAATTCAGCCTGCAAAGGTACTTTATTTTTTCGACTTAGCGAAGAGAAAACCGATTTATTTACCTTTTTGAACAAAAGAAACCAAAGTTTTAATTTTTTTTCGTACTTTTGCAAACCAAAAGCATGATGATGGATATTGTAGAAAAATGGCGAGCCTTTTGCCGTTGGCAGCAACAGCCCCCGCTCCCCCTTTATCTCTTCTTTCGGAAGAGTCCCAACATCCCCGATATGCGTTTTTCCGAAATGGTTGTCACGATGGTATATATCACTTCCCTGATCGAGATTACCGCCATCATCCTTGATTTCCAGCCCTTCTCCATCATCCAAGATTTTAACGAAGTCACCCTCATACTGCCTGTCGTCGCCATGAAGCAGCTGTCGGGATTCCCCTGGTGGAAAACCATACTCTTCGCCATCCTTTCGTATGCGATAGCCCCTATATTAGCCTTCCTCTTCATCAGCGCGTCCATCATATTACTTTCACATTTTTAGTCGTTTGGGGGATTGGTCGTTTGGTCGTTTAGTCGTTTGGACAAATGACAAATGACAATAAATGACAACGACCACTTTGACACAACAAAAAGTACCAAAATACCAATGTCAAGTGCACATTAGGTTTCCGCTTGCACTCATACCCAAACGAATTTATGCTAGAAAAATTATTCTCTTAACATAATTTTATTTGCATAATTCAGAATTATTCCTTATCTTTGCACCGGAATTCTGAACTAATTACACTATATGGCTATGAATATCAATCCTTTCGTGCTCAGCCCAGCAATACCTGATGAGCTGTTTTGTGACCGCCAGAAAGAGTCAGCATCACTGATGAAAAGTATCATTAATCAAGAGAATGTGGTACTAATTTCTCCTCGAAGGGTCGGAAAAACCGGGCTGATATATCACTGCTTCAACCAGTCGGATATTCACGATAACTATGTCACCGTCTCTATCGACATACTCCATACGACTTCTTTTCAGGAGTTTCTCAAAGAGTTAGGAACGGCTGTATTCAATACCATTGCTAAACGAAGTGAGTATTTGACAAGGCTCTTTGTCACCACGCTCCGTTCACTAAGTGGTAGTTTTGGCCTCGATCCGGTCACCTTCATGCCAACATTCGACATAAAGTTGGGACAAATCACCATGCCTGAATATACGCTCGATGAGATTTTTACCTATTTGGAGAAAGCTGACAAACCCTGTATTGTGGCCATAGACGAATTTCAGCAAATCACCAAATACCAAGAAAGAAATATTGAGGCACTGCTAAGAGGGCGAATCCAGAAATTGGTCAATACTCATTTTATTTTTGCTGGTTCAGAGCGTCGCATGATGAACGAGATGTTCTTCTCGAATAAACGACCTTTCTTTCAAAGTGCCACCCTACTGCAGTTAGAACCTATTGACCTGACTGTCTATACAGATTTTGCCGTTCAGCAGTTTAAGACCGCAAATAAGAATATTGAGCCTGAGGCTATTGAGTGGGCATACAGCGCATTTGATGGTGTGACGATGTATATACACAAATTATTGCACGACACTTTTGCAGAAACCTTGTCTGGATCCATCTGCACCCTCACAGTGATGCAACAGGCAGCAGAGCAACTACTGCAGCAAAATGCCAAGAGATTGCAGGAACTATTGGCCTACGTGACCGAGCAACAGAAAGAATTGCTATATGCCATTGCTGCCGACCGTTACGTACAACGCATCACTTCTTCCGACTTTGTCAAGCGCCACCATCTCAAATCTGCCAGTGCTGTACAGTCTGCCGTCAAAAGGCTTCTGGATCTCGAACTTATCACAGAACAGCACAAGTCGTTCTCCATTTCCGACCCACTACTACGAATATGGATTAATCGCTGAGAGGAATAGGGATCACTAGGAAATTCTTGTGTTTGTTTTGCTGGTTCTTATTTGGAAAAAACAAGAATAACCCCTGGCAAAAACATTAAAAACAGGGGGGATTAGAGGGGGCAATAAAGAAACGGAAGCGACGGCTTCCGTTTTCCTATTCTCATCTTTGGGAACAGATCAATGACCTGCCGCCTTGATTCATTTAGCGTTCATTTAGCGTTCATTTAGCGTTCAACTAGAGTTTAATATGACTTCAACTAGAGTTTAATATGACTTCAATTAGAGTTTAATATGACTTCAATTAGACTTCAGTATGAGTTTAGTACCTGTCTCGTGAAGATGTCAGATAGATGTTTTGCGAAATTTTTTATGAAAAACTTGTGACTTTCGGAAATAATCTCTATCTTTGCCCTCATAAAGAGATAAATGATACTTGTTATGCCCAAAATATTCGAATACTTCGGATTTATATTCTATTTCTTTTATCCAGAAATGGATTAAATTCTTTGTTTTAAAGCAAAGTGTTCGTAGTACTAGGATTAATAAGAAATTATAAGGAGGAATGACTATGGAGAAACTATATGTTGTTAAGGCTGAAAATGCAGGGAACCTGATGATCAACATAACATTCAGCGACAACACGACACAAAAGGTTGATGTCGGCGATTTTATCCGTCGTCATCCACATCCGCAATACAACAAATATCTTAACCCCCGTAAGTTCAGTCGTTTTACGATAGCTAATGGCAATGTAGTGTGGGGTAAGAATTGGGACTTGATATTCCCGATAGAGCAATTACACTTAGGTGTGATAGTTTAATCACAATAACAATCATATAATGCTGAAATATCTTAGGAGTGCTTGTGGCACTCCTTTTTTGTTTCTCCGATTCTTCTTCACTCCGACATCATCATTTATGGCATTGTACATTCAACGAATAATACTCGTTAAGTGGGGTGAACAACTATTTAATAAGTTTAACGAATTGACATAACTACAAAAAATAGTTGCTTGCTCTTGTTTTTTTAGTTACTTTTGCCCTAGATACTGGATTCGTTAATAATTCAACAAATTAAAAGTAACTAAGAATGAAGAAACTGACAAATAAAGAAAGAGAAGTAATGGAACTATATTGGCAGCATGGAGAAATGTTTGTCCGTGAACTTCTGGAACACTATGAAGAGCCTCGCCCGCATTTCAATACCCTGTCAACTATTGTGCGACGATTGGAGCGTGAAGGGTATCTCGGACATAAACAATATGGCACCACTTACCAATATCATGCACTGATTACAGAACAGGACTATGCGAAAAAGAATATCTTCCAAATGGTGGACGACTATATCGAAGATTCCTACAAAGGACTTGTATCCACTTTCCTGAAAGAAGAGAAACTTTCTGTAGATGAGTTACGTGACCTGCTCGCCCAAGTAGAAACCTATAAAGAATCCAAACAATGACATTGTTTCTGACATATGAACTGAAAGTTGCAGTATTGATGACTGTATTCTATATCTTCTGGCGATTGCTTGTTGCGAATGAGACGTGGCACAAATTGAACCGTATTGTGCTTATATCCACAGCAATAGCCTCGTTTATATTGCCACTCTGCGTGATAACATTCCATCAAACAGTAGAAGTAATACCCGAGACGACAGAGAAGATTGAGAATATGGTGCAGGTAGAGATGTCAGACAATCTGCATCATGCGCCTGCCCTTATCAATGACCTGCCACAAGAAGCGACAACGCCATTCAATTGGCAAATGCTACTTTCCATTGTATATTTTATAGGTGTGGTGGTTGTCCTCTCAAGAATGCTACTCTCACTATGGCGACTGCATCAAATGAAACAGCAGAGTGAGATACATTCAATGGGTGAAGGGCGTGAGATTGCTGTCAGCGAACGAGTACGTCAACCTTTCAGTTGGTGGAAGACGGTCTTTCTGAATCGCAAAGATTACGAGGAGGGCACTACGGCACTCCTCACTCATGAATTAGGACACATCCGACTGCATCACTCAGCCGATGTGCTCTTTGTGGAACTGCTTACGGCTTTGCAATGGTTTAACCCTACCATGTGGATGTTGCGTAATGACTTGCGCACTATCCATGAGTATGAGGCTGATCAGCAAGTGCTCTCTCACGGATTCAACAACATTCAGTATCTGCAACTCTTAATCCGTAAAGCCGCAAGTCAGGGTGGGTACTCCCTTGCTAACGGCATCTTTAACCAGAGTACCCTAAAAAAACGTGTAACCATGATGATGAAACCCAAATCAAATCACAGACGGTGGCTTCGTTTTGCCTATCTGTTACCAATCATTGCCACATCGCTCTACGTGACTGCAGAGACGAAGACGGAATACATTACCAAAGAAGAATCTGCTATCACCCTACGTGTGAAAGACGGAGAGAAAAGCATTGGTGTGAAAGCACCAACAGGAGCCTTTTACACTTGGCTTGTCAATGGTAGATTAGCCGAAAGGGGTGTTGTCAAGGAAAATGGCTTTTGGAATAATACAAGCTATCACCATACCAAATATGAGACTATCATACTGGACGGCAATGAGATACATGAGGACGATATCCCTTATGTGCCCCTGAGCAGCATCAAGGAAGTTAAACTCATCCAAGGCGAACAGCCAAGGTGCATTGAGCTTTATACATCCTATGTCTCTGACTTTATCAGAACAGATAAACCCAAATGGAATGAGAAATACAAAGACAATGTCAAAACTTGGATGTTCTTTAGGGTAGAAGATGCTGCCACAGGTCAACAACTCAAGGGAGCGGAAGTGGCTGTTGAAGAGACTGGACAGAAAGTTTATACCAATGAGGAAGGCTGGTGTGAAATGATAGTTCCGCTCAACACCACTATCAAGGCATCATATAAAGGGCTTGAAAGTCAAACCTTCAAAATAGATAAGATTAATGGTGAAGAGGTACAAGGCAGGGCTTTTATGCTATCTCAGCCTGGGAACGGGCATGTCTATTCACACTGGGATGTTAAGCAAGAACCTGAATTCTCTAGCGATAAAAACAAATGGTTTGCAGAACATGTTCAGTTGTCAGAGGCTTCTAAGAAGGCAGGATTGTATAGAGTTATCGTCGGTGCCGTTATTAATGAGGATGGATCTGTCAGCGGTGCACGACTAAGTAATGGTGTCCGCAAGGACTTGAACGAAGAGGCACTGCGCCTTGTTAGTTCAATGCCTAAATGGAAACCAGCTATGAAGGACGGTAAAGCTGTCAAGTGTCTCAATCTTATTAGGGTTGACTTTCCCGAAATCTTCAAAGAAGGAAATATTTCTACAAAGAGACATTAAACAAATGTTAATTTTGTCACAAACTAATTAATTTTCTCTAAAAACTAAAGATTTTAGTTGGTATAAACTAAAACTTTTAGTTACTTTGCAGTCAGATATTGAAACAGACGTGAAATTGACGTAAAACTTAAAACAGGAAGAATAATGAAAAAACTGACTAATAAAGAAAAGGAAATCATGGAGCTGTATTGGGCGAACGGACCAATGTTTGTCAAGGAACTCTTGGAACACTATGACGAGCCCAAGCCTCATTTCAATACACTCTCGACGATGGTGCGCATTCTGGAGAAGAATGGTTTCCTGGATCATAAGCAGTATGGCAATACCTATCAGTATTTCCCCATCGTGACAGAGAAGGAGTACGGACGCAACTCGATAGCAGGTGTCATCAAGAGCTATTTCAACGACTCTTATCTGAGTGCGGTGTCGTCATTTGTCAAGGAGGAGAAGATTTCCGTAGAAGAATTGAAGGAACTGATCAAACAAATTGAGCAAAATGACTGATTTTCTGATATACGACCTAAAGGTAGCAGCGTGGATAGCCGTGTTCTACATGTTCTATCGGTTGATGCTCAGTAGGGAAACCTTTCATCGGGTGAATCGTATTGTACTGCTGGCAACAGCCGTCGTGTCGTTCGTGTTGCCCTTTTGCGTGATAACACTTCACGAGACGGTGGTGATGCCTGCTCCGCAGGCTTCCGTTGAGGTGGGTAATATGGTGGCAGAGGTGGCAGAACCTGTTGTCCCTTTGTGGCAAAGCCTATTGCCATATGTATTTACGATAGGTGTGGTGATAACGCTGGGTCATACACTTTGGTCGATATTCAGAATCATGCGACTCATCAAGAAGAGCGAGCAGCATCCACAGGCTGATGGTATCGTGGTTTGCGTGACCGGTAACGCACAAATGTCGCCGTTCAGCTGGATGCATTATATAGTAATGAATCGTAGAGACTACGAGGAGCAAGATGCCGCTATTCTCGCTCATGAACGAGGACACATACGCCTGCGACACTCGTGGGATGTGGTGCTCGTTGATATGCTGACCGCTTTGCAATGGTTCAACCCGGCGATGTGGATGCTCCGCATGGATTTGCGAGCTATTCATGAGTACGAGGCTGATGCGGCGGTACTCTCTCAAGGCATCAATGCACGTCAATATCAATATCTGTTAGTAACGAAAGCTGCGGGCATTGGCGGGTACTCCATTGCCAACGGCATCTCTCACAGTACCCTCAAAAATCGAATAACAATGATGTTACATAAGAAATCCCAAAAATCTCATTTGCTGAAACTGCTGGTTCTGTTGCCTATCGTAGCTGTCGCATTGGCTCTCAATGCCCATACAGTCCAGGATGTCGTCTATACGTCGGCAGGCAAAGACTCTATCGAAGTGGTTGTTGTGGAAAGTGCTGTTCAGGATGCAGTTGTGCCTACTAAGGTGGGCGAAGAAGAGGTTGCTGAGGCTGAAACCATCAAGGTGAGCGGTCAGGTTGTCAGTGTCGGCGATGGTAAGCCCATTATAGGTGCTGTCGTTCAGGTAGCAGGTTCAAAGAGAGGCACTGTTACGGATACGGAAGGAAAATTTACGATTGAGGCTCCTGTGGGTGCAAAAGTCAATGTCCTTTATGTCGGCTATAGAACGGAAGTGTTTACCGTTAGGTCAGACGAAGGAAAGTATAACACGCTGATTCCTCTGCAGAAAGAAGGCGAAGCAAGGGTCTTTGATGTGGTGGAGGAAATGCCGGAGTATCCTGGCGGTATGTCAGCTATGATGCAGTATCTGTCAGCTAACGTGAAATATCCAGAGGAGGCTCATAAGAAGGGCATCCAAGGTCGTGTGATAGTGACTTTTGTGGTAGAGAAAGACGGCAGTATTTCGGATGCCAGAATCGTCAGGAGCGTTGATCCGCTGCTGGATGCTGAGGCTCTTCGTGTAACCAATAGTATGCCGAAGTGGAAGCCTGGTAGGCAGAATGGTGAAGCTGTTGTCGTGAAATACACCATTCCAGTCACCTTCAAATTGAATAGTAGTGAGAAGAAGGACGAGAGCTATATTCTGAAGATTGATGGCAAGGTGGTTGACGACTCACTCATCAGCAGTATTCCTGCAGGCGACGTGGAGAGCATGAGTATCGAGAAGGGTGAAAACGGCAAACCTAAAACAATTCATATCAAAACGAAACACAAGAAATAAAACAAAGATAAACACCTCTCTTGAAGGACATGTCCAGTTCCGCCTGTCAGCCTGATGGTTTGATGGGTGGAACTTTTTATGTATAAAAAAGAGTGGCTTTGGAAAATAATCTGTACCTTTTCAAAATCTTACAAAAAATGGGGATTTCACTGGGATAGGTGAGTGACATAAGTTGGCTTGACGTTTCCTGATTTGGGTTGACCGTCAGTATGTCTAAACCCTAAGATTATTTGACGGTCGTCTTGTTTTTCACGAGACCTAACATTGAGAAATGCTAATTTGTATATTTCCAGTACGTTAGGTGCTTTTTAGACTCTTGAAGACCTAACATAAGAGGTAACATGGACCTAACATAGACCTAACTGTTGTCTGTGATTAATGAACGGAATGTTACCTCTGGTGTTATGGCTTAGTTAGGTCTTAGTTAGGTCTCATGTTACCTCTTGGAGACAGTAAAATCTCTTGAAATACCTTTGTATAGGCACTTTCCTGAAAATGAATGTTAGGTCTTGCAATAAGGGCATGTTATTTGTCAATAAGGAATCCTTATTTTTTAATAAGGACTTGTTATTGATTAATAACGGAAGAAAAATAATTCCCACCCTGGGACTAAAACATTCCCACCCTGGGACTAAAACATTCCCACCCTGGGAATAAAATTTTCCCACGCTGGGACTAAATTGTTCCCAAGGTGGGATTGGATAAGATTTCTAAAAAACAGGAAAAAACGACAGTATTCTTTTGAATTTCAAAATTATTTCGTAACTTTGCACCCAATATGAGGATAGTATCACATAGGCGATTAGTTGAATTCTATAGTTCAGAGGGACATGGAGACGCTCAGGCTGCACTTGAACGATGGTATGATATCGCAGAAAAGGCAGAATGGAAGAACTTGTCGGATATAAAAGCAGACTTCCCCACAACAGACTACGTCGGGAATCAACATTATGTCTTTGACATTAGGGGCAACAAATATCGGCTTGTTGTGGTCGTAAAGTTCACAATCGGGCATATTTTCATCCGATTTGTGGGTACTCACAGTGAATATGATAAGATAGATGTTTCAACGATATAATATAGGAGGTACAGATATGGCAAAGATTACGAAAGAGCAATATGAATTCGCATTGGCACGAATTGAGGAATTGTTGCCGATGGTGAATGACAGTACGCCTGCCAACGACCGTAATGCTGTGGAGTTGACAATGATGTCTGATGTTGTCATTGACTATGAGAAAGAGCACTATCCCATAGGCAAACCAACTGTAGCCCAATTGATACAGCTCTCGCTAGACGAGAAGAAGATGAGCCAGAAGCAGTTGGCTACAGAGATAGGGGTTAGTCCTTCCCGAATCAGTGACTATGTTTCCGGCAGGGCTGAGCCTACGCTGAAAATAGCCCGTTTGCTTTGTGCCACCTTGGGAATAACGCCAGCAGCTATGCTTGGCTATTAATCTTTTTCTCCTTAGCCAATGGCGCAAAGTGGTCTGACCCCTTTGTGCCACTAACGAAAAAATGATGAAAAAAGCTGTTGTTTTATTATTTATGACGGTGTTGGCCGTTGCTGTGTGTGCTCAGGATTATATTCCCGAAGCACCTGACTACGGGAACGAGTTGATGTGGTACACATCGTGTACGGATGCTGGCGACAGCGGAGCCGATGTGTTCTATGTGGTATCGACATGGGAGGAAGACTGGCAGGCGGCTGACGGACGGGTGAGCCACTATGCCGACGTGTGGAATCCGCAGCATCGCGAGCGTATGGCTATCGAGATAGGGAAGGTGGCTGACTATATGGCCAAGGGTAATAATTTCTATGCACCCTTCTATCGCCACATGACTATCGACGGATGGATGACTGCTGACACTGATTCGATTATGCAGCGCGAACAGCTGTCGATGAACGATGTGAAGAGGGCTTTCGACGTGTTTCTGAAACATCGCGACAAGCGCCGCCCCTTCGTGCTAGCTGGTTTCAGTCTGGGCGGTCTGGCTATGGTGGAGCTGCTGAAGTATATGGACGACGAGACGTACCAGAAGATGGTGGCTGCCTACGTATTGGGATATAAGGTGACACCTCTGGACACGCTGGCGAGCCGGCATATCCGTGCAGCCAGGGACTCGGCTGACTTGGGTGTGACAGTCTGCTATAATACGGTGAAGGACGTGAAATACGTGATTCCCGTACTGGCAGAGACCTGTATGGGCATCAACCCCGTGAACTGGCGTACGGACGACACGCCAGCCATGCTGCATGATACGATTACCGTGCGGCTCGACCCACAGCGCCACGTACTGGTGGTGAAAGGTTATAGCGGCAAGGAGTATCCTTCGTACAGGGGATTCCTCAATGTGGGCGACATTCACAGTTGCGAACCGTGGCTCTACAGCGAGTGTCTGAGGCGGAATATAGCCTTGCGTATCAGGGAGTGGAGAAAGAAAAACGGAAATTAATTTGGTTTTCTGCACTTTTATTACTACCTTTGCACGCTCAAAACGAATATTATAAATAAATAAGGTAACAATAAGATGAATATTTCATTTGAAGCTCCTGACAAGATTAATGGCTTGATGACCATTACGCTGGAGAAAGACGACTATCAGGGCGAGGTAGAGAAGACCCTGAAGGATTATCGCAAGCGCGCCAACGTTCCCGGATTCCGTCCGGGCATGACACCCATGGGACTGATTAAGCGCCAGTATGGTGCTGCCATCAAAGTGGATGTTGTGAACAAGATGCTGGGCGAGAAACTCTACGAGTATGTTCGCGAGAACAAGATTCAGATGTTGGGCGAGCCATTGCCCAGCGACAAGCAGGAAGCGCTCAATTTCGAGAGCGACGAGCCTCTGACCTTCGTGTTCGACATCGCCGTAGCCCCTGAATTCGAGGCTAAACTGAGTGCCAAGGACAAGATTGATTATTATAACATTACCGTTGACGACAAGTTGATTGACCAGCAGGTGGAGATGTACCAGCAGCGTGCAGGCCACTACGACAAGGTGGAGGCTTACGACGCTGAGCAGCGCGACATGCTGAAGGGCGACCTGCGCGAGCTGGACGCCGACGGCAACGTGAAGGAAGGCGGTATAGAGGTGGCTGACGCCGTGCTGATGCCCCAGTATATGAAGGTGGACGACCAGAAGAAACTCTTCGAGGGTGCCAAGCTGGGCGACATCATCACTTGGAATCCCCGCAAGGCTTATCCCGAGAGCGACGTGGAGCTTTCGTCACTGCTGAAGATTCAGAAGGAGGACGTGAAGGACCACGAGGGCGACTTCACCTATCAGATTACTGAAATCTCACGCTACGTGAAGGCTGAGATTGGTCAGGAGTTGTTCGACCAGACCTTCGGCGAGGGCAACGTGAAGGACGAAAAGGAGTTCCGCCAGAAGATTAGCGACATCATCAGTCAGCAGTTCAAGGCCGACAGCGACTATAAGTTCCTGCTCGACGTGCGTGCCCACATGGAGAAGAAGGTTGGCAAACTGGAGTTCCCCGAGGCTCTGCTGAAGCGCGTGATGCTGAACAACAACAAGGACAAGGGCGAGAAGTTTGTGGAGGACAACTTCGAGGCAAGCATCAAGGAACTGGGTTGGCACCTCATCAAGGAACAGCTGGTGGCTGCTCAGGAAATCAAGGTGGAGGACGACGATCTGAAGCAGGTGGCCAAGGAAGCTGCTCGTGCGCAGTTTGCCCAGTATGGCATGTCGAACATCCCCGACGAGTATCTTGACAACTATGCACAGGAGATGCTGAAGAAGCGTGAGAATATCGATGGACTCGTTGATCGTGCCGTTGACCTGAAGTTGACAGCAGCCTTGAAGGGTGTAGTCAAACTGAACGAGAAGGACATCGCGCTGGAGGACTTCCAGAAAATGTTACAGGAAAAGTAAGCTGTTGGCAGGCGGCTAAAATCAAGAGCTGACGGCAAATTATAATTCTTTAACCAAAAAAAGAGCCGGAATGTGTTGCATTCCGACTTTTTTTTGTAATTTTGTATCTACTTATTGAATGAATATGAATAACGATTTTAGAAAATATGCTACCAAGCATTTAGGAATTAACGGTCTCGTGCTCGATGAAGTGATGAGCGCACAGGCCCAGTATCTGAACCCTTACATCCTGGAGGAGCGTCAGTTGAACGTGACGCAGATGGACGTTTTCTCACGACTGATGATGGACCGCATCATCTTCCTGGGAACTCAGATTGACGACTATACTGCCAATACGCTGCAGGCACAGTTGCTGTATCTTGACTCCGTTGACTCGGGCAAGGACATCAGCATCTATCTGAACTCGCCTGGCGGCAGTGTGACGGCAGGACTCGGTATCTACGACACCATGCAGTTTATTTCGAGCGACGTAGCCACCATCTGTACCGGTATGGCTGCCTCGATGGCCGCCGTGCTGCTCGTGGCAGGCAAGGAAGGCAAGCGTTCGGCATTGCCCCATAGCCGCGTGATGATTCACCAGCCTCTGGGCGGTGTGCAGGGCCAGGCTTCGGATATCGAGATTGAGGCCAAGGAGATAATGAAATTCAAGAAAGAACTGTACACCATTATATCTGAGCACTCGCACACGCCATATGATAAGGTATGGAACGACTCAGACCGCAACTATTGGATGACGGCAGAGGAGGCTAAGGAATATGGTATGATAGATCAGGTGCTGGTAAGGAAATAATGAAAAAGAAATGTAACTTCTGCGGAAGATCTGAAAAGGAAGCAAAACTGCTGATAACGGGGCTGGACGGCTGTATCTGTGATAGTTGCGCCCAACAGGCCTACGAGATTCTCAAGGCGAACGGCTTCGGTCCTGAGGGGCAAAAGATATCTAAGTCTCTTGACCTGAAGAAGGTGCCCAAGCCCAAGCAAATCAAGGATTATCTCGATCAGTATGTCATCGGGCAGGACGAGGCAAAGCGTTTCCTCGCTGTTGCGGTGTATAACCACTACAAGCGTCTGCAACAGCCTGTTGACGAGAGCGGTGTGGAGATAGAGAAGAGCAACATCATCATGGTGGGTTCGACGGGAACAGGTAAGACGCTGCTTGCCCGTACGATAGCCAAACTGCTGGACGTGCCCTTCACCATCGTTGATGCAACGGTGTTCACTGAGGCAGGTTATGTGGGCGAGGATGTGGAGAGCATCCTGTCGCGCCTGTTGCAGGTGGCCGACTTCAATGTGGAGGCTGCTCAGCGGGGTATCGTCTTCATCGACGAGATTGATAAGATAGCCCGCAAGAGCGACAACCCCAGCATTACGCGCGACGTGAGCGGCGAGGGTGTGCAGCAGGGACTGTTGAAATTGCTGGAGGGAACGATCGTCAACGTGCCACCGAAGGGTGGTCGCAAGCATCCCGATCAGGACTATATTCATGTGGACACCCGGAACATCCTGTTTATCTGCGGCGGTGCCTTCGACGGTATCGAGCGCAAGATTGCCCAGCGCATGAACACCCACGTGGTGGGCTATAACTCGGTGCAGAACGTGCGTAAAATTAATAAGGATGAACTGATGCAGTATATTCAGCCGCAAGACCTGAAGTCGTTCGGACTCATCCCCGAGATTATCGGTCGTCTGCCTGTGCTGACCTATCTGAATCCATTGGACCGCAAGGCATTGGAGCGCATTCTGCTGGAGCCCAAGAACTCCATCGTGAAGCAGTATGAGAAGCTCTTCGAGATGGACGGCATCACGCTGACCTTCGAACCGGACGCCCTGAAACTCATTGTTGACAAGGCAGTGGAATATAAACTCGGAGCACGCGGACTGCGCTCTATTGTTGAGAGTATCATGATGGACGCCATGTTTGAGGTGCCCTCGAAACGAACCAAAACCTTTAAGGTGACAGCCGAGTATGCACAGCAGCAGCTCGACAAGTCGCACTTACAATAAATACCGAAAGCCTATGGTAAAGAAGAAAATTAATTTGAACGAAGCCCTGAAGAAATATTTCGGCTTTGACAAGTTCAAAGGTGACCAGGAAGCCATCGTGCAGAACGTGCTGGACGGCAAGAACACCTTTGTGCTCATGCCTACCGGAGGGGGAAAGTCGCTTTGCTACCAGTTGCCGTCGTTGCTGCTGGATGGTACTGCCATCGTTATCTCGCCTCTCATAGCACTGATGAAGAACCAGGTGGATGTGATCAGTGCCATGAGTGAGGAGGGCACCGCCCACTATCTGAACTCGTCGCTGAACAAATCGGCTATCGACCAAGTGAAGGACGACGTGAAGGCAGGGCGCACCAAACTGCTCTACGTGGCACCTGAGTCGCTGACGAAAGAGGAGAATGTGGAGTTCCTGAAACAGGCCAAGATATCATTCTATGCGATTGACGAGGCTCACTGTATCTCAGAGTGGGGACACGATTTCCGACCCGAGTATCGTCGCATCCGTCCGATTATCAACGAGATAGGTAATGCGCCTATCATCGCGCTGACGGCTACGGCAACGGACAAGGTGCGCACGGATATCAAGAAGAATCTGGCAATTCTCGACGCTGACGAGTTCAAGAGCTCGTTCAACCGTCCGAACCTGTATTACGAGGTGCGTCCGAAGACGAAGGATGTGGATAAGGACATCATCAAGTTTATCAAGCAGCACCCGGGCAAGAGCGGCATCATCTACTGTCTCTCGCGTAAGAAAGTGGAGGAACTGGCTGAGATTCTGCGTGCCAACGACATCAAGGCGCAGGCCTATCACGCAGGACTTGACTCGACGCTGCGCTCGCAGACACAGGACGATTTCCTGATGGAGAAGATTGACGTCATTGTGGCTACCATAGCTTTTGGTATGGGTATTGACAAACCGGATGTGCGCTTTGTCATCCACTACGACATTCCCAAGTCGCTTGAAGGATACTATCAGGAGACGGGACGTGCCGGACGTGACGGCGGCGAGGGCTTGTGCATCACCTTCTATGCCAATAAGGACCTGCAGAAACTGGATAAGTTTATGGAGGGAAAACCAGTGGCGGAGCAGGATATCGGGCGACAGCTGTTGCAAGAGACGGCTGCCTATGCCGAAACCTCTGTCTGCCGTCGTAAGATGCTGCTGCATTACTTCGGTGAGGTGTATGAACAGGACAACTGTCATAACTGCGACAACTGTCTGCACCCGAAGACCAAGATAGAGGCGAAGAACCAGCTGATCATCGTGCTGAACACCATTCTCGCTATCAAGGAAAATTTCCGTGCCGACTATGTGATAGACTTCATCGAGGGACGCGAAACGGAAGAAATCATAGCCCATAAGCATCAGGACCACGATTTGTTCGGTGCCGGTGAGGATGAAGACAATAAACTGTGGAACCCCGTCATCCGTCAGGCACTGATAGCCGGTTATCTGAAGAAGGACGTTGAGAACTACGGACTGCTGAAGGTGACGTCTGCAGGCAAGAAATTCCTGAAGCATCCCGAGTCGTTCATGATAGTGGAAGACAAGGAGTTTAACGAAGACTACGAAAGCTCCGCCGAGCAGGAAGGCGGTACCAGTGCTTTGGACCCCACGCTGAATGCCATGCTGAAGGACCTGCGCAAGAAGGTGTCGAAGCAGATGAACCGTCCACCTTACGTCATCTTCCAGGATGTGTCGCTGGAACAGATGGCAACCGATTATCCCGTAACACTGGAGGAGCTGAAGAATATCCAGGGAGTGGGCGAGGGTAAGGTGAAACAGCCCTACGCAAAGGAGTTCGTTGATTTGATTAAGCGCTATTGCGAAGAGAACGACATCACCCGACAGGCTGACCTCCGCGTGCGTACCGTTGCCAAGAAATCGATGCTGAAGGTGAAGATCATACAGGGCATCGACCGGCAGGTGGCACTCGACGATATTGCCAATGCCCAGGGACTGGAGTTTGAGGAGCTGCTCGACGAAGTGGAGGCTATCGTATATAGCGGCACCAAGTTGAACATCGACTATTTCCTGGATGAGGTGATGGACGAAGACCATGTTGACGATATCTATGACTATTTCTCGGAGAGTGACACCGACTCGCTGGAAGCCGCTCTCGACGAATTGGGCGACGAGTGCTCGGAAGACGAGATACGACTGGTGCGCATCAAGTTTATTTCGGAAATGGCCAATTAAGTGTTAAGAATGAATAGTTAAGCGTTAAGAATTAAGAAAAAATGCAGGGTTGCATCGATTTTCTTAATTCTTAATTCTTAATTTCTAATTAAAATGAGTAATTTTGCACGCAATAAAATTTAAAAGGAGTTTTTTATGTCATCATTTATTGCAGATAAGATTGTGATGGACGGCTTGACTTTCGACGACGTCCTGTTGATTCCCGCTTATTCAGAAGTACTGCCAAAGACAGTAGAGTTACAAACGCAGTTTTCGCGTCACATCCGACTGAATATCCCCTTTGTGACAGCAGCAATGGACACTGTGACAGAGAGTCAGATGGCTATTGCCATTGCCCGTGAGGGAGGTATTGGTGTGATTCACAAGAACATGTCTATCGAGAACCAGGCCCGTGAGGTGGCTATCGTGAAACGTGCCGAGAACGGTATGATTTACGACCCCATTACCATTCCCCTGGGTTCGTCAGTGGCACAGGCACTCGACATCATGGCAGAATACCATATCGGTGGTATCCCAGTGGTGGATGATGAGAAGCACCTGATGGGTATTGTCACCAACCGCGACCTGCGCTTCGAGCGCCGTCTGGACAGACCCATCGAGGAGATAATGTCGAAGGAAAACCTTGTGACCACCCATCAGCAGACCGACTTGTCAGCTGCTGCACAGATTCTGCAGGAGAACAAGATTGAGAAACTGCCGGTGGTAGATAAGGACAATCACTTGATTGGTCTGATTACCTATAAGGATATCACAAAGGCAAAAGACAAGCCAATGGCTTGCAAGGACGAGAAAGGTCGTCTGCGCGTGGCTGCAGGTGTGGGTGTTACGTTCGATACGCTCGACCGCATGCAGGCACTGGTGAATGCAGGTGCCGACGCTATTGTGATTGATACGGCTCACGGTCATTCCAAGGGCGTTGTGGAGAAACTGCGCGAGGCGAAGGCCTCTTTCCCCAATATCGATATCGTTGTGGGTAACATTGCTACGGGCGAAGCTGCCAAGATGTTGGTGGATAATGGTGCTGACGCCGTGAAAGTGGGCATCGGTCCAGGTTCTATCTGTACGACACGTGTGGTTGCCGGTGTGGGTGTTCCCCAGTTGAGCGCCGTCTATGATGTGTATAAGACATTGAAGGGCACTGGCGTTCCATTGATTGCCGATGGCGGTCTGCGCTATTCGGGTGATATCGTCAAGGCTTTGGCTGCAGGCGGTTCGTGCGTGATGATCGGTTCGCTGGTAGCCGGTACAGAGGAGAGTCCTGGCGATACGATTATCTATAACGGTCGTAAGTTCAAGAGCTATCGTGGTATGGGTTCGCTGGAGGCTATGGAGCATGGTTCAAAGGACCGTTACTTCCAGGCTGACACGAAGGAAACCAAGAAACTCGTACCAGAGGGTATTGCCGGTCGTGTACCTTATAAAGGAACTGTTCAGGAGGTGATTTATCAGATGGTAGGTGGTTTGCGCTCAGGTATGGGCTATTGCGGTGCTTCTACTATCGAGAAGTTGCATGATGCCAAGTTCACCCGTATTACGAATGCTGGTGTCAACGAGAGCCATCCGCATGATATCACTATCACCAGTGAGGCTCCTAACTATTCACGTCCAAACGATTAAGATGAAGTCTCTGCTACTGTTCGTCTTGACGATGCTGACTCCTGTAGGGGTGGCGGCAGCTGAGGATCCGATACTGTTTATGGTGGGTGATATGCCTGTCACACGTACGGAGTTCGAACAGTCGTATCTGAAGATGGTAGGCTTCGGACAGGCACCTCAGTCGGTGGCTGACTATCTGGAGTCGTATATCGTATATAAACTGAAGGTGAAGGCAGCACTTGATGCACATATCGATGCTACGAGTGCCTTCAAGGCGGCATACGCACAGAGTGTGTCGGCAAATACTCCGGTGCAGCAGACCGTTGCCGTTACATCGACGGGGCGGTTGACAGCACCGGCATCATCAGTCAATGCACAATACGAAGAGCTCAGACGGAGAGCCGGTGCCGATGGACTGATATGTCTCTCGCAGATATTCATTCCTTTGGCCCAGAAGGCAAGCAGGGAGGAACAGCGTCAGGCTCAGCAGCGCATGGAGCGAATATACCATGAGTTGCAACAAGGTGCTGACTTCGGACAGTTGGCGCGACAGTATTCACAGGATGAGTCGTCGGCACAGAACGGCGGTGAGATGGGGTGGTTCAGTCGTGGACAGTTGTTCAAGGAAATAGAGGATGCGGCCTTTGGAATGAAGAAAGGGGAGATGAGTCGCCCCCTTCTTTCAACCATCGGTTACCATATCCTGCTGTTGAAAGACAGGAAACAGCTGGCGCGCTATGACGCGCTGAGGGGTGACCTGGCTGCGGAGGCAGGGCATAGGCAGATTCATCAGCTGACGACAACAGCCCCCTTGCAAGGTGATATCATTGAGCGACAGGAGGCAACTGTTGTGGTGAGTGATGTTCAGATGCCCGCAGACCCCTTGCAGCGTGAATACTATGAGGGACTGCTGCTCTTCGAGCAAAGTAAGCAGTCGGTGGGCAGGCATGCTGCAGAAGACGAGGAGGCCCTGAAGTATTTTTTCAAGAAGAACAAGAAAAAATATCGTCGTAAGGGTTTCAAGCCCAAAGACTATACCGAGGTGCGCGAACTCGTTGTCGCTGACTTGCAGGAAGAGATGAACAAACACTGGGTAGCCGATTTGCGGAAGCAATACCCGGTAAGAATAGATAAGAAAGTATTAAAGACAGTAAATAAGCATCATTAGAATGAAGATACGAAGCATTATTGCAATCATGTCGCTGTGGCTGGTCTTCCCTATACAGGGAAAGGCTGTTAATGACAGTATTCAGAGTGTTGTGGATGAAGTAATCTGGGTAGTAGGCGATGAGGCTATTCTGAAGTCGGACGTCGAGGCCATGCGCATACAGGCGCAGCAGGAGGGGGTTCGTTGGAAAGGTGATCCCGACTGTGCCATCCCCGAGCAGATAGCTGTTCAGAAACTGTATCTGCATCAGGCCGCTATCGACAGTATTGAGGTGACGGAGGCGGAAATCACTCAGGGTATTGAGCAGCAGATTGAGTATATGATCTCTGTGATAGGCTCCCGTGAGAAACTGGAGGAGTATCACAAGAAGAACATGACGCAGATTCGTAATGAGCTCCGTGAGTCATACCGCGAGCGACAGATGGTGCAGGAAATGCAGCGCCATCTGGTAAAGGATATTTCGGTGACTCCTGCCGATGTGCGTCGCTATTTCGCTGATCTGCCTCAGGACAGTGTTCCCTTTGTACCTACCGAGGTGGAGGTTCAGATTATCTCGCAGATGCCCCGTGTGGATCAGGAAGAAATTAACCGCGTGAAAGAGGAACTGCGTGACTATACCGATCGTGTGAACAAAGGCGAGACATCGTTCCAGACACTGGCCCGTATGTATTCCGAAGACCCGGGTACGGCTCGTCGCGGAGGTGAGTTGGGTTACACGGGACGAGGCACACTGGACCAGGCTTTTGCCAATGTGGCTTTCAATCTCACCGACCCCAAGAAGGTGTCTAAGATAGTGGAATCGGAATTCGGTTTCCATATTATCCAGTTGATTGACAAGCGTGGTGACAAGGTGAACGTGCGCCATATCCTGCGTAAACCTGTCGTCAGCCAGGAGGCTATTGACCGCTCGCTGGCGCGTCTTGATTCCATTCGTACGGAGATTCTGGACGGGAAATTCACGTTCGAGGCTGGTGCTTCTGTTATCTCAGATGATAAAGATACGCGCAACAACAATGGTCTGATGGCTAATGCTACCCAGAGTGGTCGTACTTCGCGATTCCGCTTGCAGGACCTGCCTTCTGAAATTGCCCGTGCAGTAGATACACTGCAGGTGGGAAATATCTCACGTCCTTTCCAGATGATTAACGAACGTGGTAAGACCATGTGTGTGATTGCCAAGTTGAAGAGTCGTACGGAAGGACATAAAGCCACTATCACGGAAGATTTCCAGGTGATGAAGGATGTCGTGATGGAAAAGCGTCGTCAGGAGAAACTGCACGAGTGGGTGGTCAATAAGATTAAATCGACCTATGTCCGCGTGAATGACAGATACCGCGACTGTCAGTTTGAATATCAAGGGTGGATTAAGTAGTTGAGCGTTGAAGAGGACCCTGTTTGTTCTGATAGGTTTGTTGGCGCTTGGCATGATTCTGGCTATGTCGCCTGCCAAGCGTAAGACGACTCCCCGTAAAAAGGTGGAGGATAAAAGGGTGTATCTTGTTCATTCCGACCAACTGCGATATGACCAGTATCGTAATGGCGACGCACAGATTCTGGTGGGTAATGTGCATTTCCGTCATATGGGGGCTAACCTCTATTGTGACAGTGCCAATTTCTTCCAGCAGACAAACTCCTTTGAGGCTTTCGGACATGTGAAGATGTTGCAGGGCGATACGTTGAAGTTGTTTAGCGACTATGCCTACTATGACGGAAATGCCCAGATTGCACAGGCACGCTATAACGTGATACTGAAACACCGTGAATCGACGCTATATACTGACAGTCTCGACTACGACCGCCTATATAATTTCGGTAATTTCTTTGAAGGCGGAAAACTGGTGGACAACGGTTCTACGCTGACCAGCGACTGGGGGGAATATCATACTGATACCAAAATGGCTATCTTTTATTATGATGTGCGCTTGCGCGACAAGAACTTCTACCTGACTACCGACTCGCTCTATTATGACACGCAGACCTCGCGTGCGCATATCGTAGGACCATCGAATATTACATCAGGAACCAGTCATATCTATAGCGAAGACGGCTATTATAATACCAAGACGGAGACATCCGAGCTCTTCGGACGTTCCGTGATGCGTGATGAGGGACGAACCATCGTGGGAGACAGCGTTTACCACGATGCTAAGAAAGGAACCAGTTATGCCTATTGGAATGTGGTTTACACTGACTCCGTCAATAAGAACGCGTTAACGGGCGACTATTGCGAATATAATGACTCAACGGGCTATGCGATGGCTACCAATAGGGCAGTGGCAATGGATTTCTCGCAGAAAGACACGCTCTATATGCATGCTGATACGTTTAAGTTGTTTACTTTTAACATCCATACTGACTCTGTCTATCGTAAGATACATGCGTATAATAAGGTACGCGCGTACCGTATTGATGTACAGGCTGTCTGCGACTCACTGGTATATAATTCGCAGGATTCCTGTATGACGATGTATCGTGACCCCATTGTGTGGAACGGCAGTCAGCAGTTGTTTGGTGAGGAAATCCGAGTTTATATGAAGGATTCTACCATCAACCGTGCACATGTCGTAGGACAGGCTTTCTCGACGGAACAGATGCCTGATACGGTACATTTCAACCAAGTATCGTCCAAAGAGATGTTTGCTTTCTTCGAGAAAGGGGAAATACGTGAGACGGATGCGGTGGGCAATGTGCTGATTGTCTATTATCCTGTTGATGAGTCAGACAGTTCTCTCATTGGACTGAACTATACGGAAACACCTAAGATGAAGATGTTTCTCGCAAACCGTAAGATGCAGAAAATTTGGATGGAGAAACCTGTAGGTACGCTTTATCCGATGACTCAAATACCGCCGGCTAAGTATTTCCTGCCTCAGTATGCATGGTTTGACTATATACGACCACTGAATAAAGCCGATATCTTTAATTGGCGCCCAAAGAAAGCTGGTCAGGAACTGAAGGAAATCAAGCGACGTGAGGCTCCGATACAGAAGATTGGCAGAAAGGAGGGGTGAGTAGTCGATGAAAGATGTCATACATTTGCTGCCAGATGCCGTCGCCAACCAGATAGCAGCGGGTGAGGTGATTCAGCGCCCAGCCTCTGTCATCAAGGAACTGATTGAGAATGCCGTTGACGCTGGAGCCAAGACGATACAGGTGTTGGTGGTTGACGCAGGTCGTACGTCAATACAGGTGATTGACGATGGTAAAGGGATGTCGGAAACGGATGCGCGTCTGGCCTTCGAACGTCATGCTACCTCTAAGATTCGCAAAGCCGACGACTTGTTCGCGCTTACAACGATGGGCTTTCGCGGGGAGGCCCTGCCCTCTATTGCTGCTGTGTCGCAAGTGGAATTACGTACCAAAATGGCTGGCAGTGAACTGGGAACCTATCTGACGCTTTCGGCTTCGAAAGTAGAGACGCAAGAACCTGTCAATTGTCCAGTAGGCAGTAATTTTAAGGTGGAAAACTTGTTTTTCAACGTCCCTGCCCGTCGTAAGTTCCTCAAGACGAATGCCACCGAATTGAATAATATTCTGACTGCTTTCGAACGCATCGTGTTGGTTTATCCCGACATCAACTTCACACTGCATAGTAATGGGCAGGAATTGCTGAATCTGAAGAGCGGGTCGCTGCGCCAGCGTGTGGCAGATGTCTTTGGTAAGCGCTTCAATCAGGAATTGCTGGATGTGAAGGTTGAAACTGCTATCTGTAAGATTATGGGCTTTGTGGGCAAACCGGAGTCTGCTCGTAAGAAAGGTGCTCACGACTATTTCTTCGTCAATGGGCGTTTCATGAAACACGCATACTTTCACAAGGCGGTCATGCAAGCGTTCGATCGTATGGTGCCTGCCGGTATGCAAGTACCTTATTTTATCTATTTCGAAGTGGCTCCCTCGGATATTGATGTGAACATCCATCCAACGAAGACCGAGATAAAATTTGAAAACGAACAAGCCATTTGGCAGATTCTACTTGCTGCCGTGAAGGATGCTATCGGTAAGTTCTGTGAGATTCCTCAGATAGATTTTGATACCGAGGGGCGTCCGGACATTCCCATCTTTAATCATGACGAGCAGGTGGCTCCTCCGAAACCCTCTTACAATTCTTCCTATAATCCGTTCCGACAGCCACAGCCCGTGGAGCGTCCACGTAAGTCGGTGGAAGGGTGGGAGAAACTTTATGAACAGCTGCCCAAAGAGGCTCCTCAGGAAATGGAGGCTTTCGTGGCAGAAGAGAAATCTCCTGTACATTATCAATATAAAGGACGGTACATCATGACTGCCGTCAAGTCGGGACTGATGATTATCGATCAGAATAGAGCTGACGTACGCATTCGTTTTGAACGCTATCTTAATCAGTTAAATTCTCAGACAATTAACAGTCAGCGTGTGCTATTCCCGGAGGTAGTCCAGTTTGCTCCTTCTGATGCTGTCATCCTAGAAAAGATACTCCCTGAACTGCATGTCATGGGATTCGAATTGAGCGACCTCGGGCAATATAGCTATGGCATTATTGCTGTTCCGGCAGGACTCGACGGACTGAACTATGTGCAGTTGGTGAAGGATCTGGTAGATGATGCTGTTGAGAAGGGTAAGGGCGATTTGCAAGAGATACACTCGGCACTTGCTTTGAGTCTTGCCCGTCATGCTGCTATTCCTCAGGGACAAATCCTCAATAACGATGAGATGGAAAATATAGTCAATGAACTCTTTGCCTGCTTGAACGTCAATTATACGCCTGACGGAAAAGCTATCCTTTGTATACTCCCTCAAAAGGAGATAGAACAATTATTAGGATGAATTTAGCTTTTTTAAATATGTTGTTCGGCATGATTACTGATAAAAAACAATTTTTTTTGCCAAAAAGTGCAATTTTTTGCCAAAAATGTTTGTAGATATAAAATAAATGTTTACTTTTGCAGACAAATTGATAAAAGTGTATATCATTTCACATTAATATTTAGTATAGGTATGAAAAAGTTATTAATGGTACTGGCTTTTGCCGGTTTGACAAGTGCCTCTATGGCACAGGACGCTGATCCTACATTGAAGTACAGCGTAGCAACAAATTCATTCTGGAGCAACTGGTTTGTTCAGGCTAACGTTGTTGGAACTGCTTTCTGGGGCAACCAGGAGGTTCAGAACAACTTCAGCAAGAGCCCTCTGAAAGGCTTCCGTAACAATCTTGGTTTCTCAGTAGCTATTGGTAAGTGGTTTACTCCTGGTATCGGACTTCGTACAAAGTTCAACGGTATCTGGGGTCGCACTGTTATCTCTGAGGATAAGAAGACCAATGCTTCTAAGTACTGGACTCTGAATGAGCAGGTTCTGTTCAACCTCAGCAACATGCTTCTCGGTTACAACGAGAACCGTCTTTGGGATCTCATTCCTTATGCAAGTGTTGGTTTGGAGCGCAATATGAGCTACAACCGCTACTCTCCAACATGGGGTATTGGTATCCTGAACCAGTTCAAGATTAGCCGTAAGGTTGCTATCAACCTCGACATCAACTACAACCTCTTCTTGTCAAAGTCTGATGGTGTATCTGGTCTGCTGCCTGGTGCAAAGACTTACAAGCCACGTTCTTTCAAGGGTCTCATTGCTAACCACGATCGTAACCTCAACATCGAAGTTGGTTTGACTTACAACCTCGGTAAGGCTACATGGAGCAAGACTCCAGACGTAGAGGCTATCAAGGCTCTCTCTCAGGGTCAGATCGATGCTCTGAATGCTCAGCTTGCTGACGCTAACGCAGAGAACGCTCGTCTGAACAACATCATCAAGAACCACAAGTGCCCAGAGACTAAGGGTGGTGAGACAAAGGTTGTTGAGAAAGTTATCTCTACTCCAGTATCTGTATTCTTCAACATTGGCAAGTCTAAGATTGCTTCTCAGAAGGATCTCGTAGCTGTTAAGACTATCGCTGAGGCTGCTAAGGCTAACAACGCTAAGATTCTCGTTAAGGGTTATGCTGACAGCAAGACTGGTAACGCTAACCTGAACCAGAAACTCTCTCAGAAGCGTGCTGAGGCTGTTGTTGCTGAGCTCGTTAAGTACGGTGTTGATCGTGCTAACATCGAGACTGAGGCTGAGGGTGGTGTAAACGACCTGTCTCCAATCAGCTTCAACCGTCGTGCAACTGTTGAGTTGAAGTAATTTAGAAATTATTCCCTAACAATAAGTCCCGAGTACTTCCGAGTGCTCGGGATTTTTTTTAATTTATGTAAATATTCGGTCTTTGAGTAAAATTTTCATTTCTCAATTCTGAATTCTCAATTAAATATTGTACCTTTGCATCACACAGAACTATAACACAACTTAGAACACGGACAAAAAACAAAAGAAACAATGATTTGGAATGAAACTGTGGAATGCATGGATCGCGAGCAGTTGCGTGAGATTCAGAGCATTAGACTAAAGAAAATGGCTGAGTATGTTTATCACAACACGCCATTCTATCGTAAGAAATTTCAAGAGATGGGCTTGGAGCCTGGTGATATCAAGGATATTGACGATATCGTGAAGTTGCCTTTTACCAACAAGCTTGATCTTCGTGATAATTATCCCTTCGGACTCGCTGCAGTGCCGATGAGTCAGATTGTGCGCATCCACGCATCGTCAGGCACTACTGGTAAACCTGTAGTTGTGCTGCACACTCGCAAGGATCTTTCTATGTGGGCAGAATCAATCTCGCGCGCCTTTACTGCCTATGGAGCTACCAAGAATGATATTTTCCAGGTATCATATGGTTATGGACTCTTTTCGGGCGGTTTGGGGGCTCATGATGGAGCCACAAATATCGGTGCTAGTGTGATTCCTATCTCCAGTGGTAATACGCAGAAGCAAATTACATTGATGCATGATTTCGGCGCTACTGTTCTTTGCTGTACACCGAGCTATGCCATGTTCTTGGGCGAAGCTTTAAGAGAGAGCGGTTTTACCCGAGATGAGTTTAAGTTGAAGATAGGTGCTTTTGGCGCTGAACCGTGGACGGAGGAAATGCGTCAGAAACTCGAGACGACGTTGGGCATTAAAGCCTATGATATTTATGGACTTTCTGAAATGGCTGGTCCTGGCGTAGGCTACGAGTGCGAATGTCAGCATGGTACTCATCTGAATGAAGACTATTTCTATCCTGAGATTCTCAATCCTGAAACAGGTGAGCCGATGCCAGAAGGACAGTTGGGCGAACTTACCTTCACCCATCTCACAAAGGAGGGTATGCCATTGCTTCGCTATCGCACCCATGACCTTACGGCGCTCCATTATGATAAGTGCTCCTGTGGTCGTACCTTGGTGCGTATGGATCGCATCCTGGGTCGTTGCGACGATATGCTGATCATTCGTGGTGTCAATGTGTTCCCATCACAAATTGAGTCTGTTATTCTTTCCTTGCCTGAGTACGAACCTCACTTCCTGTTGACGGTTGATCGTGTCAATAATACTGATACGAGCGAGTTGAAGGTGGAAGTCAAGGAAGAGTATTTTACTGACGATATGGCCACAATGGTTGGGCTCCAGAAGAAACTGGAGGGTGAACTCCGTTCCGTTATCGGTCTGGGCTTCAAGATTAAACTCGTTGAGCCAAAGGGAATTGAGCGCTCGACAGGTAAGGCCAAGCGTGTCATAGACAACCGTAAATTCCAATGATTTTAAAGACAATAAAAAACTTACAACAATGTTAGCAAAGCAATTATCTATTTTCTTGGAGAATAAGTCAGGACGCCTTACTGAGGTTACTGACGTGTTAGGAGAGGCAGGTGTCAATCTTTCTGCCATGAGTATTGCCGACAACTCTGATTTCGGAATCCTGCGCTGTATCGTCAGCGATCCTGACAAGGCCTATCAAGTGCTGAAAGCTGCCCATTTTGCCGTAAAGATTACTGATGTCATAGGTTTTGTATGTCCAAACACCAGTGGTTCTCTGGCTAAGGTGCTCAAGATGTTGTCGGATGCAGGTGTTTTCATTGAGTATATGTATTCGTTTGCCAATGGAGACGTAGCTCATGTCGTCATTCGTCCTACCGATTTGGAGAGCTGCGAGAGGATTCTTGCAGAGAAGAAAGTCGATTTGATGGCTGCCAACGACTTGTACAAACTTTAAAAAATGTGAAAATTTGGGGCAAAGGTTTGGTGGTTTCAAAAAAACTCCTTACCTTTGCACCCGCTTACAACAAGTAAGGGCGCTTAGCTCAGCTGGTTTAGAGCATCTGCCTTACAAGCAGAGGGTCGGGGGTTCGAATCCCTCAGCGCCCACAAACAAGAAAGTTCCGAAATTTTCGGGACTTTTTTCGTTTTTAGGCTTTCTCTTTGCCCGGCTTTGGCATTCAAAGCAGATAGCACTTGAAAATTTAAATAAAATAACATATATTTCTTTGCTATTTGCTCACTTATTCGTACCTTTGCAGTCGCAAAAACAGATATAGCTATATTATTGTAGAATTTAAGGTATTAAGAAAGCATGGAATTAGATGTTTTGACAGCCATTTCGCCTATTGATGGCCGTTATAGGAACAAGACAGAGCAGTTGGCAGGATATTTCTCGGAATATGCACTCATTCGCTATCGGGTGCGCGTAGAGATAGAATACTTCATTACTCTTTGTGAGCTACCCTTGCCCCAGTTGGAAGGTTTCGACCATAACTTGTTTGAACCACTTCGTAATATCTACCGTAATTTCACGGAAGAAAATGCTGCACGTGTTAAGGAAATCGAGAAGACGACTAACCACGACGTGAAGGCAGTAGAGTATTTTATTAAGGAGGAGCTCGACAAAATAGGTAACTTTGAAAGTTTTAAGGAATTTATCCATTTCGGACTGACGTCGCAAGACATCAATAATACCAGTGTGCCCCTCTCAGTAAAAGAGGCACTGGAGCAGGTGTACTGTCCTATGGTGGAAGAATTGATAGAACAGTTAAATGACTATGCTGAGCAGTGGAAAAATGTGCCCATGCTCGCTAAGACACACGGACAGCCCGCCTCGCCAACTCGTCTTGGCAAGGAAATCATGGTGTATGTGTATCGCTTAGAGGAGCAGATGCGTGGTTTGAAGGAAATCCCCATCACGGCTAAGTTCGGAGGCGCTACTGGAAACTATAATGCGCACCATGTAGCTTATCCGCAGTATGACTGGCGCGAGTTCGGTAACCAGTTTGTCAGCGAGAAACTGGGCTTGGAGCGTGAACAGTGGACTACCCAGATTTCGAACTACGACTGGCTGGGTGCTATCTTTGATGCCATGCGCCGTATAAATACGATCATCATCGACTTGGATCGCGATTTCTGGATGTATATTTCCATGGAGTATTTCAAACAGAAAATTAAAGCTGGCGAGGTAGGTTCAAGTGCAATGCCTCATAAGGTAAATCCAATTGATTTCGAGAATTCTGAGGGCAACCTTGGTATAGCCAATGCTATTTTGCAGTTCCTGGCTCAGAAATTGCCAGTGAGTCGCCTTCAGCGCGATCTGACCGATTCTACTGTGCTGCGCAACGTGGGCGTACCAATGGGACATGCCTTGATAGCTGTGCAGAGCACATTGAAAGGTTTGCGCAAACTGATTCTGAACGAAGATAAACTGCAGGAAGACCTCGATAATACATGGGCTGTAGTTGCCGAGGCAATACAAACCATCTTGCGCCGTGAGGCCTATCCTCACCCTTATGAGGCTCTGAAGGCACTGACGCGTACCAACCAGAAGATGACCCCGGAACTGATTCATGAGTTTATTCAGGGACTTGCAGTCAGCCAGGATATTAAAGACGAATTAATGGCTATTACGCCAATGAATTATACAGGTATTTAACCGAAATTATTAACAACACAGAGGGAGCCGTGAGGCTTTCAGGTAAAAAATTAATTAAAAAATTAAAGCATTAAGATTATGGAATTAGAGAACGAAAAGAAAACAGAAGAACAGTCCACAGAGCAAAACGTAGGCCGTGAGGGCTATTCACAGTCAACCAGTGGTTATCAAGGTTACAAGCCAGGACGTTCACCACGTCCACGTATTCATCAACAGACACGACCTTACAATCAGGGTGGCTATAATCGCAGTCAGAACAATGAAGAAGGCGGTTTCCGTCCGGAGGGCTTTGGTGCAAGCTTACAGAGCAGTGCTCCACAGCGGTCTCAGGGCGAATACGGTCAGTCACGTGGTGGCTACCGTCCGCGTTACAATTCAAATAATGGTGAGCAGGGTGGCTACCGTCCTCGCAACAATTATGGTCAGCAGGGCGGTTATCAGTCTCGCGGTGGCTATGGTCAGCAGCGTGGCGGCTATGGTCAGCAGCAGGGCGGCTATGGCCAGCAGCAGGGTGGCTATCGTCCACGTTATAATCAGCAGCCAGAAGGTGAGGAGGGTGGATATCAGCCTCGTCAACAGCGCGGCGGCTATGGTCAGCAGCGCGGTGGCTATGGTCAGCAGCGTGGCGGTTATGGTCAGCAGCGCGGTGGTTATGGTCAGCAGCGTGGCGGCTATGGTCAGCAGCGTGGCGGCTATGGTCAGCAGAAACAGCGTGGCGGTTATCGTCAGCATACTGCCGACTACGATCCCAATGCAAAGTATAGCTTGAAAAAGCGTATAGAATATAAGGAGGAAAACTTCGATCCAAACGAGCCCGTTCGTCTGAATAAGTTCTTGGCTAATGCCGGTGTTTGCAGCCGTCGCGAAGCCGATGAATTCATCCAGGCCGGTGTGGTAACAGTCAATGGAGAGGTGGTGACCGAACTTGGTACCAAGATTCTGCGTACAGATACAGTGATGTTCCACGATACCCCTGTCACACCAGAGAAGAAGGTTTATGTATTGCTCAACAAACCGAAGGACTATGTTACAACCAGTGACGATCCCCAGCAGCGCAAGACTGTAATGGATTTGGTAAAGGGTGCCTGCCAGGAGCGCATCTATCCTGTAGGACGTTTGGACCGCAATACGACGGGTGTGTTGCTGTTGACGAATGATGGCGATATGGCTTCGAAGCTCACACATCCTAAGTTCTTGAAGAAGAAGATTTATCACGTTTATCTCGATAAGAACGTTACGGCTCATGATATGCAGCAAATTGCTGAGGGTATCATGTTGGACGACGGTGAAATCAAGGCTGATGACATCCAGTATGCCGATCCTGTAGATAAGAAACAGGTGGGCATTGAGATTCACTCGGGTAAGAACCGTATCGTGCGTCGTATCTTTGAGAGTCTTGGCTACAGAGTGACTAAGTTGGATCGTGTTCAGTTTGCCGGTCTTACAAAGAAGAACTTGCGTCGCGGTGACTGGCGTTACCTCACAGAGGAGGAAGTTGACCGTCTGCGCATGGGAGCCTATGAGTAATTGACAAGTGAAGATTTACAATGAACAGAACAAAGATAATTGATGTACTGAAAAGTACAGAATATGGAAAAGAGGTTTGTGTCAAGGGTTGGGTAAGAACTCATCGCTCATCAAAAGCTGTTGATTTCATAGCCCTCAATGACGGTTCCACTATCAAAAACATACAGGTGGTGGTTGACCCTGCAAACTTTGACGACGAACTCCTGAAACAGATGACAACGGGTGCTTGCATCTGTGCTATCGGTAAGTTGGTGGAGAGCCAGGGGGCTGGACAGAGTAGTGAGATTCAGGCTACGGCACTGGAACTCTATGGTGTTTGCGACAATACCTATCCCATGCAGAAGAAAGGGCAGTCGTTTGAGGTAATGCGCAAGAATGCTCATATGCGTCTGCGTACTAATACCTTTGGTGCTGTGATGCGTATCCGCCACAATATGGCGATGGCTATCCATACCTATTTCCACGAACATGGTTTTGTCTATTTCCACACACCGCTGATTACAGCCAGCGACTGTGAGGGTGCAGGAAACATGTTTCAGGTAACCACCAAGAACCTTTATGACTTGAAAAAGGATGAAAGTGGTAAGATTATCTACGATGATGATTTCTTCGGCGAGCAGACCTCATTGACGGTATCTGGTCAGTTGGAGGGTGAGCTTGGTGCAACAGCACTGGGTGCTATCTACACCTTTGGTCCTACTTTCCGTGCCGAGAATTCAAACACTCCTCGCCACCTGGCGGAGTTCTGGATGGTAGAGCCTGAGGTTGCCTTCCTTGATCAGGAAGAACTGATGGATCTTGAAGAGGACTTCATCAAGTACTGTGTTCGTTGGGCTCTTGATAACTGTAAGGATGATCTGGAGTTCCTGAACAAGATGATTGACAAGACGCTGATTGAACGTTTGGAAGGTGTATTGAAAGAGACTTTTGTGCGTCTTCCTTATACAGAGGGTATCAATATCCTGCAGGAGGCTATCAAAAATGGTAAGAAGTTCGAGTTCCCCTGTAACTGGGGCGATGATTTGGCTTCAGAGCATGAGCGCTACCTCGTGGAGGAGCACTTTAAGAAGCCAGTCATCATGACTGACTACCCACGTGCCTTCAAGTCGTTCTATATGAAGCAGAACCAGGATACTGCTGATGGCGGTTCTGTAGGTTACAAGGGCGCTGTTGCCCCTGGTCCGACAATGCAGGGTACTGACGTGCTGTTCCCTCAGATTGGTGAGATTATCGGTGGTAGCGTCCGTGAGGAAAGCTATGACAAACTGATGGCTGAGATTGATCGACGCCAGATGGACAAGACCCATTTGTGGTGGTATATCGATACCCGTCGCTGGGGTTCATGTCCTCATGCAGGCTTTGGACTCGGTTTCGAACGCCTTATCCTGTTTGTTACCGGAATGCAGAACATTCGCGACGTCATTCCGTTCCCACGTACACCAAAGAGTGCAGAGTTCTAAACGAGGGCGATGCCTTCATCGGAAATAGTAATCAATCGGCGGCGGTAAAGGTCGCCGATTGCTTTTTTATATATCTTCTTCGACACGCCGAAGCAAGCCGCTATCTCGTCAGCAGGACTCTTGTCGCCCAAGGCGCAGTGCCCGCCATGCTCCTGAAGGTAGCGTAGCAGTTCGTCGCTGAAGTCGAGGGCACGCTGGTAGCCGTCGTGTTTCTGATAGCGTTCCACTTTGGCGGTGGCCATAAGACGGTGGGTTTTCTCGTCTTCCATGATATATACATAGTATCGCTGTCCCTTCTGCATACGCTGTTTCTGTTCACGGAAAGGGCAGAACAGGTCTTTCATCAGTCCCCAGTTGAGGAAAGCGCCGTATTCATTCGTCCAGGCGCACTCCAACCAAGCAAATTCGCCCACTTTTGCAAGTGGCTCTTGGGTGGTGGCAACGAGTTTCTCGTCTTGGTCCAGATAAATAAAGACAGTGATATCGTCCCCAATGTTGAGACCTTTGGGCACGTAACGTTTGGGTAGAAGTATTTCGCCTTCGTCGCCTCCGTCTAAATAAAAACCGAAGTCCACGCGCTTCACTACGCGCAGGGTGTTATAGTCGCCGAGTTTAATCATTTTCAGTAGAGATTATAGGGTCGATAGGGGATTCCAGCATACCGTCTTTTAGATGGATGGTACGATCGGTAATACTTGCCAACTGTTCGTCGTGCGTCACAATTACAAAGGTCTGTCCGAATTTGTCGCGCAGGTCAAAAAAAAGTTGGTGTAGTTCTTCCTTGTTTTTTGAGTCGAGTGAACCACTGGGTTCGTCGGCCAGGATAACAGCAGGCTTGTTGATGAGCGCTCGTGCTACTGCCACTCTTTGCTTCTCTCCTCCACTCAGTTCGTTGGGCTTATGACTCGCGCGGTCATTGAGTCCCATGAATTCGAGCAATTCCTGAGCCCTTTGTTTTGCCTCACGTTGTGAGATGCCGGCGATATATGCAGGAATCATTACATTCTCGATAGCAGTAAACTCTGGTAACAGTTGATGAAACTGAAAAACGAAACCTATGTGCTTATTGCGAAAGTCGGAGAGACGTTTCTGCGAAAGATTGGTGACGTCGATATCGTCAACAAACACAGAGCCGCTGTCAGGTCTGTCCAGGGTGCCGATAATCTGGAGCAGGGTGGTCTTGCCAGCTCCACTTGGTCCCACAATACTCACCACTTCGCCACGATTGATGTGCAAGTCGATGCCTTTCAACACCTGAAGTGAACCAAAACTCTTGGTAATATTTTTTATGTCAATCATTTTCTGAATGTTTCTAATTTTCTCATTATATAGTCATAGATGCTGCTTTCCTCCTGATGTTGTGCTTCAGTGAAGGTCATGCGGTCTTCTTTCTGGTTGCCATACTGGTCAGGGAAAATAATCATCAGATTTTTCCCAGAGTAGTGTTGCATCAGTTCGTTGGGCAATCGTTCCAGCGCATTCTTGTAAGAGATGGTACCTTTACGTGCTGTAATGACCACGAACAGATGGTCTTCTTTAATCGTCTCTGCCAACTTGGGCAGTTCGTTCCAATGGGCCATGAAGGTGTATTCGGCACGTACGGCAGGATGCAGATTATTGATGTATTCACGGATTAATTCCAAACTTTCGTTTCGTCCGTGAAACTGGATGCGGCAGTCTAAATTGTCTGCCATTCTGCTCAGACGCTCTAACCAACGGTGGAAACCTGGCTCAAACTCTGCTCTTGAGGGAACCACCACTTGTATGCGTCGCAATGTGTTCAGTGGTTGAACGAAACGGCTGAGGATAATCTGGCGGTTCAGACCATTGTAAAGACTCTGAATGAAGTCGCCCCAGAACTTCGAATTGGCTTCGGTATGTACGTGCATACCCATAATGATTTCAGATCCGGCAAACTCACGGAAAGCATGCTTGATACCATTGGCAATGTTGGTTGCCAGACGTACCTGCGTCTGCATTTTCACCTCACTTGCACTGGCTTGTTGCTCCAATCGTTCGAGCAGTTGCAAACCACGTTCCCTGTTCGTTGCAGCATTGTTGTCGTCATACACCACATTGAGTGCAACAAGTCCTCGGTTTAGTTTCTGGTTACGAACCATAATGGCCAATTCGAGCAACTGCGGCGCTATTTCCGGATATTTGACGCATAGCAGAATCTTTTCGTCGTCGCGTTGGTTACTATTGGCTGACAGTTGCTGACTGCTGGCATTCAGCACTATCTGTCGGGCTGCATGGGAAGTCATTAGTGTACTGATAATGCAAGTGACCAGTATCATAATAACCACACCGTTCAGAATCTCGTCGTTGACCAGATAGACACCGGGACTTACCTCCAAACGCATCCCCACCATTACCATAGCGATAGCACCGGCAGCATGGGCACTGGTGAGTCCGAACATCATGTGTCCAGCCGACTTCGGCAATCGGAACAGCAAACTCGAAACGTAGGCAGCCACAGCCTTGCCAAAGGTGCCGAAGAAGGCAATCAACACAACTATCCATAGCATGTGAATACTTGTGAAGAGAGAACCGAGATTGATCAGCATACCAACACCAATCAGGAAATAAGGGATGAAGAGTGCATTGCCGATAAACTCAATGCGGTTCATCAGGGGTGATACATGTGGGATGTATCGGTTCAATATCAATCCTGAGATAAAGGCGCCGACAATGCCCTCTACACCTACTGCCTCTGATACTGCTGCACTGAGGAACATCACTGCTAACACAAAGATGAATTGCATCACAGCATCAGAATATCGACGTAGAAAATAACGGGCTACTTTGGGAATGAGCCAAGCGCTGGCAACTAAGAATACACAGAATTTCAGCAGGAAGAACAGCCAAAACCAGATGCCGGTGCTCTCGCCATAGGAAGCTGCCAATGCCGCCAGCATAACAAGCGCCAGGAACAGTGATATCATGGAAGAACCCACCCCCAGCATCACACTTGAGTTGCGTTGCAGTCCGTAGCGTCCTACAATGGGATAGGCTATCAGCGTGTTAGATGCCATAATACATCCCAAGAGAAAAGAGGCCTGCGGCGAGTAGTCAAGCATCCACATGGCCATGATGTAAGTCATGAAAAGGGGAATGAAACAGGTGAGGAGCCCGAATATCAGGAATCGTTTGGAATTCTTCTTCACACTCTCCAAGTCCATCTCCAGTCCAGCCAGAAACATGATATAAAGCAATCCCACTTTGCCGAAGAGCTCAAACGATGAGTCACGCTCCAGAATGTTGAGCCCATATTTGCCAGTCATCATACCTGCCAACACCATTCCAATGATATGAGGGATGCGCAGTTTACCCATGATGATAGGGGCAAACAGAATAATTATCAACACGACGAAGAAAATCAGCGTCGGGTCCGTAATCGGGAAATATGATGTCAAAAGTATCATATTGTTTGCAAAGATACGAAATAATTGACAATTGATAATTGATAATTGAGAATTTTTTGTAATTTTGCAGCCAAATTGGTGTATTAATAATAAAAAAGAAAGATGAAAGTAGCTATCGTTGGCGCCTCAGGTGCCGTAGGTCAGGAGTTTCTGAGAATCCTTGACCAGAGAAATTTTCCGATGGACGAACTCGTACTGTTTGGTTCAGAACGTAGTGCAGGAAGTAAATATACTTTTCGCGGCAAGGAACTGACAGTGAAGTTGCTCCAACACAATGACGACTTTAAGGACATTGATATTGCCTTCACTTCTGCTGGAGCCGGCACGTCAAAGGAATATGCTGAGACAATCACCAAATACGGTTGCGTGATGATTGACAACAGTTCTGCATTCCGTATGGATGATGACGTTCCCTTGGTGGTTCCCGAGTGTAATGCGGAAGACGCGCTGAAGCGTCCTCGCGGTATCATTGCCAACCCTAACTGTACCACTATTATGATGGTGGTTGTATTGCAGCCTTTGGAAAAACTGTCTCACATCAAGCGCATTCACGTCAGTTCTTATCAGAGTGCCTCTGGCGCAGGAGCCGCTGCTATGGCTGAACTCCAACAGCAATATAAGGAAATGGTGGAAACTGGCGAGGTTAAGACCATCAAGAAATTCCCTCATCAGTTGGCATATAACGTGATTCCTCAGATTGATGTATTCCAGCCGAATGGATACACAAAGGAGGAAATGAAGATGTATAACGAGACACAGAAGATAATGCATACCGATGCCAAATGCTCGGCTATGTGTGTACGTGTCAGTTCATTACGTTCTCATTCCGAGAGTGTTTGGATTGAAACAGAGCGCCCACTGAGTGTTGAGGAGGCACAGAAGGCTATTGCTGCTGCTCCTGGTTGTACACTCGTTGACGATCCTGCCAATCTTGTTTATCCCATGCCTTTGGAGACAGCTGGCAAGGATGATGTCTATGTAGGTCGTGTTCGCAAAGACCTTTCCGATGAGAACGGACTTACCTTCTGGCTTTCTGGCGACCAGATCCGCAAGGGTGCAGCCTTGAATGCCGTCCAAATTGGAGAATATCTGGTGCAAGAGAGGGATTTACCATGCTTTGCATGAGGAAATCCGAGCGCAGCAAGATATCGACCGTAGGTCAATTCTGGTGCAAGAGAGGGATTTACGCAAGAGAGGGATTTACCATGCTTTGCATGAGGAAATGAAATAAAAGGAAAAGCGGGAGTCATGGCTTCCGCTTTTATATTTTCGTTTCAATGGCAATTTCGGGGTGTTTAATCAAGGTCCTTCTGATTCATCTTCGCAAACAATAGAACAAGGGGCAAAATGTCCCCAGATATAGACTATAGTCGTTCAGATAGTCCTTTACGGTCGTTCAGATAATCCCTTCGAGTCATTCAGATAGGGTCTATAGGGGGTTAGAAGCCGTCTGCGCAGGGGATGGAAGCTATCTTAGCAGGGGATGGAAGGCAGGGTAACAATCGTTTGCGTACGCCCAAACGATTGTTCGCGCCTACGCAAACGACTTGACGCGCCTACGCAAACGACTTGACGCGCCTACGCAAACGACTTGACGCGCCTACGCAAACGATTGTTCGCCTATACGCAAATTGAATTCAAGATTTTGTTATAGGGGGTGTAAGGAGGGTGCATACTTTTTCCAAGGTGTGCACCCCACTCAATCGCCCATTCCCATTGGGTTTGAAGGCAAAAGGGGTGCAGGGTGCAGGGTTTCTTTGATTTTAAGTATTGGTATAGCTGTACTATTGTTGTTCAGATAGCATAGCATGTCGCTCACCTGCCTTAAGAATCCTAAGAACATGTATGCTTTTTGCCAAAAACAGGTATATTTTATGTAGGATTATGTAGGCTTTATGTAGGCTTGCAAGTGCGTAAAACATTGATAAACACTTGCCTCCCCGTGTTTTTATGTAGGTATGTAGGCTATACATAGCATTCTTAAAATTTTTTGTAGAAATGTATAAAGGGAAAAATCAACTCTTTTAATCATTTATTAAAAATAATGAATATTTTCTCAACTTGTGCCTCAATTATACATATGTTTTTACTATCTTTGCACCAAACAATAGAGTTGTATTATGGCTAAGAACCTCTTAAACAAGTATGTTTGGCTTGTAGAAACTATCTATAAGGCTAAACGCATAACATTTGAGGAAATCAACGAAAAGTGGTTGGATAATGACATGAGTGAAGGTGTAGAACTTGCTCTTCGCACCTTCCACAAGTGGCGAGTCGCTGTAGAGGAGATGTTTGGTTTAGTGATTGAATGCGAGCGCAAAGGTGGTTATCATTATTATATAGAAAATGCCAGTGAGATAAAAAGTGGTAGCATACGGAGTTGGCTGTTAAGTACACTATCAGTAAGCAATCTTCTTATTGAGAACCAGAATATGAAAAACAGGATCCTGCTTGAAGATGTACCTTCAGGACAAGAGCATCTGTCAACAATCATTGAGGCAATGAAGAAGAACAATGTCCTCCGAATCACCTATCAGAGCTATTGGCGCGAGGAAAGCAATACCTTCAATGTGGAACCGTATTGTGTCAAGCTATTCAAGCAGCGTTGGTATATGTTGGCGTGGAACCCGTATTATCAACGACTGATGATATATGCTATTGACAGGATCTACGATGTAGATGTATTGAAAGAGCAGAAATTTAAAATGATGGAAGACTTTGATCCATCTGATTTCTTTGAAAACTTCTATGGTATCATTGCTAATACTGATGCCAAACCACAGACGATTAAGCTGAAGGTGTCAGCAGGACAGGCCAACTATCTTCGTTCACTCCCGCTTCATAGCACGCAGAAAGAAATTGAGAGAAGTGGTGAGTTTAGCATATTCCAACTACATCTATGTCCTGAGTTTGATTTCCAGCAGGAAGTCCTCTCAATGGGCGAAGACATAGAAGTTTTGGAACCTGTATGGCTACGGAAGGAGATTGCTGGTAAGATAAAGAGAATGTGGAACAAGTATAATACTAATTTTGTAAATTCAGAGAACATGAATAGACATATTAATTACAACGAATTGCTTGATGCTCTTTTTGAGCAATGGGAGGACAGCTACGAACAAGCTGAAAAGGATAGATTCTGTAGAGATGGTTTGCTATTAAAGGCCAACCCGTCCCTCAACATTAATGAATTATGGGAAAATTCACCACTCCGTGTTGCATTTTTGCTAAAGGACAATCCTCATGGAGGACAAGATGTTCGGGGATGGCTCATAGATGAAAAGAATGGTTCTATTAACCAGAATCTTAGTGAAGTCATGAAAACAAAAATGCAAGATGTTATTCGAGAATGGAATACAACGCCCTTTGCTCTTATAGAATGTAAAAAGAATGCAGGTGGTTCGATTGTTTCTCTGCAAGAAATGAAAAATGCATTTAAAGATTATGGTAATTTTATCAGCAAAGAATTGGATATCTTGAAACCCAATGTTCTTATATGCTGCGATGGTGAAGATTCTCAATATGATTTCGTTACCAAAGAATATCTTTCAGGCTCAAAGTTTGAGGAGAAGAAATACTACCATCCTGCTTATAAAGAAAAGTTGGAATGTTGCATACGCTACTACGAAAATGAGAACATATATGTCATCAAGTCTTATCATCCTTCGTATGCCCGTTCGGAGGACTATTCCAAAAATTAAAAGAAAGCAAACATGAATAATATGGAACAACTTCAACATTGGGTAGAGTCCCTATCTGCTATTCCTGTATCTAGAGGATGGCAACGTTCTCTCATGGACATAACGGGTGTGACACATCATGAAAATATGTGGTCTGATATTTATAGTTTCTTTTTCAACACAGAGGAGGAACATGGATTGAATGACCTCTTTATAAGAAGTTTTGAACAACTTACTGGAATTGAGTCCCACTTCCTCTATGATTTTAAAATTGTTAGAGAATATGTGGCAGAAAGCAATAAACGTATTGACTTGCTGATGACAGATAGAGACAAGCCCCGGGCAATTATAATTGAAAATAAGGTGTTTCATTCTTTGGATAATGATTTGAATCTCTATAATAGAACTGTTCAAAAGAATGGCTATAATGACGTAAAAGTTGTCGTGTTGGGTCTAAAAAAATATACGCTGAAAGGGAAAAGAACAAATGAAATTTCGCAAAACAACCTTTTCAGTATCACACATATTGATTTGCTAAAGCAAGTGATGTCTAATCTATCAAACTACGAAGATAGCGCAAACCCTCATCATCTTTATCTTCTACAAGAATTTTATAAGAACATAAAAAACATAACCAATATGATTGATCAAGAAGAATTGGCATTCTTTTGCCACGAAGGGAATATGGAGAAGATTATCAAAGTCCACGACATATACCGGCATATAAGAGACTATGTTGTGACTGTAATGGAATGTGGCCAGAACTCTCTCTTAAAAAATCGGATTGAGTCACTTAGACTGAGACCAAAACCAGAGAGGGAATACGTAAAGTATGTATTTACTGACCCTAGGGCAAAAGAGCAAATGATGCTAACAGTATTCTATCGTAAGAATATTTTTAGACCAGAACATGGTCAATGTCCTCATATTTTTGTTGTATTAGAAATCCAGAACAAAATAATGGAAGTCGTGAAAAACAATGTAGGTGTGTATAATCAATTACTTGAGGTGTATAAGACCGACGGGGTCATTCCCTCTGAAACCCAGGGTAAAAATTGGTGGCATTTTGCCGGAATGGTTATTCCTTTGCATAATCTGGAAGAAGATTTGCCAAGATTAGCAGACATTGTAAGTTCTGTAATTAACAAGGAATGCCCTTTATTGAAAGTAGGTTACGCAATTTTAGACAGGATATAAACAGAAGATTACTATGGCTACTTGGAAAATATTGGTAAAGACCACGGAAAATGTAAATGTAGGTGGTTTGGGAACCGTTCATCTTGAAAATTTAGACTAATAGTTCTAGATAATTGAAAGAAATAGCGAAGTTATGCCCCGATTCGGCATAGCTTCGCTTTATCTTTGCACCATAAACCATTTTTATAGGATTATGACGATACAAGAGATTTATGATTCGTGGGCGGTGAAAAGGATTGAATATGCAATACTCGATCTACATCGCCAGAGTGAGAAGGGAATATGGGGGCATGAAACGGCGAGAGTCGCTATCCATGAACTATTAGAGCAGCGAAAGTATATCCTCGATGATATGTTTGAAGAGAACGACTACCACAAGCAACTTCTTACAGATCTTAATCAGGCTATCAAATCGCAGATGATTGAAGTGCGTCAGCGTACCATCAATCTTTATGAATCAGTTGTTAAGGCTAATTTGCCTGGTTCGGTTGAGGTTACAGGAAAGTGCTATTTGGGATTCAACTACCCCAAGCTCCACCCTATTCAGGATGAACGGGTTAAGAAGATGTGGAATATTCTCAATGGATGTGAAGACCGCTATATGCCTCTGTATGATGATGGTTTGGGCCAATACCGAATAAGAAGTTATGACCCTCCTGTTCCTGATTACGAATCGGTGAACAAAATGCTCTATCTGGAAGATGAGCCTTTCAACTGTAACGATGGTCTAGACAGAGAGTGGACGAAAGATATGATGATTACCTATCAGTTCCACGAACTCTACGACCACATGGAATTCTCTATCTTCGACCTTCTTTGGGTGAGGGAATTCGAAATAGAACTAAACGTGGAGATTGATGATTTCCATGTGTACGAAGGTGATGATGAATAAACAAAACAATTAATAAAGTATGATGAATAATCGAATTAACAAATATCAGGAGTT
>ONDP01000028.1 GCA_900316645.1 uncultured Prevotellaceae bacterium
CTCTGACGCTCAGTTCGCAGGTTCTTCTTCTGTTCCTGCTCACGTTGAGATGATGGGCTTCCTGGGTATTGGTAACAACCCAATGGTAGGTGCTACCGTGGCTATCGCCGTAGCTATCGACCTCGCATTGAACAAGAAGTAAAGGAGACCCCTCCAACCTCCCCTGTTTAGGGGTGGCTGAGATAAAAAAGGATATGCCACATATTGACATATCCTTTTTTCTTATTCATAAAAAGCTCCTCCCCTTAACAGGGGAGGTCGGGAGGGGTCTCCTTAAATCTCAAAATCCAAACAACTGCGCTGAACGGTGTAGGGCCTTACCTTTCCGTTGGCCACAGCTAAGTGCTCGGGGTGCTTGGCATAGCCCTTGAGGGCTTCTTCGCTCTCCAACGTACTGTCGAGCATCACATCGGCATTCGACGAAGCCAGACGACCGTCGATATGCACCGTGACATCCAGGAGACCTGGCACTTTGCCTACCAAGCCTTCCAAACCAGCTTTAATACCTGCCTTAACGGCTTTCTTCTCTTCTTCCGAGAGTTCTGGATTCAATGTCCAGAGAATAATGTGCTTTACCATAATTTGATGTTTGATGTTAGATGTTTGATGTTAGATGTTTTAAAAAGGCACTGGTGAGACGAGGTGCATCTCCTGACCTGTGAGGGGGTGGCGAAACCATATCTCCGAGGCATGGAGCATCAGCCGCTCACCCTTTGAGCCATAGAGTTCGTCACCCACAATAGGACGACCTAACCCATCGGGATGGGCACAGTGGATACGGAGCTGATGGGTGCGACCTGTCTGGGGATAGAGGGCGACGAGAAACCCCTCCCCTGACCCCTCCCGAGGGAGGGGAAGAAACTCGTAGTCCGTCACTGCCCGCTTCCCATGTTCCATATCCACCACCTGGCGCGGCCGGTTCATCGGGTCAGGACGCAAGGGAAGAGAAATGGTGCCAGACCCCTCCCGACCTCCCCTGTTTAGGGGAGGAGAACATGCGTCTGAAGCCTCCCCTAAACAGGGGAGGTTGGAGGGGTCTTCCACCTTCGCCACATATTTCTTCTTCACCTGATGCTTGATAAACTGTTCCTGCAGGGGACGATAGGCCTCTTTCGTCTTTGCCACAATCAGCAGGCCGCTAGTACCCATGTCCAACCGATGGGCTACGACTGCATCAGGATAACGCTGCTTCATCACGGTTTCTACACTGTAATCCTCTATGCGACCTGGTACTGACAACATACCACTGGGCTTGTCAACCACCACGATAGCGTGGTGGGCAGTGCCATGCGTTGGAAACCTAACGTCTCAGGATCTGGATCCACATCCAGTCCTTGCAGCATCCACGTGAGAATGGGTTTGCATTTTCCTCGACAGGCAGGATAGTAATTCAGATGCTGACGTATCTCCTCCTTCGTCGTTGCACCCCACCAGAATTCTGCCATACAAACTGGTTTCAATCCCTGCTGATAGGCATACTGCAAGAGTTTGGGAGCGCAGCAGTCGCCCGTACCACCTGGAGGCAGCGGAAACTTCTGTCGCAGCTTAGGTCTGTCGTAATAGTCTTGCCACACATCCACCAAATCCCTCGTCTCGCCTCGCGCATTCAACAGCTGGTACTGGTGAAACAGCCACGTCTGCAACTCCTGCGACATCTGTTTTGATGTTTGATGGCTGATAGCTGATGTTTGAGATATCTCGCGTTCTTTCGTTTTGAAATAGCCGTCAGGCTGCTGCGCATCATACACTGGAGGCACGAAATAATCCCAGTCATTCCTCCCCGCCAACAACCCACTATAGGCAGCAAGGAAGGAGACCCCCTCTAACTCCCCCTGTTGAGGGGGAGAAACACATGGGGATTCCACTACCAATACCCCGAACATCTTCCCTCGGTCTGCATCCTCCCTGATTTCTGCATGACTCCCGATATAGGCCTGCACCTCCTTAGCCGCCATTTCACATAGCGGATGCGGCTCGTAGCAGAACGGATAGGTAAACCGTTCGGGAGCCTGAACATCGGTATTTAACGGGTGTAGTAATCCCATCGGTGAATCTCTGAAGAGGACGTTCCTTACATCCTATTATTTTGCAAAGATATATAATAAATGGAACAAAACGGAAAGAAATCTCTTTTTTCTTTCGTCTTTGTTCTTGCTTATTCGTACCTTTGCAGGTGAAAACGTCTGTAACTAACAAGAAAGAATATATGGAACCGCAAAATGCTATTTTCGACGCACGCCAGCTGGGACTGCCCCGCATGATGATACTGGGCGTGCAACACTTGTTTGCCATGTTTGGAGCAACGGTGCTCGTGCCACTGCTGACAGGTTTGGACGTGTCTATTACGCTACTGTTTGCAGGCATAGGAACCCTGATGTTCCATTTCATCTCGAAGTGGAACGTACCTGCCTTCCTGGGGTCGTCGTTTGCCTTCCTTGGGGGCTATGCCTCGGTGAAGGAGATGGGTGTCGCACAGGGACTCTCTGAGACTTTGGCACTGGACTATGCCTGTCTGGGTGTAGCTTGTGCCGGACTGATGTATTTCGTCATGGCTGCCCTCATCAAGTCGTTTGGCGTGAAGAAAATCCTGCATTATTTCCCTCCCGTAGTGACAGGTCCCATCGTGATAGCTATCGGCCTGGTGCTGTCAGGCTCTGCCATCAACAACTGTCAGACCAACTGGCTGCTGGCTATCATTGCCATTGTCACCGTGATAGTATCATCTGTCTGGGGCAAGGGAATTATAAAAATCATCCCTGTGCTGTTGGGTGTCATCGTGTCGTATGTCATTGCCGCCTGCATGGGCGAGGTGGACTTTGCTCCACTGAGCGAGGCGGCATGGGTGGGTTTTCCAATAGAAAAAGAGCGCACGATATGGGCGGTGTTTGAACACGGCAACACGTCACTGATGCTATCGACCATCCTCGCCATTATGCCTATTGCCTTTGCAACGATTATGGAGCATATCGGCGATATGTTTGCCATCAGCTCTACCGTAGGCAAGGACTTTCTGTCAGAACCCGGTCTGCACCGCACGTTGACGGGTGATGGTGTTGCGACGGCTATTGCCTCCGTCTTTGGAGCACCTGCCAATACCACATACGGCGAGAATACGGGTGTGCTGAACCTGACCAAGGTGTTCGACCCGAAAGTGATACGCATAGCCGCTTGCCTGGCCATCATACTGGCATTCTGTCCTAAATTCGCCAGTCTGATACAACTGATGCCTGCGGCTACCATCGGTGGTGTCAGCCTGATACTCTATGGCATGATTTCTGCAGTGGGTGTGCGCAATCTGGTGGAGGAGGAGGTTGACTTGAAGAGCTCGCGCAATGTATTTGTCGCAGCTCTCATCCTGGTATTGGCCATCGGCGTGAAATATGGTGCCAACGACGATATCGCCATCGGGCCCATCCATCTGTCTGGACTCGCCATTGCCGCCATAGTAGGAATCTTCCTTAATGCTATTTTGCCCGGCAAACTGGGAATGAAGGTTAAGTCGTTCAAAGGAAAGGAGAAGTCGCAAGACCCAGCGTAAAGGAGATGGTTCAGACTGTTTCTCCCGTCCAAGCATTGCAGCAACAACGACTGCTACTCCAACTGGAGTATCAGACGGAGAAAGAGACTTTCCGCAAGCAGACCGAGGAAATGGGGGTGCAGCGGAAGGTGAAACGTGGAGATGCGTGGTGGCCGCTGAAGGTGGGGAAGAGTTACTACAACTCACTCAACCAACTGGCTATCGAGGTGTTCAGAACTGCCGACCAGGATATCGAACATACTTTTGAGTTCGGCAAGACGGTGATGTTCTTCCACATGGATGAGAATCGCATCAAATACTTCTCGTTCACTGCCACTGTCAGCTATGTCGATGGCGACCGCATGGTGTGCATCCTGCCTAACAACGGCTATCTGGTGACGCTCCAGAATACCGAGAACCTGGGGGTGCAACTGTCATTCGACGAGTCGTCCTACCGATTGATGATGGAAGCCTTGGATAGGGCTATCAAGGGCAAGGGGCGTATCGGTTATCTGCGCGACCTCTTCTACTCGCACCAAAAGGCGGAGACGTTTGTGTTTCCGCCTATGCATTTCCCCTATCTGAACGCCACTCAGGAAGAGGCGGTCAATATGGTGCTGAGGGCAAAGGATGTCGCTATCGTTCATGGACCTCCGGGCACTGGTAAGACGACCACACTCGTAGAAGCTATCCGCGAGACGCTGATGCGCGAAAACCAGGTATTGGTATGCGCTCAGAGTAATATGGCTGTCGATTGGATTTCTGAGAAACTGGTTGACCGAGGCATCAACGTACTACGCATCGGCAATCCTACGCGAGTGAACGACAAGATGCTCTCGTTTACCTACGAACGACGCTTTGAGGCTCATCCCGACTACCCCCATCTGTGGGCTATCCGTAAGGCCATTCGGGAATTGCGCCAACATCGCAAACGGGGCGACGAGAAGTTTCACCAGAAACTGGAGAGTCTGAAGGGCCGCGCCACCGAACTGGAGATTCGCATCCAAAACGAACTCTTTGGCGAGGCACGCGTCATTGCCTGTACATTGGTAGGTGCTGCTAACCGCCTGTTGGACGGACAGAAATTCGGCACCTTATTTATAGATGAGGCAGCTCAGGCCCTGGAGGCTGCCTGCTGGATTCCCATCCGGCGTGCTTCCAGAGTCGTGTTGGCTGGCGACCATTGCCAGTTGCCCCCAACCATCAAGAGTATTGCTGCCCTAAAGGCGGGACTGGGCAAGACACTGATGGAACGTATCGTTGAGATGAAACCGGAAGTGGTGACGCTCCTGAAGATGCAGTATCGCATGAACGATGATATCATGCGCTTCTCGAGCAACTATTTCTATAATGGTCTGGTGGAGAGTGCCCCACAAGTGAAATACCGGGGCATCCTCGATCTCGACATCCCCATGGAATGGCTCGATACGAATGCGTTTACTGATGACGGTTTACAGTTTAAGGAGGAATTCATCGGTGAGTCGTTTGGACGCATCAATAAGGAAGAGGCGGAACTGACCCTCAACACGCTGCAGCAATATTTTGAACGCATCGGCAAGCAAAGGCTGTTGGACGAGCGAATCGACGTAGGCATCATATCGCCCTACCGTGCACAGGTGCAGTATCTGCGCCGACTGCTGATGAAACGGGAATACTTCAAGCCCTTCCGCCGACAGATTAGCATCAATACCGTCGATGGCTTCCAAGGACAGGAACGCGACATCATCGTCATATCGATGGTACGAGCCAATGAAGAGGGACAAATAGGCTTCCTGCGCGACCTGCGCCGCATGAACGTGGCCATCACCCGAGCACGTATGAAACTCATTATCCTGGGTGACGTACCTACGCTGACACGCCACCCCTTCTACCGCCAGTTATGGCAATATATTGAAGGATTAAGGCATAATTCATAAAAAAATGATTACCTTTGCAGCATGAAACTGACTATAGGCTTTGATGCCAAGCGTATTGTGAGCAATGCTACAGGACTGGGCAGTTATGGACGCACCCTGGTCAACGACCTCATTCGTCGGGCTGACGATGATGTCGATTTACTGCTTTATGCCCCAACCCCTGGCCGTGACGACTTGCGACAGCAAATCCTCATCAACGAACACGTCGATTTCCGCTATCCCCAATCCTCAATTGTCAATTCCTACTGGCGCACCTTCGGTATCACCAACGACCTCAAGCGCGATGGTGTACAGCTCTACCACGGACTCTCCGGCGAACTGCCCATCGGACTACGTAAGGCAGGCATCCCGGGACTGGTCACCATCCACGACCTGATCTTCCTACGCCATCCTGAGTATTACCCTTGGATAGATGCAAAACTCTATGCCTGGAAATTCCGCCAGACACTGAAGGAGGCCGACCATATCATTGCCATCAGTCAGCGCACAAAGGTGGATATCATGGAGTTTGGTGACGTACCGCCCGAGCGTATCAGTGTGGTCTATCAGAGTTACAACCCGCGTTTCTCTGCCACTCCCTCTGCCGAGACACAGGCCGATGTGCGAAAGCGCTACGGACTGCCCGAGCACTTTATCCTGAACGTGGGAACGATAGAGCGTCGTAAGAATCTGCGCTTGGCTGTCGAAGCACTCCCCCTGTTACCTACCGACATCCATCTCGTTGCCGTAGGCAGACAAACTAAATATGTACGCGAGATTCCCGAGAGCCCCCGTCTCCACATGCTCAGCGGTGTTCCTGACAGCGATCTGGCTGCTATCTACAGTCTTGCCGACGCTTTTGTCTATCCTTCCCGCTATGAAGGGTTCGGCATCCCCATCATCGAGGCTATTGCCGCCGGACTCCCTGTCGTGGCCTGCACAGGTTCTTGTCTGGAAGAAGCCGGTGGTCCGGCTAATCTCTATGTCAACCCCGACGATGCCGCTGGTCTTGCCGAAGCTATCTGCCAGGTGCTCCCCGGTAACCCCGACCGCGAACAACGCATCCAACAGAGCCAACAGTACATCAAACGTTTTGAGGGATTGGATGTAGCAGGTCAGATGATGAGTATCTATCTGCAGATGATCTACAGATAGAACACTGCCTCTGGACCCATACAAAACAGTAAGTCAAGAATAGAGAGGTTGGGCTGAAAACCATACCGATGCTGGAACACTTGCCAGTAGCTGCGTGGTTGGAATTCTGGGTCGTCCTGCGGATGCTTTGCATGTATCACCTCCCGAAAATCCTTGAACCCCGAACCCTGAACCATGAACCCTGAATCCTGAACCCTGACCCCTGAATCCTGAACCATGAACCCTGAACCATGAACCCTAAACCCTGAACCCTGAACCATGAACCCTGAACCCTGAACCCTGAACCCAGAACTATACGAAACGCTGGTATCTATATCCAGTAGCTCACACATCTTCTGACGGATGGCTTCGTTGAAATCAATCAGAAATTCATACTTCTGCTCAAATAATGGACGGATATCATCGGCATAGTACTCGAAGAAGGGACTCTCGCTATACGCACTCTGTAACGCATTCCAGTGTACGCGCCGCCATTGGTTATGGTCACTGATACGAAGATCTTTACATTGAACATGGTCAATGGTCAATGGGGAATGGTCAACGGGCACCGTCAGTGCCTGCAACCCATTGGCCGTGGCTATCACACAACGGTTGCGATAGGTCTGCTTCTGATAAGAGTCATACTGCTCTATCACACAATGGTCATAGCGCTTGAGCTTCTGATACCACTGCACGGGACCGAAATAGGTGGTCTGCAAAAGGGCGGTCGTCATCTCAACATCCTTTCATTACGATAGCCTTCCCAGATAGGCTGATGGTCATCATGACTGTATAGAATGGTTACCACCCTGCCGATGATGTTACGCTCAGAAATAAAACCTAAATGACGTGAGTCGGCAGGATTCTGGGGATTGATAGACTCCAGCCAGTAATAGTCTGCATCAGCACAGTCTTTCAGCCCTGGCACTACCACCACACCTTCCTTCAGTCGCAACGTGTCACCAGGCACGGCCTTACAGCGGGCAATAAATTCCCCCGCAATGGTATCGCCTGGTAAGTCGAAAACCACGATATCTCCCTTCTTCACGGGTTTGCGCAACATCCTGCTATAGGGCAACAGACCCTTCCCGTCAATACGCAGACCATAGCTCCAACGGTTTACCAGCAATCGGTCACCATGGATATAAGTGGGACTCAACCCCTTGCCCTCAACAGTATAGATAGAAAAAGCCAAAGCCCGGAACCCCAGCACCAGCAAAACTGCTACTGCCATGGTCACCACGAACTTCAGCCAATTACTCATAGGACTGCCTATTTGATATTGTCCACAAACCTAAACAGTCGGTTCCACCTGATACCCGAGAAACCATGACGGTCGGGGTCGGAACTCCACCAGATAAAGATGGGCTTACCCACGATATGGTCTTCTGGCACAAAGCCCCAATAACGGGAATCGAGCGAGTTATGACGGTTATCACCCATCATCCAGTAGTAGTCCATCTTAAAGGTATATTTCTTTGCTTCCTTGTCGTTGATGAATATCTTACCATCCTTCACCTCCAACTTATTGCCCTCGTAGGTACGGATGGGACGCTCGTAGATGGGCAGATTCTGCAGGGTGAGGTCGATGGTCTCTCCCTTCTTGGGAATCCAGATGGGACCGTAATTATCACGCGTCCAGTGCATATTTCCATTCAATGGATAGATGTCCAAGTCACTGGCATCAGTATTCAGTTCTATGCTCTCCACCATGTCCTGACGCTTCTTCAACTGCTCAACGGCATATTTCGTCATAGGCATATAGCCCGACGTATTCAGCGAAGTGAGGTCTTCCATCGTAATTCCCAACTCCTTCATCGTATCGTCATCCAGACGTTGGCGCAACTTCACCCGATAGGTGTACTGCACATTGTCGGGCTCCTTATTGGCCTTACCGTCCAGATAGATGATGTGGTCTTTGATTTGCAACGTCTGACCTGGCAGTCCCACACAACGCTTCACATAATTCTCCCTGCGGTCGGTAGGACGGGTGTCTATCAGTCCATACTCTGCCTGATTGCGCACTATCTCTTGTCTGCCGGCCTGATAGATGACGTTAAAGTACTGCTGAAGCTGGTCAACAGTCAGACTGTCGGGATTAGGACGCTGGGGATACATCTGATAACCCAGCGAGTAACACATCTGATAGAAGTCGTAAGCCTGATACTGGGGCGCACTGCAGATGGTGTCACCTGCAGGATAGTTAAACACCACAATATCGTTGAGCTCCACCTTACCCAGTCCCTTCACACGACGATAGTCCCAGTGAGGCCACTCGATATAGCTCTTACACTCGAAGAGGGGCAGTGTGTGCTGGGTCAACGGCATTGTAAGGGGCGTCTCGGGAATACGAGGACCATAACTGACCTTTGATACAAAAAGGTAGTCGCCTGTCAGCAACGACTTCTCTAACGACGAAGAGGGGATGACGTAGTTCTGGAAGAAAAACAGGTTGATGAAATAGACGGCAACCAGGGCAAACACCAACGCATCTACCCACGACATTACCCATTTCACAGGACCTTCGGCATCCTTCCACCACTGCCATTTTATTTTCTTGGTGATATAGACGTCATAGATAAACGGAACGACCAATAGTCCCCACCATGACTTCACCCAATAAAGGAACAGCAGATAGAGCACCAACACCACAATGAACTTCGTCCACTGCACCTTCATATTTATTTCCTTCTTCTTCTCCATAAGAAATTATCAATTGTCCGCTCGGCACTTGTGACGCTTTTACAAAGGCCACAGGCCGACTAAAAGAATTATCAATTATCAATTCTCAATTAAAACTTAAACATATCACTGATGGTCAGCAGTCCCTGATGTTCCTTCGTATATTCTGCTGCCAACACAGCGCCAAGGGCAAAACCCTTACGCGAATGGGCATCATGCGAGATGGTAATCAGGTCGGCATCAGAATCATAACGGATGGTATGAATACCTGGCACCTCACCACGGCGGATATGGTCAATACGCAACAGCTTCGGGTCGGTGGTGTCTTCTGCCCATGCCTCCTTACGGTCTATCTGCTCTACAATCTGTTCTGCCAACGTAATTGCCGTTCCACTGGGATGGTCGAGCTTATGCACATGATGCGTCTCCTCCATCTCCACATCATACTGTGGGAACTGGTTCATGATCTTTGCCAGATAACGGTTTACGGCCGAGAAAATAGCCACACCGATACTGAAGTTCGAAGCCCAGAACAAGGTCTGACCTCCTTCCGAACACATCTTACGGACATCCTCTCCATGTTCCTTCATCCATCCTGTAGAACCACTCACCACCTTCACGTTGTGCTTGAAGGCACGCTGGTAGTTTCCGTAGGCTGCCTGAGGGGCAGTAAACTCAATGGCGACATCTGCCGAAGCAAAAGCGGGAGAATCAAAGTCCTCCTGATTGTCTATGTCAATAATACTCACAATTTCATGACCACGGTCAAGGGCAATCTGTTCTATCATCTTACCCATCTTGCCATAACCTATCAATGCTATTTTCATCCTTTTATATTATAAATAATGTGTTATTTAGAATGCAAAGGTAATGGATTTTATTTAAAAATGATTCAAATATAATAGGAAGTTTACTTTTTTACAGTCTTTTGCCATAAATTAAGAAACCAAACGACTAATACCCAATCACATTCTCCCCACCCCATGTTCCTTCAATAGCTACCATAGGCGTGATAGACTGAGAGGGAGCTGTGGAAAAACCATCGAAGAAACTGCCCTTCATCCAGGTAATCTTATTCGTGGTCATCGGGATGTCAAACTCCTTTTCCAACTGCAGGTTGTCTGCCGCATCATAAGCCCGGGCATATAGATGGATAGTGCCCTCTGTATCGTGCAAGAAGGTATAGAGGTCATATTGTGTCTGTTGCTGTCCTGCCACGACGGCATAACTCATCTTCTGGGTTGAATTGGTCACACCCAACCCTGTCACTGCACTGAAATGTCCACTTCCACCTGTATATTGGAACTCCATACGGGCAATACCCTCTGGTATGGCATCATTCACCACAAACCGACAAAGCGAAACAATACGGCGCAATGAGATATTCTGAGTCTGCGCCTCACTGCCTATGACAATCGTCTCATAATAGAGAAAGGTGTCTGAATAACCCTTTGCTGGGGTAAACTGTATCTTCAGCGGATTTGTCATCGTGGGGTTAGAACTGCTGCTATGGGCAACTACCACCAACAGATAGGTTCCTTCCAACAACTGAAAGGAAGCAACACCGAAGTCACTGTCTCCTACCATCTGGTTCACTTGTTTCAAGCGCTCACCTGTCCTGTCATAGATGGCAAAGTTCAGGTGCGTACACAACTCCGACACAGCACCACGCAGGGTAGAGTTAAAAGGTGTCTGCTCTAACTCATACACACTCACCTTCAGATTCCCCTTGGTCTCTATCTCCCCTTCCTGACCAGCCAATATCGGTTTCTCGCAGCTCGCTAACAGTCCTGCTACTACGATTACCAACACATACTTCAACCTAAATTTCATCATGTCTGACAACTAAAATCTTTTATTTCTTCCATCCATTCCTCCCCCTAAACAGGGGGACACAAGGGGGTCTCTTAATACTCCACATCAATGACAGGTCTCAAATAAATGATATTCACAAAACCTGAATCACCACTATTCAACACAAACGTATTGCCATTCTGATGGGTATAGGCCCAATACAGCACACCATCACCATCTACGCAATAGAAATTGGGGGTATTATGTGAAGTCTCACCGAAATAAGTCACTTGTGTGTCTTTCGAGAAGATGCCCACCTCTTCAAGGGTTGGCAGTCGCCAGTCGCTGGTAACTCCTGCCGGTTTCTCCAACGCAGCCATCGGAGCTGTCAGTGCGGCCTTCCACTGGGCATTGGTAGCATTACCGCTTGGTGCCGGATAACTGATTTTCTCCTTTGCCAACAGTACGGCTTTACGATGGGTCTCATCTACCGAAACGACATAGTAGTCGCCACAGAACTCACCTGCTACAAGGGGTGTGAATTCCACATTACTCTCATCGATATCGAAGGCTATTTCCTGATCTTCGCCCCATTCTCCGGCAGTCAGAATACCAGTCAGTGTAACGCCCTGTGGTGTCTGATAGGTACCGACTATCGAGAAATGATGATTGGCCGACAATGCTTCTGCCGTAAATGAATAAGAGAGATTACCCGTACTCGTACTGATGGTGACATTGACGGTAGGTGTTCCCTTAGAGGGGAATAACATCTGGTCGGGCGCCGCCTTCCATGTACTGCCATCAGCCTGTTTCGTTAGTGCTATCTTATACGACTCTGTCGGTGAGGCAGGGAAACTGCCGTCCAGACAGACTGAACTGTATAGTGGTGTAAAGGTCACCTCTACCTTCGTCGCTGTCTGTGGCACTTGTCTGATCTCTATATCGTCCAGACAAATCACCTTATGCTCCAACGTTATATTCTGATTGAGACTCTCCTCTTCCTCCAAATCAACAACCACCGATGCCATCATCAAGTCGTCCATCACCTTGCCTGCCAGTCGCGTAATCACACTGCTCGACGTCGCCTCACTCTGCGTTGGCAGCGCAAATCGTGTCAAGTCATTTCCTCCAATGGCATAGAGGGTATATTGTCCTGGTGGCAACTGCGTGGTAATCTGTTGGCTTTCCTCATCCATCGAAAGCAACTGGACACAATTTCCTGTACTGTTAAAAATATAGACTTTCCCTTCAGCTATCGTCTCTTCTTCTGAATCACCTGGAGTACTCGTGAAAATGTTTAACTTCGCAGAACCTGTTACTAAACTTGCTTCTTCCGAAGCTAAACCTTCTTCTGGCAAAACTGCCTTCTCGCAGGCAGTTAATGCAATCATGGCCGAAGCCATTAAAATGATTTTTCTCATCTATTATGTTTTAGAATATTGGGGCGCAAAATTAGACAATAAGAATGACACCACCAAACATTTTGTCAAATTTCTATTTAAAAAACTTACATAATGTTTGGAAATGTCGGGAAAATGATGTAATATGTTTAAGATTTCCCTCTAATAGGCGTTCTTGTCATGAACAAATATTGTCTTCGCTGTTAGCCAGATGATACGGATATCCAACCAAATACTCCAGTTTTCCATATACCAGATATCACGCTTTACACGACCTTCCATCTGCCACAGCTCTTTCGTTTCCCCACGGAAACCCGTCACCTGAGCCCAACCCGTCAAGCCAGGCTTCACGAAGTGGCGCACCATATACTGGTCTATCAACGCAGAATACTGTTCCGTATGCGCTAACATGTGCGGACGAGGTCCTACAAAACTCATATCTCCCTTCAAAACGTTCAAGAACTGGGGTAACTCGTCGATGTTCGATTTACGCATAAAATTGCCAAACGGATACTTACGTGGGTCATCCTTCGTTGCTTGCAGTCGGTCGGCATCCTTGTTCACGTGCATAGAGCGGAATTTCAGCATCATAAACGTCCTGCCGTCCAAACCTGTTCTCGCCTGTTTAAAGAATACAGGTCCAGGACTCTGAATCTTGATGATTAGCCAGATAAATGGGAACATCAGAGCCGTCGGAATCAAGAAGAATAGCGAGAAGACTATATCGAACGTCCTCTTGACAAATCTGTTCACAGAGTTCTGCAAGGGGTTCTCGTAGGTAGTAAATACCTCCATGTCGTCCAGCATCTCCCGCTTCAAATTCAGTCCTATCGACTCCACACTCACTGGCACATAGTAGAATCTAATCACCCGATGATCACAGAAACGCGAAATCCTTTTGATGATGTCTCTGTCACGTCGCGACAGACTCACATACAACTCATCACCTATGATCAATTCATCCGGCTTTTCCTTAATTGCCTGCATAAACTCCTGTAGCGTGCCCAGATGCTTCGGATTTCCAATTTTACGCCGTATTTTATCTTCGACTGGGGTATTCCTGCCTATCGTCTCACTTTCCCCCTCAATCTCCTGCATTTTCGCTCCACCGTTCATACTATGTGTCCACTCTCCCAGTTCCGTGTCAGCATAATATCCACGCACACGGTAACCCATGGTGTCATCGGTAACCAATTTCTCGTATATATCAATCAGTTCCGGATCGTTTCCCACCAACGTTACCGTTCGGGAGTTTCTACCTGCCTGGCGATACAACTTGATAAACCACCGTTCCACCATACGCTTTATCACCAACGCCAAAAAGAACACCGTTCCTATACCCCATTGTATCCAACCAATCGGCAAGTAATAATCAAACACCTTCAGCAGCACATACGCCAGTATCGACTGGACTATAGTCAGTCCTACAATACGTTGCAGCACATCTCCTGCACCTATCAGTCGCAGATGGATAATTGTCGAGAATCTCGTCTGTGCCAGCATCAGTGCGATATTGTTGACCAAAATAAAAATCTCTAGACTTTTGTCTGGCCAGGCATTCACCTGCCACGACCAGTAAGCGGGAATCATAATAATGACATTCAGTAATGCGAAGTCACCTGCCATTACTATCCACTTAATAAGTCTGTTCGATTGGTTATTACCTGTCATAAGTATATTTGTTTTTCCTTTTTTCTTTAGATTATACCTTTCGATTGCAAAAGTACATATTTATTTTTGAAATAACTAATCTTTACACGATTATTTTTACATTTCCCCATATTAAAACATAAAAAGGGAGTCGACCTCGACTCCCTTTTCCACCCTACTTGCAATAAAACGTTGCGTACCACTCTGCGAAGTGACGTAACCCTTCTCTTAGTGTGATCTTTGGTGTAAACCCGAAGTCACGTTCTAAGGCTGTGGCATCCGCATACGTCGTGGGCACATCACCTGGTCCTTCGACAAGCTCAGGAAGTTCTGCATCGTCAAAGCTTGTAAGAAGGAGTGCTGAGTAAGTCCTGCGACAAGCTAAGGATGCATCGAAGCAGTTGCATCGATAAACTCAGAATGTACTGCATTCATTCTTTTGATTTTGATAATTCTTTGAGTTTCTCAATATCACCTGCAATCAGTGCCTCTTTCTTTGCAAGAGTCCACTTCTTCAGTTGACGTTCACGTCTAAACGCTTCTTGGTATGTGTCGTATTCTTCTTTGTACACCAATTCTACTGGTCTATGCAGATGAGTATACTCTGAGGCGTAACCAGCATTGTGACGCTTTAGGCGTTCATCAATGTTGGTTGTTGAGCCCACATATAGTTTATTATCTGCACAACGAAGAATATAGGTGGTAGCCATTACATTCTGAACCACTTGAAAGATTTATCCATAATACTCTTTATACCAAGTAGCGAATTTACGCAGACCTTCTCGGAGAGTAATTTTAGGAGTAAAGCCAAAATTACTTTGCAACGCAGAAGAGTCAGCGTAAGTGACTGGAACGTCACCCGGTTGCATGGGTACCAGTTTCTTATGTGCCTCGAAGTCGAAGTCAGCAGGAAGGACACCGGCACGAACCAGTTCCTCTTGCAGGATATTGACGAAGTCTAACAGATTCTCTGGCTGTCCACCACCGATGTTATATACTGCGTAGGGCGGAATGGGCAGGCCATCTTCTCCCTTCATACGCTCTGGAGCCTTCTGCATCACACGATATACGCCCTCTACGATGTCATCGACATAAGTAAAGTCACGACGGCAGTTGCCGTAGTTAAAGATCTGGATGGTCTCGCCCTTCAGCAGTTTGTTGGTGAAACCAAAGTATGCCATATCTGGACGACCGGCTGGACCATAGACCGTAAAGAAACGCAAGCCCGTGGTGGGAATGTCATACAGTTTTGAATAACAATGGGCAAACAACTCGTTGCTCTTCTTGGTAGCCGCATACAACGACACAGGATTATCCACCCTATCATCCGTCGAGAACGGCACCTTCTTATTTCCTCCATACACACTTGATGACGAAGCATACACCAGGTGTTCCACGCCCTTATAATTATCAATTGTCAATTGTCCATTATCAATTCCATCACGGCTGTGCCTACAAGCCTCTAATATATTATAGAAGCCTATCATATTGCTCTGAATATACGCATCAGGATTGGTGATACTATAGCGCACGCCAGCCTGAGCGGCCAGATTCACCACCACATCAAAGTGGAACTTCTCGAACAGTCCATCAATCAGTGCCTTGTCAGCCAAATCACCCTTGACGAACTCATATTCAATTCCTGCAGGCTTTGCCTTCTCAATCTCACTGAGGCGATAATCTTTCAGTGTCGGATCATAATAATCATTCAGATTATCCAGTCCTACAATAGTACCCTCACTCAGTTCCTTAAATAAGCGTAGCACCAAGTTCGAGCCAATAAATCCAGCACTTCCCGTAACTAATATTGTTTTCATATTCAGACCCTCTAAATCTCCCTGTTTAGGGAGACTTTAAAATCATTAATTGTTATATCAAAATTTTGTTCATTTGTATATCCATCGCTGGCTCTCCCCTATGCAGGGGAGTTGGAGGGGTCTCCAAACTTCTCAACCGCCTCGTAGTATGTATCAAGACTTCCTATATCAAACCTCCCTGCACTCATGGGCCAGGCATGCATCGTGGTATGCTCCACCATATAATGTGCCAGATTGCCCGGCGCATCCTTGCCACAACCGTTCTCTACCGAATGCCTGACTAAGTCGAGGTCTTTTTTTAGATATATATAAAAAGGTGGTACAGCCCAGTGACTCTTGGGCACCTGTGGTTTCTCCTCCATACCCACCACCCTATTGTTCTCATCCAGTTCCACCACGCCCGTACGCTGCAACTTTTCTATCGACGACTGCTCATGACACATGATACACGATGTGCCTTTGGCACGAGCAAAGTCCACAAACTCCTGGAACGAGAAGAACAGCAGGTTATCAGCTGCCACTACCAACAAATCAGACCCTCCTATATCCTCCCTGTTTAGGGAGGACTCTTCAGACCCTCCTAAATCCTCCCTGCATAGGGAGGACTTCTTTTCTCCCCCTAAACAGGGGGACTGAGGGGGTCTTCCTCCCCCTAAACAGGGGGAACTAGAGGGGGTCTTTTCCATTACCATCAACAAATCACAGACAGCACCTAAGCGGTTGTCATTTGTGGTACTACCATCATCAATAATAGTTATTGGCTTCTTATATCTGCCACCAACACCAACCAGCCTTCCCCCTAAACAGGGGGATCCAGAGGGGGTCTTTACCCATTCCTCAAATATCGGTGTAAACCGATGATTTGTTACGATTACATGCTCGGTGATGTCATCAATGTTATCGATATCATCAAGCATTCTACCTAATATTGTGCTATTGCCTATTTTAAGCAATGGTTTGGGGAAGTTTTTTGTAAGTTCCCCAAGTCTGGTTGCGTAACCAGCAGCTAAAACTACGTTAATCATAATCAGACCCTCTATATCTCAGACCCACCTATATCCTCCCTGCTTAGGGAGGACTTGACTTCCCCCTAAACAGGGGGACCGAGGGGGTCTAAACTTTTCTTTAATTCTTCTATTACATTATCAGTATCACAGAGAACTTGCTCGTTGGTAAAGCGTATTACTTTGTAACCTTGTTGTTCAAGCCAGTCTGTACGTACAGCATCGTCTGTCTGTTGTTTCTCTGTGAAGTGATAACCTCCGTCTATCTCTACGATTACCTTACTCTTTCTGAATAAGAAATCAACTATATAATCTCCAATAATATGTTGTCTAAGACACCTTTGTCCTAATAAGTTGCCTTTTACCAATGACCAGAATATGCTTTCTGCCTCAGTCATGTTCTTACGGTTGCCTCTGGCATTCTCCTTCAGCAACTCGTATTCCATTGAGTCAGCGGTCATCCAAGCAGACCCTCTAAATCTCCCTGTCAAGGGAGACTTCTTTCCAGACCCTCCTCGTTCCTCCCTGCTTAGGGAGGATGACTTTTCTTCAGTTGTATTATTCATTTCTTCATTCATTTTAGCCCCCTAAACAGGGGGTCGGGGGTCTTCCTCTCCCCTAAACAGGGGAGTTAGAGGGGTCTACAAATCTCGCTCCATCATCACTCTTGCAGAAATACACCTTGAAGGTATTCTTATACTGCGGGAACTTGGCGAGGTATTTCTCTGTTATTTCCTTTTCTATCTGTTCCTTCTTCGTTGGATCAACAAGAGCAATACACGCCCCTTTGAAACCTGCCCCAGAGAAGCGACCGCCATAGATGCCGTCGGTGGTGAGCATGGCTTCATAGATAGCGATGAGTTCTGGACTACCACATTCATAGTTGTGGATGCTGCTCTCGCAAGAGGACTTGACAAGACTACCGAACCACTCCAAATTGCCCGACTCCCATGCAGTGATGCCCTCACGCACACGTTTGTGCTCACCATAAAAATGTTCTGCCCTTCGAGCAAAGCGCGGTGGCATCTTGTCACGGTTACGCTTGAACATACTCTCTGGCACATCACGAAGGAATGTCTTGTCATGTGTCTTTAGTGGCACATTCTCATATGCCTGTACCGTCCATGCTGCCGTCTTACACTCTGTTACACGTAGGTTATAGTCAGAAGATATCAAACTACGTGTCAGTCCACTGAAGAAAATACCCAGTTCAAAATCTGGCATTTCAGCAGGCTTTGGAATAACACGATATTCGTCACTCTCACAATCCAGCATCAGCAGATGATTCTTCTTACCCAATGCAATACAAGCTTGATCCAACAGACCGTTGTTCAGTCCGATATACTCTCGTTCAGCCTCCGAAGCAATCTTCATTACCTCAAACGGTGCCAGTGTGATATTGTTCGCTTTCGCAAATGCCATCACATAAGCTATCAGCACCGCTGCCGATGACGACAATCCTCCTACTGGCAGTGACCCTTTAATAGTTCCTGTAATACCTGTCTGCAATTTAAATCTCTTTTGCAGTGCGAATTTTGCACCACGGGCGTAATCACCCCAATTACCCTGTTTCATCAGCGTCGGTGCATCAATGTCAAAGTCCACCGTCCCTTCAAACGTCTTAGACTCCAGATGCACATGACTCTCCCCATAAACAGGGGGATTAAGGGGGTCTTCTTCTCCCCCTAAACAGGGGGAGCCAGAGGGGGTCCACCACAAATCCACACCCTTGTCAATCGCAAATCCTGTCACCAGACCATGCTGATGATCCACGTGCGCACCCAACGGACACACGCGGTACGGGCTGAAAATATGATACTGATATTTCTTCATGACTGCAAAAATAATCATTTTTTTGGAAAAGACAACATCTTCATCCAATTATTTTCACGACCAACCACCCAAACGACCAACCACCCAAACGACCAAACGACCAAACGACCAATCTCCCAAACGACCAACCAACTAATCTCCCAAACGACCAAACGACCAATCTCCCAAACGACCAAACGACCAATCTCCCAAACAACCAACCAACTCAAAACTTATAAACCAACTGCACCGACAGATCGGTCATGGACGAAGCGAAGACTTCCTGCATACCACTCGAGATGCTGCTGCGATCGAAATAATTGGTGATGCCTAATTTGGCAGTAAGCATGAAACGCCTCATGATGTCGGCACGAAACCGCAGGGCATATCTGATACCTTTCCCATAAAGCATCAACGAGGAATATTCATAGAGCAGGGGACTTTCGTAGAGATAAAGACGACTGTCGTAATTGTCTGTATGGAAATAGGAGAAATTACCCATCAGTTGAAGCCAATGCCACTGATAGGTCAACTGTTGGGAAAGCATCCAACCTGTGTGTTTCTCCTTGAACGAGGTGATGATGCCGTCCAGCTGCGACTGCATGGTGAGCCCGCAGGGAAGATGACCCACGATACGCAGTCTTGACCGGTGTTCGATCTGATTGAGGAGGAAGGTCTTTTCTTCATTGTCCTTTTGACGGATATGAAGTCGATAGCGCCCTTCGATGTTCCATATATTATTGATGGCCAGCGATGCCTGTATCATGGTGTCGAAGGCATCACTGGGTAAACTGACTTGATAGCGTGCGAAAGGGAAATGGGCATAATCAGCATACCAGTTAACGGTCATCCCGTAAGTGGGTTGCCAACTGACTCCCGCATACACACCATGCTCGTTTTGGACAGCAGTGCCTTCACTAAAACTCTGTGCGTGATGGGCTGTATATTTTTTGTCGTAATAGCGATGAAGCAATAATACATTGAGCTTGCTGGAAAAACGATAGCTCAGTCTGTTGATGGTGGCAATGGCACGCTCGCGATTGATGGCCGTCTCACCTGAAAATGAGAGATGACTGTTGCTGTAGCCATAGTCAATACTGATATTCAGGAAGTTGTTCCCCTCTGCAGCGTAACGGCGATAAAGGGTGTTTTTAAGAGGACGTAGCGGTTGATTGAAACGGGTGTATAGCATATTGGCATGGGCAAAAAGTGTCCCCTTGCGATAACCGAGTGCTACACCTATATCCGTTTCGCTGATATTGTTTTTCTTGCTCATCTCGGTGGGCGTACGGTGATAGCTACTGGTAAGCAGTGTTCGTGGTGTACCGTCATTATTCAAGGTGGCATCCAAATAGCGGAAGGAAGCAAAGGTGGTGAGCTCCCAACGTTGATGAAGACGGAGGGTGGTAGCTATTCCTTGCAGATAGTCTTGCGACGAGCGTGACGAATGGGGGCGTAGCATAGCGGACGAACGTCCCATGGTTTGCAACGTGGCCAGTTTTCCGAGATAAAAACCGCCATTCATTACCAGTCCCATTCCTAACTGCACTCTGTACATCCCCAAATTGAGCTGTTCGATAGCCCCCAGACTTTTAATCTGCAGGAAATACGAGTAATGGTCGTAACCCCATCGGTTCCTGTTGCTGAAATAGGGTTCTCCGGCATCTTGAGCGCCTGTAATTCCTATTTTCACTCGCTCATGATGGTTCAATACGAACCGGAATGAGTGTCGGTACTTGGGACCTAAATAGCCGTTGATATCTCCTTTCCTGTTGTAAAACGGTATGTTTCCGGTTACCAGCAATTGTTTGTGGCTATGCTGGAGTATGGAGTCGATACGCAGTGTCCTGTTGGGTCGCTCTGGTTCTCCGAAATAAATGAAAAACCGCAGTAAGCGTCGCCGTTCCGCATCTAACGTCGTCAGCATCTGCAGCTCTCCGGCAGAGCGTATCATACCATACCGGTTGATGTATGCCATTATTTCCTCTACTTGCAAATCGGTGAGGAAAGGCAACTGCTCCAGCTCTTCTCTCGTGACTTGATTGATATTCAGGGGGTGTGCGGCAAGTGCTGAGAGAATGTCATAACTGTCTTCTATGGACCGGGATTCCAGCTCTTCCGCGTCCAGCCATTTAAGAACAGCATCTTCCCAATGCTCTTCATATTGCGAAAAGACAGGGGAAGATGCGAAAAGTATGAAGGAGAGAAGGATAACTCGCACTTTTCTCCTTTAATTAAACAGATACTTGATGGTGAACATGATCTGATAGGTGGATGCGGCGTTCACGAAGTTCTGGGTGGTAGAGAGATGGCGCTGACCGTCAACGAGGTTGTAGGTGTACTGTCCTTTCTTATAGGTGAGCAGACTGGCACCCGTAATCTGCTTGAATACGCCCCAGTCCTTACAGAGGAAATTCGGCAGGTTGAGGATGTCAAGACCGAGCTGTAGGGTGTGCTTGGTTTTGCCCCATTGGAAGTGCATGTCACGCGTGTACTTGAAGTCGAGCTGATGGTGCCAAGGCATCTTGGCGCCGCCACGTTCGGCATACTGGCCCTTGCGGGTACTGAGATAGTCGTCCTGACAGATGAAATGCCAGAAGTCGTCACGCTGCATATCAGCGGTATAGGTATCACCATCTACCTTTCCATTGTCGGCAAAATCCCAGCTATTGAGCTCTTCACGCGAGGCTGGCACGTAGATGAGGTTGCCTGGAGCGGTGGGGTCACCGTTTATATAGCTGCTGAAGGTGTAGGAATAGCGACTGAAACTGAACTGACCGAGATAACCGTACTGATAACCGTCGTAGATGAGCGAGAAGGTGTTGGTGGCATGCTTCGACTCGCGCAACTGATAACTGGCGGAGAGGAGCAGACGACTGGGGGCTACGTAAGTGGAGTAGCCTAACTCGTTGTCATTGACGGCATTGATGGAACTGCGATAGTTGGTATAGGCGGCAGCCACTTGGTCGCCGACACCCTCGCTGTAACTCTTGGCACGCGAGAGGGTAAAGGAACCTGCAAGGTGGAGTCCGAAGTCGAACGACTTACGCAACTGTGCGGAGAGCGACAGATAATAGGCCTTGGAACCTGCGTTCTCAAGGACGTAGGGCGCATGGTTGGGGTCGTAGTACGACAGCATGTGACGCACATCACCATGACCGAGGTCTATGGTGGACGTGCCGTCCCAGTAGATATCGGCATTGGCTACGACAATGGGGTTGAGGTCGCGGTTATAGATGCCCTCAAGGGTAAAGTCGATGCCACCTGGTAACTTGGCGTCGAAGGCGAGCGATGCTTTCCATGTCTTTGGCATGCGCAGATCCTCATTGAGGATGGTGGGACTGCCGAAAGCGGTACTGTTCGAGGCATTGACTTGTGCGAGCATGTCTGCCTGACTGGTGGTGAAGGTGGGCATGGGGTTGCCGTTGGCAGCGGTGGCTACATAGGTGGTCTGACCCATACCACTGTTGCCTACGGCTGAAACGGGCCATACGAAAGGCATACGACCGACAAAGAGTCCGGTACCGCCACGCAGGATGTAACGGCGCTGACCGGTGAGATCCCAGTTGAAACCGATACGGGGCGAGAAACTGACACTGGCCGACGGTACGGCATCGGTACGGTAATGACGACCTCCATAGTCGATATCATAGAAGTCTTGGTTGAAATTATCGTGAAGTGAGGGGTATGAGGGCAGTTCGAAACGAACACCCAGTGACATACGGAAACGCTCACTCCAGGTGATGTTGTCCTGAAGGTAGAACGACCATTGGTTGGTCTTCATCTCGGAGGTGAACATATCACGGTTGGGATTGTTGCCAAAACTGAGGGCAAAGAAACGAGGCTGGGCTCCGAAGACACTGCCCCACTGACCGAGGGCGACTTGTTCGGGGGTGGCTTCATACACATAGTAGCCTGCGGCAGCAGGGGCATAGCCGTTGGAAGCGTAGTTATGCTCATACTGCAGTCCGGCAAAGAGGTTGTGCTTGCCGAGGGTGACGTTGACTTCGTCTGTGAGAACGGTGGTCTTGGTCTGGGCAAGATTGCCGTAGGTATAGATGTCGCCCGTGAGCGCCCATGAGGGGTAGTGCCCCTGTCCGTCGTTCATGACAATTTCGACGACGGGTGCGCTGACACCGTATTCGTTGGAACGTGGCTGGTCTTGGAAGGAGTAGGTACCGCGCAGGGTGTTATTGATACGTCCGAAGGTGCTGTTTAATTCGGCAGCAATTGACGTGAAACGGTATTCGGTAATATAACGGCTGGAAAGCGACGACATTCCGTAATTGGTCAGCGAACCGTAGGAGTTCTGGTTTCCGCCGTAGATATTGCTGGACTGATTGGCATTGTTGATGTTGCGCGAAGCAGAACCGAGGCTGCTAATCTTACGGTTTGACTTGGTGAAACGTACGTTGAACTTATGACGGTCGTTGATGTTCCAGTCGATACGTGCCAGAAAACGATAGGCGGGTGTCTTCACATTATAGCCCTGCCAGGGTCCTGTGGTAAGTCCATAGGTGGATTGCAGATAGTCGGAGAGTCCTTCGAGTTCGCTGAGTGTGGGACGGCGGTTGGTGACAGTCCAGGGCGCTGCACCGTTACCTGCACGGGCATTAGGCCCGGCGGTGACGTTATCGTCGATTTCTGCATTGACGAAGAAGAAGAGCTTGTCGCGCAGGATAGGGCCACTGAAGGAGAGTCCGTAGGTATTGGTATGCCCGTTATCTATGGTAAGGTTGGCATCACCCACGCGGGCTCCTTGCAGCGAAGTACTGGTGAGATAGGTATAGAGGGAACCCCTGAACTCGTTGGTTCCGCTCTTGGTGACGGCATTGATACCACCACCGGTGAAACCGCTCTGGCGCACGTCATAAGGCGTGACGGAGATGGTCATCTGTTCGAGGGCATCAAGTGAGATGGGGGCTCCACCGCCTGGGAGGGGTGAACCGCCCAGTCCGAAGGTGTTATTGAAGTAGGCACCATCGATGGTGACACTGGACTGACGGAAGTTTCCACCACCGATGGCGAGTCCGCTTGACGAGGCTGACTGTGGCGTCAGTTTGGCAAGGTCGGTCACGGAGCGTGCCACTGAAGGCACGACACTCATGGCTTCGGCATTGAGGTTAGTAACTGCTCCCGACCGGTCGGAACGCATGGTATTGTTCTTACTGCCTACAATGGTGACTTCCGCCAACAGTTCACCACCCTCCGTGAGGTTGGCACTGATGACACTGTTCTGACCCAGTTGCAGCTGAACACCCGTAAACTGCTGCGTTTGGAACCCGATGTAGGTGATTTCCACCTCGTAGGGTCCACCGGCACGCATACCTGTCATGGTGTATTGTCCATCGATATTGGTGACGGCACGATAAACGGCTCCCGATGGCACATGCTTCGCCGTTACGGTGGCACCGATAGCCTCTTCACCTCCAGCGGTCACAATTCCACTGATTCCTGCGGTCGTAACCTGTGCCACCATTGCCACAGTCGACCATATCAATACGACAACCGTCAAAAACCTCTTTACCATATAATATATGAGTTTGTCACTTCAATTCTTCTATTTTATTTTTGCAAGGACTACAGGACTTAAGGACTTTTTCTTTATTGGCCATTGACCATTCCTCTACGGCGGTAGCAAATTTTTCACTATTCACTATTCACTCTTACCTTAAATCATTCATCACCTTCTTCCCATTCGAGCCTCAACAACGTTGACCACATAGTCACCCAGCTTCTCACACTCGTTGACGATATCCATATAGATAGTGCCAACGGCATAGGTGTACTCGTGGTTGTTGACATCGTTGATGTTCTGGAACTTGAGCTGGTTGCGGTAGTTGTTGATCTCGTTCTCGATGTTGAACGTGCGGTTGACATCGAAATTCTCCTTGCGACCAGCCATGAGTCGGTTCATTTGGGTGAGCGCCTCGTTGGTAAGCTCCATCATCTGATGGATATGCTCATACTGCTTCTCGGAGAAGTGGTCCTGCTTGCCCTGATACTTGCGGGCAATGGTGCGGGCAATGTTATAGTTGGCATCACCGATACTCTCGAGTTCGGAAATCTCACGCAACATGGCACGGATCTTTGCCTTGGTGTCATCGGAGAGGTGGGCGTCGCCTACCTGGTCGAGATACTTGGCTATTTCTAATTCCATATTATCGGAAATACCCTCGTATTTCTCTATGCGCGTATAGAGTTTGTTGAAGTCGCCCACCTGGGCACTGTTATTCTTGGCTGTGGCAGAACTGGAGAGCTCGAGCAGTTCACGCACCATCCCATACATACGCTGCATACGCTCGGAGAAGGCCTGTATCTCTTTCTGGGCCTCAAGCACTGAGAGCTCGGGGGTCTTCATGAAACCGGCAGTAATGAAATGCAGACGGAAGTCTTCTTCCTCATCAACCTTCTTAGGCTTGATTACCCAGCAGACGAAACGCTCAATCTGTGGAATAAACCAAATGAGGATGAATGTGTTGACTACATTGAAGCAGGTGTGGAAGGCTGCCAGTACGAAACTAAGCTTGGCGGCATTGGCCATGAAGGCGGTGACACCAGCGGCTTCCTTGGTCATATCGACATCGTAACCCACGAAACCGCACACCATATCGACGAAGGGACGGAAGATGAATAATATCCATATCACACCGAACACATTGAAGAACATATGGGCAAGGGCGGCTCGACGTGCCTGCGTATTGGCAGACATGGCTGCAAGGTTGGAAGTGACGGTGGTACCGATGTTCTCACCCATCACGAGGGCAATACCTTGATAGATGGGCAGCACACCACTCGAACAGAGTATCATGGTGATGGCCATCACTGCTGCCGACGACTGGACACAGAACGTGAGCACACCACCCAGGAAAAGGAAGATAATGGTGGTGAGGAATGAATCGGGGTCGAACGAGGCAAAGAAATCAAGCACGGCCTGATTCTCGCCGAGATTCATATCAATACCCGTCTGACGGAGTGTTCCCAGTCCTAAAAACATAAAGGCGATACCGAAAAGGAAATCGCCTATGAAACGTCGCTGCTTATAATAAATAAGGATAATGGCAATGAAAAATGCTGGATACACAAAGTCGGTGATATTGAACGAGAAACCTGCCGACATAATCCAGGCGGTGAGCGTCGTACCGATATTGGCACCCATAATGACCGAGATAGCCTGGGCAAGGGTGAGCAGTCCGGCATTGACAAACGAGACAGTCATCACCGTGGTGGCGGTACTCGACTGTACACTGGCAGTAACGAGCATTCCCGTCAACATGCCTGTAAAACGATTAGTTGTCATGGCTCCTAAGACGTGGCGAAGCTGTGGACCTGCCATTTTCTGAAGGGCTTCACTCATCGATTTCATACCGAACATGAGCAATGCCAGGGAACCGAGTAGTTTGAAAAGAATCCAAATAGACATAAATTATCAATTATCAATTATCATTATTCAATTTTTTTTATTACATTTGCAGCACAGTAATCAATTTTTAATGACGCCTATGGAACAAAAAGTCGTAATCCGTTGCAAAAATAACAAAAAAATTCTAAACTGCAACATCGGAAGCACACTTTCTGAAATTTTTTCTCAAACTGGGCTCCAAATGGAGTATGGTCCTATCAATGCAAGAGTGAATAATAAGGTGGAAGGCATGCACTATCGGGTGTATAATCCTAAAGAGGTGGAATTCCTGGATATGTACAATAGTTCGGCACACCGCGCCTATACGCGATCGCTGTTCTTTGTGCTGAACAAGGCTGCACACGAGGTGATTCCTCACTGCTCGGTACACATCGATATCCCTGTGTCGAAGGGCTACTATGTCAATCTCATTAAACCCAAAGACTGCCCTGACGAGAAACTGACGCTGGCTGAGGTGGACGCTATCCGCCACCGCATGGAGGAAATTATTGCTGCCGATATGCCCATCCACCGCCACGAGGTGGAAACTGCCGAGGCCATCAAAATGTTTAGGGAATCGGAATCGTGGTCGAAGGTGAAACTGATGGAGGGACTGGGACAACTCTATACGACTTTCTACGATATCGACGGCTATAAGGACTATTATTACGGCAGTATGCTCACCAGCACGAAACAAATCTACCTCTTCGGACTGGAACCTTATTTCGACGGACTGCTGCTCAGAATACCGAAGGCGGACGACCCCTCGCAACTGGGCGAGATGGTGAGACAGGACAAGATGTTCGAGATATTCAAGGAGCACCACCGCTGGCAGAACATTCTGGGTGTGCGCACCGTAGGCGATATCAATGCCGCCATCAGCAAGGGCTATAGCTCACAGATGATACAGGTAAGCGAGGCACTGCAGGAGAAGAAGATAGCACATATTGCCGACGAGATTGCCGCACGAAAGAACGTGAAAATGGTTCTGATTGCTGGACCGTCGAGCAGTGGAAAGACTACCACCTGCAAGCGACTGTCAGTACAACTGGCTGTGAATGGCATCAAACCGGTCGGTATCTCGTTGGACGATTATTTCGTGTCGCGCGACAAGACGCCGCGTGATGCCAGTGGCGACTATGACTTCGAACATCTGCATGCACTCGACATTCCCTTGCTGAACCAACAGATGAACGCACTGCTGCGTGGCGAGGAGGTGGAACTGCCGCGCTATAATTTCCATACGGGAATGAGCGAACGTAGTGGCAAGCGTCTGCGTCTGAAGGGCAACGAAATACTGGTGGTGGAGGGTATTCACGCCCTGAACCCAGAACTGACGGCTCAGATTCCTGAAGAGCAGAAATACCGTGTCTATGCTTCGGCACTGACCACCATTCTGCTGGATAACCACAACTATATCCCTACGACCGACAACCGCCTGTTGCGCCGCATCATCCGCGACTATAAGTATCGTGGTATGTCGGCACAGGAAACTATCCGCCGATGGCCGTCGGTACGTCGGGGGGAAGATAAGTGGATATTCCCCTACCAGGAGAATGCCGATGCCATGTTCAATACGGCCATGATGTTCGAATTGGCTGTAATTCGCGGACAGGCCATCCCTGCCCTGGAACAGGTACCTGAAAACTGCGAGGAATATGCCGAAGCTTACCGTCTGCTGAAATTCCTGCGCTACATCAAACCCATCCCCGAAGACCAGATTCCTCCCACCTCCCTCCTCCGTGAGTTCTTAGGTGGCAGCAGCTTTGAATACTGAGACCCCCCTCTCGGTTAACGGTTAACGGTTAATGAGTCACGGTTCACGGTCATTTTTCATCGCGCCAGCCAACAAACATTAACCATGAACCCTGAACCATTAACCATCAGTTGCCCTGAACCCACTTTCGGTTAACGGTTAATGAGTCACGGTTCACGGTCATTTTTCATCGCGCCAGCCATTCATGAACCATTAACCTTGAACCATGAACCAAAAGTAACCCTGAACCATTAACCATCAGTTGCCCTGAACCATGAACCCTGAACCATTAACCATTAACCTAAGATTGTCCCTCAACCCTCTTCCCCCTAAACAGGGGGACCGAGGGGGTCTTATTCCCTCACTTCCCCAAAGTATTTCAAACAAACATCCCTCCACTCCTTGGCGCTCTCTTCCTGAATCTCCAAGCGCTCGTCCACCTCACGCCAACGCTGGTCGTCGATGTAGTGGCGCATCAGGGTATGCCAGGTGTTATGCATCGCCTCAACATAGATGACACCACTGTTATAGGCATACTGCATAGACTCCCAAAGGGTTGAACCGTCTTTCATCTTATAGTCCCAGGGCACGTGATGGAACCACAGGAGCAGTTCCTCGGGACAGGTTTCTAACTTGTCATACTGTGAGGCATAGGGCTCACGATACTGACTGACGGCATCAGAACCTTGCGACGTGCGGTCGAAACCTATTCCGTTCTTGTCTGCCTTGTGGTAATACACAGGGCACCACTCTATGGGATAGTCTGCCTTGAATCCATCGGGCTCAGGACCGTAATGGTGGTCAAACTTGAAGATGTGGTGCAAGCCGAGGGGCATCATATAGTTGACGCAGGCCTCACGCGAACCTTCCATCAGCGTGACCATGGTGAACACGAAGTTCTCGTCAGTCGTAAAGGTCTGCTCTAACCACTCACGGGCAATAGCTTCTGAGGTGAGCGACGGATCCCAGGCCAGACGACCGAAGGCATACCAGTTGGCCTGTGCGAAATGATGACCGCACCAGTTGGTATCCTTTCCGATATTGGCTACTCCGGCAACACCCGACAACCACTGGGGCTCCACAAACTGGAAGAACTCCTTCCACATGGGGGCAAGATAGACCAGGTGCTTCGAATGACCGAGATACTCTTGGGTAATCTGTAACTCCACCATATTGGGTGTCTCGCGAATCTGGTCAAAGATAGGACTATAGGGTTCGCGGGGCTGGAAATCAAGGGGACCGTTCTTGGTTTGCAGGATAACATTATGATGGAACTGACCGTCAAGGGGCTTGAATTCTGAGACGGCCTGCTTTACACGGTCTTCACCTTTATGGTTGGCACCATAGACGAAACAGCGCCACATCACAATACCGCCAAAGGGCTCCAATGCCTCTGCCAACATATTGGCTCCGTCAGCATGCGAACGGTGGTAGTCGCCAGGACCGGGCTGTCCTTCACTATTGGCTTTTACCAGAAAACCGCCAAAATCGGGAACCAGCTTATAGATTTCACGGGCCTTGCTCTTCCACCAGCGTGCCACACTGGCATCTTTCGGGTCGGCGGTCTTGGTATAACCGAGTGCCATCGGGGTGGCGAAATTGATGGAGAGGAAGACGCGGATACCATAAGGACGCAGAATGTCGGCTATCTTCTTCACCTCACGCAGATACTCCTTCGTGAGCATCTTGGGCGATGCATTGACATTATTGAGCACCGAACCGTTGATACCGATGGAGGCATTGGCACGTGCATAGTCGCGGATGAGCTGCTCGTTCAGGTGAAACCACTCGAAGATGCTGTTGCCGGCATAGCCGCGCTCGATACTGCCGTCGAGATTATCCCAATGGTTGAGCAGACGCAACTTAAAGAAGGGCTTCTGTGTCTCGTCCGTGATGCGACGGTCGGTAGCCTGCAGGCGCAACACCTCATAAGCACCATACAGCAGTCCGATGTCATGACGGGCGGTAATCACGAGCTGGTCGTCGCCTCCTCTAATCGTAAAACCGTCATCGTCGGGCAAGGTGGGGTCGATGCGCAACATAACGTGCGACCCTTGGAAATAGTTTTCCAGTTCACTCTTGGCTATCGTGATAGTGGGCGAACCTGCCGGGGCTTCTACTTGTGCACTGCGGTTGATGTCATAACGCAGCCAGAGACGATGACCGTCTTCTGACTGTGCAAAAGTCACTGTCAGTACAGTGAGGATGGTAATAAATAGTTTCTTCATAAGTCTGTTGTTATTTCTTCGAAGCAGAAAGCAGGTTCAATGGCTGCTGTGGAGCCAAAGCATTGCTGGTCTGCTCGGTATATTCACTCAGCGAGGCAACAGCTTTCTCCCTGATGTCGCGGCTGTTGGCACCTATCTCGAAGGTGTACTGGCCTGCCTCTGTCAACCAACGGCTGTTGGCTTCGTCAAACGAGGCAAGGTCTCGTTTCTGTAACTGGATGGTCAGTGTCTGGCTCTCACCGGGCTTCAGTTCACGGGTCTTGGCAAAGCCCTTCAACTCGTGCTGCGGCTTCTCGATAGTTCCCTTGGGGGCAGCCACGTAAACCTGGGCAATCTCCTTACCTGCCACACTACCGGTATTCTTTATCGTGATGCTGACGGTGATATTGTCGCCATTTACCTTGACGGCTGGCTTGCTATATTCAAAAGTGGTATAGCTCAGACCGTAACCGAAGGGATAGGCTACATTGCGGTCGAACGAATCGAAGAAACGGTAACCCACATAGATATCTTCCTCGTGATTGGTGTAGGTATGTCCTGAGATAGGTGTCTTATGGGCGGTCATCTCCTTAAAGCTGTAGAAGTCTATCTGTCCGGGGAAATTGCTGGTCGAGGGATGGTCGGTGGCTGCAATAGGCCATGTCATGGTCAACTTACCCGATGGATTGACCTTACCTGTCAACAGGTCGGCAATGGAATTACCACCTTCCATACCTGGCTGCCAGGCACACAGGATGGCATCAGGATAACCGCTCCACGAGGCTGTCTCAATCACCGAACCTGAATTGATAATCACAACCACGGGTTTACCGGCGGCGTGGAAGGCATTACATACGTCCTTGATCAACGCCTGTTCCTCGGGTACGAGGTTAAACTCGGTATCGATATCGCGGTCAACACCCTCACCTGCCTGACGGGCAATGGTGATGATGGCGGCATCAGCTGCCTTCACTTCGTTATTGATGCAAATAGGACTGATACCTATCTCAGGATATTTCTGCTGACCGAAGTATTCCATCTGATACCATTTGGCTGGATGACGCTCGGCTTGGAACTTCACCTTGGCAAATTCTATATACTTGAGATAGATGTCGGTCAGCGTCTTCGACGACTGGATACCGACGTTCTCTAGACCTTTCACCATATCCACCACATAGGGGGGATGCACACAACCGGAACCTGTGCCACCTGAGAGGAAGTCGTAGGATTTCTCACCAAACAGGGCGACGGTCTTGATGAATGGACCTTCAGCCTTCAGCCCTCGACCATCAGCCATTCTTTCTGTACGGAAAGGAAGACATCCATTGTTCTTCAGCATGACGATACCCTCGGCAGCACTCTGGCGCGTAATGGCTGCATGAGCCGTGAAATCGGGGTTGTTGGTAGCAGGATATTTGCGGAAGCTGGGGGTCTTCACAATATACTCCAACATGCGGCGCACATTGCGGTCAACATCCTTGATATCCAAGGTTCCCTTCTTCACACCTTCTATGATCTCGTCTATCTGCTTCTGCTGTCCGGGCTCCATCAGGTCATTACCGGCATGCACCTCACTGACGGTGGTCAGCCCGTCGCGAATACCAATCCAGTCAGTCATCACCATTCCCTTATATCCCCAGTCGTCACGCAGAATCTTGGTCAACAGGTCGTAATTTCCCATAGAATAGGTTCCGTTCACCTGGTTGTATGAAGCCATAATCGTCCAGGGGTCACTCTCACGGACTGCTATCTCAAAACCACGCAGATACAACTCACGGGCAGCACGCTGACTCACACGCTCATCTACACTGGTGCGGTCGGTCTCCTGTGAATTGACGGCAAAGTGCTTGGCACTCACACCGGCACCCTGACTCTGCACACCCTTGATATAGGCAGCAGCTATCTTACCCGTCAACAGCGGGTCTTCACTATAGTATTCAAAGTTACGACCGCACAACGGATTACGGTGCAGGTTCATACCCGGACCCAAGATGACGTCACAGCGGTATTCCTTGGTTTCGTTACCAATGGCTTCACCCACCTTGGCTACCAATTCCGTATTCCAGGTCGAGGCCAGACACGAACCGATAGGGAATGCCGTGGCATAGTAAGTCTGCGAAGTACCCTTGCGAGTGGGGTCGATGCGCACTCCGGCAGGACCGTCAGTCAATACAGTGGCAGGAATCCCCAGTCGTGCTATCTCGGCAGTATTACCGGCAGCCCCGGCCACCAAGTCAGCCTCACCGCCAACGACAGCGCCTTCGCTAAAGAAATTGTTAGCACCGCCAACCAATAGCTTTGCCTTCTCTTCAAGTGTCATTGCCTTCAGCACCTCATCGATGTTATCGGCTCTCAATTTTGGTTGTGCACTCATTGTTGTAACTGTTAAACTGGCCATCAAGCCAAATACGATTAATTTTTTAGCCATAGTCTTTGTATCTTATTACTTCCGTGGACAAAATTAGTGCAAAATTTTGATTAAACGAAGAAAATCCAAAAGTTTTTGCATTTTTAGAAAAAAACAAGAACAACCCATCGCGTCGTCCCGCGATACCAAAACGCACTCAGAACTGTCGGTTTCTGCAGTTCTGAGTTTGAGCCTCTCCATATAGGGAGAGGATGGGTAAGTTCTTGCGCCAAGAAAATGAACATAACCATCATCCATCTTCCATCTGCCTTCAGCCATCAGCCTTCAGACATCACCTCTTTTTATAAGTTTCCCACAAATTCCTTGCAGAATAGAAATTAATTCGTATATTTGCAACCGAAACCAATAAATGGAAACGATATGAATATTGGAGACAAGGCGCCTGAGGTTTTGGGCAAGGACGAACAGGGACGGGACATCCGTCTGAGTGATTACAAGGGTAGAAAGTTGGTGTTGTATTTCTATCCGAAGGACAATACGAGTGGCTGTACTGCTGAGGCTTGCAGCCTGCGCGACCACTATAGTGAGCTGCAGGGCAAGGGTTATGAGGTGGTTGGTGTGAGCAAGGACTCTGCCGCTTCGCATGTGAAGTTTAAGGAGAAGTATCAACTGCCGTTTCCGCTGATTGCTGACATCAATCATGAGCTGTTGGAGGCGATGGGAGCCTGGGGCGAGAAGAATATGTATGGCAAGAAGACGATGGGCACTATTCGTACTACCTTTATTATTAACGAAGAAGGCATTATTGAGCAGATCTTTTCCGGTAAGCAGGTGAAGACCAAGGAGCATGCGGAACAAATTTTGGTAATTGACAATTGACAAAGTGACTGCAAAGGAAATAATCGACTACATGGAGTCGCTGCGGAATGAGGAGCAGCGTAGGGTACTTATGGGGTTCTTCAAGACGGGACCTGGTGAGTATGGAGAGGGCGATGAGTTCTTAGGGCTGAAGGTGCCACAAACGAGAGAGGTGGTAAAAACCATGGACCATTGACCATTGGCCCTGAACCATTAACCATTGATGAGGTACCAGAGCTGCTGATGTCGAAATGGCATGAGGTGAGGCTTTGCGGTCTCTTGATACTGGTGGCGAAGTTTGAAAAACTGGCGGCCAAGCGATTGGTGAATGATGCAGAAGCTATAAAAAAGCGGAATAAGATTCTGACGATGTATCTGCAGTACGCAGAGCGAGCGAACAACTGGGATTTAGTGGATTTGTCTGCGCCTAAGATATTGGGAGCATGGATAAAGACCCCCTCTTGTCCCTCTGCTAAGGGGAATGACCCGATGCAGATTGAATATAAGCGACATATACTGGATGACCTTGCGGCCAGCGATAATCTGTGGAAGCAGAGGATGAGTATCGTTTGTACGTGGAAGACTTCACAGATGGGCGACCCGTCATGGTGTCTGAGATATGCGGAGATACATCTGCACCATCCGCATGACTTGATGCATAAGGCTGTGGGATGGATGCTCAGAGAGATGGGTAAGCGATGTTCGATGGATTTGCTTCGTGACTTTTTGCGTCAGCATGCACACGAAATGCCTCGTACGATGCTCCGTTATGCTATTGAGAAAATGAGTGAAAAGGAACGTAAGGAGTGGATGGCGGTAGAGGTCTGAAGGCCGCAGAATCTGTACGCATGACTCTCCTCGACCATATCATCCTTGCGGATGAACAATACTACTCCTTCAAGGACAACAAGAAACTATAGCCGTACAGCATCTTTGAACACAACAATGGCTCGACACTTTTCTATCGGTATCGAGCCATAATTGTTACTATTCCTTTATTAACAATTAGTCCTTCAGACAGCCGATTGGAACCACTAAAACGCCATCCTTCGGACGTTTGTAAGCATACTGACCTACAGCCGTCAGTACCATCA